>DATEOF010000396.1:0-8625 GCA_035274465.1 Polyangiales bacterium
GGGGCGCTTGTTGGATGTGCTGGAGCCGGCGGATGATGCCGACCGTGGGTTTCGCGAGCAATTGCACGACATGGGAGACTCCGGGTACTTCTACAGGTTCGCAATCCACGCGTTTCGCCTCGGCGCGCTCTCGCAGCTCGACTGGCGCCGCTTTCGCGAGGAACTCCAAGGGGTGCGTCGCGAGGCGCGTGCTACCGAGAACGTCCACACGATGCTGGCAATGACGCTCAATCAGTTTCTGAGCGACGAGATCGCGGGTCAGCCCGAGCTGTCAGTAGTGCGTCTCGACCAAGAGCGATCGTTGCTCCCGACGCAGCGATTCACCGTGTTGCACATCCTGCACATGACTGCGGTACTCTATGCCGCCTGCTCCACGGGTCAACATGCGCGCGGCTTCGAATGCCTGACGGCATTCTGGGGTGCGTTCGAGCGCTCGCCACTTCGGCGCATCTGGACGCTGAGGCTTCTGGCCTACGGAGCGCGAGCCCGATTGTTCCTCAACGAGTACGTTCGTTCGAGCAAAGACCCGGCGCTACTGCAGGAGGCGAAGAAGAGCACGCGCGCGTTCGAGGCGCATCAACGTATCCGACTGCTCGCGCGCATCGCGTACGTCCAAGACGATCGTGCGCGCGCACTTGCGCTGCTGGAGGAGAGCGCGTCCGCGTACTCGGGGCTTGGCTACGAACCCGAAGTCCTCCGCGATCGCGCAGCCATCGGGCTCATCACCGGCGGCGAACAAGGCGAAGAAATGACCCGTGCCGCCTTCGACAAGCTCGAGCAGCGCTACGACTGCCGCGACGCGCGCCGCAACGCCCAAGCCCACTTCCCCGAGCTCCTCGGGTCGCTCTGACATGGACCCGACCCCCGCGATCATCGGTAGCCGCTATAAAGTGTTGCAGCAGCTCGGCCGCGGGGGTAGTGCGCACGTCTACCACGTGCGCGAGATCTCGAGCGAGCGTGAGCTGGCGCTGAAGCGTCTGCGACACGATCTCCACGCCACTCGCATCCCCGAGCTCACCAAGCGCCTCGAATACGAGTTCTACGCGCTCGCTCAGCTGCGCCACCCTCGCGTGATCGAGGTCTACGACTACGGCGTCAGCGATGGCTTGCCGTACTATACGATGGAGTTGCTCGATGGCGGCGATCTGCGCGCGTCCGCGCCTTTGCCTGCCCGCCGCGCGTGCGAGCTGATCTACGACATCGCTTCGTCGCTCGCGCTCTTGCACTCTCGACGCTTCGTGCATCGCGACGTGACGCCGAGCAACATTCGATGCACTCGCGATGGCCGTGCCAAGTTGATCGACTTCGGGGCGATGGTGCCGATGGGCATCGGCGCGAACGCGATCGGTACCCCGGCGTACGTTGCGCCGGAGGTGCGGCAGCGCGGCGTGCTCGACGCGTGTACCGATCTGTTTTCGCTCGGCGCCACGCTCTACTTCACGCTGACCGGGCGCGTGCCGTTCGCTGCGCTCGATCTGGCGAGCATGCCCGCGGCCTGGGCGGTGCCTCCGCTGCCGCCTTCGCACCATGTGCCCGAGATCCCCGCCGGGCTCGATGCGCTGGTGTTGTCGCTGATCAGCATCGAACCCGCCCACCGGCCTCGCAGCGCGTTCGAGGTCATGCAGCGCCTGGCGGCGCTCGCCGGTCTGCACGTGAACGAGGCGGCGAGCGTGGCCCAGGGTTATTTGTCGGCGCCGCACGTGGTCGGTCGCGACAATATTTTGCGCACGGTCCGCAACCACCTGCAGCGCGCGCTGCTCGGCGCCGGTAGCGCGCTGTGGATCGATGGCGACCCGGGAGTCGGCCGCTCGCGGCTGCTCGAGCTCTGCACGCTCGAGGCCAAGACCTCCGGCGCGTGCGTGCTCGGTCTGGACGCGAGCGATGGCGGCGCAGCGTTCGCGGGTGCCGAGCGCTTGACGCAGGAGGCGCTGGCCACGCTGCCCGAGCTGGCGCGCGACGCGCCGCCGCCCAGCGATCCCGAGGCGTTGATACGATGGTTCCTCGCACTGTGCGCGAGGCAGCCGATCGTGATCGCGATCGATGATCTGCAGAGCCTCGATCAACCGTCGCTCGCCTGGCTGGCCGGGCTCGCGCACGCGGCGTCTCGCGCGAAGCTGCTCCTGCTGATGAGCGTGGACAGCGCAGCTTCGCACGACGGTCACGCGGCGCTCGGTGTGCTGCAGCGTCACAGCATGCGCTGCTCGGTGCAGCCGCTCTCGCGCACCGAGTCCGATGCCATGTTCGCGTCGGTCTTCGGCTCCGTGCCCAACCTCGCACTGGTGGGCGAACGCATCTACGCGCTCTCCGCGGGTAACCCGCGCCGGTCGCTCGCCCTGGCGCAGCACCTGGTCGATCAGGGGCACATCGTCTACGCGGCCGGCGCCTGGTCCCTGCCCGACGACCTGCCCGCGGAAGCGCTCGCGATCGACGTCGACGCGCTGTTCGGTGCGCGTCTGTCGCGGCTCGGCACGCTGGCGCGCACGCTCGCCGAGCTTCAGGCGCTGTCGCTGGTGTCGCTGCGCCGCGCCGACTATCGCGTGCTCGTGCCGGACGCGGACGAGCGCGCGCTGGACGACGCGCTCACCGAGCTGATCGCCCACGAGGTCGTGCGCAGCGATGGCGTGCACTACGTGCTGTCGCAACGCGGCTACGCTGCGGCACTGCAAGCCCAGGTCGAGCCGCTAGCGCTCGCGCAGCGCCACGCAGCGCTCGCCCAGCTGGCCGAGCAGCAGCAACGCCACGCGTACGTGGTCGCCTATCACCACTTGCATGCAGGCCAGCAGGTGCCGGCGCTCGCGCTGTTGGCCGGCGCCTCGGAGACTCCGCTGACCCATCTGTCCGAGCTGGATCACAAGAGCGTTCGCAGCATGCTCGAACGCGCGCTGCAGGTGAGCCTCGAGCTCGAGCGGCCGAAGCGCGAGCGCTTCGAGCTGATGCGACAGATGACCACGCTGAGCCTGTTGGGGCACGCCGATCTGTACTGGCGCGTCGGCCCGGTGTTCCGCCATCAGCTGCAGGCGGATGCCAACCCCGCCACGCCGGCCGACGAGCGCGTGTTCCGCGTCGACGAGGCGTTGCGCTTGCTCGCGTTGTACGTGGGCACGTCGATCGCGATCGGGGCGCGCACCACGGACATCGAGCTGCTCAGCGGCTTGCTGCCGCTGCTCGAGCCGTTCGTGGCATCGTCTCCGTTGCTCCTGGCCATCCGGGAGAACGTCGAGGCCACCTGCGACAGCGTGTACCGCGCTCGACTGGAACGAGCCTGCGCGTGCTGGCAGCGCGTCTTCGAGCGGCTCGAAGCCATGACTGACGACCCCCGGCTCGCGCCGATCCGCGCCGCGGTCGCCTATGGGCTCGGTCAGTGCACCGCAACGCTGGGTCTCGCGGCCGAGGCGACGCACTGGATCGAGCGGCTCGACCGCGAACCGCTGCAGCGCGTCAACGCCATGCGCGTGCGCCGCATCCTCTGTCTGCAGCACGGCGACTGGGCGGGCGCCGAGCGCGCGCGCGAGCAAGCAGAGTTGATGTCGCTGCAGGCCAGCTCGCGCCAGATCTTCGAAGGACCGTTGCGGATCGAGCTGCACGCGCACTGGCTGGCGCGCGATTTGGCCGGCGTGAAGCAGACTGCGGAACGCATCGGTCGGCTCGTGCTGGAGTATCCGGGCTGGAGCCCGCACCACCTCCTGGCGCAGGGCTACTTCGAGGCACTGCGCGGGGACGCCCCGCGCGCGCTGCGCCTGTTCGACGAGTGTATCTCCGTCAGCCAACCCGATCCCTCGGGCGCAGAGCGTAACCACGGCGCGTGGCTGTCGGCGAGTGCGGCCTCGCTCTCGATGCTGCTCGATCTGGGTAGCGTCGACGAGGCGCGTGCCCGGGGCGAGAGCGTGCTCGCACAGTGCGGCCCGCTCTCGATCAGCGTCGCCGCGCAGCCCGTCGCCTGCGAGCTTGCGCTGGCTGAAGCCAGGAGCGGCGCGGCAGCCCAGGCGATCGAGCGCCTGGAGAACGTGATCGCGGATCAACGGCAGCGCGGCGTGAGTGGGCTACAGCTCGGCGCGACCTACGAGGCGCGAGCTCGCGTCGCCTTGGCGTTGCACGATGAGGCCGCTGCTGCGCGCTACGCGGCGCTGGCCGCCCGCGAGTACCGGCATGGCCCCGGCTCGATCCTCACTGCGCGCTACGGGCAGCTGCTGCAGGAGGCTCGACGTGCGGGCGTGCGCATGCCCGCGCAGGCGTCGGAGATCACCGAGGAGGTGTCGGACGATCCGGTGAGCCGCGACGTGGCGCGCGCGTTGGGCGAGGCGCACGGCGACGCTCGCGCGGCTCTGGCGCTTCAGTTACTCTGCGAGCGTGGCCGAAACGAGGAAGGTCACCTCTACCTCGCGCGCGGCGCCGACTCCGAGCTCGCCTGGGTTGCATCGTCGATGGGTCCACCTTCCGAGCCGGTCGCACGTTTCGCGCGCGGCTTCTGGCGCCAGCAGCTGGAAGAGGCCGAGATGTCTGCCGTACTGACGGAGGCCTCGCGGAGCCAGGAGATGTACGCACCCGCGAGCTGGAAGGACCCGCAAGGCGAATGCTACGAGGCCGTGGTCTTGTACGACGCTCGGGCGCTCCCGCGACTCGTCGGCCTGGCAGTACTGCGAGTCGGCGAACGGCGGGAGAAGCCCGAGTTGCACACGAGGATGTTGTCGGCGCTCGCGCTGCAGCTGGCAGCGGAGCGTCTCGCAAGGTGACTGCTAGCGGCGACTCGTGATCCGGTTCAGGTGCAGGTTGGCCAACGCCAGCGATAGCTTGGTGAAGTCCACTGGCTTCACCAACACGTGGTCAGCGCCGGCGTCGAACAATTCTTGTTGTTTGTAGGCGCCGCCGTAAGCGGTCACGAACAACACCGGTACGTCGCTCTTGGGTACAGCGCGTGCGTAGTCGGGTAGGTCGGCGCTCGGAAGCTTGCCGCGTAGCACGCGTGTGAGTTGGATGCCGTTCAGGCGCGAGCCGCCGAGCTCGATGTCCATCAGCACGGCGTAGAAACGATCGGTCTCGCTCAACGCCTGGCAGGCTTCGCGATCACTGCCCGCCCGGGTCAAGGCGTAGGCGCGGCTGAGGCGGAGCTTGACGATGTTCCAGTTCTCGTCGTTGTCCTCGACGTACAACAGCGGCAAGAGTCGCTGGGTGCTCTCGGGCGGTTTGCCCTTGTGAATCGTTCTCATGGCGCCCCCGAAGCGTGCGTGAGGCTGGTCGCGGGCGTGCTCGCCGCCGTGCTTTCGGGCTCACGCATCGGGCCCGATCGCGGCAGTCGCACGTGGAACGTGCTGCCCTTGTCGACCTCGCTATCGAACCAGATCCTGCCGGCGTGCAGCTCGACCAGGCGCTTGCTGATCGCGAGCCCGAGCCCCGTGCCGCCGAAGCGACGCGTGTCGCTGGAGTCGACCTGACTGAAGCTCTGGAACAGCTTGCCTTGATCGCGCGCCGAGATGCCGATGCCGCGATCGCGCACGTGGATCACGCACGCGTCGGACTCGGCTTCGATCCACACCTCGACGTCGCCGCGCCCGACGCTGAACTTGATCGCGTTGCCGACCAGGTTGACGACGATCTGCGCGATGCGTACGGAGTCACCGCACACGCGCAGATCACCCGGGCTCGAGAGCAGCTTGAGCTGAACGCCCTTGGACTCCGCGAGCGGCGCGAGTGGCGTGACCGTGTCTTCGAGCAGCTTGGCGAGATCGACCTCGGTCACGTTCAGCTCCAACCGCTCCGCCTCCAGCTTGCTGAAGTCGAGGATCGAGCTCACGACGCCGAGCAGGTGCTTGCTGGCCTTGTGCAAGCTGCCGAGGTGCCGCATCGCATCCTCGGGGTTGCCCGCGAACACCCAGCTGTCGCGCGCCGAGAGCGTGCCTGCGCTGCCGCACTGCGGACAGGCTTGCGCGGTATCCGCGGGTTCGCCCGGCTCGAGCGCGAAGAGTGCCTCGCACTTCCGGCACGCCAGCGCAGGCACCGAGTGAAACTCCTCCAGAAGGCCTTCGGGAATGTTGACGATCGCGTTGAGCGGGGTGCGCAGCTCGTGCGAGACGCTGGCCACGAACTCGCCCTTGGCGCGCGTCGCAGCTTCCGCGCGCTCGAGCGCGTGCGTCAGCTTGTCGACGTTGTCGGTCAGCTGAACGTTCAAGCCTTGCAAGTGACCGCGCATCACGTTGATGCGGTCGGCCAGGCCGAGGGACAGCAAGGTCACCTCGACCGACGCTCCCAGCTGCGGGCCCCACACGCTCAAGAACGAATCCTCGAGGACACCGAGCGTGCGCAGCAGGAACAGCATGATGCCCGCGAGCAACGCCAGCCAGGAGGCGCCATAGAACAGCGCAGGGCGCGAGCGGCGGGCAGCTGCGCGGACTGCCACGAAGAGCACGAACGACACGACTGCGATGCCCCAGAACACCAGGATGCGGATGCCGAGCGCGTACGGCAGGCCGAGCGCGGCGGCAGAGAGCGCAAAGCTGACGAAGGCCATCGCCTTGCTCACGCGGTCGAGCCGCGGAAATTCCCGCCAGAGCGTCAGGAAGTCGCGCTGGAACGTCAGTCCGAAGCCGAAGCCGAAGTAGAGCCAGATCAGCAGCGCCTTGCTGTTCCACCAGACCGACTCCGGCCACAGGTACTCGAACGCGAAACCATTCAGCGAGAACTGCAGGCCGATGTAGCTGACGATGTAACAGACGTAGTGCAGATAGGCGGTCTCGCGTACCGAGAAGTAGATGAACAGGTTGTACGCGGCCATGACCAGCATCAGCCCGTAGAAGATCCACAGCGGCGGATGCTCGCTGCTCAGGTGTTCGATGAAGCCGCGCGGCGACCAGACGTGCAGCGGCAACGACAGCGAGCCGGTCGTCTGGACGCGCATGTAGTACGTGCTCACGCCGGGTGGCTGCTCGAGATCGAACAGGTAGTTGCGGTTGCGGATGTCGCGCGAATAGAAGGGCAGCTGGTCGCCGGTTTGGCGTAGCTCGAAGTCGCCGCCTCGGCGCGGCACGAACAAGCGCACGTCGTCGAGCGACGGGTAACTCAGCTCGAGGATCCAGTGCTGCCGCTCCTGCTCGCGATTGGTCACGACGAAGCGCAACCAGTAGGCCGATTTGGTCAGGCCAAAACCCAGGACGGTTTCTTGGGAACGCTGGAAGCGCGCGGCCTGCTCCGGCGCCCGAACCGACTCGATGTCGAGGTTTCCGGACGTATCCTCCAGCACGTCGATGAAGAGCCCGAGCGGCTCACCCTGCAGGCTCGTCGCGTTCAGCTTGAAGCTGCCGTCGTGAGACTCTGCGCGGGCATTCGGCAGACTCAGAGCTGCCAGAGCCATCAGCGCCGCGCCAAGTGAACGAGTGAATGTCACCGGTATACTTGAAAGCTTACACGTCGCTTTCACGCCTTGCGCGGCCAGGGATCGCTACGCCACCTGTACGCTGCTGTGTACCGGCGTGACAAAACCAGCAGGCGAAACTACACTGCACGCAAATGCGTTCCGGCTGGTGTGGTTGTTTGCTGCTGTTCGTCGTGCTGTCCGCGTGTGGTGGCGACCATCAGCCGGAGCCTGGCCGAGCGGACGCGGCGGCCGAACCTCCGGTCGTGCCAGTCGATCCTGAGAAGCGCTTGACCGAGCTGTCGGGCGACGAGACCGCGCGCGTCTGCGGTGCGCTGTCGGAGCGCTTCGACGACTTGTTGTCGAGCAAGCAATATCTCGAGCTCTCCTGCACCCAGCAAGCCTGGCCGGTCAGCTTCGACTTCTCGAACATCACCGGCGAGCTCATGGGCAGTCCGACGCGTTGCAAGGAGCTGGTCTCCATGTGCATCGACAAGGGCGGTGCGCTGGGCGACTTCACCCCGACCAAGTCACTCGGTGCGGATCTGGTCGACCGCAAGCGCTGCAACAAGCCCGCGGCTGGTCTCGATCTCGACGCCTGCGCCGCGACGGTCGCGGACTTCGAGGCCTGCTCGAAGGCGGCTGCAAGCCAGCTCGGCCCGCGGCTCGCGCGTGCCACGTGCGATGCGCTCGGCAATGCCGAGATGTTGCAGAGCGCGAGCCCGCAAGTCGATATAGCGCAACTAGCCGAGTGTCAGGGGCTGCTCGAGCGTTGCCCGATCTTCACGCTCGACACGCAGGCGGATGGCAAAGCCCCGATCGATCCGGACTGATCGAACATCAACTTCCCGCAGCGTTACTCCTAACACGGCAACATGTCGCGGGAGCTAGCGCTCAGCCCTCAGGGGACCGCGCCCTAAACTGTCAACGACGTCAGTTGATCCCTACCCAAATGTGACGTGCTTTCGATGTGCACAGTAGCGATTGACCGCCTATTTTCATGGCAGATGCAATCTCAGCAACGCTCCTCAATCGGACGTTGATATTGCGGGGAACGACTACGTACAGTAATTACTCGCGCGTGCTGCAGCATCGCGGCAACGAACCACGCTCGTGAGGTTTTGCATGAAGTTGGGAACGACGACATTCGCGCTTGGAATGCTGAGCGGTTTTTTTGGGGCCTGCGGCGGTGAAGAGCCGCAGACGCCTGGTTCCAGCACGGGCGCTGGTACGACCGCCATGGCGACTGCCGGAACCACCGGCCCAGCCGGCGCACCGCCGCA
>DATEOF010000397.1:0-39806 GCA_035274465.1 Polyangiales bacterium
TGCAGCGCCTCCGCTGCCCCGAAGCGTTTGCTGACGGCCTCGATCTCGAGCATGCGGCCCTTCATCTCACAATCTGCGCGGCACGGCAAAGGTCAGCGCCGAGGCAACACTGGCTGAGTGGTGGTCGTCAGGCGATCGAGAAGCTCTGGACCTGGCAGTTCAGCCCGGGTCACATTCGGGTGTCTCGCGACGGCCGTCTGCTGTTCGTCAACTTCGGCAACGAGATCGTCCAGTTCACGCTCGCGCCCTGAGCGCGCACGTGCATGAGAGGCACCAGGTCACCTCGGCCCCTGACATCTGACTGTTGTCCACGCCTATCAGTCCTACGGGAATCCGCGTAAGCTGGATTCTGTCGTGAGCAGTTTTGCTGCTTACACATAACCGCAGTGGAGTAGATGTTGGAACAAAGTCGTTTCTGGGGTGTAAGTACGGCTGTGCTCTTGGCAGTTGGACTAGTAGGCTGTGGCAGCGATGACGCGGCTCCGATCGAAGAGTCGCCGGATCTCGGCGCCTCGACGGAGAAGCTGATCATGGCCGCCGAGGGCGGCGAAGTGATGCTCGCTGAAGCCGGCGTGAAGTTGTCGATCCCGAAGGGTGCGCTCTCGGAAGACACGATGATCACCGCCGAGGTCATCAGCAAGAAGGAGCTCGTCGACGCCTCCAAGCTCGCCGGCAACGTGCTCGAGTTCGGACCGGACGGCACGACGTTCGAGCAGCCCGTGACGCTGGAGCTGGACGCCTCGGACGCGAAGATCCCCGAAGGCGCGAAGGTCGCGCTGGCGTGGTTCGACACCGTGAACAAGAAGTGGGTCGACCTGCCGGGCAGCAAGCTGATGGGCGGTAAGGTGGTCGGTGAGACCACGCACTTCACCGTGTTCGCGATCCGCTTCGAGGTTGCCGAGAACGGCGACGTCGTGCAGACCGGCGGCATGTGCAGCGGCTCGTTCGACGCCTGCGGCGGCGACCTCGAAGGCACGTGGAACATCGTGTCGGGCTGCGCGAGCGTCAGCGAGGCGCTCGGCAACGCGGGTCAGCAGTGCAAGGGTGCATCGCTCGAGTTCGGCATGGACGTCACGGGCGACATCGTGTTCCGCGGCGGCCACATCAGCGGCACGCTCAACATGGAATCGTCGTTGACGATCGCCATGCCCAAGAGCTGCGCGGGCGGTTCGTGCCCGAAGGCCACTTCGGCCGACGACGTCGTGTACGTCGAGAAGGGCGACATGTGCGAGGGTACGGAACACGAGACCGCCACCCAGCAGATCGACGAGACGTATCGCACCGATGGCGGACGCTTCTACGTCGGTAGCGACACCAGCAGCGACGAGACGACCGAGTACTGCGTCAGCGGTAGCAAGCTCACGGTCAACATGCTGACCGGCGATGGCGTGACCATCCGCTGGACCGCGATGCGCAAGTAAACACACGCGCTAGGGACTGAACACTGACACGCCGCGTGCCCTTCCGGGCCGCGGCGTGTTGCTTTTAATGCGCGTCCGCGGGAGCTCCAGCGCCTGGCTTCGGGCGCTTCAGGATCAGCACCAGCAGCACACCCAAGCCCATCGCGAACGCTGTCCAGCGGAAGCCGTTCTCGAAGCTCAGGACCATGGCCTGGTTCGCTACCTTGAGCTTGAGCATGGTCTCGCCGACCAGGTCGCGCTGGAAGGTTTGCGAGCCGACCATGTTGGCCGTCTGACGCAGTTGCTCCTGGACGAGCGGGTTGTAGGGGTCGATGCGCTCGGACAGGTAGGTGCCGAAGCGCTTCATGTCGTCGCTGACCAGCATGCCCATCAGGGCGGTGCCGAGCGACCCGCCGAGCTCACGGGTGAGGTTGAACAGGCCGGTGGCGTTGCCGCGCTGCGAGGGCGCGATGCCGGAGAGGGCGATCACGCTGACCGGGATGAAGATGAAGCCGAGGCCCAAGCTGCGGATCATGTTGGGCTTCACCAGGTCCCAGAAGCCCGCGGACTGTGTGAGGTGCGAGGCCACGTACTGGCTGCTCGCGACGATCACCACACCGATCATCAGCAAGATGCGGGCATCCATCTTCGGCGCGAGCCGACCCATCAGCGGCATGACCACGATCGACACCGTGCCTGCGACCAGGAACACCTTGCCGATATCGAGCGCGCTGTAGTGGATGACCGAGCCCGCAAACAGCGAGAACATGTACGAGCCGCTGAACAGCGCGAAGCCGGTCAAGAAGTTGAGCCCGGTGCCCGCGCTGTAGCTGCGATCGGCGAAGACGCGCAGGTCCACCACCGGGTTGTCGGTCTCGAGCTCGTGCACCACGAACGTGACGAGTGCGGTGAACGCGAGCGCGCTCAGGCCCAGGATCAAGCCGCTCTCGAACCAGCCTTCGCGGTTGCCCTCTTCCAGCACGTACTGCAGCGAGGCCATGCCCACGGCCAGCAGCGAGATGCCGAAGAAGTCGACCTTGGCGGCCTCGGCCTTGGGGGGAACGAAGCCGGGTTGCTGCACGAAGCGGAAGGTCAGCAGCGTGGCGACCAGGCCGATCGGTACGTTGACCATGAAGATCCAGTGCCAGCTCGACCACTCGATCAAGTATCCGCCGATGGTCGGTCCGAGCAGCGGGCCGGTGATCGCGCCCAGGCCGAACATCGCCGCCGCCATGCCGTGCTCGCGCTGCGGGTAGCGCGCGAACAAGATGCTCTGCGCGGTCGGGATGATCGCGCCGCCGCCGAGTCCCTGCAGCGCGCGGAAGAGCACGAGCGAGGGCAGGTTCCAGGCCAACCCGCAGAGCGCGCTGGCCAGCGTGAACACGGCGATCGAGCCGGCGAAGTACCGGCGGTAGCCGAAGCGGCGCTGGAACCAGCCGGTCATCGGGATGATCACGATGTTCGCCATCATGTAGCCGGTCGAGACCCAGCCGATCTGATCGAGCGGCGTGCCGAAGCTGGCGCGGATGTCGTTCAAGCCGACGTTGACGATCGTGATGTCGATCATCGCCATCAGCGCGCCGGTCATCACCACTGCCGTGATACCCAGCTTCGAGCCTGTAACTTGGTCGCGATCCATGGTGGCGTCCTCGCTGGCGTTACTTGGTCGAGACCTTGGCGATCACGCTCAGGCCGGGCCGCAGCTCCGCGCCGCTGTGCGGGTCGAGTCGGATCAACACCGGCACGCGCTGCACGACCTTGGTGAAGTTGCCGGAGGCGTTGTCGGGCGGCAGCAGCGAGAAGCGCGCACCGGTGCCGGCGGACAAGCTCTCGACGTGGCCGCTGAACTTTCGCCCTGGGTAGGCGTCGACGGTCACGGTCGCGCTCGCACCCGGTCGCAGCTCGGCGATCTGATCTTCCTTGAAGTTCGCGACCACCCAGGTGTCGTCGAGCCCGACCACGGCCAGGAGCGCGCGATCCGGCGAGACCAGCTGACCGGGTTCGACCGAGCGCCGCGACACCACACCGTTCACGGCGCTGCGGATCTGCGTGTACGAGAGGTTCAGCTCGGCCTGCTCGAGCGCGGCCTGGGCCTGTTCCACGCGCGCCTGCGCCAGCTCGACCTGCGCGCTGGCTGCAGCCAACCGGTGCGGGCCGGACTCGGCGAGCAGCAGCCGGCCTCGCGCGTTCTGCAGCGTGCCGCTCGAGTTGTCGAGGTTCGACTCGGCGCTGGCCAGCCGCGCGCGCGCTTGGGCCAACCCGGCCTCGGTCTGTTCGAGCGCGCGCTTGCGTGCGTCGAGCTGGGATTCCGAGAGCGCGCCCTCGGCGAACAACTTCTGGCTGCGGCTCAGCTCGCTCGCTGCCAGCGCGTGCTGCGCGGTGGCAGCGGCGATATCTGCCTGTGCTTGCAAGATGGCTGCGCGCGTGGTGCCGCCGACGGCTGCCGCCTGAGCCAAGCCACCCTTGGCGACAACCAGGTTCGAGTCGACCTCGCTGCCGGTCAGTGCCAGCTGAGTCTCCGCCGCTCGCAGCTGCGCACGTGCAGCGGCCAGATCTGCGCGCGCGGCCGACAGCCGCGCCTTGGCGTCGCGATCGTCGAGCTGCACGAGGAGCTCGCCTTCCTTCACGTGCTGGTTGTCCTTGACCAGCACCGCCCGCACCTGGCCGCCGATGCGCGAGGCCACGTTCGCCACGTGGCCCTCGATCTGAGCGTCGTCCGTGGTCTCGTGGCCTCGGCCGGCGAGCACGAAGCCCGTCGTCGCCCCTGCCGCTGCGAGGGCCAGGACCGGCAGCACGATCAGCGCGCGCCGGCGAGGCTTGGCCGCGGTGGGGGCGGAAGGGGGGGATGCATCGGCCCGCGAAAGGATGGCCGGCGAGAGTTCTGCAGTGGTGGTGCTCATGGGGGCGCCAGCCATAAAGCAGGAAGCGTGCCCAGGTCTCGAATCCAATAATTCCAGTAACATAGCCCGACTGGTGGCAGTGGATGATGCGTTCGGATCTAATCCATGGATCCACTGGACATCATCCGGATTGGATCCAAGAATAGTCCAATGACCTCTCCATTTACCCCCGAGCGCATCCGGGCGCTGCGCGGCGATCAGAGCCGCGCGGCGTTCGCGCGCACGCTCGGCGTCACGCCGCAGACGGTCTACCGCTGGGAGCTGCCCGAGGGCGCCGCCGAGGCGCGGCGGCCACGCGGTTTGCAGTTGGCGAGGCTGCAAGAGCTGGCCGGCAACCCGCCGCCATCGGCTGCGACGCTGGTCGCGCTGCCAACAGCTGCAACACAGGCGCGCCCCTCGCTACCGGACGACGACGCCTCGCGCGTGTTGCCCGCGCTCGAGCGGGTCATGCGCGGTGACCTGCGCCGCGGTCACGGCGAGCTGGTGCACGCGGTCGCCAGCTCACCCGGGTTGTCCGCCGGTGCGCGCGCCCTGGCGTGCTACGGCATCGCGCTGTGTGAGCTGATGGATCGCGCGGATGCGCGCGCGGCGTTGATGACGATCGCACCGCTGCTCGCCGATGCCGAGGCGGGCAGGCTCGGGCACGACGTCTCGGCCAAGCTGTTCTCGGTGGCCGCGTTGTGCCACGCGTTCCCGGACGCGCTGCTGTTCGATCTGGGTCGCGTGCACGCCTATCAGGCACGCATCGAGAGCATGCGCGGCCTGACCGACGACGACGCCCGCTGCACCGCCTATATCGCGGCCATGTGTGCGGCCACGTGGATCGGCGACGTCGAGCTGCTGGAGCGCGTGTTCGCGCGCCTCGAGGAGACGCGCTGGAACGCGCTGTCGCCGGTGCTCGAGCTGCACATCGAGGAGTTTCGCAGCCTGCGCGCGATGTACGGCGGCCGCGGCTCGCCCTCGCTCCACAGCTCCGAGTTGGGCGTGCAGCGCGCCGAGCAGCAGGGTTACCCGCTGCTGCTCTCGCGCTCGCTTGGCCGGCTCGCGCTGGTTCAACTGGACGTGCTGTCGGACCCCGAGGAAGTACTCGCCGTGGCGCAGCGCGCGCTGGCGATCGCCCGCAGCGCGCGCATCGCCTGCGGCGTGCATCACCTGCTCGCGTTGCGTGCGAAGATCGAGGCGCTGCTGCGGCTGGGTCGCACGCAGGAGGCACTGGCGGCCTCGGCAGAGGTCGACGCCTGGAGCACCGAGACGGGCCTGCCTGCGCTGCCCGCGGTCTCCGCGCAGACGCGCCTGTACTCGCTTACAGGTCGCGTGGAGTCCATGCAGACGCTCGTCGCGCAGCTCCGCAGCTGTGAGCTGCCTTCGCTTCGCAAGATCTGTCAGGCGTACGCCACCTACGTCGAGGCCTGTGCAGCGTTCGCCCAGGGCGACGATCCGCGGCTGGCGCTCGCGCTCTACGAGCAGGCCGAGACGCAGGCCGCGCACTGGCCGTTCTTGTTGCGCGAGGTGCTGTTGTATCGCGTCTACGCCTATGCAGCCGCCGGCGACGAGGCTGCCGGGCGCATCGCGCTGCGTCGCGCGCAGCGCTTCATCGACGGCTTTCCTTCGCCGTGGTTCACCGCACACATGCGCCGCCTGGAGGGCGGGTTGCTGGCGGCTCGCGGCCAGTGGCTGGAGGGCAAGCAGCAGCTGCAGACGGCGGCCGCGACCTTCGATCTGGCCAAGGACGCCTGCGACGCAGCGTTGACGCGCTTCCTGCAATATCTGATCGCCGACGGCATCGAAGAAGGTGGCGCTGCGCAGCAGCTCGCGGAGGCGCGCAGCGAGCTCGCACGTCTCGAGCTGCCGGAGCCGCGTTCGATGCGCAGCGGGGTCGCGCGCTTTCACGCGCAAAACGTGCGGACGCCCGCCCAGGCACCCGGCCGAAGCGCGCGCAGTATCGAGCGTCTGGTCGTGCCGTTCCAGCGCGTGGCCATGCGCGGTGCAGCGCCCAACCTGATCCTGTCCGAGCTGATGTCGGTGGCGCGCGGACTGTTCGCGGATCGGCCGGTGTTCCTCGAGGAGCTCGACTCCTCCGGCAGCTCGCGCCCGCTGTGCGATCAACCCGCGAGTGGCGAGGTCGACTGGGTCGAGTTCAGCGACGGCGCGGGTCGCTTGCTCCGGCTGGGTGTTGCGGGCGAGCTGGACCGCGAGGATCGCTCGACGCTCTCACTCTTGGCGATGAACGCGGCGCTCTCGCTCGAGGTCGCAGTGCTCCGCAGCGTGGGCGAGCGCCCGCCGGTGAGCGCGAGCTTGCCGCCGATGGTCGAGCTACCCGGCTTCGTCGCGGCCTCGGTGGAGATGCGCAAGCTGCGCGCCGAGCTGGTGCGCCTGGCCGGCTCGCAGTCCACCGTGATCATCACCGGCGAGTCCGGAGCCGGCAAAGAGATCGTGGCGCGCGCCATCCACGACCTCTCCGAGCGTTCGTCGCGGCCGTACGTCGCCTTCAACTGCGCCACCGTGCCTCGCGAGTTGTTCGAGGGGCAGCTGTTCGGCTATCGGCGAGGAGCATTCACCGGCGCGACGGCAGATCATCCGGGCGTGATCCGCGCAGCCAACGGCGGCACGCTCTTCCTGGACGAGATCGGCGAGTTGCCACTCGACATCCAGCCCAAGCTGCTGCGCTTTCTGGAGAACTCCGAGGTCTTCCCGCTCGGCGAGCGTGCGCCCGTTCGGGTCGACGTGCGGGTGCTCGCGGCTACCCACCGGGACCTGGCGGCACTGGTGCGTGAAGGCCGTTTCCGGGAGGACCTGTATTATCGGCTGCAGGTGGTGCCGGTGTTCGTACCGCCGCTGCGCGAGCGGCGCGCGGACGTTCCGGTGTTGGCGCGGCACTTTCTACGCGAGCTCACGCGCCGCGGTGATCCTCCGGTGCTCGCGCCGGACGCACTGGCCGCACTGCTCGAGCAGCGCTTCCCGGGCAACGTGCGCGAGCTGAAGAACATCATCGAACGAGCGCTCGCGTACTTCCCGGACCAGCCGGTGCTGCGTGCCGAGCACCTGCGCCTGTCCGCGAGGCCCGCGGGGGGACGGTCGCCCACCGAGTTGGTCGCCGGAGTCCCGTAACATCGCCGCCTGCGCCGCGTGCCTGGCTCGAAGTTACGCAAAATGCTCCTGATTATTGCGCAAATGTCAAAAGCCGTGCATTGACGCGCGGCTTGCGGCACGCTTGCGAACACTGGCCGGGAAAGCGATCCCGGAGTCAGCGCTTGGCATTGACGAATAATCTGGCATGAGCCGCGCGCAGCCGTCCGCGGCACTAGACCCAGTTCGAGATGGTGACCAGCTCCGCGAGGAGCCTTGGCGCGGCCAGTCGCAGGGAGACGTGCATGCAACGGATCGAGTCTCAACGCTGGGTTGCGAGTTTGATCGCCATCGCCGGGATGTGTCTGTCGGCGTGTAGCGCTGACACGGCCCCGGGTGACACGCGCTCGCCGGCGCGCGGCGCTTCGGGTAGGGGGGGACCGATTACTCCCACCGGCACTGCAGCTACCAGCGGCGGTCTCGCAGGTGCGGGCTCGGTCACTCCGCCGAACTGGGGCGGCCAGCAACCCGGCGTGATGCCCATCGCAGGTGCAGCTGCCGACACGGCGGGCATGGGCGGGACCAAGCTGCCCGAGGGAACCTGCGCCACTGGCCTGGCCGACACCGCGCCCGTCACGCCGGTGATCTGGCTCGTGGTCGACGGCAGCAGCAGCATGAACCAAAACTTCGACGGCGGTCGCAGCCGCTGGCAGACCCTGCGCAGCTCCTTGATGGACAAGGGCGGCATCGTCGACAGCCTCCAGGCGCTCGCCAAGTTCGGCATGGTCATCTACAGCGGTGGTGCGGAGGATCCGGCGCAGTGCGTGCAGCTGGTGACGGTGCAGCCGGCGTTGAACAATTTCCCGGCGCTCGATATGGCGTATCCGATGATGCCCCTCGGCATGGGCACGCCCACCGACAAGGCGCTCGATCACGTGGTGACCACGTTGCCGGTGATCACGCAGACCATGCTCGATACGCGCAACGAGCCGATCTACGTGGTGCTCGCGACCGATGGGTCCCCCAACGATTCCTGCGGCCGCGGCGGCGGAATCCTGGGCGGTGGCGGCCGAGACGACTCGGCCGTGCGCCAGGCCGTCATCGACGTGGTCAAGCGCGGCACGATGAACGGCATGAACATGTACGTGATCAGCCTGGCAGGTGGCGATCAGTCCTTGCAGTCGCACCTCGAACAGGTGGCCATGGCCACAACTACGATGACGCCGCCCTTCACCCCGGCCTCTCAGAACGAGCTCGTGAAGACCTTCCGGGACATCGTGGGGAGCGCCAGCTGTCAGATTGACCTGAAGGGCATGGTCAAGCAGGGGCAGGAGTGCGCCGGCAAGGTGACGCTCAATGGCGGCGATCTCGCGTGCGGTACCGCCGACGGCTGGCGGTTACTCGACCCGAACACCTTCGAGCTGACCGGAAAAGCTTGCACTGACTTCACCAGCCGTGCATCGACGGTCTCAGCGATGTTCCCGTGTGAGGTCTTCGTACCACAGTGAGTCGCGGCTTGGCGCAATTCGGTTGCAGCCAATGGCGTCGCCCGATTGGCGACGGTTAGCCTCATTGTCGATTCAAAAGGTTGTTGTTGGCGAAGTGTGTGCCGTTCAAGCTTGCATCGCTTGGCGTCGCATGGCAGGTTCGAACGCGCCTCTCGGTAATCTACGCGGGATTGATCGCGGGGTAATCGTGATTGGTTGAAGCTCACAGGCTTCTGCCGTGTTGGATTTTGTCCACAGTTACCATGCTCGAAGGTGGTGACTGTTTCGGCAGACGCTCGCGTGGGGAAGGACAGATCCGTTTTCTGCACGAGTCCGCCGCCATCAGCGGCGGCTCTGGGCACAGATCTGTCTCGAATCCGAGAAGGGGAGTGCACATGTTCGACAGTCTTCGCCGATTCTTCGTGCGAGCCAGCGCAGTTAGCAGTCATCAGAGCGTCCTCGATAGTGCAATCGGCATCCAGATGGTCAACCATGTGGAGGGCGACTATCTCGAATTCGGCGTGTTTCGCGGCGATAGACTGATTCAAGCCTACGAAACGACTACGTTCGTGACCAAGCGAGTGCGGCAGTCGAAGGACCCGTACTTGATGAAGGCCTCGCCCAGTAACCTGGAGGCCATGCGATTTTTCGGCTTCGATAGCTTCGAAGGGCTGCCCAAGGCCTCCGCCATCGATGTCGTCCAAGGCCAAGAAGAATGGATCGGCGAAGGCGGCTTTTGCGCCTCGCTGGCAGAGGTGACCGCGCTGATGCCGAAGAAGGGCATCGCCGACGGCCGGATCAAGCTCGTCAAGGGCTGGTTCAACGAGACGCTCACCCAACAGACCAAGCGCGACCTGGGCATCAAGGCCGCCTCGATCGTCTACGTCGACTGCGATTACTACGAGTCGACCGTGCCCTGCCTCGAGTTCATCACCGATCTATTGGTGGACGGCTCGATCGTGATCTTCGATGACTGGTGGATCTTCAAGGGCCGCCCGGATCGCGGCGAACAGCGCGCCTTCTACGAGTGGAAGGAACGCCACGGCATCCAGACGCGCGAGTTCATCCCCGGCACGGCGATGAGCTTCATCGTGCAGCGCAACTAGCGGCCTGCCGGCAACACCACGCGAAACGTGACGAGCCCGTCGGCATCCTCGACCTCGATGACCCCGGCGTGGCTTCGCACGATCTCGTGCACGATGTGCAGCCCCAGACCGAGGCCGCCGCGATTGTTGCGATGGTCGAGGGACTCGACCTTGAATGGCTGAAACAGTTGTGCGCGCGTGCCGACTGGGATCGGTCCACCTTCGTTGGCTACCGAGAGCACGACCCCGCGCGCGTCGACCGCGATCTCCAACCTGACCGCGCTGCCGAGCTTGCCGTGATGCCGCGCATTGGAAAGCAGGTTCGAGACCACCTGGCCCATGCGATCGGCGTCGAACCGCGCGGGCACTTGCTCCGGCATCGACACGAGCAGCTCGCTGCCCGGAAAACCGGTGCGTGCTTCATCGACGGCTTGGCGCACGACGGCCGCGAGATCGCCCGACTGTAAATCGACGCCGAGACCAAGCCCGGACTGGATCCGGCTGAGATCGAGCATCTGGTCGACCAAGCGTTGCATGCGGCCGCTCGAGCGCGCGATGCGTTTACCGAGATCGGCCGATCTGTGAGACTCGCCGCCGAGCAGCGTCGCAGCCATGGTGATCGCGCTGAGCGGCGTGCGCAAGTCGTGGCCGAGCGCTGCGAGCATGACGTCGCGTGCACGCTCGAGCTCGGAGAGCTTGGTGAGCGCGACTTCCTGGACGTCGCGACGAAAGCTCGCCGCGATGTCGATCTCGTGCTCGCGAAAAGGGGCCGCGCGCCCGCGCACGGTCTCGCGCCACTCGCGAAACGAGCCACGCGGGTTCAGGCGCGGCCCGAGTGGGCCTTCGGAGTAGGTCTTTTCGGGGTTGCCCGCCCAGCGCACCGTCTCGGCTTCTTCGCGGCGAAACCAGATCAACCAGGCGTCCTGCTCGGGCTGCACACGCACCGCGAGTAGACCCGCAATGCCATCGAGCTGTGCCGCGAGCGTAGGCGCGGTCTCGGGCAGCGCATGCGTGTGCACGACGTTCTCCGTGCGTGCGCGCAACCAGGCCGCGAGCGCGGACATCACCGCGGGAGAGGGTGTGCGGCCGGCGAGTACGACACGCTTATCCCAGAAGACCGCGCCGCCATCGGCTGCAACCAGCTCCACGAACGACGGCTGTTCGGCCAGCACCGCGACCACGTCATCGGCGGCTCGGAGTCGCGCGCTCAGCTGGTCGCGCAGCGCTGCCGCGCGCTCCATCACCTGTGCCCGCTCGGCGATCTCGCAGCGCTCGACCAGCGCGGCGACCACCTGCGCGAGCAGCGCACAGGACATGCGTGCTGCGTGCGGTACCAGGCGCGCACCCGAGTAGTGATGGCAGGCGAATAACCCCCAAAGTCTCCCGCCCACCACGAGCGAAATGCTCATCGACGCGGTCACGTCCATGTTCTGCAGGTACTCGACGTGCACCGGCGACACGCTGCGCAACATGCTGTGGCTGAGGTCGAGTGGTTCGCGCGTGTCGGGCCCACAGGCTGGTTCGATCGAAACCGGTCGATACGCGAGATCGGGGATGAAGCGAAGCGGATTGAGTGCGAACAAGCGGCGGGCTTGGACGGGAATGTCGGTCGCGGGGTAGCGCAAACCCAGGAACGTCTCGAGCTGCGGCTGCTTGCGCTCTGCGACCACATGGCCGCTGTCGTCGTGCAGAAATCGATAGGCCATCACGCGATCGAAGCCGGTCAGCGCCCAGAGCTCTTCGGTCGCGACCGCGAGCACGGAATCGACCGTACGCTGGCGTTGCACGCGTTCGAGCGCGCGCTGAGCGCGGACGGCGAACGTCGAGAGCGCGGTGCCGTCTGCGCTGCGCGGCTCGAGCTCGACCACGAGTTGTCCGCCGCTGGCGTGCGCGACCACGTCGAACGTGCGCCCGCCGAGCTCGAGCTCGACCGGTTCGAAGGCATCCTCGGCCTTCGCGAGCGAAGCCAGCCAGGGCCTAAACACGTCGCGGTACGGCGCCGGAAAGGGCTCACCGAGCGCGGGCAGCGGGCCGAGCACAGCGCCTGCGTTCGTGCTCTGCTGCTGCATGCGGCCGTGTGCATCGAGCACGAGCAGCGCTCCGAACGACTGGATTGCGCCCGGCACGTGGATCGGCTCGCGATCGCAGGTGGTGAGATCGATGGGGGTGAGCGTCATGTGGCACCCCGCGCTGCAAACCACGCGTGCGCGAGCTCGAACGTGGTACGTGCGGTGTGCGCGGCGAGCTCGGCGTCTGCGCGCGAAGTGAGGTGCGCCCCGAGCTCCGAGACGAACGAGCGCCAGCGCGCTGCGGTGTCGCGCCCGTAGCCCTCGAGCCAGCGCACTGGCAGCGGAGAAATGCGCGGGCCCAGCTGGCGCAGGAGCGATTGACCACCCAGCTGCGACCCCTCGACCACGTACGCCGCGCCGAATCGTTCTGCTACTGAGTCGAGCCGCGGGAGCACGAGCTGGCGCGGCAATTCGGCGATCGCTGAGGCATCGCGGCCGCGCGCGCGCAAGTCCGCCTCGATCCAGCGGACCTTACCAGAGCGCGCGGGCGCGGAGATCGCCTCGGGCCAAGCTGCCGCCCAGAGCGCAGATTCGAGCGGGGCCAGCCAACCCCACAGCGCTTCGAGGTAGCGCGCGTAGGCGCGCTCGCCGGCGTCGGGCCTGGCGACCTCGAGGGTATTCTCGAGCGCGCGATGCGCCGAGGCGGTGGATGCGCGGATCAGCTCGAGGGCCAGGCTCGACGGCAGCGCGGGCACAGGCGCGCACTGTATCGCCTGCAGCGAGTCTGGCAATGCCCGTCGTCGTCGCTGAACGGATAATCACCCCGCCGCGACGCAAGAGCCTAGCGTCCGCCCTGCAGGTTCAACGCCCGCACGAAGTCGTTCGACGAGTGGACGTGCGCCTTGGCGGTGTCCAGCGACACCAGGCCATCGCGCACCAGGCCCATCAACACCTGATCGAATGAGTGCGAACCGTACTCGTTCGTGCCCTTCTCGAGCGCGGCGGTAAGTGCGCGCAGGCGCGCGGGATCACGGATGCAGTCGACCACGGTCGGCGAGCGCGTCAAGACCTCGGTCACGAGGAGCAGCTCGCCACCGCCCTTGGGCGGCATCAGCTTCTGCGAGATCACCGCGCTGAGCACGTCCGCGATGCGGTTGCGCGCCTGGTCCTGGTGGTGCGGCGGGTACATGTTGACCATGCGCGACACCGTGCGCTCCGCGTCCGACGAGTGGAAGGTCGTGATCACCAGGCGCCCGGACTCCGCAGCGTTGAGCACCACCTCGAACTCGGCCAGCGAGCGCGTCTCGCCGACCATCAGCACGTCCGGGTCCTCGCGCAGCGCGCCTTCCAGGCCGGCCTGCATCGAGTCCACGTCGCGACCGATCTCGCGCTGCGAGAAGCTGCCGATGTTGTCCTGGAACACGTACTCGATCGGATCCTCGAGCGTGACGATGTGCTTGGGCAGCTTCTGGTTGATGTAGTCGAGCAGCGAGGCGATGGTCGTCGACTTGCCGTTGCCGGTCGCGCCCGTCACCAGGATCAACCCGCGCTCGAGCTGCGCGATGCGCTTGACCACGGCTGGCAAGCGCAGCGACGAGAAGTCCGGCACGTTCTTCTTGATGAAGCGCAGCGTCGCCGCCATCGAGCCCAGCTGCTTGTACGCGTGCACGCGGAAGCGTCCGAGCTCCGGCACCTCGCACGAGAAGTCGTACTGCTTGTCGGCCATGCGGTTGGCCGCGACGCCCGCGTACGCCGCCAAACCCTGGATCATGGTCTGCACGAACTCGGCGCTCAGCGGTGGATGCTCGAGCGGCACGACCTGGCTGCGGATGCGGACGCGCGGCGGTGCGCCCGCCTTGACGTGCACGTCGGTCGCCTTCGCGGCTACCGCTCCCCGTAAGATGCGCAGCGCAGCCTCGAGGGTGCGCAGCTTTGCTTCGTGGTCTTCACGGGAAGCCTGTTCCATCCACTATCTCGCTCGTTCGACCAGTCCTGGCGGCGGGAGTTGTGCCGCGATCTCGATCGCAGCGCTGAGCGCGCTCTGCGCACGCATCAGCTCGGAGTACGCGTCCACCGCGTCGATCTCCACCAGCTTGGAGCGTGCGCTGACCGCCTCGTCTTGCTGGCGCTGTGCCATGCCGAGCGAGATGTCCGCCGCGTTCAGGTGGTGGCCGAGCTCGCTGCGCGCGACGCGCACCTGCTCGAGCGACACGTCGAGCGGATCCAGCATCCCGCTGATGTCGTCCGCCACGCCGCTCGTCAGTGCGGTCTGCAGATCGGTGATCGTCTGGAAGATATCCGTGCCGCCATTGGCGTCACCGAAGATGCGGTCGCCCGTGATGCCGACCGGCAGCATCACGTTGCGCGCCACCTCGACCGACTGGGTCTCCGTCGCGCCGCTGTACACGCCGGCCGGGTCGTAGGGTGGGGCGTTGTCCTTGTAGCCGCCGAAGATGAAGCGGTCGCCGGTCTTGGCGTTCGCCAGCGTGACCAGCTGCTGCTTGAGCCCGTCGAGCTCGCTCACCATCTGCGCGCGGTCGTTGCCGTTGAGCGTGTCGTTCGCGCCCTGGATGGTCATGTCGCGGATGCGGCGCATCACGTTCTCGACGTCGGCCAGCGTGCTGTCGCTGACCTCGAGCGAGGGCACGGCCTGATTCGTGGCGCGCTCGTAGCTCGCCGCACGCGCCTGCTCCGAGGTCTGCTTGCGCGCGCCGGTGAAGGCCAGCGGATCATCCGAGGGCTTGGTCACGCGCATACCCGACAGCGCTTGCTCCTGGGCCTTGGCCAGCGCGTCGCGCCGCACGCCCAGGTTGGCCTTCATGTTCGCGTAAAACGTGGAATCTGCGACCCGCATCTCGTACTACCTAACTCCGCAAGTTGAGCAGATCATTCAGCATGCTGTCTGCGGTCTCGATCACCCGCAGCGATGCCTGATACGCCCGTTGAAACTTCATCAGCTGAACCATCTCTTCGTCGCTCGACACACCCGAGACCGAGGCCCGCAGGTTGTCGATCTGCGAGAGCACCGCGCTGGCCTGGCTGGCCTGATGCGATGCCTGCTGACTGGCAGTGCCCGCGTCGGCGACCATGGCCGTGAACGCCTGCTGCGCCGTGGCCGAGCCGCCCAGCGCTATGTTCTGATCGCGAACGTGCAGGAGCGCGATGGCGTTGCGGTTGTCGCTGGGCAGGTTTGCCGGATCCAGGGCGCCGGAGATGAGATCCGGTTGCCCCGCCACGTCGCTCGACACCGCAAACGTCGAGGCGCTGCCGGTGGCCGCTGCCGAGAACAAGTTGCGCCCGTTCACGCCATCCGCGCCGTAGCCCATCGCGTGCTGCGTGTTGTACGCAGTCGCCACATCCGAGGCCAACTGATCCAGCTGCGTCTTCGCCGCGGCCAGCGCGCCATCGCGCGCCGAGATCGTGCCGCCGATGCGGCCACTCGTGATCATCGCGGTGACGTCTTCGAGCGTGCCCGCGGTCTGGCGCGAGATCCGCAGATCCCCCGACGTAGAATCGGGCACCGCCACCAGGTGATGCACGCTCGCATCCGGCCCGACCAGCGCGCGCTGGCCTGCCATCTGCAGCGTGATCGCGCCGTACTTGTCCGGGATCACCTGGACCGGCACGTACTCGCCGACCTCGCGGATCAGCTGATCGCGCTTGTCTTCCAGGTCGCCGGCTTCGTTGCCGTTGATGTGCGCGGCGACGATCTGCGTGCCGAGCTCGCCGATCTGATCGAGTCGAGTGTTGACCTGTCGCACCGCGTCGGCGACGCGGCCGTTGGCGTCGATGCGCGCGGTCTCCAGCGCGCTCGCGTTCGAGTTGAAGGCGCGAGCGAGATCTTCTGCCTTGGACAGGATCGCCTGGCGATTGGCGCGCGAGTTCGGGTTCGCCGCGAAGTCGCTGATCGCCGAGTCGAACGCATCCAGTGCGCCACCCAGGCTGCCCTGGTCCTCGTTGAACAGGGTGTCGAACACCGACAGCGTCTCGGTCTTGCCGCTGGCTTCGCCGTCGCTGGCGCGCGCACCCAGGCCGCGCCGCTCGAGGTACGCGTCCTGCACGCGGTTGCTACCGCGCGAGCGCACGCCGCCGCCCTGGTCGAGCGGGATCGGCTCGAACTGCGCGATGCGGCGCGAGTAGCCTTCTGTCGCGGCGTTGGAGATGTTCTGGGACGTGACTTGCGTGCCGTGCGCCGCCGCAGCCAAACCATTCGCGCCCGCTGTGAGGATACCGCTCAGATTCACAATCGACCTCGCAAATGATTCATGGTCGCGTGTGCGACCTCGCCGCGCGCGGTGTAACCCGGCTCGGCGCCCGCACCGAGGTAGCCCTTCACGCACGCGAACAAATGCCGGATCAGCGCGACGTTCTGGCGCGCTGCTTCGGTCAGCTCACGCTGCACCTCGGCATCGACGTTCGCGGCCTTGAGCGCGGGCAAGAG
Organism: Polyangiales bacterium; assembly: GCA_035274465.1. Taxonomy (GTDB): domain Bacteria; phylum Myxococcota_A; class Polyangia; order Polyangiales; family JAFGIB01; genus JADGRF01. The sequence goes on from DATEOF010000397.1 coordinate 16,389, forward strand.
AGCGCGCTTGTCTTCCTGCACGCGCAGCAGGCCATCGAAGTCCGCGTGCAGTGCGGCACGGCGTTCTTCGGCCAGCGCGCGAGCGAAAGCTTGCGCCGCCTCGTGCATCAGCTCTCCTCGCGCAGCATGGCCTCCGCCGTGCGCTCGGTATCCACCTTGAAGTTGCCGCTCTCCAGCGCGCTCTTCAGCTGGGCGATCTTGTCCGGGTCTTTGACCTCACCGGCACTGACCTTGGCATCCGATAGCAGCTTGGAGAGGCTGGAGACTTGGATCTTCTCCTCGGGGGCCTTCGCCTTGGTAGTCTGCTCGTTTGCTTTCGGTTGGCCGGCGTCGCGTGGCTCGTGTACTTGGCCGACGCCCCGGTTACCCGGTCCCTGGACTTTCATGAGTGCTCCTTCCCTCCCTGTGTCGGACGACGGGGCTCGTTACTTGAGACCGAATCGAGCCGGGATGAATTGGCCGTGTCGGAGAGAGTCCGCTCCGTGCGTTCACCGGGGTGGGGGCGAGATAATTGAATGATTTCGATGCGGGTCAGGCCGTTGCGGTCCCCTGGGGCGCCGCTGTGGCCGAGGCGATTCCAAGCGCGCTCCGTCAGGTGCTTGCCACCGCCGGGTTGCGCTTCCCATCCATCGAACACGATGCGCTGAACTTGACCCTCAGCGTCGTAATCAATGGAACGCGGTCGTTCGATCACTGCCATGTGACCGTGCCGATCGCCCTGTCCGCTGCCTACGAGTAAAAAAGCTGCCTCACCCGCGCTCAATGCTCCATGCATTGCCGCGGGTGAGGCGCCGGTTGCAACTTTCGCCCAACCGGCATCCAGGCTCCCATCGCTCGCATCCTGCGTAATACGATTGGAGCTCGGAAATCCCCAGCCTGCTTCACGTGCGACTACAGGCACCTGCATGCCAGCACGCCGCGCCAGCTCGAGCGCGAACAGGTTACATTTATAGTAGCCCTGGTAGCCGTTGGCGTCGCGCACGCTGAAGCGCGCCACGCCTCCCGGAGCCTCGGTGTTCAGCACGCTGGGCAGGTCGCTCGTGTCGAGCTTGCCGTCCTTGGCCCAGCGGGCCGCGCCGCCGCCATCCAGCATCTGCGCTGCGATGCGCTGCAGATCACCGAGCACGCCCACGCCGGGCTCACTGGGGGCCGTGGCGTCGAGCGTCAAATGGCGCTCCGTGCCCACCGCAGCTGGCAGCGGCGCCGGCATGTGCAGGGGCATGGGGCCCTCGGGCGCATCGCCCTTGGCGCCGAGGCCCTTGGCGATCGTCGACGCGAGGCCGATGCCACCGCCGCGCACCATGTGCTCGGCGATCATGGGCTGGAACATCTCCTGGTACTGTCCCATTTGGCCCGAGCCCATCGAGGGCGTGGTCTTCCACAACACCGACAGCAGCTGGCTGACCAGGATGCTCTCGAACTGCTTGGCGACCTGCTGCAGCTGCGCTTCGTGATCGCCTTTCGCGCCCGGCTTGGCCGGACCCGGGCGGATCTGCGTCTCGGGGATGGGAAGCGCCATCACTGCACCTCGATCTCGGCCGTCAGCGCGCCGGAGCTGCGCAGGGCCTCGAAGATCGCGATCAAGTTGCGAGGCTTGGCGCCGAGCAAGTTCAACGCGGCCACCACCTCGCTCAAGCTGGCGCTGGCGGGCATGTGATGGATGGCACCGCCCTCGACGGTCGCGGTGACCTGGCCCTGCTCGACCACCTTGGTCTCGCCGCGGCGCGCGAACGGGCTGGGTTGTGAGACGATCGGCGTCTTCGCGATCGCGATCGTCAGGCCGCCCTGTGCGATCGCCACCTCGGAGATGCGTACCCCCGAGCCGAGCACGACCGTGCCGGTACGTTCGTCGATCACGATGCGCACGGGCGCGTCGGCTTCGACGTCGAGCAGTTGCACGCGCGCGAGCAGCGCCACGGGATCGCTCTTGTCGCCGTCGCCGACGATCAGCTTCACGGTGCCGCTGTCGATCGCCTGCGCGGCGCCCGGGCCCACTTGCTGGTTGATGGTCTGCGCGATGCGCGTGGCGGTCACGAAGGACGGATTGCGCAGCTGCAAGATGATCGCTTCATTGCTCACGGCCGGAGTCGGCGCGCGGCGCTCCACGATCGCGCCCATCGGCACGCGGCCGACGGTGGTGGTGTTTTGCTTGACCGAGGAACCCGCGCCCTCGGCCTGGAAGCCGCCGACCAGCAGCGCGCCCTGGCCCACCGCGTACACCACGCGATCGGCGCCGAACAGCGGGGTCTGCAGCAGCGTGCCGCCCTCGATGCTCTTGGCGTTGCCGATCGAGCTCACGAGCACGTCGATGCGCGTGCCGGGGTTGCCGTACGCGGGCAAGGTCGCGGTCACCATCACCGCCGCGGCGTTCTTGGTCTGGATCGACTTGGGATCGATCGTCGCGCCCAGGCGCCGCAACATGGCCGCGGTGCTCTGTACCGTGAAGCGCGCCTGGCCGGTGTCGCCGGTGCCGCCGAGGCCCACCACGAGGCCATAGCCGATCAGCTGGTTCGGCCGCACGCCGTGCACGTCACACAACTCTGCGATGCGGCTCGCTTGGACGGGGCTCGCCGCCAAACACATCCCGAGTGTCAGGGCCAAAACGCGAAGCTGTGTGATGTACTGCGTCATGAACATCAAAAGGGATTGATAGTGGACAGAAACTTCGACAGCCAGCCCTGGCGTTGATTGTCCGTAAGCACGCCGCGGCCGGTGAACTCGATCTCGGCGTCGGCGATCACAGCCGAGCTCACGCTGTTGTCTTGCGCGATGTCCTCGGGCCGAACCACGCCCGAGACGTAGATGTGGAGCTCCTCGTCGTTGATCATCAGCACCTTGGTGCCTTCCAGGAACAGGTCGCCGTTCGGCAGTTGCTTGCGCACGCGCACGGCCATCGAGGCTTCCACGCGGCTGCCGCGCGAGGTCTCACCGGTTCCGGTGAAGTTCGACTCACTGATCAGCTGCAGCATCTTGCCCGTGTCGAGCCCGGGGTTCTCGGCCTGGAGCGCCTGCGCGAAGCCCAGGATCTTCGGCGCGCCGATCGACCAGTCCGCGTCGCGATTCATCTTGGTTTCGGCATCGCCCGTCGCCTCCGGCGACTCGTCGACGCGGATCGTCACCAGATCGCCGACGCGCGATGCGCGGAAGTCGGCCACCAGGCTGCGCGAACCCTCCTGCCAGAGCGAGCCTTCGCTGACGCTCTTCGGCGCAGTCTCGTAGGCGCCGGGCTTGTAGTCGCGGGCGCGCGGCTTGAAGGTGCGGATGTGCTGCACGCCGCAGGCACTGCACAGCACGCACGCTGCTGCTATCAGCTGCAAGTGTCTCACGGCACCACCTCGCAGGTCAGAGAGTCGATCACGCGCGCGCGCAGCGCCGCGCCGGTCGCGCGGTTGGTGACGCGGATGATCTCGCCCACGCGGCCCGGCTGGCGCGCCTCCGCCGGCGCACTCGCGCGCACGTTGCCTATCACGGCCACCACGGTCACCTGCGCGCCGGTGTTGACCTCGGGCGGGGGACACGTGAGGTTCGCCATCACCGGCACGCGCACGCGCTGGCCGCCGCTCTCCACGTAGATCGCGCCGGTCACGTGCAACGCCGTGGCCTGCGGCGCGTTGCTGCGCTTGGGCAGCTCGACGCTGATCGCGCGCGGGCCGGCCACCACCTTGGTGTCGGCCGAGACCCGCGCGCTCTGCAGCACACACGGTACGGCAGCATCGGCGAGCGCAGCCTGCGCCTCGCCGAGCAAAGTCTCCTTGGACAGCGTCACCACCTCGCGGCTGATGCGTGTGGCGCGTGGGATCGACAGGTCGCGGCCCGAGAACCCGGCTTGAGTCAGCGCGCGCAGCACGTCGCTTCGCCGTACCAGCATGCTCGTGCCGGGCAGGGGCGCGTCGGCGATCGGTACCGCGCCGAGCTCGGTGCCCTCGAGGCTGGGCAAGATCTCGGAGACCAGGATCTGGCCGTCCGCTCGGACCGTGCCCGCCGCCATCAGCAGCATACAGACTACGAGGATGCTTCGCATGCTGTCGCTGACTGATTGCAGGTTCCGGGCCAAGCGCCGAGTGGCGAAATCATTGTCATTGCGCGCGGCGCTGGCCCTCATCTGCCGTCAAAACTCTAGCGTTCCGTCACGCGGCGTAGCATCTCGTCTGCCGCGGTGATCACGCGCTGGTTGATCTCGTAGGCGCGCTGGCTGGCGATCAGGTCGATCATCTCGTTCACGACCTCGACGTTGGAAGCCTCGAGAAAGCCCGATGCCAGCGTGCCCAGGCCGTCCTCGCCGGGCTTGCCGACGATGGCTTCGCCGCTCGCGTCCGTGGGCATGAACATGGTGCGTCCGACCGCCAACAGGCCGGCAGGGTTCACGAAGCCGGCGATCGTCAACTCGCCGACGTCTTGCGTCGAGTTCTGGCCGGGCGTGGTCACGCTGACCGTGCCGTTGGGCGAGATCGACACGCTGGTTGCGTCCGTGGGGATGGTGATGGCCGGTTCGACCTCGTAGCCGTCCACCGTGACCAGCCGGCCCTCGGCGTCCACGCGGAAGTTGCCCGCGCGCGTGTAGGCGATCTCGCCGCCTGGCTTCGTGATCTGGAAGAAGCCGTCGCCCTCGATCGCCAGGTCCAGGTTGCTGCCTGTCTGCAACAAGCTGCCCTGCATGTGCATCTGGGTGGTCGACACGATGCGCACGCCTTCGCCGATCTGGATGCCGGTCGGCAGCTTCTGGCCCTCGCCCGTGGTTCCGCCCGGCGTGCGGATGGTCTGATAGATCAGATCCTCGAACTCGGCCCGCTGCTTGCGGAAGCCGGTCGTGTTCACGTTGGCCATGTTGTGGGCGATTACATCGACGCTGGTCTGCTGCGCAGCCATGCCCGACGCGGCGGTATTGAGTGCTCTCATCATATGGGTTGTGTCCTTTAGACTCGGCCGCCGACGTCACGGGCGGTGCGGTTATCCAGATCGCGGTACGTTTCGATGACCTTCTGCAGCGCCTCGAACGAGCGCGTGACCAGGATCAGCTCGTTCATGCCGCTGACCGCGTTGCAGTTGGAGTCCTCGAGGAAGCCTTGTTCGACCGACACGGTCTCCTCGGCCGACATCGGCGCGGCGCCGTCTGCGGTCTTGAACCAGGTCAAGCCGTCCTTGATCAAGTCGTTCATCTCGTCGCCGAAGCGCACGAGCTTGAACTTGCCGATCTCCTGGCCGTCGGCGTGGATCGTGCCGTCCGGGTTGATGGCGATCTCGCGCGTATCGTCGGGGATGGTCAGCTCGATGCCGCGCGCCGTCACCGGTCCGGCTTCGCCCATCACGCGGTGTCCAGCGAGCGTGCGCAGCGTTCCTTCGTGATCCATCACGAACGAACCGGAGCGCGTGTAGCGCTCGCCTTGCGGCGTCTCGATCGTGAAGTAGCCCTGGCCTTGCAGGGCGGCGTCCAGCTTGCGGCCGGTGAGCTTGAGCGAGCCCGGTTGGTGATCGATCGTCACGTCGGCCACGTTCGCGTAGCGCAGCGACGGCGAGAGCGCAGGGGGCGCCTTGACCTTGGTGAGGATCTCGTTGAACACCGCGCGGTCCGCCTTGAAGCCGCTGGTGTTGGCGTTCGCGATGTTGTTCGCGACCACCGACAAGTTGCGCTCCTGCGCGATCGCGCCCGACAGCGCGCTGTAGATTCCGTCTGACATCGAGGTTCTAGCTCCGTGCGGTCTTGGGCTTGCGATCCAAGGTCGTGGGGACTTCATCCAACATCGCGCGCAAGCGCGCGGTGGCTTCGCCGAGGATCTGACACACCCGGCTCTCGGTGACGCCGAGGATCTCGCCGATCTCGGCCTGCGTGCATTCTTCCTGGTAGTAGAGCGCGAGCACTTGCTGCGTGCGCTCGGTCAGCTTGCCCATCGCCACGCTCAGACGGCGCTTGAGATCGTTGTCGAGCAGCGCCATGTCGGGTCCCGTGACGCCCGACTCGGCGTCGTCGGCTGCCACGCTGGACAGGCCCTGCAGGGTCGGGCCGCGCATCAGGTCGCCGGTCAGGCGCTGGTACTGATCCAGCGGCATGCCCAGGCGCTCGGCGATCTCGTCTTCGGCCGGCTGGCGGCCGAGCGACTGCTGCAGCTCCTTGATGGTGTTGGTGATCTCGGCCATGCGGCTGCGGCCGTAGCGCGTCAGGCTGTCGTTCGCGCGCAGCTCGTCCAGGATCGCGCCGCGGATGCGCGTCTTGGCGTAGGGCTCGAAGTGCGGGTAGCGCTCCGGGTCGTAGTGCTGCACGGCTTTGAGTAAGCCTTCCGTGCCCGCACCGATCAGATCGTTCACGTCGACGTTGGGTGGCAAGCGGCGTGCCATACGGAACGCCATGCGCCGCACCAGTGGTAACCCCAGACGGATGAGATCTTCCCGCCCAGCGTCCTGCTTGCTCAGGGTGTTTAATGCGTAACTCATCGGATCGCCTAACACACCATGTCGGGGGTCGTACTGCGTTGCATCAGTCGCTCCACCAGCGACTCGAGGGCGCGCGCCGCCTTGCAGTTCGGCGCGCCGAGCACGTACGGGTGACCGCTGGCCACTGCACGCGATACCGATTCGTCCTTGGGAATGCAGCCCAGGTAGTTGAGCTCGAGCGCCAGGAAGCGCTGGGCGATGCCGAGCAGGCGTTCGTAGACCTCGCGGCCGCCCGCCTCCGAGGCGACCTGGTTCGCGACCAGCTCGATCGACTCGACGCCCGCGCGCTTGTTCAGCACCTTGGCCATCGCGTACGCATCGCGCAGCGAGGTCGGCTCGGGCGTGGTCACCAGCAGCACTTCGTTCGCCAGCGCGGCGAAGCCCACCGAGTTGGCGCCGATGCCCGCGCCGGTGTCGATGATCAGCACGTCGAACCGCTGGGCCAGGTCCTCGATGATCGAGCGCAGCTTCTCGCGCTCCGCGGTGCCGAGGTTCGCCATCTCGTAGCGGCCGGGGCAGGCCGGGACGAGCTGCACGCCGTGTGCGGCCTCGACCAGGATGTCGTCGATCTTCTTCTCGCCGCGCACGACCGTGAGCAGGTCGGCGTGCGGGTGGATACCGAGCGCGAGATCCAGGCTGGCGAGCCCGAGGTCCGCGTCGAGCAACAATACCTTCTGACCGCGCTTGGCGAGCGCGAGCGCGATGTTTGCGCTCAGCTGCGTCTTACCCACGCCGCCCTTGCCGCTGGTGACGGCGATCGAGCGCGCGGTGTCGATCGTGTTGCGCAGGGGACGCAGCTGAGGGGCGTGCGAGCCGCGCGCCACTCGAATCCCATCTGCTTGATCCGAAGTTAGTAACATCAGTTGACGTCCTCTCCGCAAAGCAACGCCGCCAAGCCTTCTGCAGTCGCGACGCTGATGTCTTCGGGCACGCGTTGCCCAGTCGTGAAGTAGCCGAGCGGCAAGCCGCTCTGAACGTGTGCCGCGATGATCGAGCCGCAGCAGATGGCTTCGTCGATCTTGGTGCAGGTCAGGCGCGAGGGAGAGAGCACCGCGCACTGCTCGATCGCCGTGCGCAGCTCGCGGTCGCGCATCGCCACGGGCAAGCACAGGTGGACCTCGATCGGCTCCTGCGCGTGCTGCAGGCACTCCGCCATCGCGGTCAGCGCCCAGGCGTCGCGCGGCGAGCGGCCGGCCGTGTCGATCAACACCAGCTCGCAGTCCTCGAGCCGGCGCAGCGCGACCTCGAGTGTGCGCGCATCCGACGCCACCTGCATCGGACAGCCGATCAGCTCCGCGTACCGACCCAGCTGCTCGATGCCGCCTACACGGTATTCATCGATGGTCACCAGACCCACGTTCCGGCCTCGAACCAGCTGCTCGTGCGCCGCAATCTTGGCGATCGTCGTCGTCTTTCCGACGCCCGTCGGACCCACCAGAGCGACGGCACGCGCGGCGCCGAGACCGCCGCCGAACACGAGTTCCTCGCCCAGAACCTTGCCGAGCAGTCCGCGCACCGTGTTCGCGGATAAGACCTCGCCGCGATGGCGCAATTCCAGGCCGTGCACGAGCTGGGCTGCAGCGCGCTCCGGCACGCCGGAGGCGACCAGGCGCCGCTCGAGCATGCCCAAGGTGCCGTTTTTACGAGTCTCGCCGCGGACGGCGGCGGGCTCGCCGGCCGACATCGCGGTTACTTCCACACCGCGGCTCTCACCGATGCGCAGCTCGTTTGGCCGCAGATCTCGACGCGAAACGATCAAAGCGTCCTCGCCCAACACGCGCCGAACCTGGGCGATGGCTTCCTCGAAACGACCAGCTCTGAAGGTATGAACCACTGCAGCTGCTCCTTATGCACTGACTACGCCAAGCGTTCGGACCGTCGCCTTGGGATCCACTTCGCGATACGAGAGCACCGCCAACCCCGGAATCCGACGGCTCAAAAAGTCAGCCACTGCGCGTCGTACGTCGGGCGCGCACAACAGCACCGGTGGCGTGGTGACGCCCGCGAATGCGCGCGCCGCGCTGTCCAGCGACGACAGCACGCGCTGTGCGCTGGCCGCGTCCGGACCGTGGTTGCGGAAGACCTCTTCGGCGCGCGGATCGAGCACGACCGCGGCGATGCGCCCGCGATCGTCCTTGAAGCGAGCGCTGATCGCGCGCGCCAGGCGGTGGCGAACGCGCTCGGTCAGGTCGAGCACGCTCTTGGTCTCGCGGCCGCCGTCGGCCAGCGTCTCGAAGATCGTGCGCAGGTCGCGGATCGGCACCGACTCGCGCAGCAGCTGGCGCAACACCGTCAGCACGTCGCCGAGCGGCAGCACGTTCGGGATGACTTCGTCGACCAGCTTGGCTTCGCGCCGCGCGAAGATCTCGAACAACTCCTGCGCCTCGCGCCGGCCGAGCAGGTCGGGCGCCGCCGCACGCAGCATCTCGGTGAGGTGTGTCGCGGCTACAGTCACCGCATCGACTACGGTGTAGCCGAGCGTCTCCGCGCGCTCGCGCTCGCCGGCGCTGATCCACTGCGCGGGCAGGCCGAACGCTGGCTCCGACACGCGCTCGCCTTCGATCGGGGTCAACACGCCGGTCGGATCCATCGCCAGGAAGCGTCCGACACGCAGCTCTCCGCGGCCGACCTCGTTGCCGCTCACCAGCATGCGGTAGGCGTTGGGCGACAGGCGCAGGTTGTCGCGGATGTGCACGGACGGCAGGATCAAGCCGAGCTCGGCCGCCAGGTTGCGGCGGATGGCGGACACGCGCTCGACCAGACCACCCGTCTGCTGTGCATCCACCAGCGGCACCAGATCGAAGCCGACCTCGAGCTCGAGCAGCTCGACCGGCAACACCTCTTCCAGGCGCTCGCGCTCGCTCGGCTGCGCGCTGCTCGGTGCCGCTCCTGGCTGCGCTGCCGCTCCCGGCTGCGCGGCGCGAGCCAGCTTGTCGGGTGAGACGCTGTAACGAGCGGCCAGGCCTGCGGCCATGGCGAGCGCGAGGAACGGCATGGCCGGCATGCCTGGCAGGATCGCGACGCCCGTCAGTAAGCCTGCAGTGCCGTACAGCGCGGGCTTGCGCGAACCGAGCTGGGCGATCAGGGCCGGGGCCAAGGCGGAGCCTGCTGCGGCCCGCGTCACGACCACACCGGCCGCGGTGGACATCAGCAGCGCGGGGATCTGCGAGACCAGGCCGTCGCCGACGGTCAGGATGGTGTAGGTCGCGCCGGCGTCCGCGGCCGACATGTCCTTCTGGGCCACACCGACCACGAAGCCGATCACGATGTTGATGCCGGTCATCAACAGGCCGGCGATCGCGTCGCCGCGCACGAACTTCGAGGCACCGTCCATGGCGCCGAAGAAGTCGCTCTCCTGTTCGATCTCGCGCCGGCGTGCGCGCGCCTGGTCCTGCGTGATGGCGCCGGCGCTCAGGTCGGCGTCGATGCTCATCTGCTTGCCGGGTAGGGCGTCCAGGGTGAAGCGCGCGGAGACCTCGGCCACGCGGCCTGCGCCCTTGGTGATCACGACGAAGTTGATGATCACGAGCAGCACGAAGATGGTCGCGCCGACCAAGTAGTTGCCGCGGATGATCAGCTCGCCGAAGGCCTCGATCACGTGACCGGCAGCCTGCGAGCCCTCCGCGCCGTTCAGCAGGATCAGCCGGGTCGAGGCCACGTTCAGGGCCAGCCGGAACAGCGTGCCGAACAACAAGATGCTCGGAAACGCCGAGAGATCGAGCGCCTTCTCGATGTTGATCGAGATCAGGAGCAGCGCCACCGACAGCGCGATCGACGTGGCCAGCATCAAGTCGAGCACCGGGGGCGGCAGCGGCACCACCATCAGCAGCACGATGCCGACCAGGATCAGTGGGACCGCGCTCTCGGCCGAGATCGGGACGCCGAAGATCGCCAACTTCTGTTCGTTCACGCCTCACCACCTTCGCCACCCTCGGCGGCAGGAGGCTGTGCCAACTGCAGACCTGCGTCGCGCGCCCGCAGCTGCATGACGTAGGCGATCACCTCGGCCACCGCGCGGTACAGCTCGACCGGGATCGGCCGCCCCACCTTGGCCGCGTGCAGCGAGCGCGCCAGCGTGCGTTGCTCGACGATCGGCACGCGTTCCTTGCGCGCGCGGGCGCGCATCGCCAGCGCCATTTCGTCCACGCCTTTGGCGATGATCATCGGCGCGAAGTCTTTGTCGGGCGCGTAGCGCAGAGCCACCGCGTAGTGGGTCGGGTTGACCACCAGCACGGTTGCCTTGGCCACGTCCGCAACGCCGCGGTTGCGGGACATCTCGCGCATGCGCGCGCGCATGCGCTGGCGAACCTCCGGCCGGCCTTCTTCCTGCTTGTGCTCGTCGCGGACTTCCTGGCGCGACATCATCGCGTCGTGCAGGAACTTGCGGCGCGCCAGCCAGTAGTCGAGCGCCGCGGCCGCCACGAACGCGATGGCGATGTGTAGCGTCAGCTTGGCGGCCACCTTGCCCACGGCCTCTGCGGCCGCCAGGGGAGCCGCCGCCGACAGCGTCGAGAACTGCGGCAGCGCGGACCTGACCACACGGTAGGCGATGAAGCCGATCGCCAGCAGCTTGAGCACCTGCTTGCCGATCTCGATCATCGAGTCCTTGCCCGGCAGCATCTGCTTCAGCTGCGGCAGCGGGTTGAAGCGCTCGGGCTTGGGAGCGAGCAGCTCGAACGAGAACACGCGCGACTGCGCGATGCCGGCGATGGCTGCAGCGACCGAGGCCACCAGCAGCGGCACGAACGCGGGCGCGAGCACGTCGAGTTGCGCGTGCACCGCGTGCAAGGGGCGCGTCGCGTCCTCGAGCCGGAAGGTGCGCGTGGTGAAGGCGATCAGCGCGCGGGCGAGCGACTCGAAGCTGTAGCCGAGGGCAGCGCAGGTGGCGATCACGACGGCCGCGGCACCCACGTCCTGGCTGCGAGGGATCTGCCCCTCTTCGTGCATCTTCTGCCGCTTGCGCGGCGTCGCTTCCTCTGTCCTTTGCTCCTCGTCGTCGGCCATCAGCGCGCTCCCAGGGCGAGGAACGCTTCAGGCAGGCGCCTGACCTGTGCGATGATGGCGGTGTTCACCGCGGGCGCGGCCACCCACAACACGAGCAGGCCGGCTGCCACGGCGACCGAGAACGAAAACGCGAACAGGTGGACGCGCTGCGCCGTGCGCGAGACGAACGAGGTTCCCAGCTGCACGATGAACATCGTCGCTACCACCGGAGCTGCTATTTGCAGGCCGCGTGCCACGAGATCTCCGCCCAGCGACAGGGCGCTGTAGCGGACGCCGGGAGGCAGCGCCTGGCCGACTGGGACGCGCACGAAGCTCTCGGCCAGCGCCGCGATCACCACGTGATGGCCGTTGAAACTCAAGAAGATCAACGTGCCGAGCGCGCCGAAGAGGTACGTCGTGGGCAGGATGCTTTCGCCGTGGGTCGGATCGATCGAGGTCGCGAAGCCGAGGCCCATGGCCTGGCCGGCCATCGTTCCGGCCGCCTCGGTCGCAGCCAACGTGACGCGCGCCGTCATCCCCATGACGGAACCGATCAATAGCTCGCAGGCGGCCGCGCGGCCGAGCGTCACCGCGTCTGCCGCTATCGGCTGCAGGCGCCCCAGGAGGGGAACCAGCAGTGCGAGGGTCAGCACCACCGACAGCGCCGTGCGGATGCGCATCGGAGCCACGCCCCCGAACGGCGCAGGCAGGCCCAGCAAGGTGAGCGTGACGCGCACCGACGCCAGCACGAACAGCGGGATCAGGTCGGTGACGGCCTCGAAGCTCACAGCTTCGCGACCGCGGCGAACACCGCGTGCGTGAACTTGGTCAGCTCGCTCATCATGAACGGCCCGCCCAGCACCAGCGCCACCACGATCGCGATCGCCTTGGGCGCGAACGCGACCGTCTGGTCGTTGACTTGCGTGGCCGCCTGCAGGATCGCCATCACCAACCCCACGATCACCACGGCCAGTACGGAAGGCGCGGTGACCAGCGTGGCGGTCCACAGCAGCTGGCGAAACCAATCGAGGGCGGCGGCGCTGGTCATGAGAAGCTCGCGACGAGTGAGCGGGACAGCAAACTCCAGCCGTCGACCACCACGAACAGCAGCAGCTTGAGCGGCGTGGCCAGCATGGTCGGCGGCAACATGACCATGCCCATCGCGGTCAGGATCGACGCGACGATCAGGTCGATCAGCACGAACGGCAGGAAGATCAGAAAACCCATCTCGAAGGCCGTGCGCAGCTCGGAGATCATGAACGCGGGCACGAGCAGGTGCAGGCCGACCTCGGCCTGGGTCTTGGGCAGGTCGGTGTGGTTCAGCTCGTAGAACAGGCGCAAGTCGGCCTCGCGCGTCTGCGGCACCAGGAAGTCGCGCGCCACAGTCGCCGCGCGATCGAAGGCCATCTTCTCATCGAGCTGCTTTTGCACGTACGGCTCGAAGGCCTCCTTGTCGAGCCGCTGCGCCACCGGCGTCATGACCACGCCGGTGAGCAACAGCGACAGCGCCATGATCACCTGCATCGGCGGCACGTTCTGCGAACCGAGCGCCTGGCGCAGGAACGACAGCACGATCACGATGCGCGTGAAGGACGTCATCGAGATCAGGATCGCCGGGGCGATCGAGAGCACGGTGAACATCAGCAGGATCTTGAGCGCGGGGACGACCTGCTCCGGGCCCTGCATTTCGGCGAGACTGAGGGTCAACTGCGGCATGGGGTCAGTTCGTCCGGCTGCCGGCGCGCAGGCGCGCGATGCCAGCCACTGCTTCGGATTGCTTGGCGCTGGCGCTCGCGGCCGTCAGCGGCGGAAGCGATGCGACCGCGCCCAGCTTGTGGTGGTGGATGGCCGACAAGAGCTCGGGACCGAACGCCGGGCGGCGGCTGTCGCGCGCCGGTGCGGGCTCGGGCTCGGCCGGCTCCTGTTCGACGGCGTCCAGCAGCTTGCGCAGCCGCGAGCGGCTGGAGAGCTTCGAGATGATGCCCAGGCCCTCGGCCTGTGAGTCGGCGTCTGCCGGCGCGGGTGGGATCGACAGCGATGGTGATGATGGCAAGGACGCGGGTGCCAGGCTGACCGACGGCTCGACCGGACTCGGCACCGACGCCACGCGCTCCACGCGGCCGGCGCTGGTGACCAGCAGGTGGTCCGCCCCCAGGGCGCGCACGACCAGGAGCTCGGAGCGATGACCGAGCCGGCGGGTACTCACCACCTGGATGTCGGCCGGACGCTGCGGGCGCTTCTTGCTCAGGCTGCGGATGCCCGCGTATGCGGCGAGGAGCAGCCCCGAGATGATCGCCAGCCCGGTCAGCCCGCCGCGCGAGCCGCTCGAGAACTGGATGCCTTGCTGGTCGCTCGCAGCCGCGGCCGCGCGAATGTTGCTGATGGCGGTAGGGGCGGGCGCGGGTGCCGGTGCAGCCGCTGGCTGCGCGACCGGCTGCTGTTCCTGTTGCGGGTAGAGCGGCTTGCTCGGCGCCACGGTCGGCTGCGGCGCGGCGACCACCGGGGTAGCCTGGACGGGCGGCGCCTCGACCGGCAGGTGCACGCGCACACGCGCGCTCTGACCGTCGCGCGTGATCTCGATGTTGTCACGATCGAACTTCTGGCCGGGCCCGAACTCGATGCGCAGCACGGCGGAGTCGTCCGCGCCGGGCCGCAGCTGCAGCGCACGGATCGGCTCCTGCGCGTCGCGCGCGTGCTCGAACCGGGCGACGTACTTCACGTCGGGGAACCAGATGCGGACCGCGCGCGCGTCGGTGCGCATCCACGGCTCGCCGATCGGCGCGTCCGACTCGATCACGATCACGCCACCGCTCTCGCTCATTTCGTAGCTCGAGACGCGGATGTCGCTGGCGTGGGCCAGTGCAGGGGCGAGTAAGAATACAGTTGTAATCAGTAGCGAGCGCATCACAGCCGACCTCCGCGCTCGCCGAGCTTCTTGACGCGCTCGGTCGGGGTGAGGATCTCGGTCACGCGCACGCCGTAGCGTTCGCCGACGACCACCGCCTCGCCCTGGGCGATCAGCGTGTTGTTGGCGTAGATGCCGAGCGGCGCGCCGGCCGCAGTGTCCAGGTCGATCACGCTGCCCACGCCGATCTGCAACAGATCGGTCACTCGCATGCGCCGGTGGCCGAGCTCGACGTGGATCACGAGCGGCAAGTCGAGGATGCGTGCCACCGCGTCGGTCTCTTGGGCGATGGGGCTCTGGGCGAGATCGGTTGCGTCTGGGTCTGCCATTGTTCCTTCTTCTTCTGCGGTCAATTCGCCGAACCGGCGACTGCTTGAATCTGCACGGCCAGGTTGCCGTGGTGAACGATCGGGGCGCCGGCGAAGACCGCTCGGTCGCCCACGCGGACCTCGAGCGGCTCGTCGGGTGTGGTGCCGAGCCGGACGATGTCGCCTGCCCGCAGGTCGAGCACCTCGCGCACGGTGGTGACGTAGCTGCCGAGCACGGCGATGGCTTCGACCTCGGTGCCGCCGATGGCTTCAGTCATGCGCGAACGATCGAGCTCGGTCGGGGCCGCCACCGGCTCCTTCACGTGCGTCGAGCTCTTGGCGCGACTGACGATGCCCGACGACATGGCGATCACGATCTGGTCACCGGCCAGGCCCGTGGGCGCGACGCGGAACACGACCTGCAGGAGCGGCTCGAACTGCGGCAGCATCGGCAGGTCGGCGGGCTGCGAGATCACCGGGCCCGAAGGAAACGCCTTCGGGTCGTCGCACCAGTGCTTGCTGAACAGCTCCACGATCGAGATCGCAAACGGCTCGATCAGCCGGCGGTCGAGCAGGCTCAGCGACGTCCGCGGCTCGGACGGCAGGTCCTTGCCCATCGGAGCGCCCATGCGCCGGTCCAGCACGAACGCGACCAGCTGCGGCCCGAGCGTCATCACGCCGAGGCTGCCGTCGGCCGCCCGGAACGGCACGATCGCGGCGCCCTGCGGGATGGCGCTGCGCACGACCTTGTAAGGCGTGATCTCGGCGGGCAGCTCCTCGGTCGAGCTCGGCGCGCCGGTCGCGCGCAGCATCAACTTGTCCAGCGCCTCGGCGATGGCGCGCGCGCAGGCGTCGGCCGTGCCGAGCGCGTCGCGCAGCGGGCGCTCGGCGGAGGTCAGGTCGAGCGGTTCGACCGAACTGATGTCGCTGCCCGAACGCATCGCGTCGAGCAGCGCACTGGTCTCCTCTGGAGAGAGCAGTGGCTCGTTGCCTTCACTCATTGGATCACGAACTCCGAGAAGTACACGCGACGGATCGTGTTCCTGCCGACCAGCGCGGTCAGGCGCTTGAGCAGCTCTTCCTGCAGGGCGCGGATCTTCTCCTGGCCGATGGCCTGATCCGCCTGCAGGCCACTCAGGTACATCAAGGCCTCGTTGCGGATCGGCACGATGGCGGCTTCGATCTTCGCCTTGGCGTCCTCGTTCGCAGCCTCGACATGCAGGCCGACCTTGGCGTAGCGGCTGGCACCGTTGGGCGCCGTCAGGTTCGCGACGAAGGTGCCGATCTCGACCAGCGGCCCGAACTTGGACGAGCTCTTCTTGCCATGGCCGCCGCTCTCCTCGGCGGGCTCCTCGTGCTCTTCGCCGCCGCCCTCAGCTTCAGCTTCCTCGCCATGACCCTCGGCGGCAGGCTTCACGACAGCGGCTTGCTTCTGGCCGCTGATCACCACGTACGCCAAACCACCCGCGATCAAGACGTTGAACACGAGCACGACCAGGAGCAGCAGCTTGTTGCTCCCTGCGGGTGCGGCTGGCTTCTCGGCTGCGGCAGCTTCACTCATGCCGCCCGAGAGAGCACGGAACATGCCACGCGCCCTGCTCGCGCAACTGCTCGCGAATCGCCGAAAGCGCGTCGCCGCTACGGCTCCGGTTCGCTGAAAACTCGACGCTGGCGACAACAAATCGACGCCGAGCCACACCTACCAGTGCGTGTATCGAACACGCCGCTGATGGCTGCGGTGCGACGCTGTCGCACCCATGTGAAATCCACGGGCGACCGCGTAAATTCGTTAGCTGCTTGTAGCTTCATGAAAGGTTCGAGACGCATGAATTCGCGAGTCGCAAAGGCCGGTGGATGCCTGGTGCTGTCCCTGGCGCTCGGTCTGTTCGCCGCGTGCGGAGACGACGACAGCGGCGATATCGGCACAGACGGCGGCGCAGGTAAGGCCGGAGAGAGCTCCGGCGGCAAAGGTGGCAAGGGCGGCGCAGGCGGCAGCAGCGGCAAAGGCGGCTCCGGGGGCGCAGGTAGCGGAGGCAGCGTGACGTGCGGAGGTGAAACCTGCACGGTGAACAGTACGCTGCTGCAGCTCGCGCCGAGCTCCAAGCCTTGCTGCACCGAGGACGACAAGTGCGGCCAGCCCACCACGAGCGGCAAGTGCCTGCTCAAGAATGCGCCGGGCGTCAAGGATGCGAGTTGTCCGCCGATCACCGTGAAGGCGGCCGGCATGAGCTTCCCACAAGAGGGATGTTGTACGCCGCACGGTCAGTGCGGCGGCAACTACACCATCGTGGAATTCGGCTGCGTCGCACGCGAAGACGTCGAGAAGGACTTTGGCGGTCCCCTCATGCCCATTCCGTGCGGCAGTGACAGCGGTGCGCTGGACGCGGGCAACTAGTCCTTAGGCCCGCGCACCCCCGTACGCGATTTCGGCTTGCTCGACGACCGCCATGTCGTCGAGCACGCTGATGTCTAACTGTTAGTTAGCGCTTGAGGTTGACCAACTCGCCGTACATTTCGTCCGCGGTCGTGATCACCTTCGAGCTCGCCTGGAAGCCGCGCTGGTAAGTGATCAGGTTCACGAACTCGGTGCCGAGATCGACGTTGGATTGCTCGAGCGCGCCGGACACGATCGCACCGCGACCCGAGTTGTCCGCCGAGCCGATCAAGGCTTCGCCCGAAGCCAGCGTCTGCATCCACTGGCCCTGGCCCGTGCGCTCGAGGCCGTGCACGTTCGCGAAGTCGGCCGTCACGACCTGGCCGACAGCGCGCTGCTGGCCGTTGCTGAACACGCCGGTGATCGTGCCGTCGTTCGCGATCGAGATGCCCGCGATCGAGCCGGCCGCGTAGCCGTCCTGCTGCAGCCTGACGGTGTTGTTCGGAGCGGCGTACTGCGTGCTGCCGTCGAGACCGGTGCCCGCATCCGTGGTGATGCTGTCACCGAAGTCGAAGGTGATGGCTTGTGCCGGTGTGGCGTTGAGGAAGTCCCAGGTGCTGGCGGTGGTCGTCTCGGTGTCGAGCAGACCATCGGTGGTGAACGTCAGGGTCCCGCTCGCGCCTTCCGTCGGCACTCCGGGCGCGCCGCCCGTGAGCTCGCCGCCGTCGACCAACGCGTGCCAGTCCCAGGTGTTCACGCCGGTCTTCGCGTAGAACATCGTCAGCTCGTGCGCGTTGCCCAGCGAGTCGTACACCGTGAGGTTGTTCGAGAAGTTGCTGGTGTCCTGGGCGGCCGTCACGTCGAACGGCAAGGGAGGCACCACTTCATTGGCGTCCAGGTTGACCCCCACCACCGTTGCCGTGGTCGCGCTCGCGGGTACGGTGCCCTGCGAGACGATCAGGTCCTGGACCGTCGTGCCCAACACACCCTGGGCGTCTGCGCTGTAGCCCTGAAGGCGCAGGTTGTCGGTGTTGACGATGTGACCCGTGTTGTCGATGTGGAACTGACCGGCGCGCGTGTAGTACCGGCCGTTGGCACCAGCCAGGTTGCCTTCCATCACGAAGAAGCCATCGCCCTGGATCGCCAGGTCGGTCGGGGTGTCGGTGGTGACCAGCGAACCCTGCGTCCACATCTGTTCGACGTGGGCAAGGCGCGAACCGGCGCCGGCGCCCTTGATGGGCTCGAAGGTCGCGACCGAGCGGCCCAGGATGTCCTGGAACACGCCGCGCGAGGCCTTGAAGCCGACCGTGTTGACGTTGGCGATGTTGTCACCAGTGACCGACAGCGCTTCGCTGTTCGCCCTGATGCCCGAGGTACCAATGTTGAGTGATCGAACTAGACTCATAGCTGTGTCTTCCTTGTTTGTCTGACTATTGTGCGATTGAGATTACGTCGCCGAGCGCTATCCGTTCGCCCCCGACGATGACTTCTGGTTGTGAACCTTCGTACGAGACCTCGGTGACGAGGCCCGTCGTTCGAGTCGACGTCACTACCGTGTTGCCGTTCGCAGCCTGGGCTGCGACCTCGAACGTGTAATTCCCGACGGGGGCCAGGCCGCCCTTGGCCGTGTCTCCCGACCAGGTGAACTTGACGGGCCCCAGCTTCTGTTTGCCCAGATCGAGCGTCTGGACCAACTGCCCGTTGGCGTCCCGGACCTTGACCATCACCTTGTCCGCGTCGCCGTTGAGCGTGAAGCGCCCTGGCGCGGCGTCCGTGCCGTTGATCGCCAGCGTGTGCGCATCGGCCACGACCTTGCGGCCGATCAGCCCGGCGTTGCCGATGCCGCTCGCAGAGGCGGTCAAGTTCTGCAGCGTCTGCAGCCTCTCGTCGATGCCGCTCAGCTTCTCGACGCTGGTCAGCTGTGCCAGCTGTGCCACCATCTGCTTCGAATCCGACGGATCGAGTGGGTCCTGGTTCTTGAGCTCGGCAACCAGCAGCTTGAGGAAGGTTTCCTTGCCCATATTGCCCTTCGGATTGGCAGGGGCCGGAGAGACGATGGGCTTGGAGGTCTGGACGGGATCGATTGCCATGTCAGCTGTCTTTCCGTGATTTGCTGTTGGAGTTCGGGGCGCGGCGTCGCAGCACCACGACTTGAAGCGTTTGCAGCACGATGCCCTGCGCTTCGAGCTTCTGCGCGAGCGCGGCCTGACCCTCGCGGATCGCAGCTGCAGCGTGCTCGGTCTCTGCCGTCGCGAGCACGCTCAGCGTTCGGCCACTGAGGCTCACTTCGATCGCCAGCGCGCCGAGATCTGGATGCACGAGCTCGACCGCCGCCAGGCCGCCTTCGGCGGTGACGTGGGTCACACGGATGATCGGCGCCTGTGAATCGCCGCTGCTGTGAGCGGCAGTCTCCGCGGCGATGTTCAGCAGCTGGCCCGCGGACTGCCAGTACGCAGCCACGGCGTGGGCTGCAGCCAACAGCTGCCCGCCGGTTTGCTGCTCGGAAGAGCTCGTGGGGCGTAGCGCGGCGCCACCCAGCTCGGACCCGCGCAGGCCCTGGGCCAGCGACGATAGCCAGCCCTCCGCGTCTGCGGCCGACACGGGCGTCGCCGCACGTGGGCCGACTGCGCCGGAGGCAGCCGCGCGCGTGACCGCTTCGATCAGATGTTCCTGCGCGGTCTTCACGGGCGCTTGCCACCTTTGCGCGCGGAGTTCTCGTCCATGTCGCGCTGCTCGCGCAGCCCGGCCTCGCGGCGTTCCTCGACCAACAGGCGCTCGCGCAGCACCTCGATCGCCTTGACCTCGCGCGTGGCCTCGCCGACTTGCTCGCGCCGACTGTCGCGCTCGAGCTCGGTCTTGGCCAGCAGCTCGCGCGCCTTGCGCAGCGCCTGCTGGCTGCGCTCGAGCTGCTCGGCCTGCAGCGCCAGCTCGTTCGCGCTGATCTCGCGTTCGGCCGTGACTTGAGCGATGCCGTTCTCGGAATCGGCGGCGTGCTCGTCCACGCGTTCCTGTGCGCGCGCCACCTCGGTGTCCGCTTCGTGCAGCTCCGCGCGTCTCCACTGGCGCAGCCGTTCTTTGATCGCGAGTGTTCGTGAGAGCAGGTTCGGACTCATGATCGGGCCTCCTTACGCCTGGTCCTTCCAGATGGCTTGCAGCATCTGCTCGGTTTCCTCTGCACTCGGCGTCTCTGACGAGCTCTGGCGCAAGAACGCTTCGAGCTGCGGCATGCGCGTGAGAGCGTCGTCGAGGCGCGGGATCGACCCGCGCTTGTACGCGCCGATGGCCAACAAGTCGTACACCTCGCGGTGCGCGGCCAGGAGCTCTCGCGCGTTCTGCGCGAGCCCCATGCGCGCGGGCGATACCACGTCGGTCATGACGCGCGACACGCTGCGCGGCAAATCCACGGCCGGAAAGTGTCCGCGTTCGGCCAGGTTGCGCGCGAGCACGATGTGGCCGTCCAGGATCGCGCGCACGGCGTCGGCGATCGGATCGGACAGATCGTCACCCTCGACCAGGACCGTGTAGACGCCGGTGATCGAGCCCGGCCCGGCGCTGGTGCCCGCGCGCTCGAGCAGCCGCGGCAGCTGTGCGAATACGGTCGGCGTGTAGCCCTTGGTTGCGGGCGGTTCGCCGACCGCCAGACCCACCTCGCGCAGCGCCATCGCGTAGCGCGTCAGGCTGTCCATGACCAACAGCACGCGCAGCCCTTGGCTGCGGAAGTACTCGGCGATCGCCGTGGCGTACGACGCGCCGCGAGCCCGTACCAGCGGCGGATCCGAGCTGGTCGCCGCCACGACCACCGAGCGCTCCAGGCCGTTCGGGCCGAGCGTGCGGTGCACGAAGTCCTCGACCTCGCGACCGCGCTCACCGATCAGCGCGACGACCGCGACGTCCATCTGCGCGTTGCGCACCATCATGCCGAGCAGCGAGCTCTTGCCCACGCCACCACCCGCGAAGATGCCGATGCGCTGGCCTTCGCCCATGGTCAACAGGCCGTCGATCGCGCGTACGCCGACGTTGAACGGCCGTTCGATCGGCCTGCGACGCAGCGGGTTGCGCGAGGTGCCGTGCAGCGGCCGCTCGGCTTCGAGCCGCGGCAACTCGCGGCCATCGAGCGGCCTACCCAGGCCGTCGACCACGCGCCCGAGCAAGCCCTTGCCGACGCTGACGTAGGCGGATTGGCCGACGCGCCGCAGCGGTGCGCCCTGCTCGAGCCCGTGCGTCTCGCCGAGCGGCATCAGCAAGGTGCGGTCCTTCCGCAGCCCGACCACCTCGGCTTCGAGCGTGCTGCCCGAGGCGCAGCGCACCTCGTACACGTCGCCGATCGATGCCTTGCAGCCACCAGCTTCGAGCACCAGGCCCACGACCTCCAGCAGCCGGCCTTCCACCACGGGGATGGCCGTGCGGCGGGCGAGCGGCGCGTAGCGCTTGAGGTCGATGATCACGGGCTCGCTCATTCGACGCTCTCCGTCGCGCGCCTGCGCTCTTCCTCGAATGCCCGGCGCACCGCGCGCAGACGCTCGGCGACCGTGGCGTCGACGCGCACGGCTTCACCGTCGACCACGCAGCCCAGGCCCGGGATGCTCGCGTCGGAGATGACCTGGACCCGCACACCGCGCACCTCGACGTCCTCGCCGCCGAGAGCTGCGACGATGGCCGAGAAGCCATCGGGCGAGGTGCGTAGCGTCACATGCGAGGCATCGCCGATCGACGCCAACGCCGCTCGCGCCAGGGCGCTGTGCAGGCTCGGGTCGGCCTCGACCTCTTTCTCGATCAGCGCCTCGGCGACCTCGATCGCCAGGTCGAGCAGCTGGCCTTCCAGCACGGCCAGGTTCGCGGCGCGCGCGATCGCCAGCTCGATGGCCGCGCTGGCGAAGGCCTGGATGTGTTCCGACAAGCCTCCGTCGCCGTGATCGTTGGCCGGAGGTGGGTTCGAGCGCCCGCCCGGCAAGAGCGAGCCCAGCCGCGGCGGCCCGGGCAACTTCAGCTCCTCGGGCATCTCGAGCGAGTGCAGGTCGTTGTCCTGCGGGAAGTCCAGCTCGGGCTCGGGCGGCGGCGCGGGCGGTGGTGGCGGCGGCGGCGGAGGAGGAGCTGCCGCGGACGGATACGGCTGCGGTGGCTGTGGGTCGCCCTGCAGGATCGAGAGCAGTGTCTTGATCTCTTCGTTGGGCGTGCCCTTGCGATCCAACCAGCCGGGCGTGGCGCCGGGCTTACTCGCGTTCGGGAAGCGATGACGCTGCGGATTAGACATAGTCCGCACCTCCCTCGCGCGCGATCTGGATGCGGCCTTCGCGCTCCAGGCGCAGCGCCGCCTCGACGATCATCTGCTGTGCGGCCTCGACGTCGGCCAGGCGCGTCGGCCCGAGCAGCTCGAGCTCCTCGCGGATCATGGCTGCGGCGCGCGACGAGACGCTGCTGAACACCTTCTCGCGGATCTCTTCGCTCGCGGTCTTGAGCGCCAGCACCAGGTTCTCGGTCGAGATCTCCTTGAGCACCACCTGCATGCCGCGGGCGTCGATGCGCATCATGTCGTCGAAGGTGAACAGCGCCTTCTTCAGGCGCTCGGCCAGCTCGGGATCGAGCGACGTCAGCTCCTCGATCAGGGCCTCGGAGCGCTCGTTCTCCAGGTGCTTCAGCAGATCGCCGGCGGCCTTCACGCCATTGATCGACTGGCGCGAGCCGCTGGCCAGCGCCGCGATCTCGGTCGCGAACTGCTTTTCGATCTCCTCGATCACCGAGTTCGGGATGCTCTCGAGCTGCGCGAGCCGGATGACCACCTGCGCTTGCCGCTCCGGGCTGAGCTGGCTCGAGATCTCGGCGGCGCGCTGCGGCGCCATCTGCGACAAGATCACCGCGATGGTCTGCGGGTGCTCGCGATCGATGATGCCGAGGATGGTCGGCAGATCGAGCGTGGCCAGCTGTTGTACGGCGCCCGAGCCCTCGCGCGTCTCGGTCCAGAGCTCGGCGGCCTTGGCTTCGCCGAGCGCCTGGCCGACCAGGCGCCGCAGGTAGGCAGCGCTGCCGCGCAGGCTGGTCGGCACGCCGCGCTCCATCAGCTGCGCGAACTCCACGTGCACCGTGGTGAGCGCTGCAGGGTCGACCTCGGGTAGGGCGGCCGCTGCTGCTCGCAGCTGCCGGACTTCCTCGGGCGCCATGCACTTCAGGATCTTGGTGGCGACCGCCTCCTCGAGGCTGACCAGGAAGAGCAGCCCCTTTTCTGCGCCGGTGAGCTGTTTCGGTTCCATGGTCTTCATGGCGCCTTACTGCTCTCCGCCAGCCAGCCGCGCAGGACGCGCGCTGCGGCTTCGGGTTCGCTCGAGGCCATCTGCGAAGTCAGCTGGCGCACCTGCTCCACGGCTTCCTCGCGCGAGGCGGCGGCTGCTGCGGCCTCGCCGGGCAGCGGCAAGCTCGCGAGATCGGGC
>DATEOF010000398.1:0-117514 GCA_035274465.1 Polyangiales bacterium
CGCTCGCGCCCGCGGCGCTCTTGCCCGCGACGCCCCCCGCCTCACCGGCTCTTCCGGCACCGCCACCACCCTTACCGCCGGAGGCCCGCCCGGCGACGCCCGAGCCGGCAGACCCGCTCGTGCCGCCGCTGTCGGCCGCAGCGCCTCGTCCCGCGGCGTCCATACCAGCTCCCGAGGCGCCGCCCACGGCTGCAGCGCCCATCGGAAGGTCATGCGTCGCGTTCGAATCTCCACACGCGGAGGCGACCAGGCAGATCGCCAGCAGGCTCCCAAGCGACGGACATGCCACAAGCCGAGTCATGCTTCTCGAGGGCAGTGTGTACCACGCTCGAGATCCGTCAGCTATTCGCCCTCAAAGTGCCTGGAACGAGAGCGACGCACCGAGCGCGAGCCGATATTCGTCGAATTCGAAGCTCGGACGGCTGGCCCGTAGCCAGTGGTCCCAGCTGAATGATGCGGTGAGCTCGATCAGGCGCGAGCCTGCGAGCAGCGTGTAACCGGCGCCGAAACCCAGCGGGACGGTCAGCAGATCGGGCGTGCTCAGATCGTCGTAGGCGATGCCGGATTCGGCCGTCAGGAAGAAGCTCGGCAGCAGGTTCCAGGTGACGCGAAGCGGTGCGTTCAGCCCGACCAGCGGTGAGAGCGGCGCTCCGAAGGTGCCGACTTCCGCGAGCAGGAACGCGCCGACCTGAAGCGTGACGCTGCGCCCGCGCGTGCCGAGCAGGACGCCCGGAGCCAGCGCCCAGCCCGTGTCGCCGGGAGTCTGGAAGGAGAAGCGGACCGCCACGTCGAACGCCTCGAAGCGGAACTGTTGCGTGAGAAACACCAACACCGAATCGAAGCTGAAGTCGGGGGCCAGCACGAAGGGTAGAAACAGCGCGCCGGCCTCGAAGTCGTCGAACAGGCCGAAGCGCACGCCGAGGCGCGTGATCAGCTCTTTCCCCGGGACCTCGTAGCTGGTGCCACCGTCGACGATCTTCGACGGATAGCGCTGGCCGAACGTCGCGGGGCCGAGCGGTCCGTACACGATCGAGACCACGTTTCGCGGCAGCGTGAAGTGCCGTTGCGCGGCGACGCCTTCCAGTCCCCGGAAACGACGCGGTGTCGGAGCCCCACCGGCGGTGAGCGTGGGATCGAGCACCCAGGCCTCGGGCAAGGCGGTGACCTGCGCCACGATCTCGGCGCGTTCCGCGGGGAGGAGCGCGCTGTCGTAGCGCTGTTGCACCTGCTCGAGCGTCGCTCGCAACGTCGCGCGCTGCTGCTCCACGCGTTCCTCGCAGGCGGCGTAGTCGGCGCTGGTCGCGTGGTAGTCACGATCGGCGCGTTCCACGCACGTCCCGAAGTCCTGCAGGGCGTAGCGGTGCTTGGCGAACGCCCGCTCGAACGACGCGAGCGCCTCCAGCGCGCCTTTGCGGCGTGGTGCGTCCGCGACCTGGGCCTCGATGGCCTGACGCATTCCAGCGAGCAGCGTGGAGATGGCGCGCGTGTCGTCGCCCTCTCCGCTCAACATCATGATGGCAGTGGCAAGTGCGACCCAGAACATGGTGATCTCGCTTCAGCGCACGCGATTCAAGGTCTCGAACTCGTCCGCGGTGAGCAGGCTGCGGGCCTGTTGCATCAAGGCCGCGTAGCGGTCGAACATGGCCCTACTCTGCACCAGCGGCGGTGCCAGCATGCGCTCGAGCGCGGAGACATCGACCGGCTCGGCCTGCGCTTCCGGGGTGGAGCGCTCCTCGGCGATCGAGCGAACCTGCAGGATGGAGCGCGCCCGCGCCTGATCGAACTCGTCTCCGAGCGCCGCGATGCGCACGTACACGTCGCGCACCCGCTCCGCACGCTGCGGATCCGGGACGACCAGGTCGATCAGCTCGATCTTCGCCGTCGCTCGCGCCGACATCTCGCCCACCGGATGTCGCGGTGGCCCTGACTGGCCGCCACACGCGACGAGCGCGGACAAACAAACACAGGCGAGCGCGGTCTTCATGGCACGGTGGCTCCGGAGGTGAATCCGCCGAAGCGATAGTTGAGGCCGACGATCACCTGCGTGCGGTGGATGAAGCCGACTTCGGCGCGGATGCGCCACTCGGGCGTAATGCCGATCTCGGTGCCGATCAGCATGTTCCAGGTGTACGCGACCGCCTTGTCGAGATCGTAGTGGATCACTGGATCGCCGCCGGCTTGAATGCGCTCGACGACTTCGCGTACCACCGCCTGACGTCCCGGCGGCAAGCCCTCGTACCAGTCGTCGAGCTTGTCCTGAAAGCCGCCGTCGCCGCCGACAGCGTCGCTCAAGCTGATTTCTCCTCGCGTCTCGGAGTCGATGACCTGACGCATCGCGCCCACCCAGAAGATCCACTCGATGCCACCGAGCTTGCCGAAGTTCTTGCCGACGCGAGGCGTGAGCAAGAAGGTCCCAACCGGGATGTCGAGCTTCTGCAGCTTGTTCCACGTCCAGTTGAGATCGAGCGTGCCGAAGAAACCCCAGGCACCGCCGGCGAGCGTGAAGCCGAACCCGCCGCCGTATCCGGACTGAGTCGCACCCGCGTCGAACGAGAACGGCTCCGAGATCGACACCGACGTATTCGAGTCGATCGCGTAGTTGCCCATCAAGTACACGTTCAAGAACGGCAGGAGCCAGAGGTCGAACCGCAGGTTCAGCGCGTGTACCCTGGAGTTCAACTCGTCGAAGACGATGAGATCCGACAGGTCGACCATCTCACCGTCGTTCACGCCGACCGCGATCCGCGAAATGTCGATCGGCTGGTCGATGAAGGCGTAGTTGAGACCGATGCCGAAGGGCAGCGGGAACTTGAGCCCGCGCTGGGCCAGCTTGTCGCCCCAGAGCGGGAATGTGTAATCCCATTTGCTCGGCTCGTTGCCCACGTCGGGCGCCTGAGCAGACACGATGGCAGGGAGCGCGAGGAGCAGAGCGACGAGCGCAACGGCACGGATCAGGACGCGGTCAACCATGGGTTCCGGAGCGACATGCCACGACCCACCGCTGGATTCAAGCAACGGAGCAAACCCTGGAGAATCCAGACCCGCCGGGCGCTTACTGCGGAGCCACGATCATGCCGCAGAAACCACCGATGCAAGACAGCGTCTTGTCACAGCAGTCATCTGCCGTGGTGCAGCGCTCCTCGAGCTTGGCGCACTCTTTCTTGCACGCGCACTTGCCGTCCGTGCAGAAGCCGCAGCAACAGTCGATGCCGCTGTCGCACATCGTCCCGTTCTCGCGGCACGGCTCGAGCGCGGCGAAGGCACGGATGTTACCCGATTCGATCTCCTGGCCGGGCAGAAAGAACGCCGGGTGGCTGGGATCGGTGCCCGCGGGCGCGTTGATGTCGATCGCCGACACCCAGATCTTCTTGCCCTCGTTGCGAACCTCCGGCGGGTCGGCGACGAACGCGTTGCCGTAGTTGCGCTTGCTGCTGAAGAACACCCAGAAGTAGCCGCCCGCCGCGACCGGGCTGACGGTCGGGATGTAGTTCTTGTGAGCGTCGCGCTCGCCGTACGGCAGGTAGACAGCGCCTTGTGCGTCGAGGCCGTTGGCGCGGTTCAGTGGGACGGCCTTGCCGCTGTCGATGTCGAGCCACCACAAGTCGCTCGGATGCGGCGTGAGACCGACGGGTTGATCTTGCGTCACGAAGTCCGGCGTGTCGCCGACCTGGAAGACGATGCGCTTGCCGAGCCGCAGCTCGAACTCTTCGCCCTTCTCGACCACGTCCGGCAGGAAGAACGGCCAGGCCGGATAGCGCATCATGTCGTGGAACACCGGGCGCAGCTTGCTGAACTTCTTGGTCGCACGATCGTAGTCCATGACGGCGAGGCTATGTCCTGCCATCACGCCGCTCGTGTCCATGTGATTGAAGACGACCACCGTGCCGTCGACCGAGAACATCGGCATGTACGCGTATTCCACGATGCCGCTGTTCGGGATCTCCGTGCCGGTGTTGGTGTCGTAGAGCTTGCTGATCTCCGGGCCGAATGTGCCGGGCACGTTGCCAGGCGGGGAGCCCGGGAGCGACCCGATCGGACCCGGCTGCAGCCTCGCGGTCGTGAGGTACACCGAGCCGTCGGGGTAGAGCCCGGCAAAGCCTGCACGCGAGAGGTTGTCACGCAACGGCTGCGGGTTCGTTCCGAGCCCCACACTGCTGAGATCGAACGATGCCGAAGGTCCTTCGCCGGTGCCCGGCTGCAAATGGATCTCCGCGACCATGCGGCTACCGTCGGCGCTCACCGAGTGACAGCCCACGCAGTGCGTGACCGGCGAAGGCGCGGACAAGAACACATCGGGCTTGTCGTGACCTGGCACCACGCGCATGACCACGCCGCCGATGATGCCCATCTGGTTCGCGATCAGCGAGCCGTAAGTGTTGTAGTAGATGGCGCTCTTCAAGTTCGCGAGGGCGAAGATCAGCGTCAGCTTGGGCAGCTTCACCACGCTGCCGTTCGAGATCAGCGTGAGCTCGACGATCAGCGGATCGGGTTGCCCGCGACTCTGCTGACCCGCGCGCTGCCAGACGCTCGGCGGGATCGCGAGCTGTCCATCGGTGCCCGCAGTGAAACACCCCTGATAGTCGAACAACATCGACGACAGGCGCAGGTGGATGGCTTGTGCCGCGGGTAGCTCCCACTGCAACAGCGGCGCAGCGAGCCCGAGCGGGAACACGGTCTTGTCGTACGGATACAACCAACGCCCGCTCGACGTGCCGCCGGTGGCTTGCGACAGCGTCTGCGCTTGTTGCGGAGTCAGCGTGCCGGGGCACTCGTCGATCACGACCTTCTGTCGATCGCCTTGCGGTGCCAGCGGTTGCGTCGTGCCGGTCGGCGGAGGCGGGACGATCGGCATGCCTGCTACCCCCGTGGGGCCGCCCGTCGAACCGGCAAAGAGTCCGGTTCCGCCGCGAGTCCCGGCGAGTCCCCCGCTGCCTGCGACAGATCCGCCGCGCACGTCGCGCGAAGGCGAGGCATCGCTCGCGCAGGCGTACAACAGAGCACAGGCGACAACTGATACAGCGCGCGGGCGAAGCGCGGGAATACGCAGCGAATTCAACATGGATTTGGCCATCAGCCGCGGCCGGCGCAAGCGCACCGTGCCTACCGACCTGGGTGGGATCACGGCCGTCTTCCGGCTCACTGCAGCTGACAGCGGCGCTTCAGTGACTCGGCGGCGCGCACACCGAGCTCAGGGTGCCGCCCACGCTCAGCTTGATGCTGCCGCATTCGTAACCGCAGGGGCATGCGCCGGCGCACGGACAGGTGTAGTTCGTCGCGCCGTTGACCTTGACCATCCCGGGGTTCGCGCACGGAGGCGTGCTCGAGAACATCCCGTCGCCATCAGCGTCGGCGGTCTTGCACTTCGGATCCACTCCCGCATCTTTCGTGCCGGCGTCGCGCTCGAGCTCGATCGGACTGCAGCTCGGTGGCTCGTCACAGTCGGTAAAGCTGCAGCCCGAGCTCTGGCCGCCGCTGCCCGGAGTGAAGCTCGACGTCTTGCAACCGGACGCCTCACCGGCGGGAGTGCAGGACGCCTCGGACACGCCGTTGCTACTCGAACAACTCGCGGTCGGAACCGCCGAGCTCGGTCCGCATGCGCTGAGACACGCCAGCGTCAGGGTGATGATCGTCAGCACATGAACACGCTCGAGCATGCTCACGATTGTAATGGGCGCGTCGCGCAGAGCGGAAGATGTGGTCGTTTGTGAAGCGAACGCTCAGGACGTGCTGGACTTGCGCCGTTGTCGGGCCTTCTCGCTGGCGCGCTCCCGCGCCGCCTGCGATGCTAGCGTCCGACTTGGACATCGCGATCTACGTGGCCGTGCTCGGCTCCGCGTTCACGAACGCGCTGTGGAACTCGATGGTCCACAGCGAGTCCGAGAAGCGCCACTCGATCGTGACGGTGATGCTGCTCGTCGAAGGGGCGCTCGCACTGTGCGCCCTGCCGTTCGTGACGCTGCCGGGCCGGGCAGCATGGGGGTGGCTGGCCGGCGGCACGGCACTGCGGGTCGCGTACACATTCGTGCTGCTCCGCGCCTACGCGCGCATCGAGCTGAGCCGCATCTACCCGATCGCGCGTGGCACCGCGCCGCTCGTGCTCGCCATCCTCGGCCTCGCGCTGTTCGGCGATCGGCTCGGGCTGCGCGGCACGCTCGCAGTACTGGCGATCACGACCGGAGTGCTGACGATCGCCCGCGTCGATCGCCGGCCGCTGCCACACGGCCACGCCCTGCGCTACGGTGCGGTGCTCTCGCTGTTCATCGCCGGCTACTCGCTCGTCGATGCGCGCGGCGTGCGCGCGAGCGAGGACGCGCTCGGCTACGCTGCGCTCGCGTTCCTGGGCGAAGCCATCGGCTTTCTCGGCGCCACGTTCGCGGCGCGCAGACGGTTCGGCCTGACGCTCGACGCCACGGTGGCAAAGACGGGGACCGTGGCGGGGATCCTGGGCACGCTCTCGTACCTGGTAGCGCTCTGGGCCTTCACGCGAGCACCAGCCGCACTCGTCGCCGCACTGCGCGAGACGAGCGTGCTCTTCGCCCTGTTTCTGGCGCGGACGGCGTTGCGAGAACAGGTCGCGCTGCGCGACTGGGTGGGCGGCGTGCTGATCGTCGCCGGCGCTGTCAGCTTGCGAACCTAGCGCGCGCCGAGCTTTGCGCGCGGATGGCGGTTCGGTGCGACGAGTTGCTCACAACCCTGCTACCCGGCACTGCGCTGGCCGAAGATCCGGACGTCGTCAACTACACGTTCGAAGACGATCTCGTCGGCGCGACCGATCGCTCGCCTCACATGGAGCTGCTCCGCGTGCCTCTGCGCGACGCGCGCGAGTCGCTGATCCGCATGCGCGAGCACTTAAGTGCGCGATCGTGGCGTTCAGCGCGTGCGGGCCACTTCACTCCACGACCACGCGCCAGAGGCCCGCAGCGAGGTTGGACGAGTAGAGCAGCTTGTGCACCCGGTCCCTTGGAGAGGCTGGTGCGACCTGTGTGCCGTCAGCGCCTGAGCATCTTGAAGGCGTGCATCCAGTCGTTCTGCAGGAACCCCGGGATACACCACAGGATACACAGCGGCTCGATCGCGCGCGCGGCTTCGACCTTGCCGAGGTCGAGCGTCTCCCAGCCGACCTGCTCCAGCAGCTTGCTGGTGGTCTGTTTCGCGGCGTCGTCGTTGCCGCAGATGAACATGGTCGGCGGCCCGCCGGCCAACTTGGGGTCGATCATCAGGCCACTGCCCACACACGAAAACGCCTTCACGAAGTGCGCCTTCGGCGCCAGCTTCTGCAGCCGCTCCATGAGCGACTCGTTCGGCCCGGTGAAGAACGGGATCACACCGTTGACCGGAGGGCTGTTCGCGATGGGATTCGTGGTGTCGAGCACGACTTTACCCGCGAGGTTGTCGATCCCCGCGCCCCGCACGGCTTCTTCCGCCGCAGTTCCCTTGACCGCCAGGACGATCAGCTCGCCGAACCGAGCGGTCGCCACCGGATCGCCGAGCGTCACGCCCTTGCCTTCAGCGGCTTGCCAGGCCTCCAGCTTGGCCGGCTCGCGCGAGCCGCGCATGACCTCGTGACCGTGCCGGCGTAGCCCCTTCGCCAGCGATCCACCCACCTCGCCAGAACCGATGACTCCGATACGCATAGTCCACCTCCGTGGCTGCCCGCTCGGATCTACCACCCGCGGGACGCGGCGTCACGGCTGGCCGGATCCGCGGCGGCAGTCCACACTCGGGACATGGCCGCGCACAGGCTCACCGCCCACACCATCGACACCGAGTCCGCGCTCAGCGAGCTGCTGGGGGAAGCCTCCGAGCTCGTACGCAAGAAGATCTCCGCTCACCTCAATCCACTGACGCGCTTCTGGATCGAACGCTCGCCTTTCGTGTGCCTCGCCACCGCCGACGAGGCGGGGAACTGCGACGTGAGCCCGCGCGGCGATCCCGCGGGGTTCGTGCGCATCTTGGACGATGAAACCCTGCTGCTGCCCGAGCGCCCCGGCAACAAGCTCGCAGACTCGCTGCGGAACATCCTGCGCAACCCGCACGTGGCGTTGATCTTCATCATCCCCGGGGTGAGCGACACGTTTCGCGTGAACGGCCGCGCCACGTTGACCACAGACGCCGCGCTGCTCGAGCCCTGCGCCGTGGAAGGCAAGCTGCCCAAGCTCGGCATCCTGATCGACATCGACAGCGCCTACACGCACTGCTCGAAGGCGTTCCTGCGCTCGGAGCTCTGGAACCCCGAGCGCTTCGTCGAACGCTCCAGCTTGCCGAGCGCGGGCGAGATTCACCGCGCGATCCAGGGTGCTGACTTCGACGCCGAGAAGTACGACACCGAACGCGCGGCTCGCTACGCGCGGCGCGAGGGTTTCTACTGAGGCGTTTCTTCGCTCGGGCTTCCGCAGTCGGCTCCGCGCTTTTCGTCCATCGAACAGCCGAGGCCCAGCGTGCGACAGTCGAGCTCGACGACCCGCCTCGGTCCTTCGATCATGCGCGTGCAGCGTCGAGCCAGCGAGCCGTCGCACATGCCGCCTGCGGGTAGCCCCACACACGGATCGGTCCATTGCGTCGCTTCGTGCAGGAAGTTCAGCACGTCGTCGTTGAACGTGGCGTAGACCGTGCCACGGTCACAGATCTGGTCCTTGCCGTTGGGGCCCGCTGATACCACGCCGAATGCGATCAGCGCGCCCGAATCATCCGCGCGAATGAGCGGTCCACCCGAGTCACCGTGGCATGTCTCCGCATCGCCCGCAGTGCGCGCGACCACCACCTCGCCAAGGTCTTCGAGCCTCTCCGTGTCATAGACATAGCGCAGGACGGCCGCGAAACCACACGGATCGACTGCCGGATCCGGCAGGGGTTCGTCGCGATTCGGTGCCACCGCCCGCGTGTTCGCGCAGGCTTCTGGGAGGGCGCGGCCACCCGCCTGCGCCTCGTAGAAGGCTTCGAACGAGTCGAACTGCGCTTCAAACGTGCGGCCGGCCACGGCATTCAAGTGCACCTGGCCGACCAGCCGCGTGCCTTCCGTTTGGTCGTTGTCGGAGATGCCGTAGCCGATGGCAACGAACGCAGTACCGACCGGCGTGTCGCCCAGCTTGCTCACGCCGACCGTACGCGGCGCCGAGAACGGGCGCACGAGATGCAGCACCGCGACGTCGTGTCCTTGACCAAGCACGCCGCCGACATCGCCTGGTGCACCTTCCACGGCGATCACCTCGCGCCAATCGTCGGGGGCATGGGCGTCCGGGCCGCGGGTAAACAACGGCACGGCGCCTCTCTCGGTGACGGACCGGAGCGTCGGCAGACAATGGCGCGCAGTGAGCACCGTGTCTTCGTCCAGCAAAGAACCGGTGCATATGGCCTGGGGAACCCCTTTGCCAGTCTCGGGATCAACCCACACCACGCTGACGGCGCCCACCGCATCGAGCGCGCTGCTGCTGCCATCGAAGCCACCGATCAGTGGCTCGGACTGCAACTCGGCCGCAGGATCCGATGGGTTCGACGACTCGCCGAGACACGCTGCCGTCCCCGACAGCAACGCCACGAGACCAACGATGATGGAGCGCTTCATGGTTCCTCCGTGATGCGGTTCACCGACCGCAATTTGGCAACGCGGAGGACGCGCGAGTGTGACCTACTTCCTCGAGTAAGACGATTGTATGCTCCACAGCGAACCCGCCACACTTGACGCCAAGTGCGGTGCCCCGCCTCCCTGCAACACACAGAGAGGCGGAGCCTGACTACTCACGGAGTGGTCGCGCCGGCACCCGGCATCTTCGCCGATGTGGCTGCGCCGGTCTTGACCTTCAGCTCGCCGCCGATCTCGAGGTACTGATCGGACTCTGCGGTGTACGCGGGCCAGTCGATCAGGCCGGGCACGCTCGGGTTGCCGGTCTTCGCGAACTGACTCCAGATCTTCATCGTGTTGGTGGCGACGAGTTTGTCTTCGTCGCTGACTTGCGGATCCTTCATCGGATCGCAACGCATGCTCGAGCCGAGGTAGACGATGGTTGCGCCCTGAATGCCGGCGAGGTGGCCGAACACGTAGACCAGCTCGAGGCCGTGAAACGCGTAGCATCCGGGCATGCGCCAGCCAGCCGGGACGTGGACGAAGTTGTAGACGTAGGCCTTCGAGCTGACACTCTTCATGCTGTCAGCGAGCGTCGGCACGGTGCCGGTGAACTCGCCGACCTCGCCTTCGTTCGCTCCCACGATGAGCGGGACGTCGCTCTGCTTGCCCTGGGCGAATGCTTCGTTGACCGACTGCGGCAGGACCCAGCCGTCGATCGTCAGGTTGGGCGCGGCCATCACGTCCATCGCGGTCGACGCTGCCAGGACATCTTCCCAGCTCTTCGCGCGCATCTGCTCGAGCACGTCGGCGCCTTCCTGGATGCCGAGCTTGGCCACGACGCGTTGGCCGGCTTGCTCGGCGTTCGCGCGTGCGGTGGTGCCGTTGGGCGAAGAGGAGCGCGAGCCACTCTCGATGATCGCGCGGTGGAACAGCCCTTTCGCCAGCGGCGATGCCATGCAGGACAGCACCTTGCTGCCACCACCCGACTCGCCGAAGATCGTCACGTTCTTCGGATCGCCACCGAAGGCCGTGATGTTCTTCTGCACCCATTCCAGCGAGGCGATGAGATCGAGCGTGCCGTAGTTGCCCGACGAGTCCTTGTCCGACTCCTTGGCCAGCGCCGGATGCGAGAAGTAACCGAATGAACCCAGGCGCGAGTTGACCGTGACCACGACGACGCCTCGTGCAGGCAGCGCAGTGTGACAATAGGTCGCGGAGTTACCCGTGCCGACCGTGAGTCCGCCGCCGTGGAAGAACACCATCACGGGCAAGCGCTCGCTCGCTTTGGTCGCGGGCGTCAGGACGTTGAGGTTCAGACAGTCCTCGCTCATCGGGCCAGGGCTCGAGAGCGTCGACTCACCTTGCGGGCAGCGATTGCCCCACTCGGTCGCGGGGCGCTCGTCGGTCCACTTCGCATGCGGCTGCGGTGGCTTCCAGCGCAGATCACCGGTGGGCGCAGCAGCGTACGGGACGCCGCGAAAGATCAGGATCTGCTTGTCGTCCTCGTGCGCCACTTCGCCGACGACGGGGCCTGCCGCGGTCATGATCTTGTTGGTCAGGACCCCGACACTCGCCCCCGAACCGGCTGCCGCCGGACTGCCTTTCGACGGCGACTCGTCTGTACCGCCCTCGTCTGACTCGCAGCCATGCAGACATGCCACGACTGCGAGCGTCATGAGCACGCCGGAGCCATGGATTGAACGTTGTAGATACCAACTAGTTCGTTGCATTTCGAAGTCCTCCCGCTATTCGCAACACGAATGTGATAAGAAGCTGACTCGATCCCTTCCGCTTGCGGCTTTGATCAAGGGGATTGTTCGCTGAGTCGCGAACTCGCGCTGCGCTGAGCCGAACGACGAACGGCGCACGCCAAGCGACCGCGTGCAGATGCACGTCGTGGTCGCCCCTTCGATGTGTGACCGCTGAGCGGCGCGCGCGATGATATGGATCGCGACGTGCGCAATCAAGCGCGCGTTTGGATCAGACGATCGAGCGCTGAACGGCCAACTTACTGGCTGGGCGCGGCCAACGTCGTCGACGCCTGCTGCTTCTCGTGTGACCTGCGTGCTAGTCGACTGACCAGCTAGCAACGCGGAGCAACCCCGATGAGCAGCTTCGACGCAGTCGACTTCTTCACCGACGTCTCGCTGATCGACGATCCGAACCCGTACTTCGAGTACTTGCGCAAGCGCGGGCCCGCGGTCCCACTGTCGAAGCACCCGGTCGTGGCCGTCGTCGGCTATGACGAAGCGCTCGCGATCTTTCGCGACGACGAGCACTACTCGGCAGTCAACGCAGCCACCGGACCGTTCGGGCTCCCGTTCGAGCGGGGCGGCGCGCAGGATCTGACTTCGCAGATCGAGGCGTACCGCAGCACCGTCCCGTACGGCGCGCTGATCGTCACGCAGGACCCGCCCGCGCACACGCGGTCGCGCAAGCTGCTGTTGGGCATGATCACGCCCAAACGTCTGCAAGAAAACGAAGCGTTCATGTGGCGCCTCGCGGATCGACAGATCGATGAATTCATCGCACGCGGTTCGTTCGATGCCGTGGCCGACTACGCACAGCCCTACGCGACGCTCGTGATCGCGGATCTGCTCGGCGTGCCGGAGGACGATCACCAGGCCTTTCGCAAGTTGCTCGGCGTGATGCCGGGGCAAGTCGACGGCAGCAGCCAACAGGCGGGCAACAACCCGCTCGAACAGATCGGCCTACACTTCTTCAACTACATCACCGACCGCCGCAATCAACCACGTGCTGACGTGCTGACTGGTCTGGCGCAGGCGAAGTATCCAGACGGCAGCGAGCCCTCGGTGATCGACGTCGTCACCATCGCAGCCTTCCTGTTCGGCGCGGGGCAGGACACGACCGTGCGTCTGCTGGCGGCCGCGCTGCGCTTCCTGGCGGAGGATCCGGATCTGCAGCGCAAGCTGCGCAAGGAGCGAAACCTCATCGGCGACTTCCTGGAGGAGGTGCTGCGCCTCGAGGGGCCGGTGAAGAGCGACTTCCGTTTGGTCCGAAGGCCGGTGAAAATCAGTGAACTGGCTGTGGTGCCCGGCACGACGGTGATGATGTTGCTCGGCGCTGCGAATCGCGATCCGCGCCGCTTCGAGCGGCCGAACGACTTCCAGTTGGGCCGCAAGAACGTCCGCGAGCACCTGGCGTTCGGGCGCGGCATCCATGCCTGCGTGGGTGCGCTCCTGGCTCGGGCCGAGGCGAGGATCAGCCTCGAGCGCCTGTTCGACCGCACGAGCGACATTCGCCTGAACGAAGACAAGCACGGGCGCGCGGGCGCACGTCGGTTCAGCTACGAGCCCACGTTCCTGTTGCGCGGGCTGCGCGAGCTGCACCTCGAGCTCACGCCGCGGGGTGACTGACGCGGCGCGGACGAAAGGCTGACATTGCCGGCGCAGCACGAACCCGGCACACAACGAGGTGATATCTCCCCGCTTGATAGCAGTGGGAGAGATATGAATCGCGCGATCTACAACACTGTCACCTTCGCGTTCGTCTGTGCGCTCGGCGCTTGCGGATCTGACAAGTCAGTTCAGATGGACACACCAGCCACGACCGTTCCGCCGCCCACAGCTGCAGCAGGCGGAACGGCGACGGCCTCGGCTTCCGGTGCACCGTCGACCGTAACCGCGACCGCGGGCATGACGGCGGCACCCAGGGCGGGTGCGCCCGCAACACCCAAGGCCGGCTCGCCCGCGCCTGTAACCGCAGGGTCCGCGGCGGGAATGCCGGCGCCCGCCGGCGCTGGTGCAGGCGCAGGCGCACCTGCAACGCCGGCAGACGCAGGCCCACCTGAGGCATCCGGTCCGACCGAGCTTCCACGCGAACCCACCCACGTGGACGTGACGAACGACACGAAGCGGCGTTTTGGTGCGCCGCACGTGGCAGTGAACCCCAAGGACCCCAACAACATCGTCGTGCTCGCAAGCTCGAACCTCGGCTACACGCGCACTTGTGTCCCCGCGCCCGTGGGATCTGACTGTGAGATGATCCCCGCGGGAAACCCGCTGCTCACACAGCCACGCGGCTTCTACAAGACGCCGGGGTTCATGGATATCGGCGTCTACGCGTCGTTCGACCGCGGCAAGACGTTCGAGCGCGTCGACGTGTCCAAGCTGGTTCCGCCCGGACATCCGGAGGTCAACGCCCGCGGCGAGGGCCCGATCGCGGCGCTGGCGGACGGCACGTTCTACGTCGGCTTCAACGCCATCAACTGGGGCCAGTGGGAGTCGCAGCCCACCACGTTCTTCCCGAACGGTGGCGTCGGCGTGATCAAGTCGACGGATGGAGGCAAGACCTGGAACTGGGTGTCGTACAGCCACACGCCCGCAGACTGGCCGTACGGTGGTTCCGATCTCGTCACGGGTACCTTCTACGTGACGAGCGGACTCGCGGGCCTCAGCACGCTCGGTCCGCGCTCGACGGGCTTGGCGGATTCGCCCGAGGGGACGATCGCCGATCGCTGGATCTCCTCGACGAAAGATGGAACGACCTGGACCGATCCGCAGGCGCTCGGCGGCGAGAACGGCGCGAGTCACGTCACCGCCGGCCACTCGAGTGTCGCGGCCGCGCACGGGATCATGGCCACGATGTTCGTCTCGTCGGACTCCGCCAGCTGTCGGTTCTTTCTCGGCAGCATGGCGCCGGCCAACTGCGTGGTCTTCCAGACCTCGAAGGATGCCGGCGTGACCTGGGCTCGCCATCGTGTGCCGGCACCGGCTGGATTCAGGGCCGCAGCGCTCAGCCTGTTACTCGGCGCGGACCCGAAGAAGGAAGGACACTTCATCGCGGTGCTCTTGAGTGAATCCGGATCCGACATCCTGGCGTTTCAAACAGCCGACTCCGGCAACACCTGGAGCGAGCCGGTCAAACTGACCACGGATCCGACGAAGACCAAGTTCGCACCCTGGGTCGCCTCCTCGCCCGGCGGGGAATTCGGCGTGATGTGGCGGACGTACGAGCCCGATCCGGCAAAGCCCCGGGCCAGCGCGCCGTACATGCCGTACAGCGTCTGGGCGGTCGTCACCAAGGACGGTGGCGCGACGTTCAGCCGCCCCCTCCAGATCAGCCACGCCAACTCACCTGCTCCACCGGACGATCCCGATGACGCTTTCAGCTTCATCGGTGACCACGGTCCGAGCGGAATGGCGCTCGACGATCGCGGTGGCGCCTACGTGGTGTGGGCGGACTGGACCAGCGGGGAACGCAGCATCTCCTTCAGTGCGGTCGACGTGAAGGCGTTTGAGTTTTGACCTCGGACAGCAAGTATTTTGGCCCGCGCGTGCCAGGCTGCAGCGGATGCTGCCGACTACACCAGGAGGATGACGGCGCGCACCAGTATGGTCTCGACGCGTGTGCTGCGAAACCTGGTCGATTGCGCGGCCAGCGCGGGAGTCTCGCCGGCGGGGCTCTTGCGTGGCGCCGGCCTCGACGCCGAGTGCCTGCAAGCGCTCGACGCGCGACTGCCGCGCGCCAAGCTCCACCAGTGCGTCGCACTCGCGCTCGATCTGACCAGCGATCCAGCGTTCGGACTGCACTCGATCGAACGCCTGTCGAGTGATGCGCTCGATCCGCTCGCCGGACTCGTGGCCCACGCGGCGAGCTTGCAGCAGGCGCTCGGCTCGATCCAAGACTTCCGTCGTTTGCTCGGCGATCAGGCCAGCTTTCGAGTCTACGAGGACAGCGGGAAGGTCTTCGTCAAGTGCGCGCGCCTGGCCGACGAACCTCCGCGCGTCCAGCGCTTCATGGCCGAGGTGTGTCTCGGCGGTTTGTACCTGACGATCCGGCGCTTTCGGGCGACTGCACACGTCGACCTCGTCGCCTTCGAGTACGGCGCGCCCGACTACCAGCAGGAGTACGCGAGAGTCTTCGAGGGTCGCGCCCGCTTCGAGCAGCCGTTCACCGGGCTGTGCTTCGATGCCGCGCTGCTGGCTGCACCCGCTCCTCAACCCGATGCAGAGCTGCATCAGGCGCTGCGCGTGTTCGCGACGCGGCGCATCGCGCAGCTGACCGACAAGTTGCCCTACTCTGCGCGCGTGCTCGACGTGCTCGTGTGGCGCAGGCCGCCGCGCGACGTGTCCATGGAAGACACCGCCAAGCTGCTGGGCTTGAGCGCACGGTCGTTGCGCCGGCACCTGAGCGCGGAGGGGCGGTCATACAATGAGCTGGTGCACGAAGCCCTGGCGCTGGTCGCAAAGACGTACCTGCTCGACGAACGCCGCACGGTCATGGAGACCGCACACGAGCTGGGCTTCGCGGACAACACCAGCTTTCACCGCGCCTTCAAGCGCTGGACCGGCCTGACGCCGTGCGAGTACCGCAGACGGCAGAGCGCGGTCCACGCTCAGCGCGCGCTATCGTGATCGGCCGGCGGTTGACCGCGAGCTTGTTCCCGCTGCTGCGAGGCGCGCTGTTCCGCGCGCCAGATCCTGCCGGCGAGCTTGTGCGGGCGGCAGGCCGCCGTGACGAAACAAAAGGCCGCAAACGCGCAGCTCAGGAGGCGGAGGCTCGTCATAGTCTCTCTCTTGGGATACAAGCGACCGCTCGGGTTTCCGCAATCTCCCGGACCTGCTGCACCTGTTCGGTTTGCGCCACCGCGAGGACCTACTACTACACATTGCATCATGGTCGATGCGAGTTGTGTCACGCAGCGGCTCGGCTTAGCACTGGCTTTACTTATCGCTTCGGGCTGTACAGACGGGCCCCCACGCACGCGTCCGTCGTTGCTGGCCGAACCGGTCACGAGCTGTGCGAAGGCCAAGCCGGACAGAGCGCTCCACTTGCCGGTCTGGGACCTGTACGTGGTCGACGCCGCCTGGGAGGCGCTCCACGCCGACGTCCAGGCCAACGTCGAGGTCGACGCGCAGCTGTGCCTCGACGGCAAGCTGGAGTGGGTCGAGCTGGAGCTCCAAGGTGTCTCGGGTCGGACGCGCGACAAGAAGTCGTTCAAGATCAAGTTCACGGAAGACCACGAGCTGGCACAGGTCGGCTTCGAGGCCGACGCGCACGAGTCGATCGACAAGGTCTACTTGAAGGCGTTCTGGATCGACCAGAGCATGATCCGGGAAGCGCTCGCCTTCGACATGTGGCGCGAGATGGGCCACCAGGCGCCGCGCCACGCCTTTGCGAACCTGCGCATCAACGGCAACTACTGGGGCCTCTACTCGGTCGTCGAACCGGTCGATAGCGACTACTTGCGGCGCAACGGCTACCCGGAGGGCGGGCACCTGTACAAGGGCACGCGCAAGCACGGTGGATATGCCGACTTCGCGCCCGGTCGGAACCTCGATCTGGCCTTCGAGGACAAGAGCAGCGACGGCGAGGCATCGAGGGCCGATCTCGAACAACTGGCCAAGACCTTGCAGCGAACTCCGCTCGACCAGGCCTCGTTCGAGCGTCAGATCGATCCGATCTTTCCTCTCGATGACTACATGGACCGCATGGTCTGGGTCTCACTCACGCGCAACGGCGACGCGGTCGCGCAGAACTTCTACCTGTACAATGCACCGCGCGACGAACACGCGTTCTGGCAGATGATCCCCTGGGATTCGGATCTGTGCATGGGTTCGAACTGGCGCGGCGCGGATGAGGCGGTGCCGGCGAACCTGGCCCTGTACCTCGACGGAGGTAACTTTTTCGGACGCCGGCTGACGATGGTGCCCGGGGTACGCGAGCGCTATTTCGAGCGCTTTCGGCACGTCATCGACGAGGTACTCACCCAGCCCGTCATGCTGGAACACCTGGAGCGGCGCGCCGCCCGGGTCCGCCACGACCTCGCGGAGGAACAAGCACGTTGGCAGCGCAACGTAAGTGCCGAGGAAGCGTTCGATGTCATACGGGAGTTCCTCGCCGAGCGGCCGGTCCTGCTACGGCAAGGACTCGACGAGCTAGAGGTCCAGCCACCCGATGAGCCCGCGCCCGGTGACGCAACCGACCACACCGATTTCGAGTCCCAGTGACGCCGCCATCAGCTGCGAAGCGTCCCCAAGTTCATACAGCGTAGAATCTTTCGCGGCTGAATGCCCCTGTCCTCGGAGTGTGTGCGGTTGGCCGCCGACGGCGATTGACCGCGGCGCTTGGGGTTGAATAGATCACGGCCAGTGCGCAGCAACAACGAGGGACCATGACACGGAGCAGCTTGGGTTATGTGATTGTATTGGCCGGTGTGCTTGCAGCTTGTGGCGGCGACGATTCCGGCAAGAAAGACAACGCCAGCACGGGCAAGGCCGGCAACGACAAGAGCAGCGAGAAGGACGGAACCACCATACCCTGTGGATCCCAGACCTGTAAGCTCCCGGAGGATCTCAAGGGCGAAGAGCTGTGCTGCAAGGATCCGTTCTCGGGCGGGACCTGCGGCGTGAAGGTCGGCGCAGAATGCCGGCCGATCCCGAAGATCGATGAGCGCTGCCCGGTGCCGAAGATCATGGTCAACTTCCCGGGCGGCGCGACCGGCATGCGAGCCTTCGGCTGCTGCACGACTGGCGGCGAGTGCGGCATCGACTTCGGCATGGGCTGCATGCCTCGCACGATCGCCTGCATGGTCGTGAACCAATCGAACAAAGACCAGGTCATGCCCCAGAAGTGCACCGGCGAGCCACTGCCGCTGCCGGAGACCTGCGGCATGGGCGGCTTCCCCTTCCCGGGCGCAGCTGCTGGCGGCGGCGGCTGAAGCGCGAGCCGGGGGGGGCCCGTGCCGATGCGCGT
Organism: Polyangiales bacterium; assembly: GCA_035274465.1. Taxonomy (GTDB): domain Bacteria; phylum Myxococcota_A; class Polyangia; order Polyangiales; family JAFGIB01; genus JADGRF01. Next base: position 18,281 of record DATEOF010000398.1, read on the forward strand.
CCTATGAGGACGTCATCGCGGTCGTCCGTGCGGCTTCCAGGCCGCCTCGGGCATGGTCGGCGCGCCGTGTGTTGGCTTGAGGTCGGACAGCTTGGGGCACGCGTCCAGCTCGGTGCCTTGCAGTTCGGCTTCTGCTTCGGGGGAGCTGACTCGCACGGTCAGCTCGGTGCCGGAGCGCCTCGGCTTCAAGCTTGCTCGCATCAGGATTTGCTCGAACTCGTCGGTCGCCCTACCCGTTTCGAAACGCAGGCGCCACACACCCAGCACTGGTTTGCTCGCAGTTGGCTCGGCTGCCTCGGTGACGTACAGCGCGAATGCGTCGTTGGTTAGTTGGCTCGCAAGCGTTAGGTCTACCGTGGCGTGCGCTGCCAGCATCGCCACGACTCCCGTCGCGCCGAAGTGATCCAGCTCGTACAGCTCGAAACCCGGTGGCGCCTGCGGCGGGCCGCAATCCAACGGCTCACTGCTGGTGTCACCCGGATCTCCGAGGTCGCCTCGGAGCCAGTCTGCCGCTGTCGGCGGCGCCTCGTCGAACAAGGCTTCGACGCCGCGCCGGTCGCGCTGCTCCCAGACGTGCGCTACGTAGCGGCCACCGATGCTGTACGGCAAGCCTTGGTAGACCGTGAAGAGCGGTGCCGACGATTTCTTCACTGCACCTAAAAGCGAGTCGTCCATCTTATCGAAGAAGGCATCAAAATCGAACTCGTCCGCTGTCCGATTGAACAGGCGCAGCATCACCCGCGTCGACGTCGCGGTGGCTTCACCTTCCACCAACATGCCGAGCGCCATGCGGCGATCGGTGCTGCCAGCCGCCATTTCGTGACGCTTTTTGAGGTCGTGCGCTCGATCCTGCAACGCGTGCGTGAGCTCGTGCGACAAGACGTACGCTCGATCGCGCGGGTCGGACGGCATCGCACCCGCATCGGTAATCACAGTGACTTCTTTGGTTTCGGGATCGTAGAACGCCGCGACCGAATCTGCCGCTTCCTCGATCGACGCCTCGAGCGAGCTTTCTCCCGGCGGCAGGAGCGAGAGCGCTTGCAGCACGTCGTCCCACGGGCTGTCCTCCGCGTCACGCTCCTCTGCGTCGGCTCGCAACACCTCACCGAATTCCTTCGCGCTCATACGGTTGATCTTCGGCAGCTCCGGGAGTTCGTCGCCACGCATGCACGCCGTGAGCTCGAAGATGCCCTCTGCACAGTCGCGATCCGCGATATCGCACGCGTACTCGGCAATTCGACACTGCTCCCTTGGCCGCACAGGCGGCGGCGCTCGATCGTCGCCGCCGCATGCCGACGACAGGAGGACCGACAGCAAGCTGACCCGGAGGACGGACGCGAGGCGACGCACCAACTCAGCGTACGAACCCACGCGTCCCGAAACAACGCGGTTCAGCCGTATCGCGTCGCCCACATCGGCGCAACTGTCTCACAGATCTTGACGATCGCATCCATCTCCGCAGCGCTGAACGGCTGCGTCTCGATCGCCCACGATGTTAGATCACCCCGGACTCCTCACACCGGCTCATCACTACCATCACTCTGCCCCAGCCTCCCGCGCGCAGTCTGCCGCTTACCGCTGGCATCCACGAGCGAGGCCACCCGCGCCAAGCCATACGCGGGCATATTGTTGTACACGCACTCGTACTCGTTCGCTCGCACGCAGTACGTCTCGTGCCAAATCCCGATATCGCCGCGACTCCCGATGCGTTTGTTGAACTCCACCCAAGCGGGAAAATGCACGCTGTCTTTCGCGCGCGCATAGGCCATGAGCTGATCGAGCGACCGCCAGTACTGACAAAGCGTCGCGATCCCGTGCGGCTCGTAGCCCATGAAACCGCTTTCAGGGCGCGCTTCCAGCTCCTTGATCATGCGCTGCATCTGCGGCAGAAACCAAATCAGCTCTTTGACCTTCCAGGGTTTGTTGATGCGCGCTCCGATTAGGAACACCACGAAATCGCCCTCGATATGCGCTGTGACACGGCGTTGGATGATGGTCATTCCCCCGATTACTGCAGACAGCTCGAGCATCTATCAAGGCCTGCGCGATGCCGAGCACCGCAAAAGTGCCAAACGCCTCCACCTACGTCTGTGCCACAGCCCTAGCAGCCCATACAAGAGCGTGCACGAGTGGGGTCTTGTTGATCAGAGAGCGCCCACGGGGAGCCGACTCATCCCCGTCATTCCGCGAACAAGTCTACACAGCGGCGACCCATGCTGCGGCGCTGGTGGACGCTTGCTGGCTGGTCGCGCGAAGGGCTCGTGTTCCCGGTGTTAGAGTTGGACGCGACGTGTCCAGCGATCATGACGTTGGTCGAGGCGCGGATGTGACGGTTCACTCCGCGAAGGCGGCGTCGACCGCTATCACTTCCGGCTCGCCGCAGAACATCACGGTTTCTGTACGCCGTAGGGGCGCGCAAGCACGGGCTTGAGGCAGCGGCTGGCGAACCGAATCCGGCGACCCTACGCGCACCAGGAACACCGGGCGATTGCGAGGATGAAACTTCCTCAGCGGCGCGCGCAACAGCGGGAGGCTGCTCGCTCGTCAACCAAGCCGTTATCGCGCGGTGGCTTGGTCGCGAAAGTCGAGACCGATGCGCCGACCGCGACCACGCGCCTGGAACGCGGTTAATACCTCGTCCGCGAGAGGTTACCTTGCAGGTGCGTGTCGCCGCATATCACGCCGGCCAGCTCCGCGCTGCATGGTCCTGCCCGCGAGCGTCAGCTACGATGATCGCGTGAAGCTCGCGCGCAGCTCGAAGTTAAGTTGCTGCGTTGCGCTGTGCGTGCTGAGTTCCGCGTGCTTTAGGTTTGGCTACGGACAACAAGCTGATCCAAACCCCGCCGGGGGGCGCGGTGGCAGTTTCGAAGCGGACGCTGGCCTCGCAGGTGCTGGGTCTGCGCGCGACGCCGGCCCCGACACCGACTTCGATGCGGACACGGCTGGGGAGCCGGCCTTCGATCCTGACGCCGGTCCCAAGGTCAGCTCGCGCACGGGTGGCAGCGGCGGTGGCGGTGGTAGTACGACAGTGCCGATTGCGGGCCAGGATGCGGGGAGCAATCCGATGATGTCCGCAGGGGCCGGCGGAATGGCTGCAAGCGGGAGCGGCGCGGGTGGCATGGATGGCAGCTCAGGCACGAGTGGCAGCTCAGGCACGAGTGGCAGCTCAGGCACGAGTGGCAGCTCGGGCACGAGTGGCAGCTCGGGCACGAGTGGCAGCTCGGGCACGAGTGGCAGCTCGGGTGGGGGTGGCGCGGCAGGGGGCATGCCTGCACGCGTGTGCCCGCACGGCACCGAACTTGGCGGGTACTGCTGGTTTCTGGGTGAGGCTGGCCAGTCGTGTGACGACGTCTGCCGAAACTACAGCGGCTTCGAAGGGTCGCTCGAGTGGATCGGCACTCCGGCGCAGGGTGGCACCCTCGCGCGCTGCGACCAACTCTTGACGCTGCTCACCTCCTCCTCCGGGTTGACGACCATGGGTATGCGCGACGATGGGCGCGGGCTCGGCTGTCATCTCTACATGGCTGTGCGCTGGTGGCTCGACATGCCGGACTTCGACCAGAGGTCCAAGCAGATCGATTCGCGACTCGTGTGCAGCTGCAACGATCCGTGAAGTGCGTGTGTGGTGCAGTCGCGAGAACTCGCGCTGGACACCCCTAACCCGCTGACTGACCGAAGCGAGCTCGCAAGGCCTTCTTGTCGGGCTTGCCCACGGCAGTCAGTGGGATCGAGTCGATGAACTCGACGAGCTTGGGAGCTTGATAAGAACCTTTACGCTCGGCGACCAGCGCGATCAGCTCTTCGGGCTTGGCGGTTGCGCCCGGGCGCGTCACCACCAGTGCCTTGACGGCCTCGCCCCACTTGGGGTGCGGCACGCCTATCACGGCAACCTGTGAGACGCCGGGATGCTCGCCGAGGATGTCTTCGAGCTCGCGCGGATAGATGTTGAAGCCGCCGCTGATGATCATGTCCTTGGTGCGGTCGACGATGCGCAAGAAGCCGCCGGGGTCGCGCACGGCCACGTCGCCCGTGTGCAGCCATCCGCCGCGGAGCGTCTCGGCCGTGAGCTCCGGGTTGTCGCGGTAGCCGTCCATGACCAGCGGGCCCTGCACGCAGATCTCCCCGGGCTCGCCGTCCGGCACGGCGCGCATGTTCGAGTCGAACAGCTCGACGCGTACCCAGGGCACCGGTCGCCCGCAGCTCGCAAGCCGGCGCAGATCATTCACGTCGTGCTCCGCCTTGCGCAAGACGCTGATCGTCATCGGCGCCTCGGCCTGGCCGTAGAACTGGAAGAACACCGGCCCGATGCGCTGGATCGCCTCTCGCAGCCGCGCGGGCGAGATCGCCGACGCGCCGTAGAAGATGGTCTGCAAGCTCGACAGATCGAACTCGCCGAAGCGTGGGTGATCGAGCAGCGCGTAGATCATGGTCGGGACCAGCAGCATGCAGGTGATGCGCTGATCCTGGACTGCCTGCATCACCTTCAGCGGATCGAAGCTGGGGTGGATCAGGATCGTGCCCTGCTTCATCAACGTGGGCAGCAGCATCGCGCCGCCGGCGTGGCTGAGCGGCGCGCAGGAGAGCACCCGCAACGGATCGGGCCACTCCCACTCGGCGAACATGATGTGCGCTGCCGCGGCGGCGCTGCGGTGGTTGGTCGGCACGGCCTTGGGCTTGCCGGTGGTGCCGCCCGAGTAGCTGAAGCGTGCGACGCCGGCGCCGTCGAGCTGCGGCACGACGAGCGCCTCCGGGCTGAAGCGCGCGGCGAGCTCGCTCAGCTCCTGGAGCGCGATCAGCTTCATGCCAGGGGCGTGCTTCGCCAGCTCTGCGGCGCGCTCGCCGAAGCGGTCCGCGTCGAAGATCAGCACCTCGGCCCTCGCATCGAGCACGACGTGCAGGTGATCGGCCACGCCGCCCATCGGGTGCATGGGCACGCCGATCGCCGCCAGGAGCTGCAAGGCGTTGTTCACGTAGAGGACTTCGGGTCGATTGGTCGGCAGCGTGGCCACGCGGCTCTCGCGGCCCACACCCAGGCTCTGCAGCGCCTGCAAGAAGCGACTCGTCGCGGCGCGCATCTCGCCCACGGTCATCATCGGACCGCTGGGCAGTTGCAGGAATGGGCGCTCCGGAGCCTGGTTGAGCGCGTGGACGAGCAAGTCCGGCACGAAGCTCGGCCGGTGGATGCTGACACTGCTCATGTCACTCGCTCTAGTATATGGACGGCACAGGCGCTACCGAGGCCGAGCACGTGGGTGAGGCCGACGCGCGCACCGTCGACTTGCCGCGAGCCCGCCTCGCCGCGCAGGTGCGCAGACACTTCGTAGAGGTTGGCGATGCCGGTGGCTCCGAGCGGATGGCCCTTCGACAGCAGCCCACCCGAGACGTTGACCGGGATGCGTCCACCGAGCGCGGTCTCGCCGGCGTCGAGGATCTTGCCACCCTCGCCCTCGGGACACAGGCCGAGGTTCTCGTAATGCAGGATCTCCGCAGTCGCGAAGCAGTCGTGCAGCTCGACCAGGTCGAGGTCGTGCGGTCCGACGCCGGCCATCTCGTAGGCCTGCGCGGCAGCGGTGCGCGTGCAGGTATTGACGTCGGCCATGACCAGGTCGCGCTCTTGCCACGGATCGCTGGTCAGCACGGACGCCTTGACGCGCACCGCGCGCTTCATGCCCAGCTGCTTGGCCTTGCGCTCTGACACAAGCACGGCAGCCGCGGCACCATCCACGTTGACCGAGCACATCAGCTTGGTGTTCGGATAGGCGATCATCTCCGCGCTCATCACCTGCTCGAGCGGGGTCTCGTACTGGTACATGGCCTTGGGGTTCAGCGTCGAGTGGTGGTGGTTCTTGACCGACACCCGCGCGAACTGCTCGAATGACGTGCCGTACTTGCGGCTGTGCTCCATCCCTGCTTCGGCGAACACCGCGGGCATGGTGCCGGAGCCCAGCAGCCCTTCGGTCGAGATGCCGCTCGGAGCGCTGCCGCCGAGCAAGCCGCGGCCCATTTGCTCGACGCCCACCGCGAGCACCAGGTCGTACAGCCCGGCCTTGATGCCGATCCACGCCTCTCGAAACGCAGTCGCACCCGATGCACAGGCGTTCGCGCAGTTCACGACGGGCACACCGGTCTGACCGATCTCGCGCAGGATGCGCTGGCCGACCATCGCGTTGGATTGACCGAGGTTCGCGCAGTACAGCGCGTCGATCTGTTGGATCGACAGGCCCGCGTCGTCGAGCGCCATCAGGGCGGCCTGCGCGCCGAGCTGCGGCACGCTCAGGTCCGGGAAGCGGCCGAACTTCATCATGTCGATGCCGAGCACGTAGACGTCGCTCATCGCGAGCTCCTCGCAGGCTGGAAGAAGTAGCTGACGTAGGCGTTGCCGTCTTTGTCCTTGCGACCGAGCGCGTCCTTGTAGACGACCTCGACCGGCATGCCGAAGCGGATCTTCTTCGGATCCGGGTCGACGCCGATCAGGTTGCCCTTGATGCAGACGCCACCCTCCAGATCGACGATCGCGGAGATGTACGGCACGGCGACGCCGGGGAACGAGCGGTGCACGATCGAGTACGCGTACAGCGCGCCCGTGTTGGGAAGCCGCAGCCTGTCCAGCTGATCGCGCGCCCCGCACTTCGCACACGCGCTGCGCGGGCCGAGGTACTTGGCGTCGCAGCGCGTGCAGGCGGAACCCTCGAGGTACGGCGGGCCGTCGCCCGGAATCTTCAAGTAGGGCACCACGGGAAGCGCTTCGGGCATGGCAGGTCCTCGCTGAGCTTGCCTGCGGGATCTACCCGAAACTGACGTCCACGTCAAAATGAATTTGACGCCGAAATCAAATCGATCTAGTGCACAGGCATGCCGATCAGCCGCAAGTGCGACTTTCCCGTGTTCGACGCCGACAACCACCTGTACGAGACCAAGGAAGCGTTCACCCGGCACCTCCCGAGCAAGTACAAGCACGCCATCGACTACGTCGACGTGCGCGGCCGCACGAAGATCGTCGTGCGCGGAACGATCAGCGAGTACATCCCGAACCCGACCTTCGACGTCATCGCACGGCCCGGCGCGCACGAGGAGTTCTACAAACACGGCAACCCCGAAGGGAAGTCGATGCGCGAGCTCACGGGCGAGCCGATGCGTTGCATCCCGGCGTTCCGCGAGCCGGGTGCGCGCATCGAGCTGATGGATCAACAGGGCCTCGACCGTGCGCTGATGTTCCCTACCCTCGCCAGCCTGCTCGAAGAGCGCATGCGCGACGACCCGCAGATGATCCACGCGGTGGTGCACTCGCTGAACCAGTGGCTGCACGAGACTTGGTCGTTCAACTACCGCGACCGCATCTTCACCGTACCCGTGATCTCGCTGCCGATCGTCGAGAAGGCCATCGAGGAGCTCGAGTGGGTGATCGAGCGCGGAGCCAAGACCATCCTCGTGCGGCCCGCGCCGGTGCCCGGCTACGGCCACTCGCGTTCGTTCGCCTACCCGGAGTTCGATCCGTTCTGGAAGCGCGTGTCGGACGCCGGGCTCCTGGTGTCGATGCACTCCTCCGACAGCGGCTACGCACGTTACCAGAGCGACTGGACCGGCCCGACCGAGATGCTGCCGTTCAAGTTCGACGCCTTCCGTATGATGAGCATGCTGAAGCGGCCGATCGAAGACAGCATGGCCGCCTGCGTGTGCCACGGCCTGTTGACCCGCTTCCCGAGGCTGAAGATCGCCGTGATCGAGAACGGTGGCAGCTGGGTGCCGCACTTCCTCGAGCAACTGGCCGACGTCTACAAGAAGATGCCGCAGGCGTTCGAGGAGAACCCGATCGTCGCATTCAAGCGCAACGTGTACGTGAGCCCATTCTTCGAAGACAACCTGCAGGCGCTGATCGCCGAGATGGGCGCCGATCACATCCTGTTCGGGTCCGACTATCCGCACCCGGAAGGCCTGGCAGAGCCGTGCACCTATGTGGAGCACCTGCCGCCGGGGACGAGCCAGGCCGACGTGCGCAACATCATGGGCGGCACGCTCGGCCGGCTGATGGGCATCGACCGGATGGTGGTGTGACATGGAGCTGACCCAGGTCGTCTACGAAGTCGTCGACGCCGTCGCGGTAATCACGCTCAACCGGCCCGAGGCCGCGAATGCGCAGAGCCACAAGGTGCTCGAAGAGCTCGACCAGGCATGGCAAGCCGCCGACCGCGATCCGGCGGTGAAGGTCATCGTCTTCAAGTCCAACGGCAAACACTTCTCGGCTGGACACGACATGTCCGGCAGCGGCAGGAGCAGCAGTGCACCGGTCGAGTACACGGCCGACGGCCTCTACGACTGGGAGACTCGCCACTACCTGCACTACGCGAAGGCATGGCGAGCCGTGCCGAAGCCCTCGATCGCCGCGGTCCAGGGCAAGTGCATCGCCGGGGGCCTGATGCTGTGCTGGCCTTGTGACCTGATCGTCGCCGCCGACAACGCGCAGTTCTCCGATCCCGTGCTCGCCATGGGCATCTGCGGCGTCGAGCTGCACGCGCACACCTGGGAGCTCGGTCCGCGCAAGGCCAAGGAAATGCTGTTCACCGGCGATGCGATCACGGCGCAAGATGCCTTACAGCTCGGCATGGTCAACAAGGTGGTGCCGCTCGACGAGCTGGTGTCCGCGACCATGGCGCTGGCGCAGCGCATCGCGCGCAACGACGCCTTCGCGCTGCGCATGGCCAAGCGAGCGGTGAACCAGACGCTCGACATTCAGGGCTACACCAATTCGATCGACGCGATCTTCGACATGCATCACGTCGGTCACGCGCGCGCGGCACTGGTCACCGGCGGCTATCCATCGCTCGCAGCCCTCCACGCGATGAAGAACAAGGGCAAGGATTGAAGTGGCGGTCTATCCCTTCGAAGCTCGGGCGTGGGTCGACGAGACACCAGTGGCCGCAACCTCGCAGGCGCTGCAGGTGGAGCGCCCGGGCGCCACGCCGATGCTGTGCTTTCCCGTGCAGGACGTGCGCGGCAAGCCGCCGGCCGACGTCTCGTTGTCCGCGCCGGACGGCTACGTGGCGTTCGATTGCGAGAACCCGCGCGTGCGCGTGATGATCGTCGACGGGCTGCGCGGCGAGCCCGAGCGCGATCACACCTTGAAGCGCTTCCCGACCTGGGGCGACGCGGCGGATCTGATCGACGTCCTGAACGTGCGACCGGACGGCGATCGCAGCTACGTCAGCGTGGTGCACGACAGCCCGGCCAACCGTCATCGCGGGGTCGTGGAGGGAAGCCAGATGCTGGCACAGGCGATCGTCGCGGCGGGGCGCCACGCGCCGCGGCGCAGGGTCGTGTCGGCCTCGATGGTGTTCATGCGCGCCGCGAGTACCAGCGAGCCGCTGCGCATCCAGCTCGACGAGCTCTCCGGCGGCCGCAACTTCACCACGCTCGCGCCGCGGGTGTTGCAGTCGGGCAAGCTCTGCGCGAGCGGCATCATGCTGCTCGATGCCACAGCGCCGGACGTGATCCGGCATGCGGCGGCAGCGCCTGACACTTCGGGGCCCTACGAGAGCCAGCCCTTCGACATGTCGGTGACCGGCCGCGACATCCGCTTCGTCGATGGCGCGTACACCGGCGATCCGAACGCGCCCGTGGGGCCTCCGCTGGTGGACGCCTGGCTGAAGTTTCGTCAGGTGCCCGAGGATCCGTGCCTGCACGCCGGGTTGCTCGCGCAGTTCAGCGGGCACGTCTCGATCGCGGCTGCGCTGCGCCCACACAAGGGCATCGGACAGAGCCAGGCGCACCGCACGCTGTCGACTGCGATCAACGCCATCCACATCTCGTTCCACGCCGACGTGCGCGCCGACAAGTGGCTGCTGTACCGGCACCGCTCGACCTTCGCCGGCGACGGCATGACCCACTCCGAGTGCCGCGTGTACAACGTGGAGCGCGAGCTGCTCGCGTCGTTCAGCGTCGATGCCATGGTGCGGCGGTTCTCGAACGATCGCGCGGTCGACGAGCGGACTTCGCTATGAGCCTGACCACCGGCCGCGCGCCGCTCGGGCCCAACCCCGCGGGGCGCTTCGACAAGCCCGTGCCGGCGGGCGCGGTGTACGTCGAGCCGTTCCTGCGGCGCGTGCGTGCCGTGGTGGGGTTGCGAACGGTGATCGACAGCGATCGGGTCGTGCTGGTGCACCGCGCAGGACTGCCCCCAACCTACGCGTTCCCCGAGGACGACGTGCGGGATCTGCCCGCGACACCGGAGCCGGCCGCGGAGGGCTACGTGCGCGTGCCCTGGAACGCCGTCACGGCGTGGTACGAAGAAGAGGAAGAAGTATTCGGCGGTCACCCGCGCAACCCGTATCACCGCTTGGACTGCGTCCGGGCGCGGCGCAGGTTGCGGGCCGAAGTGCCTGGAGCGGTCCTCGTCGACACGGCAGACGTGATCGCGCTGTACGAGACCTCCCGATCGCCGCAGCTCTACGTGCGGCGCGAGGCCGTTCGCATGGATCTGCTCGTGCCCAGCCGAACCTTCACCTACTGCCCGTACAAGGGCACTGCCTCGCACTGGACGGTCGAGGTCGATGGTAAGCTCGTGCACGACGTGGCATGGTCGTACGATGATCCGCTCCCCGAATGCGCGCCGATCGCAGGCATGCTCAGCTTCTACCCGGAGCGCCTGACGATGCGTCAAGAAGTCCAGGCGTGGTTCCAGGTCCCCCCGGCGCGTTCGCATGGCTAGAGCTCGCGCCAGCGCAAGGACGGCGCCGGTCACCCCCGCGCGCGCCTCGAAGTCCGCGCGCACGCGCGAGCGCATCGTGGCGGCGGCCAAGGAAATCTTCGAGGAGCAAGGCTTCCTGGAAGCCCGCATCACCGACATCTCGGAGCGCGCCGGCCAATCTCACGGCTCGTTCTACTACTACTTCGACTCCAAGGAAGAAGTGTTCCGCGAGGTCGCCGCGGCGCTCGACGAACAACTCTTCGCGCCGCTCGACGACGTGATCCTCGCGCAGTCGCCCCTGCCACCGCCGCAACGAATCCGCGAAGCCATGCGGCGGCACTTCGAGAGCTACCGCAAGGAAGCGCGCATCCTGGGCCTGATCGAGCACGTCTCGCGCTACGATCCCGAGGTCAACGCCCTGCGCCTGCGCCGCCACCAGCGCTACACCGAGCGCGTAGCCGAGACCCTCCGCCAGCTCCAACGCCGTAAGCTGGCCGACCCCAAGCTCGACCCGATGATCACCGCAGCCGCCCTCGGCGCCCTCACCTACCGCTTCGCCGAAATGTGGCTCGTGCACAAAGCGATCGACTGCACCTTCGAGCACGCCGTAGAACAGTGCTCACGAATTTTCGAGAACGCAGTCCGGCTGAAGTGAATCTTCAGGGCGTAAAACTGAGCCAGTCGACCGCCGCACCGTTCGCTTGGAGCCATTGCAGCCCTTTGAACCCGAGATCCGCCGCATATCCGTAGCAATGCAGGCTTTCGCCGGCTCCAGCGCCGGTCACGCCTGGCGACGTGGTGAGCAGATGATGCTGTCGGTCGAACGTGCGTCGGTCCCCGTCAGGCCGGTTGACCGACACCGCGATCCCGTATGTCGCGTGGATGCGGTTCGCAAGTCGCGAGCCCGCCCACGGGTTGAGCGACGAGGAACGTCGCACGTTCGCCCACATCAGCTCTGCCGAACAAGACGGACGCGTTCGTCATAGTCGGGGTCACGCGCGCTGACATTTTCGCCAAAGAGCGTGACTTTTTGGCCGCCGACGGCTGCGAAGTCACCGTCCGGTGGCCGCTGACGGCGGAGTGGAACCTCGATAGAATGCCGCCGTTAGCTGCTGGTGAGCACGCCACGCCAGCGCAGTTCGGAGGCGTCGATGAGACACGCTGCTGCTGCATTCGCTGCCTGCCTGGTGATCGCGAGCTCGGCTCACGCGCAGATGAAGTTCGAGCTGGACGACTATGGGAGCGGCGACGATGAGTACATCTCGGCGGTCGACCCATGGTTCGATGCCGCCGGCGATGCGGATTGCGTCTACATTCCGGCGCGCTTGAACATGGCTGCCGGCGATGTCGTGCTGTCGACCGACCCGGATAGTGTCATCTACAAGCTGCTCTCCAGCCTGGGTTACCAGCACAGCCACTCGGGCATGGCGACCTCCGAGAGGGCGTTGCGCCACAACACCGCGGTCGACGGTGAGATCGATACGGTGGACTCGAACCTCGTTCCCCAGCGCTTGAAGGGCACCGGCGATCACAGCTTGCGCGATGCCTGGCCGGGCATGATCAACCAAACCGTGGAAGCAGCGACCAGTACACACGAGTTCTTCCTGCCCGATGGCCTGGTCATCTACTCCTGGGAAGACGCCGACTCCTGGGAAACCAGAGACGCGCGCAGGGCACAGCGTGAACGCGCACTGGATCAGTTGGCGCGCTTTCGAGGCTACTATTCCTTCCACGCGTATACAGACATCTCCTGGCTCGATCCGTACACGAGGGCTTACGGCGCGGGCAACATGTGCTCGGGCAGCATCTACCACGCGCATCGGCTCGCGGAGAACGCGGGCTGGGGGCCGGAAGACGTCCGCTACTTCCCCGAGGACGTGCGCCGGCCGGCGGCAGATTTGCTGTTCGACGAGCTGCGCCGGCTGATTCACGACAAGCCCGACTGGTTCGGCGAGATCGTGTTCGCCATCAGCGGCCTCGTCAGCACGTCGCTGGACGACTTCTCGAGGCGTGCAGCGAACCAGATCGTCAACTGCATGGCTTTCAATGACTGCAACAACACCGGAGAGCGCTGGCGAGACGGCGTCGGCGACGGCGCGAGCCTGGCGCCCGATGACATCATGGTCCTCGCGTTCATCCACGCCTTTCAGGACGGAGAGACGGAAGCACCGTTTCTCTACAACGCATCCCGCCCGCTGGAAGAGGCCGGCAGCTACTACTGCTGCAAGGGCTGGAACTCCGGGTCGTTCATCTTCGATGGCTACACGACGCTCACCTGTTCGGGTGGCTGACGAGGTTCGCCTTGAGCCGCAAGTACAGGCGCTGGGGCATACTCGCACTGGCTGTGCTGCTGTGGGTCGTCTGCCTGTGGGGCTTGCAGAAGCCGCGCGACAGCGCCTCACACGCGCGTGAGGCGGCGCCGCTGCACACGGGGCAGCGTGCGGCGAGTGAGCCGAAGGAAAGCTCGAAGCACCGCGACGCGAAGGCAGTGCAGGCGGGACCGAGCATGCCTGCGCTGCGCACGGCGGATCTGATCGCGGACGTGCACGTCGACAAGCAACGCGTGTGTGCCGGCGAGAGCTTCCTCGTGAACATCAAGGGCAAGCCGGAGAACGCTCGTTCGTCGCTGCCGATCGCCGAGCTCAACTTCAACATCGGCGGCACGTTCGGTAACGACATCGCGATCAGTCCGCTGTCAGCTGGCACCGAGCAGTACACGGTCGTGGCCGGAAACGGCGTCGATAAAATCGAGCACCGCACCTTCAACGTCGAGGTCCTGCCGAGCGACGCGCCGGAATGCGCGAGTCGAGCGTTCGTGACGCTCGCCGTCGAGCGCGCGAAGCACGACCCGAACATCGTGGTCGCCCGCGTCGTCGCGCGCCGCGGCCTGGACGAGTCGGCGCACTACAGCTGGAGCTTCGGCGACGGCGCCAGCGACGAGACGTCGGAGCCCGTGGCGACGCACAGCTACGCCTTGCGCGAACAAACTCGCACGCTGTCATCGTACCTGGTGTCGGTGACAGCCCGTGACGCGCGCGGCCGACAAGCGGAAGGCCGCGCGACCATCTCCTTGCAGAACAATCACTACAAGGCGCGCATGTTCGGCGCACGCCTCGTGCAAGCCACCTACGATCACTTCCCCGCAGCGGAGGCGGCTGACTACCGCGTGGACGTCACGCTGCGTAGCTTCGAACCGGAACCGGTCGTCCTTTCGCGCGCGAGGCTCGTCGAACGCAACTGCTTCGCCGGTCAGCGCGACCGAACGCACGAGCTGACGGCAGCCGAGCTCACCGGCTCGACGCGCCTTCCACCCGAGCAAGCGAACCAAGTCACGCTGCGCATTCCCAAGGCACTGGTGGGCGAAGATACCTGTGCGATCGCGCTCGAGCTCATCGGCGACACCGTGCCACCGCGCACCGACCAACTGCTGCCGAACTCACCCATCAAGCTTCGGCCTGTGACGAGCCGCATCGACCTGGAGATCAAGGCCGCACCCAGCGCAGAGCAAGGCGGCTCACCGACCCTCGCGCGACGTGCTGTCCGCGACCCCGCGTTGCTCAAGAAGCTGCGCCGTGCCACGGAGCTCCTCGGCAGCGACCGCGTCACTCCCGCGCAGCTCGAACAACTCGAGCGCGACGGAAGACTTTAGGGCATGGTTGCGCGCGCGCGTTCTCTATGCCGCTGAATTCCCGTGCGCCGAGCCCTCCGGCCTAGAGCACGCGCGGGGCTTTGATGGCGCGGGCGCGGGAGGCTAGTTCGCCGGCATCGCGCCCGTGATCTGAACCGTGTAGTCCAGGCCGCGCGCGACGTCGCCGCTGATCATGAACGGATCGTATTGAATCAGCGCGGCCGGCGTGTTGGCCACCACCAGGCTGGCTTCCTCGCCGCTCTCGACCATCGCGCTGCCCGAGCCGTTCGGCAGGTCGACGTAGCGAACCGTGCCGCTGCTCGCGCGGATCGCCAGCGTGGCCGTGAAGCCGCCGCCGCTGGCCGTGACCTGAACCGTCACCATACCCGAGCCCGTGAGCGGGATGACGTTCGCGCCCATGTAGCGGGGCTGGCGCGCGGCCTTGACCTTGTACATGCCGCTGCCGCTCGCATCCAGGTTCGCGAAGTTGATGCGGCTGCGACCGCTCATGAAGGCTGCCTGCGCCTGCTTGTGGCCGATGTCCACGTACGCCATGCGCGCCCAGTAGCGGCCCACGATCTGCTGTACCTTGGTGCCCATCGCGACGCGCTCGAGCACGTGGAACGGCGTCTCGTTGTTGCGCATGTGCTTGCGGAACATGTCGCGCAGCGCGGTGGCTCCGAGGCCCGCGTAGCCATCGGGGTTGTTCGTGAGATATGTCAGGAACGGCCAGGCCTGATAGTAGTTGCCCGAGCCCTGCGAGCCGTCGACCATCACCTGGAACGAGTCGCCCAACACCTTGTTGAGCTCGATGATGGTCTTGCCTTCGGCCAGTCCGAACTTGGCTCGAGACGCCGCGCAGAGCGGCGAGGTCATATACGTGTCGGCGACGAAGTTGGCCACGGTCTCCCACCACGCGCCGGTGCGCGTTTGGTCGACCCAACCCTTCTCGTGATAGGTGAGTGCGTGCCCGTACTCGTGCACGATGACCTTGGGATCCGTCACGTAGCTGCCGACGACCTTGAGATAGCTCAAGCCAGCACCCGCATCGGAGAACATCTGTCCGGCGGCGCTGCCCAGGCTGCCGACCACGTAGATGTTCATCTTGGAGAACGGGCCGTTGTCGTTCGTGGCCTTGTACGACAGGCCGGAGGAACGCCAGCACAAGGTCTCGACGAAGCAGTTGTACGCCGCTTCGAGCGACTTGATCGCTCCATCCGCCTGGGCGTCGGAGGCGCCGACGATGCGGAAGTGCGGCGAGTCCTTGAACGGGCTTCCACCACCACCGACGCTCGGGTTCGGTTCGAACTCGGCGGGCGCCATCACCTCGCAGACGGGTGGTTTGGCTCCCGGCTCCACGGTGCCGCCGGGCGTCATGCCCGCCGCACCGCCCGCACCGGCTGGCGAATTCATGCCCGCGATCGCGCTCATGCCCGCGGCGTTCATGCCGGCGGCGCCTCTGCCCGCGGCAACCGTTCCGGCAGCACCTGCTCCCGCCCCTGGGCTCGGTACGCCCGCCGCGCCTCTACCAGCTGCAGCAGCGGACCCAGCCTGCGGCATGCCGGCGGCGCCTCTGCCCGCGGCTGCCATCCCTGCAGCTGATGGCTGCGAGCCCGCACTGCCCGCCACGGGGGCTGGCGTGGACGACTGCGGGGGTTCGGCGGAATCCGAGCCGCAGGCGGTCGACAGGAGGCCGAGCGCGAGGACCGAGCTCAATCGAAGCTTCATCGTCATTTCCATGTTCTGCAGTGCACGCACTTCGGCGTGTACAGAACAGAAAGTGGCGTGGAGCGCTAGTCAGGGGTCAGCCGGATAGCTCACATTTTGGGCTCAAGCCGGTTTACTGCGACTTCGCGGCACGTCCCTAAATGGGAGATCGCGATCCGGCGTGGCTTCGCGCGGCATGCCGAGCACGCGCTCGCTGATCACGTTCGCAGCCATCTCGGTGGTCCCGCCGCCGATGCAGACCGCCTGACGCATCAAGAAGTCGATGCCCCACTCCGCGAGATCGCCGTCGTCGTCCGCCCAGGTCGCGCCGGCGCTGCCCGCGAGCTCGAAGGCGATGCTCGCGCGGCGCGCCTCGGACAGGCCCAGGTACAGGCGCGCGACCGCCGAGGACTGATCCGACAGCGCGCGCGTGGCGATGCCTTGCCCGATGCGGCGCTTGAGTGCTTCGCCCACGAGCTGCAGGCTGTGCGCCTCGCCGATGAGCTCGCGGGCGCGCGGATCGGCCAGCTTTCCCGCTGCACGCGCGATGGAGTGCATCGTGGCGCCCGCACCGCTCGCACGGGCCGCTCCGTCCGGTGTGGTGACCAGCGGCGAGTTGCGCGCCATGCGCTCGTGGAACATCCAGCGGCTGCCCACGGTCCAACCCGCGTCCACGCCGCCGATGCGCTGACTGTCAGGCACGCGCACGTCTGTCAGGTACTCCTGACAGAACTCCTTCGAACCATTGAGCATCTCGATCCGACGCACCTCGATGCCCGGGCTCTTGATCGGGAACATGAACACAGTCAGACCACTGTGCTTCGATGCGTCCCAGTTCGTGCGCGCCAGGCACAGGCCCCAGTCCGACCACCAGGCGCCGGTCGTCCAGACCTTCGAGCCGTTCAGGATCCAGTGGTCGCTGTCCTGCACTGCCGTCGTGAGCGCGCCGGCGACATCGGAGCCACAGCTCGGCTCGGACAGAAACTGCATCCAGAGCTCTTCGCCCTTCAAGATCGCAGGCACGTGCGCGAGCTTCTGCTCCTCCGTTCCGAACTCCAGCAGCACCGAGAGACACGGGCTGAAGGTCGGCACCTGCGCGCGCGTCGGATACTCGAAGCCACGCAGCTCGGTGTTCAGCACGCGCTGATGAGCCGGCGTCAGGCCCTGTCCGCCGTACTGCTGCGGCACGCACACGCCGGCCAGGCCCGCATCGAACAGCAAGCGCTGGACCTCGCGTTCGCGCGCGACCTCGGCCAGCTCCTCCTCGTCGCTGCGGTAGGCACGCAGCGCGCTCGGGACGGCAGCGCGCGTGAGCGGCCGCAGGTTGGCGCGGATGAATGCACGCGCGCGCTCGCGGAAACTCTCGAGACTCTCGAGCGTAGCGCTCATGATGAAATCTCCTTGCGCGCGACCAGATCGGCGAGGCGACGGCGATGTTCGTCGGGCGTGCCGAGCAGGGCGCGCGCCAGCGTGACGCGCCTCAGGAACAGGTGCAGATCGTGCTCGAACGTGACGCCGATCCCGCCGTGCAGTTGCACGCAGTCTTGCACCAGCTCGGGCCCGTACTCGCCGATATAGGCCTTCGCCGCGCTCGCGAGCTCGGCCGCGTCGGGCTTGCCCTCGCTCACCGCGCGCGCGGCTTCGTCGCTGATCGCGTGGCTCGCTTGCAGCCAGGTGGCCAGCTGCGCGAAGCGATGCTTGAGCGCCTGGTACGACGCCAGGGGCCGCCCGAACGAGTAGCGATCGAAGGCCCACTCGACGGTCATGTCGAACGCGGCCTGCATGGCGCCGACAGCCTCGGCATTCAGGATGACGATCGCCTGCTGGAGCTGCCGCTCGACGTCGCCCGCGGCCTGGCCGATGCGACCGAGCGCGCTCGCACGCGGCACGCGCACCTGGTCGAAGCGGACGATCGAGAAACGCTTCGTCAGATCGACCGTACGCAGCGGCTGCCGCGTGACGCCCTTGGCTGCAGCCGGGACGATCACCTGCGTCAGCCCGTCGCCGGTTTTACCGGTCACCAGCAGGTGGCTGGCCTGGTCCGCGGACTCGACGGGACGCTTCACGCCGTGGAGCACGAGCTCGTCGCCCTGGACCGTGATCTCCAGCGGCGGCCCGGCTTCGGAGATGCACCAGGTCCCGATCGCGCTGCCGTCCAGCAGCCCCAGGATCAAGTGCTGGTTGCCACCTGCCGCGCTGAGCGCCCCTGCCACGATGTTGGTCGCGAGCAGCGGTCCCGGCGCGGCGTGGCGGCCGAACTCGTAGGCGGCCACGGTCAAGTCGATCAGGCCGCTGTTCGAGATCGAGACGCCGCCCTCAGCTTCGGAGACGAGCAGCGACGTCCAACCCAGCTCGGCGCCGCGACGCCAGTAGCTGCGGTCGAAGCCGGCGGGATCGTCGCGCAGGCGGCGCAGCTCCGCGACGGGCGCGTTCGCGGCCAGGAACCTCGCGGTGGTGTCTCGAAAGAACTCCTGCTCCGAGGTCAGCTCCAACAGCATGTGCACTTCCTTCAGTTGGAGTAGCGGCCGCCGTTGACGCTCAGCGTGTGGCCCGTGATGTAGTCCGCCTCGTCGGAGGCCAGGAATGCACACGCCGCCGCGATGTTCTCCGGACGACCCGCGCGTCCCATCGGCGAACGCGCCGCCACGGCTTCGACGCTCACGCCCATGCCGGCGACACCCTCGCCTCGCAGCATCGGCGTGTCGACGAAGCCCGGCGGAATGTTGTTCACGGTGATGCCCGTCTGTGCGAGCTCCTGCGCCAGCGACTTGGTGAACGCGATCACGCCGCCCTTGGATGCCGCGTACGCCGTCATGCGCGCCGAACCCGTCTGCGCGCTGGACGAGGAGATGTTGATGATGCGACCCCACTTGGCCGCCAACATGTCGGGGAGCACGGCCTGCGTGACCACCAGCATGCTCTTGAGGTTGACCGTCATCACACGGTCCCAGTTCTCCTCGGTCATCTCCATGAACGAGCAAAAATCCGTGATGCCCGCGTTGTTGACCAGCACCTGAATCGGCCCGAGCTCGACGTGCACGCGCTCGACGGCCGCCCGCACGTGGCTGCGGTTCGACACGTCCACGCGACTCGCGATCGCCTTTGCGCCTGCAGCGACCAGCTCGGCCGCGGCGCGCTCGGCGCCTTCTTCGTTCACGTCCCAGACGGCGACCTTCGCACCGTCGCGAGCGAAGCGTTGCGCCGTCGCGAGCCCAATGCCGGATGCTGCACCCGTGACGACTACTATCTTTCCAGCTGACGACATCTCGGCCCTACCTTAGCGCGGAAGCTCCACGTCGACCTGCCCCGTCGCGAGCACTGTGCCGTCCTGGTTACGCATCTTCACATCCAGGCGCACCAGCGGCGTGCCCCATACCGACTCTTCCTGCTGTTCCATGACTTCCGCGTCCAGATACGTTACGTCACCTTCATAGGCAGGCGACCGATAGGACGTGTTGGAGTAGCGCACGAAGCCTTCGTGGCCCGCCCAGTGAGACACATAATCGGTCACCCACGCGCCCATCGTCGCGCCGTAGCCGTACGCCCGCTGGATGCCGACCTGCGCGGCCTTGTCCACGTCCACGTGCCCGCGTGACGGCCCCACGTACAGCCCGTCGCGCAGTCGCGGATCGATCCTTGCGCCCTCTTCGTCGAAGCCAAAACCCTCGACCCAACCCGGATCCTGGTTGATCCACGGTTCTTCGACGGCCGGGGGTGCCACCCAGCGAAAGCTCCCCCAGACGTTGAACACGAAGGCGCGATACTCCGTGGCGAAGCTCGCCAGCGTGTGCGGGCCGATCACGCGGCGCGGCAGTCGATCGCCGATCGACACCTCCTCGTAACGCGGCGTGCGCCCCTCGCGATTCGACAGGATCCAATCCAGCCGCTCCCGCTCGAGCGCCAGCAATTGCTCGCGCTTCCAGCGCGGCGCCTTGGCGACCGGCTTCGCCTTGCCGCGCCGCTCGGCCTCCGCGGCGTTGTAGCGGATCGAGGTCGAGCGTACCTTGCTGACCGGTGTGCCGCGCTGGTCGACGTGCAGCGTGTCGCCGCGCGAAAACAGCGTCGGGCCTGCGAAGTTCGTGTCGCTGACCTTGTAGTCGTGGAAGCGGCGCTTCTGCGTCAGCCGATCGCCCGGCCGCAGCCGCGGACCGTAGTGCCACCACTCCTCGCCGCCGAAGATCAGGTGCGAGCCCGGGATGTGCCCCACGCAAGCAGGCTGCGCGCCGTGACCGTAGTCGATCGCCACGGCAAACGACTGAGGTGCCACGATGCCTCCGAACCTGGAGGCCCTGGCAAACTCGTGATCCCAGTGAATGGGGTTCGGATAGTCCATCGCCATCACCCAGCGGCGGATATCGGTCGAGGAGCACGGCTCGATTAGCTCGCCGCCGCCCACCTCCTGCCCCACGCGACGCTTCACGTCACTGAGATCGAGCTCCACGGTCAAGTGCTTCGCCGACGACTGCCTCATGAGGGGCACTCTAGCAGCCGACTCCGCAACAAGTCAACAGCGTTGTTCATTAAGAATCTGGACGCCCGAAGCCCGGGGGGCCCGAAGCCGCGAGAATTCAGCGCTTCTTCGCGGGCTTGCTCACGCGCGCATCGAGCTCCGGAAACTTGTCCGGGCGCAGCGTGCCGTGCAGCGTCAGTCGCAGGATCTCGCGGTTCAGCCGCTCGGCCATCTGCTGGCGCTGCTTGGCGGTGCGGGCGTGCGCGCGAGCCCAGACGGGCCAGATGAACGAGCCGGCGATGAACAGCACCGACAGCACCTCGACGTCGATGCCCGGCTGAGCCATCTGCGTCTTGGCGAAGCGCTCGAAGCTCGACGCGTACTGTCGCCAGAAGGGATCATTGGCCGGCCGACTCGAGCTCAACACCTCGAACAGCCAAACCCGACCGAGCGCGGGGTTCTCCATCGCGAACTCGATCAAGTGCTTGTTCACAGCCTCGACGCTGACGGAGTCCAGCGGCTGATCGGCCACCGCCGGATCGCCGAACACCGCCCGGTACAGCTGGTCACTAACCCAAGCCGCCGTGGCTTCGATCAGTTGCTCGCGGGTCTGGAAGTGCTGGTACGCCGTCCCACGGTTCACACCCGCCCGCTGTGCCACCTGAGCGACACTCAGCCCCTCCTTCCCGTCCTGGGCTAAAACCTCGCGCGCTGCCTCCAGGATCGCCTCGCGCGTACGCTCAGGGTCACGTTTCTTCCGGGTGCGTTTTTCGGTCATGTGCTTCGGGCGCGGATACTAGCCTGCAGCGTCGCCGAGCGCGATCCCGGATTTCGGGCGAAACCCGGGGCCACGGCGCTGGTCCAGCGACCGGCTGGCGCGGGCACCGGAGACCGCAACGCTCCGGACACCCGGCGCACGAACGCGCTGCTCACGAGTGCGCTGTCGTCGGCGCACGTTCCGTCGCTGCCGCCATCAGCTGCATCGACAGCAATGCCGTTGCCGTCGCTGCCGACCTTCCGAGAAGCACAGCAGGGCTTTGCCCACAGCGACCCCAGGCAGCGTCGCTATGCCGTTCAGCCACGAACGTCGAGTGATGCGCGTCGCGCCCACATGTTCGCTCGCAGGATCTACTGGCGTGCAGTGTAGGAGCTAACGCGTCGGCGGCAGCGACCCAATCTGGCGCCGTTCCCGACTGCCGTGGCACATTGCTCGTCGTCCACTACCTGGTGTCGATCGGGGAGGATCGAATGAAGCGACTCGTGAGCGTCGCTGCTGCAGTCGTCACGCTATGTTGTGTCGCCTGCGACGCCGCTGATAGTCAGGGCCCCGGCAAGGAAGCACCCGTGCGTTCGCCGAGCACCGACCCGGTAAGGCCTCACGAAGGCGATCCCTTCGTCGAGCCCGACACCGAAGGCCAGATGGCGCTGGCGCTGGTCGATGCCGGCACGCGCCCGGCGCCGGCGTGGTCGAACGCGCTGCACGACCGTGTGTGCGCGGGGGATACGCCTGAAGCGCCTGCACTCGAGGCGGGACGCTTCGTCGATGTCACCGTGCACGCGGGCGTGGGCGGGGAGGACTCGGATCCTTGCAGCGAGGACCCCGTGGAGTGTTACGCCACCTCGATGACCGGCGGAGCCGCCGCGGCGGACTTCGATGGCGATGGCTTCATCGACCTGTACGTCACGCGGATTCGGGCTCGCGATAGCCTGTACCTGAACTGCCGAAACGGCACGTTCGCCGACGTCACCGAGACGCTCGGCCTGAACAAGGCAGACATGCCCAGTAATGGCGCGGTCTGGGCCGATGTCGACGGCGACGGCGATCTCGACCTGTTCGTGACCGTGTTCGGGAAACGGGCTACCCGTCACTACCTCTACCTCCAGGAGGGCGGAGCGTTTCGCGAGGACGGCCTGAACCGCGGCGTCGCGATGTGGAACGAGGGTCCGCTCTACGGCACGAGTGCAGCGTTCGGAGACTACGACGGCGACGGCTACCTCGATCTGTATGTCGGAGAGTGGCGCCCCGGGAGCCTGGTGCCCGACGACGCGCCGCAACGCAATCACGCGCGCTTGTTTCGCAACCGCGGGGCGGCTCGACCGGGTTTCTTCGAGGACGTCACGGAACAGACTGGCGTGAGCGTGGGCGGAGAGACGGCCAACGGTGTGACGCGGCAGCGCGGGGTGTTCGTGTTCACGCCCGTGTTCGCGCACCTCGACGACGACGACGCCCTGGACCTGGCGCTCGCCAGTGACTTCGGCTCGTCGCGACTGTTCTGGAACGCCAACGACGGGACGTTCAGCGACGGCACCGTTGCGGCGCACGTGGGCACGGATCAAGCCGGCATGGGTTCGATCATCGTGGACTACGATGCCGACGGCGATCTGGATTGGTTCGTGACGTCGATCTACGAGCCGCGCCGCCGCTACGACGGCAACCGGCTCTACCGCAACGCCGGCAAGCGCAAGTTCGAAGACGCCACCGACCTCGCGGGTGTGCGCGACATCGGCTGGGGTTGGGGCGCAGGCGTGCTCGACTACGACAACGACGCCGATCTCGATCTGCTGGCGGTCGCGGGTTTCTCGGATACCGAGACGCTCCTGAAGGACTACGAAGGCAAGCTGTCCTTGTGGCAGAACCCCGGCCGGCAAGATCGAGAGTACGCCAATGCCAGCGCCAAGATCGCGCCCTCGCCCAACGGACAGGGCCGAGGCGTCGCGGTGTTCGACTTCGACAACGACGGCGATCAGGACGTATTCGTCGTCTACTACAACGCGCGCGACGCGTTGTTGCGCAACGACGTCGCGAGCTCGGCGCAGCACTGGCTGCGAGTCTCGTTGCGAGGCGAGACGAATAGCTTCGGGATCGGCGGCCGCGTGACGCTGCTCGCGGACGGCGTGCGGCAGATGCGCGAGCTGAACAGCGGCTCAGGCTACCTGAGTCAGAGTGAGAGCGTCGCCCACTTCGGCCTGGGCGCCGCGGAGCACGCGGTCGACTTGCAGGTCCGCATGCCCGATGGAGTGACGCAGACGTTCCGCGACGTGGCCATCGATCGCAACCTGTTGGTGGTGGAGCAGCACGAACCGTGATCAAGGAGAACGCGTGAAGACCTCGAGCTTGCAGCGAATGGTGGCTTGCCTCGTGCTGGGCTTGTCGGCGTGGGACTGTGGAACCGAACCCGCACCCGGCGAGGAGACGGACAACACGCCGACCAAAGGCGGCGAGGACTGGACGTTGCAGGAGCTGAGCGCCGAGGAAGGCTTGTCGATCCGCATCCCGACCTTCCAGATCGAGTCCATGACGGAAGAACAGACCTGCTTCTTCCTCGCGGTGCCGGATCTCAACGACGGCAAAGACTTCTGGGTCAACCAAGTCAAGCTGGCGATGAACCCCGGCAGTCACCACATGAACATCTTTCGTGTGCGCACGCTCAAGAACCTACGCCCGGAGGACGCCGAGCCGACGAAGCTCGGGCCGTACGATGCGACCGTGGTGCACGGTCACGCGGAGTATGCGAGC
Source organism: Polyangiales bacterium (assembly GCA_035274465.1). Classification (GTDB taxonomy): domain Bacteria; phylum Myxococcota_A; class Polyangia; order Polyangiales; family JAFGIB01; genus JADGRF01. The sequence goes on from DATEOF010000398.1 coordinate 42,264, forward strand.
AATCCATGCTGGGACAGCTCAAACTGGTCTGACTGGCCGTTGGTCGCGAACACACAACACGCCGATCCGAAGAATCCCTACACGGAATGGGACCTACCCGAGCACGTCGCGATGCGCTTCACGCCCGGCGAGATGCTCATGGTGCAGAGCCACTACGTGAACACCACCACGCAACCCACGCCCTCCGGGACGGGTCGCGTCGGGATCAACCTCTATCGAACCCACGAACCCAACCCGATCGAGATGGGGACGCTGTTTGCCACCCAGCAGAACCTTCGCATCTGCCAGTCCAACCGCAACCCGACGTTCAGCGGCACATGTCGCTTCCCCGGTGGCGTGACAGTCTCGGCAGCGAACGGGCATTTCCACTCTCGAGGCAAGCAGTTCAGCATGTTCTCCTGGGACGGTCAGAGCCTCGACCATCCGGATGAATCCGCGCGCTTCTACACCAGCAACGATTGGAGCCATCCGCCGATGACCACAGGGATCGAGCGCTCGGTCCCTCAAGGCGGTGGCATCTGGTGGGACTGCAAGTTCCAGTGGCAGGACCCGATCTTCGGCTGCGACACGGTCAACATGAAGGATCCCGAGAAGGCGGGGGACTGCTGCTACACGTTCGGAGGCAACACCGACGTGGGCGAACACTGCAACGTCTTCCTCTACTACTACCCACGCGTGCAGGACACGGATGTCTTCTGCAACTGAACGCTGGGCGCGCTGTGCCTGGCTGCTCGGCGTACTGGCGTGCGCGCAAGACGCCGAGCAGGGCGCGACCGAGTCCGACTCGTGCTTCGTCGGCGACGAGTCCAAGCCGATCGAGTTCGAGGTCGTTCATCGCACCGCAGACGGCGAGTGTTTGTCGACCGGAGACATGGCCGAGATGCCGCTCATTCAGCCTCCGCAGGGCGGCAAGGTCCTGTTCGTCGGCGTGCGCGCTCGCAACCTCGATGGCTGCGGCCTCACGTTGGCGACGGCGCTGGTCGAGCAGCAAACCGGCGCGGTGATCTCGCTCGAGCGGCGTCCGGTCAGGCTCGAGGAAGTCGACGATGGCTGGATGATGCCGCAGCGCCCCACGGAAGCCAGCAACTATTCCAACCTCCCCGCGTGTCCGCGGGCCGATCTCGCGCGCTCGATCGAGGGTGAAGTCTACGAGCTTCGTGTGAGCATCACCGACAACGCAAATCGAAAGGCGTCGACCACGATGCAGATCATCCCAACCTGCGGCGAACCGAACCTCGCGGAGCTCTGCCACTGTGAGTGCTCCAAGGACTACAAGCTCGGCGGCGGTTGCGCCAAACCTGGAGCTGCCAAGTGAAGCTCGCACTACGTTGCGCCTTGCTCCTGTGCTGCGCCGGTGCGTGCGGCGACGAAATCTCCTCCGTCGCGCCGAGCCACGACGGGAAGCCTTCCTGGCACGTGCTGGTCGATCGCGCTCCGGGCGCGCTGCTGCGCGTCTCGGGCGCGTCCGATGGCAGCGTGTTCGCCGTCGGAGCGGATGCGGATGGCCAAGGACCACTCGCCTTTCGTTTGACTCAGGCCAGGACCGAACGCCTCGCGACTGGGCAGCACGGCTCGCTCTGGTGGTGGCACCAAACCTCGGACGACACCCTGCACATGGTGGGCGACCAGGGCCTCGTGCTGTCGTACCAGATCTCCACGGGCGAGTTCTCGCGCCTCGAAAACCCCGTGACGCGCCGCATCTTCGGTGTATGGAGCGCGAGCGCCGACGACATCTGGTACGTGGGCGGAGACCTGGATTCCAACACCGGAACGGTGTTGCGCGGCGACGGAACCAAGCTCTGGGTACCCGAGGGCCTGCCGCCGACGGCGGCAATGTTCAAGGTGACCGGCTTTGGACCCGATTCAGTCTGGGTGGTGGGCCAGCGCGGCAGCTTGCTCCACTGCAAGTCGGCTCGCTTCGATCAACTGACGTTGCCCACGCCGCTATCGCTGCTGGCGCTGAGTGGCGTGAGTGAAGACGCATTGTACGCAGTGGGCGGCGCGGCCAACGGCGTGATCCTGCACAAAGGCAACGGGGACACCTGGACGAACGAAACTCCGGCAGGCCTACCGCCGATGAACAGCGTGTGGGCCGTCGACGAAGACCTGGCCTACGCCGCAGGCTTCAACGGGCATCTCTACGTGCGGCACGCCGGCGAGTGGCAAGAGTTCGACCCACCGCCGCCGACGTTCCAGGATCTGCACTCGGTCTGGGTCGACGCGGACGGAGGGCTTTGGCTCGCGGGAGGTCGGCTCACCGTAGATCCGCCGACCGATGGCGTGCTGCTCTACTACGGGTCGAAGTCATGGAAGGCCGGGCGCGATGACTGACAAGTTCATTCGCAGCATCGGCCTGAGTGTGATCACTCTGCTGCTCGGCTGTGCCAGCGAGGTCAAGCCACAGGCGCTCCACGAATCGCTCGACGTCGAGATCGGCATCCCGGACAAAGACACGCGTCGCATCTTCTTGCCGCTCGAGTCCGGCGGAGAGATCTACTTCTTCAAGGGGCTGCAGGTCGAAGAGTTCGTGATGCTCGCGCTGCGCCTCGAGCAGCATGAGCCCAAGGCGTTCGTCGAAGTGACCGTCGAGAACATGGACATGGGCACGCACTCGACGCGCGAGGCTTGGGACGATCCCGAGCCATTCGAGTGCACGGACGACGAAGGGTGCACGCTCGTGCCCGTGCTACTGCCCGCACGCGAGCTGGGCCAGCTCACCGAGCTCGACGGCGCGCACCTGCGCGTGCACAGCGAGGTTTGGCTCGAAGACGGCACGCGCGGTGAGGCCTCGATCGAGGGACTCTTGCGTCCACAGCGCTGACGGCAACGGTTCCTGGCTGGTGACACAGTTCAACACCAGTGTTGATCAGTTCTAATCAACAGTGGTGTTGACCATGGTCGACCCCTCGGCTAGCTTGCAGGCGAAGCTGTCAGGGGAGATCACTCATGTCGCTGCGAGACGCACGCTACACAGCTGCGAAGCCGGTCGGCCTCGCCGAAGGCTGGAGCCTGGAACGACTCACTCCGCCCAGCCGGTTGTTCGGCGCCAACGGCCTGCGCACCGGGCCGGACGGGCAGATCTACGTGGCGCAAGTCACCGGCAGCCAGATCAGTGCGCTCGATCTCGCGACCGGCGCCTTGAAGACAGTCAGCGCGAAGGGCGGCGAGATCATCGGGCCGGACGACCTGGCCTTCGATTCACGCGGCAACCTCTACGCCACCGAGGTGATGGACGGCCGGGTGAGCATGCTCGGCAGCGACGGCCGCACACGCGTGTTGCGCGACGACGTGCCGGCCGCGAACGGCATCACCGTGCACCGCGACCGCCTGTTCGTGGGCGAGCTTCGAGTGAACGGCCGCTTGATGGAGCTCGATCTGAACGGCGGCGCGCCTCGGGTTCTGCTGGACAACGTGCCGATGCCCAACGCCATGGAAGTTGGGCCCGATGGCTGGTTGTACTACCCGGTGATGGGAACCAACGAGATCTGGCGCATTCGACTCGAAGGCGGCAAGCCCGAGCGAGTCGCCGCAGACCTGGGCTTGCCCGACTCGGTGAAGTTCGACGCCAAGGGCTTCATCGTCTCGACCCAGGTCCACAGCGGCGAGGTGTTGCGGATCGATCCACGGAACGGCGAGCGCACCGTGCTGGCGCGGCTCGAACCCGGGCTGGATAACCTGACCTTCGCCGGCGAGCGGCTGTTAGTCTCGCACCTCACCGGGCAGATCACCGAGATCCTCGGCAACGGCGAGACGCGCACCGTGTTGCCAGAGGGACTGAATTGGCCGCTCGACTTGAGCATGGCCGACGACGGCAACCTCTACGTCGCGGACGGCACGAACCTGTACGCGCTCTTGCCGACCGGCAAGCTGCAGCGGGTCGGCATGATGTTCAGCCCGGGATGTCCCGGGTTCGTCCGCGGCCTGGCGGCGATCGGCGGCGGCGACTTCATCGTCAGCACGTCGAACGGTCAGGTCGCGCGCTACCGGCCCGCGCAGAGCGAGAGCGAAGTGTTGGGCGACGGGCTCGATCAACCCTACGGTGTGGCGTGGGCGCCGGGCGGAGCTGCGCTGGTGGCGGAGCTCGGCGCGGGCCGCGTGTTGTCGGTGAAGGCGGGCCAGGTCGAGGTATTGGCGAGCGGCTTGCGCGAGCCGCTGGGCGTCGCGATCGCTGCAAATGGCACGCGCCTCGTCTCCGAAGCTGGCGCAGGTCGCGTGGTGAAGCTCACGGGGTCCGGCGTCGAAACCGTGGTGGATGGGCTGCAGAAACCGCAGGGAATCCTCGCGCGCCATGGCATGCTGTACATCGTAGACGCCGGGGTCAAGGCGCTGATCGCCTTCGACCTCGAGAGCAAGGCCAGGCACACCATCGCCAGCGACCTACCCGTCGGCGCTCCGCCCGGTGTGACTCCCAAGCCGCTGCGCGGAGTGGCGCCGTTCTCGGGACCGCAAGGTCCGTTCGCGGGGATCGCGGCCGGAACGGACGGCACGCTCTTCCTGTCCGCCGACGCGGAAGGCAGCGTGCTGGCCCTGCGCAGGCTGCGCTGAGTCATGGGACACAACCTCCTGAAACTCGAGGGCCGCATCGTCGTGGTCGCGGGTGCCGCTGGCGGCGGCATCGGCACCAGCGTCACGGACATGGTCGCGCGCGCCGGAGCGACGGTGATCGCGGTCAGCCGTTCGCCCGCGAACCTGGAACGACACATCGCCCCGCGCGTGGCGCAAGGCTTGCCAATCGTGCCCGTCGCAGCCGACATCTCGACCGACGAAGGCATCGCCGCAACCATGGCGCAGGTGCGCCGGACGCCGGGCGAGCTCCATGGCCTCGTCAATGTCGCAGGTGGCGCCGCGACCTCCACGTGGATGCCTTCGACGCGCGTGACGCGAGCCTCCTTTCGCGCGCTGTTCCAGCAGAACCTCGAGACCATGTTCTTCATGAGCCAGGCGGTCGCCGCAGAGCTGAAGGCGCAGAGACGCCCTGGCTCGATCGTCTCGATCTCGTCGATTAGCGGCATGAACACCGCGCCCTTCCACGTCGCCTACGGCGCGGCCAAGGCCGCCCTCGTCGCCGTGACGCGCACGATGGCGGCCGAGCTGGCGCTGGACAACATCCGCGTCAACGCCATCGCGCCCGGCGTCACCAAGACGCCTGCCTCCACCACGTACGTCGACGAAGATCCCGAGCGCGACCAGAAAGCCATCGCGATGGGCCGCCGCGCCCTACCCGAGGAACAGGCCGGCGCGATCCTGTTCCTGCTCTCGGACCTCTCGAGCTACGTCACGGGCCAAACCTTGCTGGTAGACGGCGGCTTGAGCTTGAAGTGGTCGCACCTCGCGGCCGATCACACCTCGCTGTTCCTCAAGGACCAGGATTTTCGCGAGGCGATGAAGCGCTAGAGGTTGGTTTTGGCCTGGCCTGCTTCCCAATTGTCGCGACCCCAGTGTTAATGGGGGAGGACGGGGAACGCTGCCGGTGACCATGTCGAAACTCTCGAGATCCTGGCAAACCGTGAGAGTACGGTTGATGCTAGCTGCGGGATGTTGCGCGATCCTCGCGACGTCGAACGTTGAGCCGCCTACGATTCGAGACACTCGGCAGCACGAGTTATCCGACACGGACGCCGTCGTGGTGCACGTCCGCTTGAACCAGCCTGCACGTGAGCAGGCGGGGGCATGGTTGATCAGGATCTCGGCTCGCATCGAGGGAGGCGGCGAGGTGACGATCGTTCCTGAGGGCGGACCGCTCCGCCGCGCGGAGGAACAGACGATCGGCAGGCCACGGGTCGACTCGAGCACCGCGGGCTCGGCGGATGACGATGCCGGAGCAGCCGGCGGCTTGGCGCCCGGTCCTGTGCAATTCGAGGTTCGAGAGCTGCGACCCGACCTCGCGGCCTGTCCGGAGCACCGAGAGTGCGTGGCTACGTTCACGGTCGCGCGCTCCGAAACGGCGACCGGCACCGTATCGCTGACCGTGGAGAGCTCGGCGCACCGTCCGCTCGAGGAAGGATGCATGGGCTCGACGGCTCCCGAGTTCACGCCGGGCGTGAAGATCGAGGTGATATTCGATGAATGAACGCGCCGAATATGTGCCAGGAGGCATGCTGCTGCATCCGGTCGCAGTCGTCGCGCTCGTCACCTGGCTCGTCAACGACCACGTGCTCAAGAGTCTGACGCCCGGCTGGCTCACGGGGAAACTCAGCGATGTGGCTTGCCTGATCGTGTGCCCGCTCCTGGTCGTGGCAGCGGTGGAGCTACGCTGGCCGGCAGTGCCCTGGAATCGGCAGCGCTGGATCTTGCTGGCTGCGCTGCTGGTGTTTGGTCTGATCATGGGCGGCATTCGAGTGTGGCCCTGGGCCGCCGATGCGTACCGTCATGGACTCGGTGCAGCACAGTGGCCGGTGCGCGCGCTGGTAGCCTCGTTGCTCGGTTCGCCCGTGCCACAGCTTCGCCCAGTCCAACTCGCAATGGACGTGACGGATATCGCGACCCTACCCAGCTTGATCGTGCCGGGCCTGCTCGTTCGCCACCTGCGGGGTGATCGTGTTCGCTAGCTAGGTCGGTTGCCGGACCGGCTCCGCAGCGCTCGGCGTCGGGCCGAGGCTCACGAGGGCGACTGCGCTGGCGGCCATCAAGAGGATGGCCAGCATCAAAGACGGTGCATAGCTGCGGTAGTGATCGAACACCGTGCCAGCGGCCAGCGGGCCGAACGCGGTGCCGAGCGAGAGCGCCATGACCAGCGCGCCGTACAGGGCGCCGAAGTTCTTGAGGCCGAAGTGGCGCGCTGCGAGGTAGGCGATGACGTCGACCTCCGAGCCGACCGTCAGCCCGAGCACGGCCGCTGCGATGCTCTGACAGATCGGACTCTCGCCGTTCGTGAGGAGCAGCGTGGACGCCAGGATCGGCAGCAGGAACGCGGCCGCACCGACCAGGTGACCCGGGAACCTGTCCAGCAGCGCACCCGTGCCGAGCCGGCCGACGATCGAAAAGACGCCTACCAGCGAGGCGACGCCTGCCGCTGCCAGCGGCGTGGCGCCGTTGCCGGTCAGGATCGGCACGAAGTGGACGACGGCGCCGATGGTCGTGAACGAAAACAAGCCCGCGGCCAGGAGCAGCTTGTAGAGCGTGGGCGAGCGCAGGCCTTCGGCGAGACCCACTCCGGCCTGCGAGTCGGCATGGCGCTCTTTCTTCACCCCGTCCTGCGCCCCGCGAAAGCACACCAGCAGCACCGGCAGCACCAGCGCGACCCAGATGCCCGCCAGCCCTGCGAAACCCGTGCGCCACCCGTACGCGCCGATCAGCCACGTCGCCAGCAGCGGGAACACGGTGGCGCTCAGCGACCCTCCGGATAGCGTGATCGCGAACGCAAGACCTCGCGACGCCTCGAACCTGCTCGCCACCGCGCTGGTCCACACGGTCGCCTGCACCCACAGCGTCCCGAGCGCGATGATGCTCCACAGCATCAGCCAGTTCGCGGTCCCGCCCGAAGACGTGCCGAGCAAAGCAAAGGCACCGGTCATCGCGGGTACGCCGATCAATGCGATGCGCCGCGGTCCCACGCGATCGACCAGCATGCCGATCGGGATACAAAACATCGCGCTGATGAACGAAGCCACCGAGATGCCCAGCGAGATCTGCGCGCGCGACCAGCCGAACTCCCGCGATAGCGGCTCGATGAACGGGCCGAGCGAGTACACGTGGATGACCGACGTCGAATAGCCCAGCGCCGCAGCAAACGGCAAGAACCAGAAGCGACGCCACTCCGAGCTCGCGCTTGTAGACACGCTGACGATGCTAGTGACGACGGCGCGTGCGCTTGTTGCTGCCCGAGGCCAATTGATGTGCCGGCACCGGCGTTCCTTTCCGCAGTACAGTCAGATCGTGCGCTAGCCGACGCGGCCGACGCGTTGCTTCTGCTGCTCGGCTCGGACTTCGGTCGGGGTCATGCCGGTCCAGCGTTTGAACGCGCGGTGGAAGGTGCTGGTGTCGGCGAAGCCCATTTCGTAGGCGGCTTCCTGGATGGTGAGCTGCTTGGTGCGGAGGAAGTGTTTGGCGATGATCGCCAGCGCTTCGTTCACCACCGTGTTGTACGACTTGCCTTCGGCCGCGAGGCGACGGCGGAGTGAGCGCGCGCTGAGGCCGAGCGAGCGCGCGACTGCGTTCATGTCGGTGCGGCGCGCGGGGCCCTGCTGGACGAGGCGTTCGCGCACGCGCAGCGAGAACGGTGCGCGTTGTGTGACTCCCAGGATGCGGCGCTCGGCGATCGCGCGCAGCGCATCACAAACATCGCCGTCTCGGTAGGGAGACACGACATCCATCAGCGCGCGATCGAATACCACTCCGGTGAACGCCTGATCGAAGTGCACCGCGCGCTCGAACACGCGCGCGTACTCGGGGTGGTACGCAGGGGCGGGATACTCGAAATTCACGCGCTGCAGCTGCGCGTGTGGGCTGAAGGTGCGGATCATGCGGAACACGCCGTGGACCAGCATCTCCGAGGCGAAGCGCTGGATGGCCGCGCCTTCGGACGCCAGGCTGAAGTAGCGTACTGTCACCTGGTCGCCCTGTTCGGACAGGTGAAAGCTCGGCTGGTCACTCAGCAGTCGGTGGAACTTGGACAGTGACTCGAAGCCTTGCCGTAAGGTCTCCGAGTGCGTGATCAGGTGCGAGAGCGGGTTGAACGTCGACGGACACAAGCGTTCGCCCCAGTGCAGGCCGAGCGCCGGATCTCCCGTGAGATCCATCGCCCGCTCGCACAACCGGTAGACATCGCTGCGCGGAACACTCGCTTCGGCGCAGTCGAGCAGCCCAGCATCGAAGTGTGCAGCCGCGAACAGTCGCGTGGATGGAACACCAGCCTGCTCTACCGCTTCGGCGATCCCTCTCACGACCCGAACCGACAACATGGACTCTCGGACGACTCCCGTGAGCGGTACAGATAGCGCCTTCATAACACCCCTGGTGGCTCGCTTCAGGCGACGCGGCTCGTGGAAAACGCGGGACAATCACGGCCAAGATTCGCGCGATCCACGCAGGAACAGCGAGACAATCGCGGCCAAGCAAGCGACGCGCCGAACCGTTTCACCCCGTACGTGCGCAGATAACGTTCACGCGTAGCAGGGTCTGTTTTTGCCCGCAAACCCTTCCGGCGTTCGCGCTCTACCACTGCGTCCAATTTTGCTCAACAACATCGTTGTTCGACAGCGTGCGAGCCCATGGCAGCGGCCATGTGCTGCTGCCTTGGGACACAACGGGTCTCCGGCGCATGCTGCCATGCCCCCCGCTCTCGACTTTTATGATGCTCCCCCGGCGAAAAAGTCGGGCGCGCGTTACGCGTGCGACGCATGTCCACGCGTAGTCACTAGGTTGGCCGCACCTGCCACTGCTCGCTCAGCCGGTGACACTTACAGTCGCGCTTCGATCGTTAGCGTCCAACGGCATCGATGACGCGTTCTTCTCGACTAAGACTCGTGAGGGCGGGCGCGAATCCGCACCGCACATTCGGTCACCACGCAGAGCTCTTCGAACGCTATGCGCGCTACGTGGCCCGGATCGGTATTCGCCTGCTCGGCGACGAGTCCGACGTCGACGATCTCATCCAACAAGTCTTCCTCGACGCCTTCAAGAATCGCGAGCAGCTGCGCGACCCGGCAGCCGCGAAGGGTTGGCTCGCGACGATCGCAGTGCGCACTGCAAGGCATCAGTTGCGCCGCCGACGGCTGCGCCAGTTCGTCGGCCTGGACGAGCGCCCTCACGCGCTCGAGCTGACAGACCCCGGCCTGTCTCCCGAGACACGCGCGCTGGTCGAGCGCGTGTACCGGATGCTCGACGCACTGCCGGTCGAGGAACGGTTGGCGTGGACCCTGCGCCACATCGAGGGTGAGAAGCTCGACCGCGTCGCCGAGTGCTGTGGGTGTTCGATCGCGACCGCCAAGCGACGGATCGTGGCAGCCCAGGCCCGTCTGCAGGCGGAGCTCGACGATGGATGACCTCGGACGGACGATCGCCACGTTGCGCGACGAGCTGACGCCTGCGTGGAATGACGCCCACGGCGAACGCTTGCTCGCCAACATCGACCGCCTGCAAAGGCGCCGCCGCTTCAAGCTGCTGGCCGGAGGCTGCGCGCTCACGGCAGCGTTCGCTTCGTCCTTGGTCGCCTGGACCCTCCGCGCCACGCACCTCGATCTCCAACCAAAGGCCGATCCACTCGCCTTGATGGAGGCAGCGGACGTTGCGCGCAAGGACGATCGGCCGCAGCTCGCAGCCGAACACCTGCGCCGCTTGCTCCGCGACCACGCGCAAAGCCCCGAGGCGCCGTTCGCCGCCTTCACGCTCGGTCGCGTCCTCCTCGAGAACCTGGGTGAGCCGGCGGAGTCCGCGGCCGCCTTTGCGCTCGTGCGCGCGTACGCCCCGGAGGGCTCGCTGGCACAAGACGCGCTGGCGCGTGAGGTCGAGGCGCTGTCCAAGGCGGGCCACAGTCGCGAGGCATACCAGCGCGCACGACTGTACTTGCTGCTCTATCCGTCCGGCAGGCGCCTGCACGCGGTTCGCCTGTTCGGCGGACTGGAGTGAGCCGGCGTGTTCGAGCAACACGGAGCGTTCGCGGCTCGCATCTTGCGCTCGCTCGGGGTGCGCGACGCAGACCTCGACGACCTGTTGCAAGAGGTGTTCTTGGTCGTGGCGCGGCGAGGCGGCGACTACGAAGAGCTGGGCCGCGCGCGGTCGTGGATGTATTCGATCTGCAAGCGCGTCGCCGTGGCCGGGCGCCGCAGGCATCTCCAGGAGCGTGCAGCGATCGCGACGCACTCCAGCGAACCAGCCTGCCCTGCGACGCAGCTCGAGCACGTGGAAGACGCGGAAGCGCTCGAACTCTGCGAGCGCTTGCTGAACCAACTGCCGCCGCAGCAACGGCTGATCTTCCTGCTCTACGAGGTGGAAGAGCTGTCGATGCCCGAGATCGCCCGCCAGCTCGGCTGTCCGCTCCAGACCGCCTACTCGCGCTTGCACAAGGCTCGCGCGCGCATCGCCCGCCGGCGCGAGCAGCCGCCCTCCCTAGCGAAACAAGACTTGTAGCGCAGTGCCATCGACCTTGAATGACGCCGTCCGCGGCAACTCATCCACGAAGCGAAAGGCCACGGGAATGTTCGTCGCGTAGAGGTGATCGCGCAGATGGCGCTCGAGCTCGTCGACAGTCGGTGGGGACACTCCCGGCCTGAGCTGCACCGCAGCTGCGGGCACTTGACCCAGTCGCGCGTCGGGCAGACCCAAGACCGCAGCAGGCGACACGGCCGGATGCAGCAACAGCGCGCGCTCGATCGTCTCGGGCAACAGCTTGAAGCCACCGCGCACGATCGCGCCATCCGCGCGGCCGCGATGAACCAGCTCGTCAACTATCGGCGACTTGCCGCGGGCGCGCACGCGCGGCACGATGACGGCGGATACCATTATGGCCGAGCAAATGAACATGTCCGGATCCATGCGTCAGGGTCCATTGTCGGGGCTGCGGGTGCTGGAATTCGCGGGCATCGGTCCGGGGCCGCACGTCGCGATGCTGCTGGCCAACCTCGGAGCCGAGGTCCTTCGCGTCGACCGGCCCGGCGGCAACGGTTATCCGAACCCGGTCGTGGATTGGGGCCTCAGCTCGATGACGCTGGACATCCGAAGTGATGAGGGGCGGGCCCGCTGCCTCGACATCGCCTCACGAGTCGACGTCTTGATCGAAGGCAACAGACCTGGCGTGATGGAGCGCCTGGGGCTGGGGCCCGACGCGCTGCTCGAACGCAATCCGCGGCTCATCTACGGTCGGATGACGGGCTGGGGACAGACCGGGCCTCTGGCGCAGAGCGCCGGTCACGACATCAACTACATCGCACTCACGGGCGCGCTCGCCGCCATCGGCCGCGCGGGCGACGTCGCGCAACCTCCCCTCAACCTGCTGGGTGACTTCGGTGGCGGCTCGATGCTGCTGGCGTTCGGGATCGTGGCAGCGTTGTGGGAGCGCGAACGCTCGGGCAAGGGACAAGTCATCGATGCCTCGATCGTGGACGGCGTGGCAGCGTTGATGACGTTCTTCACGGGGCTCGTGCCGAGCGGCGCGATCTCACTCGAGCGCAACAAGAACATGCTGGGCGGTGCAGCGCCCTTCTATCGCTGCTATCTCTGTGCAGATGGCAAGGAGATCTCCGTCGGTGCCATCGAACCCAAGTTCTACGCCGAGCTGCTGGAGAGAATCGGCGCGGAGGAAGGCCTGAAGTCGCGACAGCACGACAGCAGCAAGTGGCCCGAGCGAAGCGAAGCACTGGCGACGTTGTTTGCCCAGAAGACGCGAGCGGAGTGGTGCGCGCTGCTCGAGGGCACTGACGCGTGTTTTGCGCCGGTGCTCACCCTACAGGAGACGCTCGAGCACGCTCACATGAAGGATCGCGCGGTCTACACGACGGAAGCCGGCCATCAGCATGCCGTCGCTGCCCCGCGCTTCTCGCGAACGCCGGGCGCAGTTGCAAAGGCACCCAGTGGCGAAGAGCTGTTGCGTCGCTGGACGACGTAGTCGCATGCCTGCCTAGATCGTACGGCGCCGGATCACCTTGGCGCGAGCGCATGCGCATGCGCGCGCGTTGTACGATGGCATGGTGGAGGTCCGCTACGACATCAGAGATCAGTTGGGTCGCGGCGGCATGGGCGCGGTGTTCCGCGCGTTCGACAACAAGCGCGGCCACGAGCTCGCGCTCAAGCGCCTCTCGATCGAGCGCTTCGATACCGAACCGGAGCTGGCGCGCGCGACGGTGCTGTTCGAGCGCGAGTACTACACGCTGAGTCAGCTCGCTCACCCCAACATCATCCAGGCGTACGACTACGGACTGGACGACAGCGGTCCGTTCTACACGATGGAGCTGCTGAGCGGCGGAAACCTCAGGACTCAGACGCCGCTGCCCTGGGCCGACGCCTGCCGCTGCCTGCGCGATATCGCATCGGCGCTGGCCATCGTGCACTCGCGCCGGCTGGTCCACCGCGACGTCACGCCGCTCAACGTCCATTGCACCTCCGAGGGTCTCTCCAAGCTAATCGACTTCGGCGCGATGGTTCCCATGGGCGGTGTGAGTCAGGTCGTCGGCACGCCCCCGTACATCGCGCCGGAGTGCCTGCAGCAACACACGATCGACGCGCAGGCAGACCTCTTCGCGCTGGGCGCCTCGCTGTACTACGCGCTGACCGGCCAAAACGCCTATCCCGCGCGCTCGCTCGCCGGATTGCGTCGCGTCTGGGCCCAACGGCTCACGCCACCTTCGAAGCTCAATCCCTCGATCCCGCGCGCGCTCGACGAGCTGGTGCTCAGCCTCCTGTCACTGCAGGCGAGCGAGCGGCCGCGCAGCGCCGCCGAGGTCCACGAACGCCTGACCGCCGTCGCGAACCTGCCACGACGCGAACACAGCCAGACGGCCATCGCCTATCTGACCAAACCCGCGCTGGTGGGCCGCACGGCAGAGCTGGCGAGCATTCGCCGCGACGTGGAGCTCGCTGCAGCTGGTGGCGGCACCGCACTCCTGGTACGCGCGGCGAGCGGCATGGGACGCTCGCGCCTGCTAGACGCGGCTGCGCTCGAAGCCCAGCTGCGCGGCCTCTCGATCGCGCGCGCGGATGCCGCCGAGGGGCCGAGCGCTGCGCTAGCCGTCGCCCGGCGCCTCTTGCGCTGCCTGGTCGACGAGGACGCGGAGCTCGCGCGAACGCTCGAGGCGCAGCCGTTGGCTGAGCTGCTCAGTGGCGACGCAAACGCGCTGTTGCAACGCGTCGGTCGCGAGCGGGTGCTGCAAGATCTGAACGAGCTCTTCCTGCGCGCCTGCAAGGACCAGCCGTATGCGGTGATCGTCGACGACATCCACGACATCGACGCCCCCTCGCTCGCATTCCTGGTGGGCCTCTCGCTGCAGTCCCGCTCGCAGAAGCTGCTGCTCGTGACCAGCCTGGACTCGAGCGCTCCCGCCGAAGCGGCCGCGCCGCTCGTACAGGCCTCGCGCGAGGTGCCGCTCCCGTCGCTGACTGCCGCGGATTGCCGCGATCTTTTGGCCTCGCTGTTCGGCGACGTCCAGAACGTCGATCTGCTGACCACGCTGTGCGAGCGCGTGTGCGAGGGCCAGCCGCAGCTGGTCATGGACGCGGCTCAACGGCTGGTCGATCGCGGTCTGGTGCGCTACGCCGACGCCAGCTGGTGGCTGAGCAGCGATCTCGAGGCGCTGCGCTCGGCGCTCTCCGGCATGGGCGAGATCGAGGCCGAGCTGGCGCGGCTCTCGCCCGATGCGCGCACGCTGCTCGACGTGCTGTCGCTGGACGAGAACGCGATCCTCTCGTTCGCGGATTGCCCGGCGTTGCTGGCCGAGCTCGAGCGCGAGCGGGTGCACCGTGCGTTCGACGAGCTGATCGCGGCACGCTGGCTGCAGGTGTTGACGGATCGAGCCGCGTTCCGGCGCGACGATCGCCGGCGCGCGGTGGCGCAGCTGCTATCGCCCGAACGCCGCCGACAGCTGCATGCGCGACTGGCCGAGCGCTGCGCTCAGCTGCCGCTCTCCAAGATCTACGTCGCCCACCACGCCTTCAGCGCCGGGCAGCCGACCCTCGCGATCGAGGCGATGGACGAGTTCTGGCGCATGACCGAGAGCGCCCCGCAAAACGAGATCTTGCGCAGCGCCATCGCGACCTCGACCTTCGAGACCGCGGCCGCCCTGCCGCCCACCCCGAGCGCGCATCCCGCGCTGCAAGCGCACCACGCCGTGGGCGCGATCATGAACTCGCTCTACCGCGGCCTGCCAGAGCGGATCGCGCTGCGCCTGGCCCCGACGGCCGCCGCGCTCGCGCCGTTCAGCGGCGTGGCCGACTACGCCGAGCTGAGCCACCTCCCGGAGCCCGAACGCTTGAAGGAGGCGCTGACCCGCGCGCACGCGCGCTGCGAGCAACCGGGGCGCGGCGGCCTCGACAACGTGTTCCGGGCGCTCAAGCGCGAAGGCCAGCTCGGCATCGGCGCGGCTGTCACCGCGAGTCGCATGGCCGATCCCGGCTTGATCCCCGCGATCCACGACCTTCGCCCGTTCAGCGCGCTCGCGCCTGCCCTTTCGCTGGTGGTGCGCGTGATCGACGCGCTGTGCCGCCTGACGCGCGGGCAACTCTGGGTCGGCTGGGATGCGATGCAGGAGATCTATACGGATCTCAAGGGACCGCTCGGCGCCCAGCTCGATCCGCTCACGACGATCGCGTTGACTCGCGTCACCGCGGGCTCGCTGTGCGGACTCAACGCCGAGCACGCCACGGCCGACGCGCTGCGCTGGATCGAGCTGTGCGAGCCGCTCATGGCCGACGCGGCCGAGAGCCACCGCGCGCACTACTACCTCGCGCACGGCGATCTGGCCGCCGCCGAGGCTGCACGCAGGCGCTTCGAGGTGTTGTCGGCGCAGGCGGGTAGTCTGGCCGACATGCGCCTGCTGGGCTTGCCGAGCTACCTGGAGGTGTACGCGCTCTCGGACGACCTGATGGGCCTGCGCCGGACGCAGCACGCGCTCCAGCAAGCCACGCTGGCTCGCCCGCGCTGGCGCTGCCGCGCGGAGCTCGCGCGAGCGCACGTGCTGCACCGCCAGGGAGCGAGCGACCGCGCGCTCGCGACCATCGAGCGCTCGCTGCAACGCATCGCCAGCGAGGGCACGGAGTGGGAACCATCGGCCGCGATGCAGCTCGAGCTGCTGAATGCCGCCGAGCGACACGCCGACAGCCTGCAGCTCGGCGAGGCGTACCTGGCGCGTGCGGGGGCCGAGAGCATTCCGGACGCTCGACTCCGACTCGCACTCGCGCGTTCCCACGCCGAGCTGGGACACGCCGAGGCTGCCGAAGCACAGCTCGCCACGGCGCGCGAGGCGCTCGAGCGACGCGGTGCAGGCGGCGTGGTCATGATCCAGCTGCACGAGATCGGGGCTCGCCTGGCGCTCTGCCGGCGCGACCGCGCGCGATTCAACGAGCGACTCGGAGCCTGGGCGAGAGCGCTCCAGACCGGCACCTTCCCCGGCCTGTTCGCACGCCACAGCGCGCTGCTGCGTGACGCGCGCGCGCTGGGACTCGCCGCTGACGGCGGCATGGAGCTCGAGCTACGCGAAGCCGACAGCGGCATCGAGCTCGAGAACCTGCGCAAGCTCGGCCGAGAGCCAATCGAGGACAGCGTGTTCTACCACCGGCTGCTCGAGCTGCTGCTGGTTCAGGCCGGCGCGACGGGCGGCGTGCTCTACGCCAACCTGAACGGTCGGCCCGACGTCGTGGCGCGCGCCGGCGCCAGCGCGATCGAAGGCGAGCTGGATGAAACGGTCTCCAAACTCTGGGCCCTGCCGAGCACCGCCGACGACATGACCACCAGCCCCACGGCCGAGAGCGAGGCCGACTCGGGCCTGCGGGGCGGCTCCGGACACGCCGCGACGCCGCACATGCTCGAGCACCTGCGCAACGGACAGCGCCGCATCGAGGGCATCGCCGTGCTGGACCTCGCGGGTAACCCACGGCTCGAGACGGCGAGCCTGGTGCGCTTCGCCGCCATCATGGCCGAGCGCCTGCAGCTGCGAGCGGAGGAGGAGACGCAGCTGGACGAGGCAAACTAGGAACTGGAAACATGAACAGGAAACTCGACCCAGCAATCGCGTGTCTCGCGGTTTCGATTGCGTTCGAGTTCCTGTTCTAGTTAGTTGCCTCGACCTGCTGGCTCGCCTGCGCCCTGTGCGCGCACGAACAACGCCGCGTAGCGGCCATCGCGCGCGATCAGCTCTGCATGCGTCCCGACCTCGACCAGCCGACCCTCGTCGATCACCGCGATGCGATCGGCCTGGGCCGCGGTCGAGAGACGGTGCGCGATCACCAGCGTCGTGCGCCCCGCCATGAGCTTGCTCATCGCCGCCTCCACCAACTGCTCGGTGCCGGGGTCGAGGTTGGACGTGGCCTCGTCCAGCACCAGCAAGGGCGGATTGCGCAGCGCAGCGCGCGCCAGCGACACGAGCTGCTTTTCCCCCGACGACAGGCGCGATCCGCGTTCGTCGACGAGCGTGTCGATACCATCGGGCAGCGCCTGGAAGCGCGCCAGCGCGCCGACCGTCGCCAGCGCGGCTTCGACCTCTTCGTCGCTCGCGTCCGCGCGACCGAGCCGCACGTTCTCGCGAATGCTGGTATTGAACAAGAAGCCTTCCTGCGCGACCACGACGATGCGCTCGCGCAACGCCTCGATGCTCGCGTCGCGCAGATCCACGCCGCCAAAGCGGATCTGGCCGGCCGTCGGATCGTAGAAGCGCGCGATCAGCTTGGCGAGCGTGGACTTGCCCGCCCCGGTCGGACCGACCAGCGCCAGCCGCTCGCCCTGCGCGACGGTGAGTGAGACGGCCTCGAGCACCGGTGGGAGCTCCGGGCGATATGCGAAGCTCACCTGCTCGACTTCGACGCTTCCGGCTTCGGGCAGCGGGAGCTCCGGCGTTCGCTGGACGAGGTCGGAGGGCGTGTCCAACAGCCCAAACAGCTTGCGCAGCCCCGCGCCGGCCGACTGCATCTGATTGAACAGCTGACTGAACTGTTGGATCGGCTCGAACAGGTTGGTCAGCGTCAAGATGAAGAACGACACCGTGCCGACGGTGACCTGTTGGTGGTACACGAGGTAACCGCCGACCGCGACGACCAGCGCCGTGCTGCCGGTGCCGGCGATCTCGATCACCGGCAGGTACCACGACTGCAGGCTCGTCGAGCGCATGTGTGCGCGAAACAAGGCCTCGTTCGACTCCTGAAAGCGCTCGATCGCCAGCGGCTCGCGCGCGAACGCCTGAATCACGCGCACCCCGCTCAGCGATTCCTGCAAGCGCGCCAGGTTCGCACCCACGCGGTCGCGCACCTCCAGGTACGCGCTGCTCGAGCTGCGCGCGAAGCGCACGCTGGCGGCGACCACGAACGGCACCGCCACCAGGCACGTCAACATCAACCAGGGCGAGACGACCGTCAGCACCACGCTCGAGAACAGCAGGAGCAAACCGTTGCCGATCAGCGCGAGCAGGCCGGTCTGCACCAGCTCTTGCAGAGAATCGACGTCGGAGGTGATGCGCGAGATCAACACGCCCGCCTTGTTGCGCTCGTAGAACGGCAGCGGCAAGCGCAACAGGTGCGCGAACACGTCGACCCGCAAGCTGCGCAGCAGGCCCTCGCCCAGGCGATTGAGCGCGCGGATCTGCGCGCGGTGTACCAGGTAGACGGTCACGCTGATCGCCACGTAGGCCGCGATGGCCGCGTTCAGCGCAGTGACGTTGCGTTGGCCGATGCCGCGATCGATCGCGATCTTGATCGCGTACGGTCCGGCAAGGTTCGCCGCCGTCCACACGCTGATCAGCGACAGCGCCCACACCACCTGCAGGCGCTGCTTGCCGAGCATGCCGATCAGCCGGCGCAGCAAGCTGCCGAGCGAGGCTGGCGTGCCGGGTAGCTCTTCCTGGTTGCTCATGGCGGCAGCTCCGCCAGCACGCGCTGGTAGCGCGCGTTGTCTCGCAGCAACTGATCGTGCGTGCCCTCAGCGACCACGCTCCCGGCCGAGATCAACACCAGGCGCTGCGCGAGCGCGATCGTGACCGGCCGGTGTGAGATCACGATCGTGGTCCGCCCCTGCATCAGCTGCGCGAGCGCGCCGCGGATCTCGTGCTCCTTCTGCGGATCCACCGAGGACGTCGCGTCATCCAGGATCAGCACGCGCGGATCGGCCAGGATCGCGCGCGCGATCGCGATGCGCTGGCGCTGCCCTCCGGAGAGCGAGAAGCCGCGCTCGCCAATGACGGTGTCGTAGCCCTCCGGCAGCGCGCAGATGAAGTCGTGCGCGAAGGCGAGACGCCCGGCGCGCTCGATCTCCTGCTGCGACGCCTCGGGCTTGGCCAGCGCGATGTTCGCCGCGACACTCTGGCTGAACAGGAACGTCTCCTCGAAGACGATGCCCAGCTCCTGACGCAAGTCCCGCACGCGCAGATCGCGCAGGTCGACGCCGTCCAGGCACACTCGACCGAGATCGGGATCGTAGAAGCGAGCGATCAGCTTCGCGACCGTACTCTTGCCGCAACCGGTCTCGCCCACGAGTGCGACCGACTCGCCGGCAGCGATGTGCAAGTCGAACTGGCGCAACACCTGCGGCCCGCTGGGGGCCGCATAACCGAAGCTCACGTCTTCGAAGCGCACCTCGCCGCCGCGCTCTGTGCGCGCGGGCAAGCGCAGCGGTCGCGCCGGATCGACGATCTTCGGCTCGGTGGCGAGCACCTGCGCCGCGCGATCGGCGGCCACCAGCGCGCGTTCGGCTTGCGCGATGATCTGCCCGAGCATGCGCAGCGGGTTCACCAGCACGATCACGTAGAAGTTGAACATCACCAGCGTGCCGACGCTGATCTTTCCGTCGAGCACCAGGTGACCTCCGTACGAGAGCACGAAGATCTGACCGATGTTCGGCACGAGCTCGAGCGCGGGCAGGAAGCGCGAACGCACCGCGGCCGCGCGCGTGGCCATCTCGTAGACGTCGTCGGCCTCCTTCGCGAGCTTGCGCTGCTGTACCCCCTCGGCGCCCAACCCCTTGATGACGCGCACGCCCGAGACCGACTCTTCCACTACGCTGGCCAGCTCGGCCGTCTGTTCCTGCAGGCCGCGCAAGGTGGGAAAGAGCGACTGCGAGAAGCGCCGACCGAGCACGTTCAGCAGCGGGAGCGACCCGAGCGCCAGCAGCGTCAGCAGCGGCTGCATGCTGAGCATGATGCTGGTCACGGCGATCACGATCATGAAGTTGCTGAGCGTGAGCGGGATCAAGCTGACGAACGTCTGGATCTGCATCAGGTCGGCATGGCAGCGACTCATCAGCTCTCCGACCGGCATGCGATCGTGAAAGCCGAAGTGCAGGTGCTCGATGTGCGCGAACAAGCGCGCGCGCAGCGTGGCTTCGGCGCGCCGACCCTCGCGAAACGCCAGGTAACGCCGCAGACCCGTGAACAGCGCCGACAGCAGTCCAGCCAGCAGGATGTAGCCCGCCCAGCGCAGCGGAGCGCCACCGCGCAACCCGCGATCGATGCCCTGCCGCACCAGCGCCGGTACCGCGATCTTGCCGCTGGTCCACAGCAAACCCGAGCCCACGCCCAGGGCGACACCCAGACGCTGCTGCCAGAGGACTCCTGCGATCAGACGCAGACCGGGACGGCGCGGCCCTTTCACGCGCGCATCGCCTGCCGGTAACGCTCGCGCAGCGCGTGCTTCGAGAGCTTGCCACTGTCGTAGCGCGGGAGGCTCGTCACGAAGTCCACGCTGCGCGGGCACTTGTAGTGTGCGAGGCGGGCGCGACAGTACTCGATCAGCTCGCGCTCGAGCGCAGCGCTGGCCTCGCGGCCCGGCTCGAGCTCGACCACGGCCTTGACCTCTTCGCCCCACTCCGCGTTCGGCACGCCGATGACGGCGACGTCGTGCACCGCCGGATGTGTGAGCAGCACGGCATCACACTCTGCAGGGTAGATGTTGACACCACCGGAGATGATGAGGTTCGCGCTGCGATCTGTTAGGAACAAATAGCCATCCTCATCCAGATAGCCCAGGTCGCCCACGGTGTAATAGTCGCCGCGAAACGCGCTCGCGGTCTTGCCGGGATCCTTGTGATAGTTGAAGCGCAGCGCGGCGGGCGACTTCAAGTACACGGTCCCCACGTCACCTGCGGGCAGCTCGTTGCCACCGTCGTCCATGATCTTGATCTGATCGCGAGGCTCGGGCTGGCCCACCGTGCCCGGCTTGCGCAGCCAGGTCTCACTGTCCACCATCGTCCCGGTGCCCTCGGTCGCCCCGTAGTACTCGAACACCACGGGTCCCAACCATTCGATCAACGCGCGCTTTACCTCGATGGGACAAGGCGCGGCACCGTGCAGTACGTAGCGCAGGCTCGAGAGCGCGTAGCTTCGGCGCTGCTCGGGCGACAAGCCCAGCAATCGATGGAACATGGTCGGCACCATGTGCGTGTGCGTGATGCGGTGCGTCTCGATCAGCTGGAGCGATCGCTCCGCCTCCCAGCCGTCCATCAACACCACGCCGGCGCCGCTCAGCAGCGGGATCACCAGCGAATAGGCCAGCGGCGCGGCGTGATACAGCGGCCCCGTGCACAGGTGAAGATCGCTGCCGGGTGTGTAGTTCCCGCGATAGATCGCCGAAGTGGCCGCGCCGGTCGGCGGTGCCGAGGGCCGAGCCACACCCTTGGGCTTTCCGGTCGAGCCCGAGGTGTACAGCATGCTGACTCCGAGCACCGGATTGGGAATGTCATCCGTGCCATACGCCTCGACCAGCGCGCGCAGCCGCTCGAAGCCTGGGATGTCACCATCCACGGCGATGCGCGTATGAATCTCTGCGATGCCTTGCGCCGCGCGCGCCGCCACGTCGGCGAAGCGCCCCGCCGCCATGAACACCTTCGCGTCGCAATCCCGCAGGATGTACGCCACTTCATCTGCGCCGAGATGAAAGTTGATCGGCGTCAGACGCACGCCGATGCGGCGCGTGGCCGCCACGGCCTCGGCGAACTCGAAGCAGTTGTGACACAACAGGGCCAGCGTATCGCCCGGACGCAGTCCGCGTTCGCGGAGTAAGCGTGCCAGCCGATTGCTGCGCGCGTTGAGCTCCGCAAAGCTGAGGCGCCCTTGCTCGCCGATCAACGCAGGGGCATGCGGCGAACGCGCAGCCCAATACCCGACGTACATCCCAGTGGCTACTGCCTCACGATACGCTGGATCATCCTGATGCTGCGACATGCCGCGACTCCTGGTCCGGGGATGCTACCGGCGACGCCGTAAGAACGCGAGCGTCGCAACCAGATGAGCAGCGCAGAACGTCCGCCTAGTTGCGACCCCGTCTGCCGCCCGTGCCGCCCGATCGGCCTGCCATGTCGCTTCCCATTCCTGCCGTCGCGGCACCACTACCAGCCGCCGCACTGCTGCCAGCGGCTGCTCCGCTCGCGCCAGTCGCGGAGAGTCCGCTTCCGGCAGGACCAGCACCAGGACCGGGCGATGGCGCGCCCGGCGTGGCCGTCGGGAATGCGCCCGCGGGAGCTCCACCTGCCGGCGCCGCGCTACCGCCTGGTCTGCCGACCATCGGACCGCCTCTACCGCCCGCAGCAGTCACGGGTGAAGAGCTCTTGGAGGTTGCCTGCCCCTCCGGCGAACAACTGACCACAGCGAGACCCGCGGCCGCTAACAACCAGATCGGCGCACTTCGAAGCACTGGCGAACCTCCGTTCATCTCATGATGATCGAAGTAAGCACGAACGATCATCTCGCAGGCACGCGTAGCACAAGGCGTCACGCTGCGCAGTGCCGGGTTGCGGTATGCGGCGCAGCGAGCAACACGTTGCACGCTTTGGCGTGGCGCGTTTGTCACCACGGATCCCTCGCGTTGATCGAGCCAGCGAAACGCACGCCGCTCGACGAACCGAGTGAGTCAGGTCACTCGCGGAAGGGCGCCGGCAACGATGTTCGCGTCGAAGTCGAAGCGGCCGTCAACACACCGCGCTCGAGGCCCATGCTCCGCACCTCGCGCGCGGCCTCGGCGAGCGCTTCGAGATCGCCGCCCACCACGCCGACCCCGTGCACCCACTGCGAGCACTCGTGGACCGTGTCGAACACGCCATGCGGATACTTGAGCCGACTGAGCAGTTGAAAACCTGTGAGGAGGCCGCGGATCATCGCGGCGCGAAAGCCTCCGCCTTCGAAGACCGCTGCGACGCAGCCGTAGTATGGCGAGAGCCGGGGTACCATCGCATCCAGCACCTGCCGCACGCGCGCATCCGGCATGCGGATGTCGGCGCCCAGGAGCGTGATCTCGGTCAGCCTGCCCCTTCCGACGCGGCGTCCGTGGGCTTCGATGTGCGAGGCGACAGCATTCACGCCCTCGAGCGTCGGCATGCGCGGCCCAAACACCGGGAACGCGATGTTGCTCCAGCGAGCGAACATGCAGGATTCATCCACGTAGTCGATAATGGGTGCTTCGGTCACAGTCTGAGAGCCTTACAACGATAGAGGCAGAGGGAGTAGTTGCTCCGAGGAACACACACGCCGGATCCATAACGCGAATGTCAGCAACAGATTTATCCACGAGTTTGAAGCGAGTCCGGAGTACAACGCAACGGGTCAGCAGCGCAGTTCACAAGGAGAGCCCGTGCGATCGACCTTACCGGAGCGGATGCAGGCTTTTTACGAGCGTTTGAACACCGACAAGTCCGCAGCGCTGGTTGAGCTGCGCGACCTCTACACGGATGACATCCAGTTCATCAGCCCGATCGAAGAACGCGACGGTCTGATAGCTTTTCGGCAGTCCTGGGAGAAGGCGTTCCAGACTTATCGCGGCTTTAGCTTCACGGACTTCAAACGCATCGGTGACGATAACGCATTCGCACTCTTCTATACGATGACGATCGATGTGGGTCTGGGCGACCCCATGCCGACGCCGACCGCAACCTTGTTCATAGCCAGAGAGGGCAAGGTCTACTACCAATACGACTACTGGGATACGGTCGGCGGCCTCGCACATATCTATCCCCCGCTGCACGTCGCGTACGAGTGGACCGTCGCGCTGCTGCTCGGCGGCGGCAAGCCGGTGGAACGCGACCCAGGCGTGCTCGTGCCCGCGCCCGGCAGTGACGGCCTGTATCACCCGTCGAGTGAAGCAGAGCTCGTCGCGATCGTGCGCAAGACGCACGACCTCGGCGGCAAGGTTCGCGTGGTCGGCACCGGCCACTCGGTCTGGGAGTCGATCGTGCCCGAGGGCTTCGACCCCAACGTCGACACCAACCAGCGCCTCGTCTGCCTGGATCGCTATCGGCGCATCCTCGGCTGGCGGAACGACCCCGATCGTCCCAACAGTCTGCTGGTCGAGGTCGAGGCGGGTTGCCACCTCGGCGAAGCGCCGCGTCATCCCATCGCCAACGCGCTGTCGCCGCAAGCATCGCGCGATCCGCGCACGCCGAACGTCACGCGCTTTGCTTCCTGGGAGGAGAGCCTCAACTACGCGCTCCAGCAGAAGGGCTACGCACTGCCGGACCTCGGTGGCATCTCGCACCAGTCGGTGGGCGGCTTTCTCTCGACTGGTTCGGCGGGCGGCACATGCAAGTGGTCGTTCCTCGAGTGCGTGGTGGCGGTGCGCGTCGTCGACGGTCAGGGTCGAGTCCGCGTGCTCACGGCACAGGGCCCGGATCCGGAGGCCTTCGCATCGGTCGGCGCCGGACTCGGCCTGCACGGCATCATCTCGACCGTCACGCTGAGAGCCGTGCCGACCTACAACATCGTGGGCAGCGAGACCACGAGCCTCGCGAAAGACGCCCCCGACCTCGACTTCTACGGTCCAGGCGACGCGCAGCGCCCCTCGCTCGCGCGCTTCCTGCAGCAGACAGACTACTCGCGGCTGATGTGGTGGCCGCAGCGCAACTTCGACCGGTTGGTGGTGTGGAAGGCGCAGCGCGTGGCGCCCACGCCCGACTTCAAGCCGAAGCCGTATCGCGAGGTGGGCAGCTTCCCGGTGATCAAACAGACCGCCGCATCACTCCTGTATACGGTGCTGGGCAACCTCGACAATCCACACTCCATCGCCGAGCAGATCCGCAGGCTCCAGCAGGTAGGTCACGACTTCGGCGGCGCAGTCCAGGCGCTCGCGCAGGCGCTTCGCAGCGCACCGCCGCCCGACCCCGCCTTCCCGCTGATCCCACAGGAGGAGCAGCCCTTCCTGTCGGCGCTGATCGAACGGCTGTTCGGTGAACGCCATCCCTCCATCACGCTGGGCTCCGTCTGGACGAAGGTCGCGGAGGCGCTCGCGCACATGCTCGATACACTCGTCGCAGGTGCGCTCTCGAGCGAGCTACTCGAACCGCTCACCAAGCTGCTGAACTGGGCCGCGCCGCACGTGATCGACACGATCCTCTCGCCGTTCGTCGCGCTCGGAAAAGGTGGCGCACCCGCGGTGCAGGACTTCCAGGATCTCTGGTACCTCGGCTTGCCCATGGACAACGGCATGGACGACTTGCTCATGCCCACGTACTTCACCGAGATCTGGATCCCGTTCACCGAGAGCGGCGGTGAAGTCGAGCGTGCGATCGCGGCACTACGCAAGCTGTTCGATGCCGATGGCACGGCCCAGGGCTGCTACAAGGCCACGGGCCCGTTCAGCATCGAGCTGTACGCCACCAAGGCGGACACCAAGTTCTACCTCGATCCCGCCTATGGCGAGAAAGACGTGTTTCGCGTCGACGTGTTCTGGTTCGGCTACAACGGCGGCGATCCGGTGAGGGATTTCTACCCGCAGTTCTGGAAGGCGCTCGCAGGGCTCCACTACCGACTGCACTGGGGCAAGTTCCTGCCCGAGCCCGATCAGATACCGCCCGCGCGGCTCACGTCGCAGTACCCCAAGTGGGAAACCTGGAAGGCGGCGCGCAAGAGTGCCGACCCGAGCGGCGTCTTCCTCACGAGTTACTGGAAGCGGCACCTCGGGCTCTGACTCTCAGCAACCGCAATCCAGGTACCTGTACTCGAGCGTGGGGCCGTCTCGCTCCGAATCCGGCCAGACCAGCGCGCGATCGGTGCTCCAGCCGGCTCTTGCCCGCGGACACCACCTCCGAGCCGAGCAGCTCTTCCTGCGCGATCTTCAGCTGCCCGCCCTCGCGCACGACCAACATACACAAAGTCCCTGTGGCACGAGGCATGACTCGCACCGACAAAGCTGCCGGACTCGCGATGTCGGTGCTACTCTTTCCAGGTGTCGCGCGCGGACGGCGACGAGGCGGACGAAGAGCTCGAGCGGCTGCGGGCCGAAGCGGCGGAGAAGCGCGCACTGCTCGACGCGCTGCCGTTCGCAACCGGCGTCAAGGATCGCGAGGGCCGCTGGCTGTACATCAACGCGGCCGCCGCTGCCGGCTACGGCTCCTCACCCGAGCGAATGATCGGCAACCGCGAGCAGGACGTTTTGCCTGCCGGCAACGACCTCGCCACGCTGCTCGCGCAGGATCGCGAGGTGATCGACAGCGGCCGCAGCTTGACCGTGCCCGGGCAGCGCTTTCACACGCCCGAGGGTCGCGAGCTGATCTTGCACATGACGCGTTCGCCCGTGAGCTACCTCGGGCAACGCTGCGTGTTGGTGACCGCGCTCGACGTCACCGAAAGCTCCGCCGCTGCCGCCGAGCGCCGCAAGCTCGAGCGCCGCATGGCCGAGGCACAACGCCTCGACGGCCTGGGCCTGATGGCAGGCGGCATCGCGCACGACTTCAACAACCTGCTGGTGGGCGTGCTCGCCAACGCCGACATGGCACTGCGCGTCAGCCCGACCGAGCCCGCGCGAACCTTCATCGGCCGCATCAAGACAGCCGCCGATCGCCTGGCCGGCCTGGCGCGGCAGATGCTCGCGTACACCGGGCGCGATCACGTGAGCGTGACGCCGCTCGACCTGTCGAACCTCGCGCGCGAGACGCTCGAGCTGCTGGTGTCGAACATTCCGTCGCAGATCCTGCTCGAGCGCGACCTGCCCGAGCAGCTGCCTCCCATCGAGGGCGATCAAGCGCAGCTGAGCCAGGTGGTCATGAACCTGGTCATCAATGCGGCCGAGGCGATCGGCAACCGGCCGGGCACGATCCGCGTCAGCGCGCGCAAGGAATATCTGGACAGCGACCGTACCGCCAGCCTGGCCGTGCGCTCCGTGCGCGGCGCGATGGACTACGTGTGCTTCGAGGTCAGCGATGACGGTCCAGGCATGGATGCCGAGACGCGCAACCGCATCTTCGATCCGTTCTTCAGCACCAAGGGCAGGACCGGCCGCGGTCTGGGCCTGGCTTCCGTGCTGGGCATCGTGCGCTCGCACCAGGGCGCGCTGCAGGTCGACGCCGAGCCCGGCCAGGGCACGCGCATGCGGCTGTGGTTGCCGCTCGCGAGCGAACGCAAGCGACTGCGTCCGAGCGAACGCCGCAGCGTCGCACCGCTCGAGCACGGTCGCAGCGTGCTCGTGGTCGACGATGAGCCGCTCGTGCGTGACACCGCCGGCGCGGTCATGCGCTTGCACGGCTTCGAACCGCACCTCGCAGCGGATGGCGGCGCAGCCGTGGAGCTCGCAAAGCGCCTCGGCAGCGTGGACCTCGTGCTGCTCGACATGAGCATGCCGGGCAGCTCGGTCCGCGAGACCTACGCTGCTCTGCGCGCGGTGCTTCCAGACGCAGCGATCCTGCTGACCAGCGGATACAACGACCCCGAAGTGCTCGGACAGCTGCTCGAACAGCCCAATACCGAGTTCATCCAGAAGCCGTACACGGCCGACCGACTGATCGAGCGTTGCGCGGCGCTACTGCCGTAGTCGTGCTATGCCATCGTCGTGTCGCGCTGGTCCAAGATCCTCGCTGTGCTCGCTGCGCTCGGAGCGGCGCGCGCTCATGCAGCTGAGGGCGGCGAGCTGATCGGTCGGCCAGCCAAGCCCTGGCACGCTGCCCACTGGATCAACTCCAAGCCGCTCGGGCTCGCGCAGCTGCGCGGCCGCGTCGTCCTGGTCCGTTTCTGGACGGCGCCCGACTGCCCGTACTGCAGCGCCACGGCGCCGGCATTGAATGAGTTCCACGACCGCTACGCAGCCCGCGGCCTCACCGTCATCGGCTTCTATCACCACAAGGCTCGCACACCGCTCGACCCCGCAGATGTTGCGCGCTACGCCCAGCTCTTCGGCTTCCGCTTCCCGGTCGCGATCGACCTGGATTGGCGGACCGTACGTGATTGGTGGCTCTCGGCCAGCAAGCGCAGCTTCACCAGCGCGAGCTTCCTCATCGACCGGCAGGGCGTGATCCGCTACGTACACCCCGGGGGCAAGTACGAACGCGGCGATCCCAGCTACTCGCAACTCGAAGCAGCAATCGAGCGTGCGCTCGGAGATGGCTGCGAGATTGCTGGGATGAAATGCTGAGCTCACGCGGTTGCAACGCAGTGACGCGCGCTGCAGCGTGAGAACCAATCCAGCAGCCCGAGCCGCTGGCACGAACATCGCAATACAACCTCACAGACGCGGCTCTCGGACGGTATCCCCGAGAGCCACGGGTGCGGCGGTCGAGCGTTTTTATCCCCTGAACGCCGGCCGCCGCTTTCACTTTCAAAGCAGATGAACAGCTCGCGCGTTGGCTGTCGACTAGCGCTTTCTGTATGTACGTAGCGTACGTCCGTACGGCTAGTTGTGATCGCGAGTGACCTCGAAATCGATCTTTCCAGCGTTGCTAGATAGAGCACTACAGTTTTGGAATGTTACTGTGACATCGAAGTCACTCTTCCATTGCTGCCGTCTTGAAGCGAACGCCTCACCTGATTGAAAGCCGACTCTCGCGACTCACGTCGCTGGTTGCGGTCGGCGCGGTGCTCCTCCTTCAGACGGCCACATTGGGCGCACAGGACGCCGCGGAAGCTACGTCGAGCGAGCCCGCGCCGGCTCCCGAGCCTGCAGCTACGAGCAGCGAGCCTGCTACCGCTCCGAGCGCCGACCCTGCAGCTACCAGCGGCGCTGCTCCCGCGCCACCGGACGCCCAGGATGCGCAGACCGCGCAGCTGCTCGCCGAGCTGAGCGCAGCGTCTGCTCAGCCGATCATCGACAGCAGCTCTCAGGTGCTGCGCTTCTACGGCTTCATGGACATGGGCGTCCAGAAGGTCTGGGGCAGGCTGTTCGACGCGGGCTTCGGCTTGTCGGACGCCACGAACTTCGTGGTCGGCAACATCAACCTGTACATGGACGCCCAGCCATCGCCGAACTTCCGCGGCCTGGTGGAGGTGCGGTTCACGGTTCTTCCGAACGGCTCCGAGTCGTTCGACCCGGCGACGAGTACGTTCACGCGTCACAGCACGACCGTGTTCGACTACTCGGCCACCTCGGGTGGGCTGCTGCAGCTCGACTGGTTCGCGCTGATCCTCGAGCGCGCACACATCGACTGGACGCCGATGGACGAGTTCAACGTGCGCGTCGGCATGTTCCTGACGCCGCACGGCATCTGGAACGTCGACCATGGCTCGCCGACCCGCATCACGCTGATGCCGCCGAACGCCGCCGTGTACGGCTTCCTGCCGGCCAGGCAAACCGGGCTGTACCTGTTCGGCACGTTCCACATGACGCCGTGGGACCTCGCGTACCACGTCTACACCTCGAACGGACGCACGGCGTCGGTCGATTTCAGCGAAGACAAGGCCGTGGGCGGTCGCCTGGCGTTGCAGCTGCGCCGGCCCTTCCGGCTCGAGCTGGGCGCGTCGATCTACTGGGGCACGAACCAGGAAGAGACGAAGGAGGTCGGGCTCAACGACCAGGGCGAGCTCGGCGTCGTGCGCAAGACCGTCGAGGACTACACGGAGCTCGCCGGTGGCGGCGACATCTCGGTCGATGTCGGCGCGCTGCGCGTACGCGTCGAAGGCACCTTCAATCGGACGATCTACGAGGAGGGCAAGCGGCCGTTCTACGCAGGGGCCTACCGTGCCAACGCGACCCGGCTCGCGCTCTTCGGCGTCGTCGCATATCAACTGCCCTGGTGGGGCATGGAACCGGGGCTGGCTGCCGAGCTCAACTACATCCCTACACCGGGTGTCGAGGACGACTGGCGGGCCATCGGGCCATGCTTGAACTTCTATATCAATCCCAACGTCATCATACGCAGTCAGTATCTCTTCTCCGAGGAAACCACCGGAAAGCTCACAGTCAACCTCGCGGCCGCTCGCCTGATCCTCTCGTACTGAAGCGATATGCGCAGCCTCCACGCCATATGCCTGCTCGCGCTCGCGGTGCTCCTCGCCGGGCTGCCGGTGCGCGCAAGCGATCAGGCATTGATGGTGGTCACGAACGCGAAGGCTGGAGTGACGACGATGTCGCGCGACGAGCTCGAGGAGGTCTTCGTGATGTCGCGCCGCGTGTGGCCGAACGGCACGCGCATCGTCGTGCTGAACCTCGAGACCGGCACGCCCGAGCGCACGCACTTCGACCACGTGGTCCTGGGCCTGTCGCCCGACCAGGCGGCGCGCTACTGGATCGACCGGCGCACGCGCGGCGGCGGTGAAGCACCGATGCGCTTGCCGAATCCTGCCGTGGTGATGAAGGTCGTGCCAGTGCTGCCAGGCAGCATCGGATACGCGCCCGAAGGGCCGCTGGCGGCAGGCGTGCGCCGCGTCGCGCGCATCGTCAACGGGAACGTCGTGCCGGAACGTTAGGCCGCATGAACACACGCCGCACAATCCTCGCTTGTGTCGCCCTGCTGCTCTGCGGCTGTCAGCCCTCGGTGCTCTGCGACCCCGGCCAGTACCACATGGGCGGCGGCTGCTACCCGAACCCGAAGGACAGCGGCTCGGACGAAGACCTGGACGCGGGCGACGCCGCTGCAGCCGATGGCGGCGATGCAGCCATGGGCGACGAGTGCCCTGGCGACCCGTACGATGGCTTCGGCGTGAAGTGCACGGGCGAAGGCCAGTGCTCCTGTCACGCGCCGCAGTGCGCGCCGAGCCCGCTCGGCTACTGCACCAAGCTCAACTGCGACCTCGAGGTCAAGACGGACTGCCCGCCGGACTGGACGTGTTTGATGATCCCGCCGGGCGTATCGCCAGATCCCAGCCTCAAGACGCTCTGCATCAAGATGTGAGCCGGAAGGCTCAAGTCACTGCGCTGCGAACGCCGATTTCATCCACGTGCCGCAGCAAATCCAGTGGATCCTCGTACACGCGGTACGCGCCGGATCGCTCGAGCTCGTCGCGCCCGTAGCCGCCCGACAACAGGCCGACGCCCAGCGCCCGCGCGCGGCGCGCCGCGAGCAAGTCCCACACGCTGTCGCCGACCACCACGCAGTGTTCGATGTCGAGCTGGAGGAGCTCAGCGGCCGCGAGGAACAGATCGGGATCCGGCTTGGCGAACTCCACCTGGTCGCGCGTGACGATCGGAACCTCGGGGCCGACTCCCAGCGCGTCCAGCGTGGGCCGCGCGCTGTCGCGCCTCGCACTCGTCGCGATGGTCCACGGCACGTTCAAGCTGGTCAAATGAGCCAGCAGCTCGCGCGCACCCGAGAGTGGTTGAATCGTCGCGGACAACCGCGCGTAGGCCGCCGCGTGCATGTCGAGCAGACGCTGAGCCTCGCTCGCGGTCACCTTGCGGCCGGTCTCGCGCAGGACCGCGTTTGCCATCAAGCCACCGCTCATCCCCATCCGCCGGTGGATCCTCCAGACATCGAGCTCGATGCCCACGCCCCGCAGCGCCTCACGCCAGGCCAGGACGTGCATGTACACGCTATCGACCAGCGTTCCGTCCAGATCGAACAGTATTCCGCCGCGACGAGCATTCATGGCGAGCAGCGTACGCCAGGAAAATGTCGCGACGCTAGGTGTGATCCAGATAGTTGAACGTACCTTGCGTCTTCACCTCGGTCGCAGCGGTGCGGGCCGCCGCCATCGCGTATCGGTAGAGTGAACCGGCCAGGCTGATCCGACGTACGCCGGCGGCTTCGAGCTCGGCGACCGACCACGACTTGCCCTTCAGGGCCACCATGAAGTTGACTGGTTTGTTGACCGCTGCACAGACCGCGCGCACGGCGGCGAGGTCCGGCAGCGCCGGTGCGAACAAGACGTCGGCGCCGGCCTCGGCGTAGGCGCGCAGGCGCGCGATGGTGTCGTCGAGATCGTTCCTGCCGTGCAGGTAGTTCTCGGCACGCGCGGTGAGCGTGAAGGGAAACGGGAGGGCCCGCGCTGCCTCGACCGCCCGCGCCACGCGCTCGGCGGCGAGCCCGAGATCGTAGATGGGTCGCGCGCTGTCACCACTCGCGTCCTCGATCGAGCCGCCCACCAGGCCGATCTCGGCTGCCAGCCGGATCGTCTCTGCCATGGCGTTCGGCGCATCCCCGAAGCCCTTCTCGAGATCGGCCGAGACCGGCAGGTCGCTCGCCTCGACGATCGCGCGCGCGTTGGCGAGTGACTCGTCGCGCGTGATGGTGTGGTCGCGCCGGCCCAGCACCGCGGCGGCGGCGCCGCTAGAGGTCGCCAGGGCCTCGAAGCCGACGGAAGCCAGGAGCCGCGCTGAGCCCGCATCCCAGGCGTTTGCAATCACGAATGCCCGCGGACCGGCATGCAACTCGCGAAACCGTAGCGCCTTGTCTCGTTGAGTGATCGTCATGAAAGTCCCTCCTCACCAGCCCCGGACGCATGTGGCCGTCCGAGCTGATTCGCAAGGGGTCGCCCGGACGTTTCTTTGAGGGCGGCACGACTTCCGCGAATTCGCGCT
The DNA here is from genome assembly GCA_035274465.1 of Polyangiales bacterium. Lineage (GTDB taxonomy): Bacteria > Myxococcota_A > Polyangia > Polyangiales > JAFGIB01 > JADGRF01. Next base: position 74,532 of record DATEOF010000398.1, read on the forward strand.
GTCGTGGTAAATAGAACGGGGTCCGCCCAACCAAGGTGGTCGACATCGCAAACCTCACAGAAGCGCACAAGCGTGAGCTGGGTCGCATCGCCGGCCTCGCGTACGAACGTGAACTTGCAGCGGCTCTGTCGGAGCTCGAGCAGTACTTCCGGCGCTGGCGCGCAGGCGAGATCAAATCGCGCGACGTCTCCGATGCGATCGAAGCGTTTCACCAGGGCAAGACCCGAAAGCTCTGGTCGCAGTACTACAACGGCGGGGACAACTACCTCGTCGCGGTCGCTGCCGTCGGGACCGGCATCGTGAAACGCGAAGAAGTGGCGACCGATCTGCTCAAGATCATGGAGCCGAGCCTCGCGCTGCACGAGTACAAATCGACCTCCATGAGGCCGCCCCCCGACTGATGGCGGTGGACGTCGAAAGGCTCGAACGCGCCGTGGTCGCCGGCGTGGCACCGTTGGACTCCGAGGAGCTGCCCGGGTGGTTGTTGCCCCTGGACCGCGGTGAGGTGAACCGCGCGATCAGCGCCGTGCCCTTGCACCACGGTCCGATCGACTCGAGCCTGGTCCCGGCGATCGTCGAACGCTATCGCGCGCACGGCCTGCAAGCGCAGTTTCGGCTCGCCGACGTACCCGGACTGGCCGCGCTGCAGGCTGAGCTCGCCGCTGCAGGGTTTACAGCCACACTTCCGACGTTCATGCAGCTGGCCGAGACGGCGCGCATCCAGGAACCCGAGGCAGGGCCCGACGTGACGCTGACGGCGGCGGCGGATGCCGACTGGAACTCGGTGTTCCACTCGGTCGCCTTCACGCACGGCGCAGCGACCGAGCGCGCTGCTCGCCTGGCACGCGTCCCCTCGAGCCTGTACGCGACGCTGCGCGTCGACGCGGCCCCCGTCGCAGTGGGTGCGCTCACGTTCGCCGACGGGCTCGCGAGTCTGCACAGCATGCGCACGGCGGAGTCACATCGCTGTCGCCGCCACGGCCGAACCCTCGTGCTCGCGCTCGCCCAGGCAGCCCGCGCCCGCGGCGTGCAGCAATTGTTCTTGCAGGTCGAAGCGGCTGCGAGCCCCGCGCGCGCCCTGTACGACAAGCTCGGGTTCAGCACGCTCTGGCGCTACCGCTACTGGAAGCGACCAGCCTGAGTGCATCAACCTCGGCGCGCATTCAACAGTGTCCCTTGTTCCTTGTTCCTTGTTGCGTTCCCCTGTTCTCATTCTCGTTCGAAACTTGCCGCTCGTTCCGCGTAACTGAAACGCCGGACATGACGAATACCCGGACGTGAACGGCGAATTCAACAAGGAACCAAAAAACAAGGGACAAGGAACCGACAACCCGGCGAGACGCACCTGATGGATCACGAGTCGCGCCGGAACGGATACGTCAGCTGACCCACGAAGGTCTTCGGCAAGGGCTTGGTCGTGCCGTACTCCACCGGCCAGTGCTCGTCCGGCATGTGAAAGGTGCCCAGCAGCAAGTCGAAGATCGGCAGGTGTACGGCGTAGTTGGTGTCGATCGCGGGCTTGTCCGAGCTGTGGTGCCAGTGATGAAACTGCGGCGTGGTCAGCACGTACTTGAGCGGTCCGAACGGCACGCGCACGTTGGCGTGGATGAAGACCGCCTGGACGGCCGCGAACAACACGTAGGCGTCGAGCGCGGCCTTCGACGGTCCGAGCAGGTATAGCGGCACCATCACGATCGATCGGTCGATCAGGATCTCGACGAGGTGCGAGCGCGAACCGGCGAGCCAATCCATGTGCTCGCTCGAGTGGTGTACCGCGTGGAACTTCCACAACCCGGGGATCTCGTGGAACGCCCGGTGGCAGCAGTACTGGGCGAAGTCGGCGCAGACCAGGAGCAGCGCCAGCTGCGCCACCAGCGGCAAGCCGGACACGAACGCCTGCACGTGCGAGTTGACCGCCCAACCGAACACCGTCGGCGCAAAGCCGTTGCCGATGATCAGCAGCACGCCGATCAACAGGTGGTTGATCGAGAAGTAGAAGAGGTCCAGCTGCCAGGCTGGCCGCAAGATCGCCTGGTTGTCGTACTTCGGCACGATCTTCTCGATGAAGATGAACGCGGCACCCGTGAGCAGGAAGTCGAGCAGCAACCAGTCGAGACCGATCGAGACCGCGTGCGGGTCTACCGCGCCCGCGGGCAGGTTGTAGCCACCCAGCATGAATGCTGCGAGCGTCGAGACCACTCCCACTGCACCCAGGCGCTTGCGCTTGTTCAGCACGAACGTGAGGCAGCCGAACGCCAGCGATGCCCACATGCAGATCATCAGCACGACGCGCAGCTGTTCCGGGTCGTACACCATGCGCAGCTCGCGCGTCGTGAGCTCTTCCGGATAGCGCCAGCACAACACCGCGAGCAAGCTCATCAGGCCGAGCACCGTCGACAGGTATCCGCTGATGCGACCTTGACCGATCGCAAAGTAGCGGTTCGACATGTCGGGTACCTGGCGCTCGCGGTACACGTACTGCTCTTCGGGCGAATCACTCATCGCTCCGACGATATCCGCAGCCGTGAGAGGCGGTCAAACCCGTCAGGAGCGACGGACGGTCACTGTGAGGTGAGCGCGATGGCGTCGCCCATCTCGCGAGCAGGCGGCTCAGGCGCGCGGCGAGCGCCCCGGGATGGGTGAACGTACCACTGGGCTGGCAAATCACGGCAGCCACGCCGGTGATCGCGAACCCCCCGTCAACTGGTGGCTCAGCAGTACGAGCTCGCACGCATCCATTCCGTGGCCGGCCTGGGGGCGAGCACGTCGAACACGGTCGCGGTGGCCGTCTTGCCATCGTGCAGCTCCGTCTCGATGAACCCGCGGACGGTGGTCATCAGGCTCCCTGCCCCTTCGTGGTTGCCGATCTGAGCCGCGAGCTGAGGACCGGACTCGCCGTTCAAAAACAGCGCGCCGTTTTGCATTCTCACCATTCTAACGGAATTCGCTCGATACGAGCTGTGAGGCATTGGCCAACGCTGGTGCCACATGTGCGCGCGCCAAGCCACTTGCGGTAAGATCGTGGGACGATGCGGCCTCGCGAATTCCTCGACGTGCTCGAAAATCCTGCTCTCGCGCCGTGCACCGCGGCCGGCGAGCAGGCCGAGAGCTTGCGCAGCTTGCTCGTGCACCTCTTCTTCGCAGATCTGAACCTGGACAAGCGCGAGCTGAGGCTGCTCGAGCGCGTGCTGCCGCACGTGAACATCCGCGAGTACCTGACGGCTCACGCCGCGCGCAAGCTCGACCTGGATCGTTTGGCCGAGCTGTTTCCGGATCGGGAGGACCGCGCCGACATCGTAAGGCTCGCCGAGCACGCCGTCTGGGGCGACGACACGCTGGCGCGCCGCGAGCGGGACCTGCTCGAGCGCCTGGCCGATCGGCTCGGTTTGCAGACGTTCGACGAGGGGTGAACACTGCGCCGGTCACACTTTGGCCGCCGCCCCCGTCTAATCTGCAGAGGGTCATGGAGCACACGATGGACCAGGTTACGGTCGAGCTCGTCGCCGAGGCGGCCGGAGGGGATCGGCGCGCGGTCGAGCGCATCGTTCGCTCGCTCGAGCGGCCGGTGTACGCGGTCGCGCTGCGCATGCTGATGGAGCCGCGCGACGCCGAGGACGCCACGCAAGAAGCGTTGATCCGAATCGTCACTCGCCTCGCGCAGTTTCGCGGCGAGTCGCGCTTTTCGACCTGGGCGCTGCGGATCGCGATCCGGCGCATCGTGGACTATCGGGAGCAGCGCGCACCGCGTCTCGGCTTCCAACAATTTGCAGACGACCTGGCGGACGGCCTGGAGCCCGACGCCGTGGAGCGGCCCGAGGACGCGGTGCTCTACCGGCAGCTGAAGCAGCTGTGCACGCGCGCCATGCTGCAGTGTCTCGACGTGGACCACCGCATCGCGTTCGTGCTGGGCGAGATCCTCGAGCTCACGTCGAGCGAAGCGGCCGAGGTGCTCGAGGTCGATCCGGCGACTTTCCGCAAGCGCTTGAGCCGCGCACGCACTGCCCTGACGACGTTCCTCGAACAACACTGCGGCGTCGCGAGCGAACAGGCGGCGTGTGCATGTCACCGGCGCCTGCCGCGCGCGCTCGAGCTCGGCCGCGTGAAGCCCGAAGTGCAACCCGCGCCGAGCGCAGAGGTGAGCGCGCTTCGACGGCGTTTGAAGCTCTTGCCACACGACGAACGTGCCGGAGCGCTGTACCGCGACGTCGCAGAGCTGCGCGACGGGCCGGACTTCGCGCCCAAGTTGCACGCGATCTTGAGTCAGTTCCTCGACTGACGAGACAAGGAGAACAACATGACTGAATCGATCTCGGCGAGTTTCGACTACCCGCTGAAGTACGCGGCCGTGCGCGGTTCGCGGATGGCCTATATCGACGAAGGCCAGGGCGACGCGATCCTGTTCCTGCACGGAAATCCGACGTCGTCGTACCTGTGGCGCAACATCATTCCGCACGTCTCCGCGCTCGGCCGCTGCATCGCACCGGACTTGATCGGCATGGGACGCTCGGACAAACCCGACCTCGAGTACAGCTTCGCCGACCACGCTGAGTATCTCGACGGCTTCATCCGCGCGCTCGGGCTACGTGACATCACGCTGGTCGTGCACGACTGGGGCTCGGCGCTCGGCTTCGACTGGGCGATGCGGCACGAGGCCGAGATCCGCGGCATCGCGTTCATGGAACCGATCCTCACGCCGGTCGAGTCGTGGGAGCAGTTCCCCGAGACACCCCGCGAGATGTTTCGCGCCATGCGCACACCCGGTGTCGGGGAGAAGCTCGTGCTCGAAGACAACATCTTCATCGAGCAACTCCTGCCCGGCGCAGTCGTGCGCGGCTTGACCGAGGCCGAGCGAGCCCACTACCGCGCACCCTTTCCAGACGCAGCGTCGCGCAAGCCGGTCCTCGCCTGGCCGCGTCAGATCCCGATCGCCGGTGAGCCCAAGGAAGTCGTCGAGATCGTCACGCGCTCACGCGACGCACTCGTGCGGTCGCGCGTGCCGAAGCTGCTGTTCACGTCGACGCCCGGTGGGCTGATGTCGCCTGCACTGATCGCGTGGTGCCGCGCGCACCTGCCCGCGCTCGAGGTGCTCGACGTCGGCGCGGGCATCCACTACCTGCAAGAAGATCAGCCGCACGCCATCGGGCGCGGCCTCGCCGACTGGATCAGTCGGCTACCTGTTCGGTGATCACTGTGGCGGTACCTGGCAGCTAAACTCGGTCCCGTCCGAGTTGGGCGTGCACTCGAACCCTTCGCAACACAGGCCGCTCGAGCAATCGCCCTGGTAGTCGACGCAAGCCGGGCTGCCACCGGCACCCGCGCCACCGCTACCCGCACCACCAGCACCCGCACCACCCATGCCGCCGCTGCCCGCCCCGCCGGCTCCGGCTCCACCCGCGCCCGCTCCGCCCGCACCACCAGTCTCCTCCTTGAGCGCGTCGAGCGCCCAGAAGGGCCGGTGGCAGTCCTCGGTGAGCTCCATGAACGGCACGCGAAACGCGGGGTAGCTCGGCTCATCGCTGGTTCCGAGCTTCGCCACGTCGATCGCGGCGATCCAGATCTGTTGCTTGCCGGAGCCGATCTTCGACGTGGTCGCACATGCCGATGTGGTGGTGCCGCTCGGCGAGCACAGCACGAAGCCGTAGTCGCGCTTGCTCGCGAACGCGATCCACTGCACGTCGGGACCCGGGGTCGGCGCCCAGGTCGGCATGTTGTTCTCGACGCCCGCAGCGGGCGCCTTGCTGTCGCTGACCAGGGTGTTCGCGCGGGTCAGGTTGACCATCGCTGCGCCGCCCGTCGCCGCTTTCATCAGCCAGATCTGATCGGTCAGATCCTTCTCGATCGCCTTGCCGCGCACGAACGAGATGTACTCGCTCGTCGGATTGAACATCGGGTAGCCGTACAGGTTGTTGCTCATCGAGGGCTGCAAGGTCTCGACGCTGCCGTACACCACCGCGCCGTCGGCGATCGCCGTCGGGATCCACTGCAGCACCGGACCGCCGGCGCGATCCTTCGTGGCGTTCTTCCCACTGGCGCTGCTCGCAAACGCCATGTGCTTGCCGTCGAGCGCCCAGTCGGGTTGCACGGCATACGTGTTGGCGCCGAGCGGCACGATACCGTTGTTCGGTCCCAGCGAAGTACCCGTGACCGCGTCGCGCAGCGTCATGACGCCGCCCTTCGATTGCACGACGTAGCGCGCGTCGGGATCGAAGGTCGCCCACGAACTCGCGTAGCTCGTGGCCGGCGTGCCGGTCGGTCCGAAGTTCACCGGAGGAGGAACGGTCGCCGAGACCTGGACCACACCCAGCTTCTCGCCACCGATGTCGGCCGCCAGCAGCTTTCCGTTCTTGGACAGCGTGTGGCAGGCCACGCACTTGCCGCTCGACTCCGAGGGCGTGAGGAAGTTCGTCGGGCCCGCATCGCCCATCGTGCCGCGCCGTACGCCGGCGACCGTCGTCGACCAGTAGTAGATCGCGCCGGGCACGTCCTTCTGTGAGAAGTGCAGCTGGTACGCCGGCGACTCGTAGATCGTGGTCGGCGCGCTGACGCTGTCGACCGCACGGATCTTCAAGGTCACGGTCTGCCCGGCGTTCGACCCTGCGAGCGCCGTCCAGCTCGCCACGCTCGACTCCCAGCACGAACCACCCGTCTGCGCCTGCGTGCACGTCGCGTGCACGCCGTCGGTGTACGCGGCGGCCTTCAACACGGGCGAGCTGAACTCGAGCTGGAACAAGGGCTTGCCCTTGCCGCGCCACTGAAACAGCACGCGGTGCAGGTTCTGCGGGAACATCGTGTCATTGACGGGGTACACGAGCGACGGCGCGTCGCCGGCCGTCGTCACCACGGTCTTGCCGGCGGGGTCGAACAGCGTCCCCGCCGACGAGGGGACGGTGCCGGAGGTGATCTCCACCGAGTAGTGCACCGTGATCGTCGCGGTCGCGGTGAGACCCTGGTACGCAGCGCTGACCTTGATGACACCACCCGCGGTGTTGCTGGTGGTGAACAGACCGGCGCCGTCGATGCTTCCGGGGATGGTGTTGTCGAGTGTCCAGACCGGCGTGATCACATCACCCGAGGGCCGCGCGCGCGCCACGAGTTGAAGCGTCTCGGGTGTGGAACCGGAAGCTTCGAGGGTCGTCGAGCCAGGCTCGATCTCGATGCTGCTGACAGCCTCGGCTCCGGCCGAGCCCGCGCTTCCGCTTGCACCTGCGGCACCACCGGCGCGACCGGCACCACCGCCGCTTCCGCCCGCCGTGTCACCGCTAGCACCGCCCTCGCCGGCGCCCTCGCCCGCGACCTCGCCACCGGCACCCGCGCTGGGGCCGGAATCTTTCGGGTCGGCGCTGCACGCCGCTGCTAGCAAACCCACTGTAAGATAGAGACAGGATTCGCGAAGGCACAACCAGCGGCTCATACTTCGACGGCTACTCCCCTGCCGCTCTCAGCGGCAACTCATAATGCTTTCACTTGCTGCGAGGGCGCAGCAAGGAGACCACTCGAGGTGCGCCGCGTGTACTCGGCGCAGCCACACGTGGTTCTGCCGCGATTTCCAGGGTCGAGGACCGGCCGATTGTGCGCAGGTGCGGGTGTCTGTGGCGCGCCTCCCGCCCCCTCGAACGGCGTCATGAAGTACTACTTCATGATCGTAGAAAAATAGTTATCTGGAACGCAACACGGGATCGAGCCAAGCTTTCCCAACAAAAAAGGGGGTTCGCCACCATGCGAACGCATTCGTGCTCGAGTCGTCTCCAAGGCTGCTCGAAATGGGCTTGGCTCGTCCTGCTCCTGCCTGCGCACCCGGTCTTCGCTCAACCTCAAGACTCGCCCACTGCGGTCGGCCTCGGCACCGATGCCCAGCCGGCGTGGATGGAGCGCGATCTGCCGGAGCGCGTTGCGAACAAAAAGTCCTGGTATGGCTGGCAAACGCTGACGACCGACGGCCTCGCGCTCACGGGATTCGCCGTGGCCGGAGCCTTGAGCGAGTCGCCCGACTCGTCGATCTACAACATCATCGCGCTGGGCAGCCTGAGCAGCTACATGCTGGGGGCGCCGATCATCCACGCTGCGCACGGCAACTGGGGAGCAGCCGCGGGTAGCCTGGGCTTGCGCTCCTTGCCGCTCGGCAGCAGCTTCGCCGCGTATGCCGCCTGCGGCGGCCTCTTTCAGCAAAACGAGAGCTGCGCGGCGACGTTCACCGCCATCATGGCAGTGACCTTCGTGCTGCCCATCGCGCTCGATCCGTTCTTCGCCTACGAAGATCCGCCCAAGCATCGCGAACACGACGTCCAGGTCTCCGCGTGGTTCGAGCGCTCGGGCGGTGGGGTCACGGTCGGGGATATCTTCTGAGCTTACAGTCGGGCGCAGAAGGTCGTCCCCAGGACGCTCTGTTCGGTCATCAACAATAGATTCTGGCTGGCGCGACAGTACACCGTCGCGCTGGCCACGATCGCATCGGAGCCGAGGCTCTGAAGCACGCAGCGAGCTTCGTTGAGGCCGAACAAGACGTCGCCGGGTTTCGTGACGAGCACGGACCCCGAGGACGCGGCGAAGTCGCTCGTGTGCGAGCACAGGCTGTTGCCGTCGGGCAGGCTTTGCATGAATGCGCCTCGCTCGCCGATCAGGAAGTAGCCTCGATAGATGTCGCTTGCACCAGTCCAGCTGACGTCTGCGTCGACGCTCTGACGTGTCCACGGCATCGCCGATTGATCCGGCGCCACGCCGGGCCGCGTCCAGTACACGCCGTGCTCAGCCACGGCGACCGACATGGAGAGCCCCATCGCTACATCGCGCAGCTCCCCCTCGTCCGAGCTCGGCGCGATGTCCTCGTGCCACGCACCGTCGAAGCAATGCAAGCCTTTGTCCAGGACACACGGTCGATGCTGATCATCGTCGAACAGCAGCGCTGTGGGATGGCCGTCGAACGTCGAGTCGGCGATCTCCTCGAGAGCCGTGCCATCCGGCTCGGCGGCAGACACTTGCCACAGACTGCAGGTTGACCTGCGCTGCCGGCACGCAAGGGCGTATACGGTCGGCGGATTGCCCGGCTCTGCGACGCCGTCGACGACGTCGATCAGGGTCACGACCGCCTTGGGCAGGGTGAAACGCCGGAACTTCTCGCCGTAGCGCTCGATCTCGTCGTCCATGTGCAGGCGTACGACGCTCTTCGACCCCGACGGTCCGGTGGACACACCGAGCACCTGGCCGCCGATCGCGATGAAGGTCGCGTTTACGTGCAGCTCGCTCGCCCGGAGCAGCGTGTCGAAGCGCCAGGTGATGTGCTCGGGACAAGCGTCGAGCCTCCACATGCAAGGTGGTAGCACTGGAGCCTCGGGCACCTCGGCGTCGCGAACGCGTGGCTTCTCGCTCGCACGCTGGTCCGACGCACATGCGAGCCAGACCAAGCTCGAGACGATCAGCAGTCCCGGTCGCGAGGAGCACATGCCTGCTTGTAGCAGGGTTCAACGGCAGCGCAGCTGGGCGCCGCTAAAGTATTCCGTATCCGGCAGGCTGATCGCGAAGGGCGGCCGCGGCTTCCTGAATGGGAATGCGAGGGTCTGACCTGTGGCATCGCGGTCGGTGATCTCGACCTTCACGACGTAGTCGCCCTCCCGCACCTCTTCACCCGCGGCATCCGCCAGGTTCCAGCCGACGGCCCGGGCTCCGAAGGCCGGCAATGTCGCGGACGTGACTGCATCGACCTTGTTGCCCGTCGGGTTCGCGCGGCGATACGCAGTCAGGTAGCGAAGCCTGACGCCGGCCCAGACCGCGAGCGTCTTGACCCAGGTCCCCTCCATGCGTTCGATCCAGATGGCGGCGATGTTCTTGGGCGCGTAGCGCCCGCCGAGCGAGAGCGTGGTCACGCGGAAGATGCAGCGCGCATCGATGCCGAACGTTTCGTCCTCCGGCGCGGCAGAATCCGAGCCAGCGTCGACCGCCGCGTCGCTCATGGCCGCGTCGCCGACGGAAGCATCGCTGTCCGCGTCCTCGGGTCGCACCACGAGCTGCGCGTCGTTCCACGGCTCGACCGCCCTGCCCTGTTCGACGGATGTGCCGCGGACGGCGTTCCCGACCGAATCGTGAGCCGCGCAGGCACCGGACCACAAGCAGAGCGCGATCGAGAGCCGCGTTGGCTTCACGCCGACCTCACGCGGCGCCGCAACGCGAACAGGAGCACGACGACCCACGCGCAAGCCGGCGGTGCGCTCGTGGATCGCGAGCCGGTGCTGCAGCCAGCAGTCGTGACGATCTCCGGCAGCGCTTCGCCGAACGGCGGGATGCCGCGCGCGAAGGTACGCGCGCCATCGCCGCTGAGGTTCCCCTCGTGGTCGGAGCTGAGCACCGATCCAGCGAGCCAAACCGGCCCGACGTTCCTTGCCGGCGCCGTCCACTGCACGCGCAACGCAGAGGCACCGCAGTCGGGCATCGCGGCGATCGTGCGCTCGCGGTCGGCCGGATACAGCTGCGCGGCGAGCAGCCCGACCTCTCGCGGCTCGCACTGCTCGTCGTCGATGAATTCTCCTGCAGGCGGCAGTGCGAGCATGCCGGCGCCTCGGCCTCGATCGTCGGTCAGCTCGAGCGCCGCGGCGGCGTGGGCGACCTTGCGCGACCACGACACGCGCAACTCGTAGGTTGCGCGGGGCGCGTAGCGCGCCGGCAGGCCTTCGATGCGCAGCTCGGGCGCCTCGCCGCCGCCGTGACAACTCTCGCAGCCGAATCCTTCCGCGGGCGAGCCGGTGTAGAAGCGGCCGCCGCCGCCAGCTTCGAGCACCGGGGCCGCAAACGCAGCGGGATCCGAGTAGGCGAGCACTCCCGAGGGCGCAGCCACGAGCAGCAGCGCCGGAAGCAGACTGCGGGCGATCATCGCTCGTCTCCCGTCGCAGCGCCCTGTGCCCACCGTTCGAGGATGCGGTAGTTTGGCTCGCGCCGCGACGCGTACACGTTGCGACCGAACGCGTCGCGACCTCCGTGCCTGACTCCGCCGTCGTCCAGCGGCTTGCGAAGCAGCAGCGGCAAGTCCGCGGAATCCGGCTCGAGCATCGCGCGCGCTCGCTTGTACGACTCGAGGATCTCCTGCGGAGTCGCGGGGTCGAGCGGTTCCTGTTGCGGCGAGAGTCGAGCACGGCCGGGCCCCACGACGCGAAAGGGGCGCTGGCTCGCGCCGTGGCACGCGGTGGTGCTGCCGCAGTCGCGGAGCAGCACGGGGTACACTTCCCGGGCGAATTCCTGGCCGTCCGGCGATGGCACTCCGGCGCTCGGCTCGACCGCATCGCATGCCTGAAACGCGACGAGCGCGAGAGCGATGAAGACGGCGTGACTGCGAGGCATGCTGACCGATCGAGAGCGGCTGCAGCATATCAGCGCGACCCGATCTCACACGGCGACTGACAACGCTGCGACAATAAGCCGCACGGCGCGACCGGAGCGGCCTTGCCAGAGTCCGCGCGTGGTCAGTTCCTCGCTACCTTCCGATGCGCTCGGTCTCGGGCTGCGCATCCCGCACTACGAGTACCTTTTCCGGCACTGGCCGGACGTGGGGTACTTCGAAGTGATCAGCGAGAACTTCTTCGGCGACGCTGCACCGCCGGCCCACAACCTGGCGCGCGTGTGCTCGCGCTATCCAGTCGTGCTGCACGGCATCGGGTTGAACTTGCTCGGCCACGCGCCGCTCGATGAGCGCTATCTCGACGAGCTGTGTAGGCTGGCAGATCGCGTGGATGCCGCGTTCGTGAGCGATCACCTGTGCTGGACCGGCGCGCACGGCATCACGCACCACGACCTCTTGCCGATGCCCTACACGCCGGCGTTGGTCGAGCTGACAGCCGAGCGGGCAGAGCACGTGCAGCAGCGCCTGGGTCGGCCCTTCGGGCTGGAAAACCTCTCGAGCTACGTCGAGTTCCGTGAGTCGACCCTGAGCGAACCCGAGTTCTACACCCAGGTCGTGCGCGAGGCCGGCTGTCACTTCATGTTGGACGTGAACAACATCTACGTCTCGAGCGTGAACCACGGCTTCGACCCGCTGGACTACTTGAACGCGATCGACTTCTCGCGCGTGCTGCAGGTCCACATCGCGGGTCACACGCGCGAGCCCAACGGCACGATCGTCGACACGCACGACCAGCCCGTCTGCGACGACGTCTGGGAGCTCTACGCTCGCGCCTGGAAGCTCGGCGGCCCATTCCCGACGCTGCTCGAGTGGGACGCGAACCTCCCGAGCATGCCGGACACCCTCGCCGAGCTGCAACGCGCAAGGACGGTCCGCGCGTGAGCGCGGACACCGAACGCTGGCTCGCCGAGCTACAGGCACGCTTCGGCGCGGTCTTGCGCATGCCGCTCTCGACGGCGGGAGGAACGCTGCACGCCGACGTCAGCGCCTACCCCGAGCGCGCGGTCGCCGACTTGCTGCCGAGCGCGCGACTCACGGCCGTCGGGCGCCTGGGTGTCTACCACCGGCAGTACTGGCTGCGGCTGCTCCACGTCTTGCAAGAGCAGTATCCGCTCACGGTGCGCCTGTGTGGAGCGTGGGGCTTCAACCAACATGCGATCGCGTTCGTGTCGCGAGAACCGCCGCGCGGCTGCGACCTCGGCAACGTGGTCTCGGGCTTCGACGACTTCATCGCGCAGCAAGTGCAGGACAGCCCGGCGCTGCCACGAGCTGCGCTGCTCGAAGCAGCACGTCTGGATGCTGCGTACCGCCGCGTGTTCATGGCGCCCGAAGAACCGGCGTTCCGCGTGGAAGCGGACCAGCTCGCAATGCAACGCCTGCGGCTGTCTCGAGCGCTCGCGATCGTGCACGAATCCTGGCCGCTGCTCGAGCTGCGAGCGCACGTCTTCGGCAAGCCCGAGAGCGACGCGATCCCGTTGCCGCCCGCGTTGCTGCGCCGTCGCAGCTGGGCGCTCTACCGAGCCTCGCGCGGCGTCGCACAGCTCGAGCTCGAGCCGGAGCAGCTGCGCTTGCTCGAGCTGTTGCAGCAGCACCCACTCGGGGCAGCGCTGGGAATCCTCGAAGCCGAATGCGACGCGACTGCGCGCGACGGCCTACCCGAACGCACGCAACGATTTCTCGCCGGCGCCGTACGCCACGGCTTCTTCGTCTGAACCTGGAAGTGCGTCAAAACACCGCACGCCGGCGACGCGTGCGACACATGGACGCAGGCGCGAAGCTTGCGCCGTGCTGTCGAGTCGAGAGACAACCGCGACTCGAGCGCGCGAGGCGCAAGAAGGAGTCGAGCATGAGCACGTCGAACGCGCGGGCACACGTTGAGCCTGCACCGTCCACCTTGAGCCCGTCGACACGTTTGTTGCACGCGGCGATGTCCGGTCTCCTCGCCGCGGGGGCCGCGGGCTGCGGTGGCTCGACCACCAAGGATTCCAAGCCAGCGCAGACCAAGCTCGACGACGAAGAGTTGGACGCGGTGTGCCAGGACCGCGTCGACGATGCGCTGAAGGCCACGGGAGGGAAGCAAGATGTCGAGAAGCCCGCGGCGCCGACGTGCACGGACGAAGTCAAGACGGCCGAAGCGCGCTGCGACGACAAGGTGAAGGCCGCGAAGATGCAGATCGAGGCCGAGAAGCCGGACACCGCCAAGGTCTGTTCGGACGTGGTGAAGACGGCCGAGGACAAGTGCAAGCCGTTCACCGCGACCAGCGAGGAAAAGACGAGCAACTCGGAGCAGAAGAACTACAGCTTCGCCGAGCTGACCAAGCGCTGCGACGAGCGCGGCGGCTACGTCCAGATTCATGGAGCGTGCGGCAGCGTCGGTACCTGCGCGGGCTTCTCGTTCGGCGACTGGGGTCCAGACGCTGCAGTGCTCACGGAGCACTCGTGTTCGGGCTCCAACGGCTGCCTCGGACTGTCGTGCGTGGTCCTGCCCAAAGATCAGGGTCGCAGCGGCGAGAAGCTCTACGAGCAGAAGTACGACGAGCCCGGCCCCGGTTCTTGTACCGGCTGCCACGCGGTCCACAACGACGACGACACCGTCGACGCGAGCAAGTTCTACGTGTACGTCATGCCCGGCTCGACCCGCACCGAAGCCAACTGGCTCGACCGCAAAGCCGAGGAACAGGAACGCATCGTCGCGTTCGGCGTGCACGGCACGCTGCCGAGCGGGCTCGCCTATAACACCATGTCGCCCTACTTCAAGCTGCTCTCGCGCGCCGAGATCAGCCGCGTGGTCGAGCACCTGCGCAAGCTCACGCCGATCGTAAAAGAGATCAAGCTCGCGGATCCGATGGCGAAGTAGCTGCGAGCGCTCGCTGCAGCGCGGCCAGCGCCTCCGAGCTGGCCAGCGCTGCTTCGAGCTGCGAGCTGGACCGCACGCGCAGCGCCACGAGCGCGCGCAGGCACGCGATGACGTCCGCATCGTCCGAAGGTGTGCTGGGCGGCTCGGGCAGCGCGCCGCTACCCAGCCGGCTGAGCGTGATCTGCGCGAAGTAGGCGTCGACGCCGCCAGCGGCAGAATCGGCCGCGAAGCGTTCGACGCTCTCACAGTCGGAAGCTCCCGCCGCCCGCGCGCTCCAGGCGAGCAAGCACGCGAGACAGGGGTCCGCCGCGCGCTCGTCTTCGGCCTCGTCGAGCATCGTGTACGCGCGCTCGTAATCTCCGGCCAGCCAGGCGCACATCCCGAGCAGAACGAGCCTCTCCGCTCGCTCGAGGCCGGGGCACGCGAGCACGTGGCCGTGCAGCGCGCCGAACACGCTCGCCTCGTGCAGCGCGAGCTGCGCTTCGGGCGTCTGGGGCTCGGTGGCCAGCAGCACGAACATCGCCGGGGCGTAGAGCTCGCGCGAAAACACGCGGGCCAGCACCGGACGCTCGGCCGGCAGCTGCGCGAAGGCGCCGCGCAGCGCACAGCGGCGGAACAGCGGCGCTGCCTCGTCCCAGCGTCCCAGGCGGCCGAGCGCCGCGGCGTAGCGCAGGGTGCGCTGCAGGCTCGGCGCATCGTCACGGCTGAGCGCTCGTTCGACCTCCACCACGCGCCTTCGATACTCGAGCGCGGCATCCCACTGCTTGCGCGTCTCGGCCACGATTGCCCGGCCCGCGAGCGCAGCCGTCCAGTCGGGTGCCAGGCTCAGGCAGCGCTCGAAGTACTGTTCGGCGCGAGAGAAGCCTTGCTCATCGAGTGCCTGATTACCCGCTTCGGCCCAGACCGAGGCACGTTCCGGAAAGAGGCGCAGGAGCACGCCGCGCATCTCGCGCGCCTCTGCGCTGCGGCCCGCGCGGCGCAGCGCTTCCCAGCGCAAGGCGAGCGGCAGGTGCAGCGACTGCGAGCGCGCAACGGCGCGTCGCTCGAAGCGAAACAAGATCTCACTCGGCGCGTTGCGTCGCGCGAGACTCAGGAACTCGGGCACACTCAAGCCGTGCTGCAGGACGAGCTCGATGGCGGCATCGGCTTCCGCGAGCGCCAGCTCCGGCTTGCCTGCACGCAACGCCTCGCGCGCTCGCTGGCAGGCCGGCTCGTGACTTTGCTGCTCGGGTCTCATGCTCTCGCTGCTGCGGATCTAGCCGAAGCGTGCCGAGCGACGATGCGGCCAATCGTCGCAGGCCTGCCTTTTCGCGCGGTTCGGGTGGGCCGAGCTGCTACATGAGGAACGCCATGCAGCTGCGTGTAGCGACCACCTGTCTTGTACTCGTCACGATGCTCGGTTGCGGCGACGACGACGACCAGGCTGCCGCCGACGGCGGCAGGGACTCGGGCTCGTCCGAGCACCCGCGTGCAGGCCAAGGTGGGTCGGGAGGCAAGAGCGGCGCAGGGGGCACGAAGCCGGCAGCGGGCGCGGGCGGGATGTCTTCGCCCGCGGACGATGCTGGAGCGTCGGATCTGCAGTCGGTCACGATCCGCTTCCAGGCGAAGTTCGGCGAGCGCGATCTCGACTGCGACGCGAGCTACACGCTCCCGTCACTGGGGACAACGAGCATCAGGCCGGCCGACTTTCGCTTCTTCGTCCAGGAGGTGCGCCTGATCAGCGCCTCGGGCCACGAGGAACCTGTCATCTTCGACGACCGCCCGCCGGCGCAGACGCGCGATGTCGCATTGATCGACCTCACGGAACAAACCGGGCCGTGTCGCTCCGGAACGAGCGCGCTCAACACGACGATCACCGGCAAGGTCGCGCGGGGCACCTATCGAGGCATCCGCTTCGTCAATGGCGTACCGGAGAGCTTGAACCACCAGGACCTCGCGGAGGCCAAGCCGCCGCTCGACGACGCGACGACCAACTGGGGTTGGACGCTGGGTTATCGCTTCATTCTGACCGGCCTGGTAGTCGCTCCGGGCGATGTGACTGACGCCGACGGCGGCGTGGCGCCGCAGGCCGGAGCCAGCGTCGTACACGTCGGCGCGGTCGGCTGCAGCGGCTCGACCAAGAACGGCTTCACCTGCGCGCAGCCGAACCGCAATCAGATCGCGTTGGACAGCTTCGATCCCGAGAAGAATGTCATCGTGGCCGATCTCGCGCGAGTCTTCGCCGGTGTGGATCTCGGCAAGCCGCTCGAGTGCCACGGCCCGAGCAGCCCGGCCTGCAAGGCCCCGTACGCGGCGCTCGGCCTGAATGCGGAGAACGGCATGCCCCTCGAAACCCAGAGCGTTTTTCGCATCGAGTGACCGGGTAGCTTACGAACGTGATCAACTCGCGCGCGCACGCAGCACCCACTCCCGCGCCGCGTAGCAACCGGCCGCGAGCAGCGCGACGTACGCAGCGAGATCGAATAGCACGCGCCCGCCGTAACGCTCGAGCACATAGCCGCCGATCAGCGTCGCGCCCAGGTTGCCTGCGCCGATGCAGGCCTGCGCCACGCCCTGGACGGTCGAGCGAATCTCGCTCGGTGCGCCGGTCTGGTTCTCGTGCACGAACGCGAGGTACCAGACGCCGAACGTCACGCCGTGTAGCGGTTGCAACGCGAGCAGCTCGACGCTCGAGCTCGCGCGCGCCAGCAGCGACCAGCGCACGGCAGCGACCAGTGCCGAGCCGATCAGCAACCAGCGGGTGGAGCGCGAAGCGAGCCAGCGCGGCACGAGCCAGATCAAGGCGATCTCCGCCAGCACGCCGATCGCCCAGGCGGCGCTGACGGCGGCGGCGCTCGCGCCGGACAGCGAGCGCGCGTGCGGTCCGAAGTAGGCGTCGAACGCTCCGTGCGCGAGGTAGTAGACGGTCGAACCGATCCAGAGCAAGAGCATGTCGGCGCGCCTGGCGAGCGTGCGCAGCACCGGTGCGAGTGCGCGCTTCGGCAGCTCCGCGTCCGGCAAGCGCGCGGTCGCGGCAAAGGCAGCCAGGTACGACACAGCGGCGAGCGCGAAGGGCATCCGCACCTCTGGATCCACGCCGAAGAAGCCGAGTCCCAGTGCACTGACGGCGAAGCCCATCGATCCGAACACGCGGATATACCCAAAGCTGCTCGCGGACGCGCCCAGCATGCGGTAGGCGCTCGCTTCGACCAGCGGCACGAGTGAGCTCGACGCGAGCGCCCACAGTCCAAACCCGGCCGCGATCGCCGCCAGGCTGGTGGCGAAACACGTCACGCCGAGTGCGAGCGCGGTGAGCAGGGTGTTCGCGCGCAGCAACCGCCGCGCGCCAAGGTGCAGATCGGCCAGCGCGCCCCACAGCGGTGGTGCCAGCAGGCGCGAGAGCGGGATCAGCATCAGGATCCAGGCGTACTCGGAGGGCCGCAAGCCACGTGCGCTGAGCGCCAGTGCCAGCAGAGGCAGCACCGCGCCGAGGCTGAAGTAGTGCGAGAACAGAAAGAGCCGCAGTGCGTTCACGAAATCTCACCGAACTATGTGTCAGCTCTTGGCAGTTTGAGCGACTTACAAACCGACCTTACCCTTTGACGCCAACCACGAGTCGATGCTTGTATCCCGCACCGCGACGCACGTTGCCACGGCCACGCGGCGAGCCCGAAGATCTCGCAGGCCCGCTGCTGTTCCTGTGCTCGCGCGCGTCCGACTTCCACACCGGGCACATCGTGTACGCGGACGGCGGCTACACGGCCGGTTGATGAGATCAGCTCGGGACCTGCTGGTCCGGCGGTTCAGGCCGCTCCGCGGCTGGCATCGGGACGCTCGCCGGCGGAATCGAGGAGTTCGAGGGGTTCGCCGCAGGCTGCGGGCTCGGTTGCGGCACAGTGGCCGGCGCTCGCGCGAACTTTCTAGCGGCGGTCCGGCGCTGCTCGTGCCGCTTCTCGGCCCTGCGTTGCACCAGCCAAAGCACGGGCCCGCTCACGAATACTGCGGCCGCAGCGAGTCTCAGCCAAAACCACAGGTGCGACCAGAGCGGCACGGTGATGTAGAGCCAGCGCGACGCCGCACTCAGTAGGAATAACCCCGCAGCGAGAATCGCGATCCAGCTCGCATATTGAAGGCCTTGGCGGAACCTACTCTCGCTCTCTCCGATCCGCACAGCCTCCCAGGCGTTCTCGTCCCGGTCCAGGATCCAGCTGACACAGGCGCGGGCCGCGCACGGGCCGGACCGCAGGCGCAAGTAAGAGATATGGCTCACGAGGTGCAGCCATGGGCTGCGATAGGGAATGTTCTGAGGAGCCGGGTGACTCTCGAGTTCTTTCGGATCAAACGACTCGAGCACGCTGCTGACAGGATCGGAAGGGTCGTAAAGATTGATCCACGTCGCTTGCTTTGGTTGGAACGCGGCGGCGTTCGTCTCGGCCTCGCGATTGATGGGAATGATATCCGGCCAGAGCTTGCGAAAGCGCTCGAGTGGACAGCCGTACGTCAGCAGACCGCGAAACTTGGCAAACAGTTGACTCCGCTCGATGATCTGGTTCGGCGCCAGTGCGTGCGGTCGCGGCGGCAGCATGTATCCCCGTTCTTCGACGGTCAGGTTGCGATCGCCACTGAGCGCCTGAACCAGGAGCCCGTTGCGGCGCGCGCGGGCGAGCGTGGGCTGATCGAGGTAGTTGGGAAGCGCTTGTTCGGTCTCCATCAGGGCGTTGAACGCGATCACGCTGCCCAGGCTGTGCGCACACACGTACCAACGGTCGTAGTCCGCCATGGCCATTTCCGTCAGTGCGTGAACCATGCGCGCACGAATCGACACGCGAGGGGGGAGATCCAGATCTTCGAGACGGTCTGCGCCCGCGCGCTGATGATCCTGGTACAGCTTCACGTCCCCGAGGTACTCCGCCAGCAACGTGGCTGGAGTGGTCGGGAAGAAGACTCGAAGGAGCCGCGCGATCAAGGACAACGGGAGCGCCAGGAACACGACCGCGGCAACGAGCATGAGGTACGCGCGGTACCAGAGCTTCGCGCCCAGCGACGGCCTCGTGTTCGGGCGCCTCGCGTGCCGCATCCTCAATTTCTGCCCGGCCAACGGCATCGCCTCGAGGCCGGGTTTGAGCCATACACCGAGCGCCCACGCGTAGAACCGAACGATGGTCGACAGTCGCGGTGGGTCATCCAGGTCTGCCCACCAGACCTCGCGGAAGTGCAGCTCGACCAGCTCATTCCCGCGCAGGAGCTCGATCACCACGGGCGATTGTCCGTGTTGCCCCCAGAACGAATTCGTGGCCCCACGCAACTCGGGCGCCTGTGAACGAGCTCGAATGACCGGAGGCGGCTGCTGGTGTTCTCGCGCATGGTCAGCGAGTGCACGACCGAGCGCCGCAACCTCGGGCTCGAGGTGGCCGTAGCGTGCTTGCTGACCGATGCCGTGAACCATGAGGACACCGATCTTCGTAACTTGCTGCGCAAGTTGTGTCATGTGCACGGACCTCCACGGGCAAGGAGTCTACGCCGCACGTTATGACCTGTGCGTGAACAGGGTCACTGTCGCGCTCGACTGTTAGACTCGGCATCCAGGACAACTGACCTCGGTCAAGGCCTCTCTGTCCACGATGCGCTGCGAATCCATGAAGTCGTCCCCGCGTCTGCTCAGCTCCGCGCCTTCGCTGCCACCGACCAGTTGCCCGAGTCGGCGGCGTGCAGCGGCGGCCAGCATGTAGGATCCCGCGCGTTCGAAGTGCACGACAGTCAAGCGAAGCGCCTTCGCGGCAGTGCCGGCATCGCCGCGCGCGAGCGCCAGAGCTGCATCGAGGGAAGACGCCACGCCCAGAGACTTGGCGTTCGTGGCTCGCCGCAAGATGCGGAGTGACCCCTGGATCGCGGCCAGCGCACGGCTGCGCAATTCGGCCGGCAATGGACCCTTCGCGCGCAGAGCGGCCGCCGCGCACTTGCCGCGGTGGGCGACATAGCCATCTCGACCCGCACCTCCCGCGCGCACCAGCTGCGAGCGAGCGTAGGCAGGAGCCTGCGCCTCGTACAGCGCGAAGCCGGCTTGCGCGTCACCGCTGTAGATCCGGCCACGGGACTCCGCGACCAGCAAGACGTAGTCGGGCCAGCTGGGTGGGTCCATGGGTTGCCAACTCTGCTTGACCTCCTCGATCACGCGCCGATAGCCGTCGAGATCATTCGGGACGAGCCACGCGGTCATACCCGCGAACCCGCCGAGCATCGCGGCCGCCCAGACGCGCCGGCGACGCAGCGCTTCCTCGATCAACGTCGGAGCCGTCTGTGCGATCGTCAGGTAGTTCCCGGCCTCGTAGCTGGTCAGCTGTTGATAGACGTTGGCGGCGTCGACCTCCCACTCGACTCCCTCGCAGCCGCGCAGCTCGCGCAGTGCGCGATCCAGGTAGTCGTGGGCTTCCTGGGAGCGGTGGGCGTTGAACGCGCTGGTGCCGATCATCAGGCTGCTGAAGCCGACGAGCTCCTGACGCCCGTCCGCATCCGCGAGCGCCTGCATTTGCGCGAGCATGGTCGACGCCAGCGTGCTCGTGTGCTCCATCAGCGACAGGAAGTACGCGTTGAAACCGAGGCCCCGTACGCGCTCGGCCACGTCACCCGATTCATCGGCCAGCAGCAAGTGACGCGCGGCGAGGCTCGCAGCGTGCAAGGGCGCGTAGCCGATCAAGCCCGAGACGATGGTGCGCGCCGTGCGTAGACGCAAGCGGTCGCGCTCCGTCGACTCGCGCGGGGTGCGCACCTGGCTCTCCCTGCGGCGTGCGCGCAGACGCAGCTGGCTCCAGCCGAGCGACAACAGCGCACGGCCTTCACTGGACGGAAACCCCAGCGCCACGTCGCGGCACAACGCGCGCGTCAGTTGCATACCCTCGCCGGTGTGGCCGGTCGCCAGCAGTTGCTCGGCCGCACGTCGCAGCAGCTCGAGCCGCGCGTCCCCGTGACTGGCCTCGGCGGCGCGGCGGTACGCCCCGGCCGCCTCGGCGCCACGCCCCGCAGCTTGCAACGCGCAGCCGAGCCGAACCAGGTTGTGAACCCATTCGTCGCAGCCGAGATCGAGCGCGCGCCGGAAGAGCTCCGCAGCCCGATCGAAGGCGAGCGTGTTGTTCGCGTACTCGGCGGCCTTCAGCGCGCAGCGTGCAGCCGCGGCGCGATCTCCAGCTGCTTCGTGACAGCGACTCAGCAGCTCGGCGTCCGGGTGCGCCCTGGCCGAAAGCGCAGCGGCCAACCGCGAAAAGACGTCGACACGTGCTTCGGGTGTCAGCTGCTGTGCGATGCGTTCGCGAATGCCGTCGTGATAGCAATCGATGAACAGGCCGGCCGCGTGCTCCGAGGTGCGTAGCAGGTGCGCCGAGCGCAGCTCGTCGACGTCTCTGTGGCTGCCGCCGGTAGCAGCCGTCACGCAGTCGCATGGCAATGGCCGGCCGACGGCGGCCAGCAGCTCCAGGATCGACCGCGCCGCCGGCGTGAGCGTCTCCACGCGCGCCTTGATCAGGGCGTCGAGCGACGGCGCGTGCAGAGGCTCCTCGGGTCGCGTGGTTGCAAACCGCGCCAGCTCGGTGGCGAAGAAGGGGTTCCCGCTGCACTCCGACGCCACCGCGCGCGCGACCTCGGGAGCAGCATCGCCGAGGAGTTGCTCCGCGAGATACTGCGAATCCAGCACGTCCAGCGGGCCGAGCGAGATGTGGACCAAGCTGAGCAGCGCGTTGGAGCGCGCCGCCTCCCACAAGCCATCCAGCAAGGGCTGGGAGCCGCTCCCGTCGTCGCGATAGCTGACGATGATCAGCGTGGGTGAAGGGTTGCGATCGACGAGCGCGGAACGTAGAAACGCCACGGAATCGACGTCCACCCAGTGCAGGTCGTCGAGCAGGATCACGACCGGGCGCCGATCTCGCACGCGCGCGAGCAGCTCGAGGAAAGCACCGATCGCGCGTCGCCGCACCTCACCGGGTGCGAGCACGTCGTGCCCCGGCGCACCTGCGAACGCCGGTACGCGAGCCAGCACCGGGAACAGCTTGACCAGTGCGAACGCGTCGCGTGGCAACAACGCGGAGACCTGCTCCGGAGGCAAGTGCAGCAGCTTCCGGCTGAGCTCGTCGATCAGCGGATCGATGGCCTTGAAAGGGATGCTCTCGCGCTCGTAGCAGCGAGCCGCGAGTAGCAGGGCTTGTCCGCCGTCGGCGAGCTCGCGCTTGAACTCGTTGCACAGCGCAGTCTTGCCGATGCCGCTCTCGCCACCGATACACGCGATCACCGGCGAACCGGCCAGCGAGCTGCGGTAGGCGGCGCGGAGCTGGCTCAGCTCGCTGTTGCGACCCACGAGCGCCAAGCGGCTCGGTGCGATCATCGAGATGTGGCTCGGCCGCACGGGCGTCGCGTCGAGGCGCGCGCGAACATCTGGCAGCGATGGTCGCAGCGCGGGGTCGCGAGCCAACAGCGAGCTGCAGATCTCCTCCAGATCCAGCGTGCTCGGCGTGGAATGCGGCCGCGGTGCGTCCTGCAGCTGCTTGGCGAGCATGATCTCGACGGCAGTACCCCGATACGGCACGTGCCCGCTGAGTGCTTCGAAGAGCATCGCCCCGATCGCGTAGAGGTCGGTCGCCGGCGTCGCGTGTCCGGAGGCGGCTTGTTCGGGTGCCATGTACGCAGGCGTGCCGGTGACGCCGCTGTTCGGGATGGTCTGCCCGACGCCGCCGAGCACGTGATCGGCGATCAACCCGAAGTCGAGCACGACCACCGTGCCGTCGCGCTTCACGAGCACGTTGCTCGGCTTCAGATCGCGGTGCAGCTTGCCGGCTTCGTGGATGACCTCGATTGCCGCCAACAGCTGCAACAGCGCACGCCGCAAGCGCGCCTCTTCGACCTCGAGGCGCGGCCGCACCCACTGCAAGAACGGGACGCCTTCGACCAGGTCCATGGTGAAGAACCAGTTGCCGGCGTCGAAGAAGAAGTGGTGGAGCTGAACGAGGTGCTCGCTGCGGAGATCCGCGATGTGTCGAAACTCGTTCTTGATCAGGTAGATGCCTGTCGCGCTCAGGTTGTTGAGGCTCTTCAGCGCGACGCTGCAGCCGCGTTCAGCGTCCCACGCTTCGTACACGGTGCCCATGCCGCCTCGACCCACCACGCGCACGATCCGCAGGCGGCCACCGACCAGCTCACTGCCCGGTCCGAGCACCGCAGCCACCTGATTGAATGGCTCGCTCTCGGACGCAACTCGCCGCAGCAGGTCCTCGAACCCACTCTCCTCGACCCCCCCACTCATCGTCGTGGGGAACTGCGGCTTTCCCTGAGCCATCGACGCCCACGAGAATACAGGCGTCAACTCGTCACAAACGTGATCGAGGTGACTCTTATTACGAAGACGCCGCCATAAACTGGGCTACCGCCTGGGGATGGGTCACCCAATTACTAGCCAATACAGGTTACTGCCTGAGGAACATGGGGAGATGACGACCGTTCCAGACCAGGAAGCTCCGATCCGTGCAGCGTGGGAGGCGCAGGACCTCACGCGGGCGTTCAGGCTCGCGCTCGCCGAGTACCGCAACGAGATCGAAACCTTCCTGACTGCTCGCCTGCGCAGTCCAGATGCGGCGATCGAGGTCTACGCGATGTTCACCGAAGACCTGTGGCGCGCTCTGCCCAGCTTCGGCTGGCGCTGCAACATCCGCAGCTTCGCGTACACACTCGCGCGCAACGCGGCGTGCCGCTACGCGCGGCAGCCGGATCGTCGCGCGGAGCGCAACATTCGTCTCTCGAGCGTGGCCTCGCAGGTGGTGCAGGCGTCGCCGACCGATACCGCGCCGTACCGCCGCACGGACGTCAAGACCCGCATCCGAGCGCTGCGCGACAGCCTGAGCGAAGAGGACCGCACGCTGCTGCTGCTCTACATCGATCGCAACCTGTCGTGGCGAGAGATCGCGATCGTGATGCACGAGGAAGGCGAACGCGCCCCGGAAGCCGCACTCGAGCGCGAAGCCGCGCGTCTACGCAAACGTTTCGAGCGAGTGAAGTCATCCCTGCGCGCGCTCGCGCTGCGCGATGGACTGATCGTTCCCAGACACTGACGAGAACAACATGCCGAAGATCGATCACGTATTCGTGCTTCAGTTCGAAAATCGGTCGTTTGATCACCTGTTCGGCAGTCGAGAGGGGGTCGACGGCATCGAGGCAGCGCGTGCCAAGCTCACGGCCGCCGGGAGCCCGATCCTGCCCAACCTGCTGCAGCCGCCGCATGCGAACGTGTTCGTATTCGATCCGCCACACGACTCCGAGTCGGTGGCGCGACAGATCGCGGGCGACATGAGCGGCTTCGTTCAAGTCTTCGAGGGAGCACACGAGAAGGAGAACGGCTTTCGACCCGAGCTGGTCATGGGGTACCTGGATCGCACCACCGTGCCTGTCTCGTACGCACTGGCTGATCAGTTTGCGATCAGCGATCGCTGGTTTTCCCCCATCCCGACGCAGACAGTTCCAAACCGCATGTACGGCATGTGCGGCCACTCGTTCGGTGAGAAGGACAACCCGGGCGCTCTCCGCTACCTCGCGGGGTTCGAAGCCGACGACTCCGTCTTCAAGAAGCTCGAAGGTACGGGACGAGATTGGCGCATCTACTCGGACACGCCCTTGCCGATGGCAGCACTGCTGCGCGGCATTCGCGGCGACATCTTCTCGGGAGAGAAGCTCAACCCTCTGAAGGAGCTCGCAGGAGACATCGCCAAGGGAGACGTACCCTCCTTCGTCTGGATCGAGCCGACCTACGTTTGGACCGAGTTCGAGCTGATCGATCCCTTCTTCCCCGAGCCCAACGACGACCACCCTCCGACTGCCATGGCCGCGGGCCAGGAGTTGCTCGAGCACGTGTACCTGTCGCTCCGCAGCAACGACGAGCTGTGGAAGCGCAGTGTCCTGGTCGTCTACTACGACGAGCATGGAGGCTTCTACGACCACGTCACGCCCCCGGCTTGTAATCCGAGCGACGGCTTCACGACGCGCGGCCCGCGCGTTCCCGCGCTGGTAATCTCGCCGTGGGTGAAGCCGGGAAGCGTCGTGCGACCCCCAGAGGGACAGGTGTTCGATCACTGTTCAGTCTTGAAGTTCGTCTGCGAGCGGTTCGAGATCCAGCCCTGGACCGAACGTCTTCGCGATCCCAGCCTGGCGTCCCTGACGCCGTTCTTCCAGGAAGCGATGCAGCAGCTCCCCGCAGCCAAGGCGCCGCGCACTGCTGCTGCACAACCGGCAGGCGCTGGTCGCGCGGCAGCACTACTCGCCGCGCACCCTGAGGTCGCCGAAGGTATGCGCAACATTCACAAAGAACACGTACGAGAGTTCGTGCGCGAACACAGGCAAAAGGCCTAGGAGAGCCCTCCGCACCCGGCTCACTGCTCGGGCTGTTTTCGTGATAAATAGCTCGGGCTTGGCTACCAACCCTCTTCAAACGCTGCACATCCCGAAGGTCGAGCCTCACGACCTGCGGCAGCGCAAGGTGCTGGACCTGGGCTTCGCGAGTCGCCGCCTGATCTATGGGCCTCGCATCAAGCCGCGCATCGAGACTCAGGATGAGCATGACGATGGCGAGTTGTCCTGGCACAGCGGCGATGTGTTGGGCGCCTTGCGGTTGTCCGGTGGCTCGGGTGAGGCGACTCGGTTCGTTACGGTCGGGGACGATAACCGGATCTTGATCTGGAATGTCCTCGGCAAGGTCGAGATCGCGCTGTCAGGTCACGATGCTCGCGTCGGCGGCTTGTGGGAGCTGACGGAAGACCGGCTGGTTTCTTGGGGCGAGGACAAGACGCTGGTGGTTTGGAGCACGCGCACGGAGGTGCCGTTCGCACGTATGCGCGCCGCGATCCGCACGGCGGATCGTTTGTTGGTGGGCGAGTCCGGGGATTTCTTCTGTCTCTCGCAGTTCTTGCGCGGGCGCACGATCTCGATCAACGGCAGGCCGATAGCCACGATGTGGTGGCAGTTCCATCCTGTGACTGCAGTGCGTCGCTTGAGTGGCTCTCGCTGGATCACTCAGTCGAAGAGTGGGCTGCGATTGTGGTCTCGGGGCGGCAGACTTCAATGCAAGTTTCCCCAGCCCTTCTCGCTCGACGATGGCTTCTTCGATCTGCCCGACGGCCAGGTGTTGATCGTCGATGACAGGCACGGCCTCGAGTTGATCGATGGGGGCGCGCAAATGGGCGCTCGAGCTCCGGACGAGGATATGTCCGGAGACCTGCGGCGATTCCTGCGGATCCGCAAGCGCGTTCGCGCTGCCATCGTTGATCGTAAGAGTGTGCAGGACTTCGAGCATCGCAACAGTCCGGTGTGCGAAGGGCAGGTCCTGCAACCGACCCAGCGGAAGGAGCTGGGCACGACGTTCGCGGACTTCTTCAATCGCCCGGACTTCAAGCGCATCCGCAGCTGGCGCAGAGGCGAGATCAGGGTTGCGCTGGAGGCGCTCGAGCGCGTCGAGCAGGCGCTCCATGATCATCGCTCGCGCGGCTCGACGGCCGGGACGCTCCGCTCGCTCGCACTGGCGGCGTTCAGCGCAGCGTTCATCAGTGCCTTCTGGGCCACCGAGCGCGAGGCGATATACGTGGTCGTGGTCACGGCGCTCGTCAGCGGAGCCTTCGCCGTCTGGAAACACATCGAGGCACAAACCCAGCACGCAGCCGCCAGGGCGTTGGCGTCGGTGCCGGCAGAGGTCCACGCGCTCGTATCGGAGATCAAGCTGCATCGGCGTCGCATCCTGGCCGGCGCACCGCACATCGCGTCCCCGGCGGTCTATACCGGCTACGAGGTTCGCAGGCAGATCGAGCGGACGATCGCAACGCAGCTCTCGGAGCAAGCCTTGCTCGAGTGCCGTCTACAGGCGAGCGCGCTGCGCACCGCGAACAAGAGCTCGCTCATCCTGCGCGACTGGGCGCTGCTGCGTGGCGATCGAAGCCCGCGCAAGGACGGCCTGTCCGCGCGCAACCTCGGCTCCTTCTGGTGGTCTCCGGCGGGTGACTTCATGCCCGCCGTGCAGTCGATTCAATATGTCCTGCTCACGCGCGAGCGGCTCGACGTGTTCACCGTCGACTACGACTTCATCACCGGCCGTGCGCACAACGCCACCGCGCATGCGTGCTACTACAGCGAGATCGCCAGCGTGACGAAGCGCCAGTCCACTCGGCACCTGTCGCTGCCGGGGCTCTCCACGCTCGTCGACGCGCAGGAGCTGCTGTTGGTGCTGACCAGCGGCAAGCAGATCTCGCTGACCTTTCTCGACGAGGAGTGCGACGCGGCCTTGCGGAGTGCGGTGCGCGCCAAGACGGCCGCGAGCCTGACGGAGCAGCGGCGCAACCTCGAAGCCGAGCTGGAGCGCTGGCAACACGACATGGAGCATTCCGACCGCGAACGGACCGATGAGCTCGAATCGCTGCGAGCCCAGCTCGCTTCGCTCCAGAGTGAGTCCGTCCCGGACGCACGACCGCAGCGACCTCACCTGACGCGCGGGCACGCCGATGAGGTGCTGACGATCATCCGGAATCAGATCCTCGCGCACACCGAGGCGCTGACCCCGAGGCTGCTCGTCGAAGACAAGCTGTTCCAGTATCCGCAGGCGTAACCGCTACAACCCCGGTCGCGCATGCACCAGATCGACGTCGAACGTCGAGCCCGTGCCGTGGCAGGTCGCGCAGCTCTCGGCTCCCATCGTCGTGGTCATCGTGTCGGCATGCGCGATCGAGTCGGTGGAGTCGTGGCAGCCGACGCAAGCCGCCGTGGTGGCCTGCTGGTAGTACGTGGTGCTCGGGACGCGCGCGCCGGTCGAGTCGATCTGTGTCATGTACGAAGGCAGCAGCTTCGGCAGCGGCAGCGTGTATTGCTCCGGGACGTGACACAACGTGCACTGACGCAGGTCGGCCGGGAACAAGACCTTGCTGAAGTCGTCGCCGCCGACGTTGTATTCCCGCGCGCCGTCATCGCCTCGGTGGATGCGGTGGACCATGTGGCTGAGCCGCACGCTGGCCGTGAGCTTGGTACTCCCGGCGGGAGGCAAGGGGATACTCGTCGAGTCCTTGTTGGCCGTGTGGCAGAGCGCGCAGTACTCGGGGTCGTTGCGCGAGCCGCCGTGCGCCTTCAAATCGCGGTGGCAGTTGTTGCAGTTGGCGACGACGGTGGCTTCGCGCCGCGGCGTGGCCTGCGCGTCGGTCACGCCGAAGTAGTACACGTCGTTGTGCATGGGGTGGTAGACGGTCTGGTTGACCGCGCCCGGCCCGGTGGCCATGCCGGCGATTCGGCCTTCCATGCCGACCGCGAAGCTACCTGCGGGCGTCGTCGCACACGTGGTCGCGATCGCAGTGATGGTTTGACCAGCCGGCGCGGTCCACGTGAACTCACCCGGACTGGCACCCGCTGCGAGCGTGCCGACCGCACTCGATCCCTGCGCCACGAACTGTGAATAGCCCGCGTAGTCGGTGGTCGGTCCGGCGAACGTGAAGCGCAGGCGATCGAGCGGCTTGGCCAGGATGTCGTACGGTTGACCGTCGACCTTGATGCTGAAGCGCACCACGGGGATGTCGCTCGGACCGGTGCCCATGATGCCGAGCACTTCGCCCGTGATCGTGGGAGGCGTCGAGATGATCGCACCGGTGTTGAGATCGCGCAGCGGCATCTCTTCCAGTCGCTTGTGCACCTTCACCACGTCGGTCTCGAGCGTGGCGATCGGGCCCTTGCCCTCTGCGTGGCAGTTCACGCACAGGCTGTCGTCGGTCTGCTGGCCGCCGTAGTGGAGCGTGTATCCCGGGGGCGCCGGGCTCTCGAAGGCGGTGCGGTCGTGGCACGAACCGCAGAGCTTCTGCGACATGTTCGTCTTCCAGCGATCGGCATCCGAGCCCTTGTGGCAGGTGGCGCAGTTCTGGGTCTCCTGCGGGAACACGACGTTCGAGTAGTCGTGCACGTTGCTCTGAAAGCCGACGATCTTGTACGGCGTGCCACCCTTCACACTCGGCAACGACGAGCCGCTGTGGATCTTGTGGATCATCTCGGACATCTGGATGCTGTTGCCCGACTCGGGATCCTTCATGCCGTCGACGTGGCACGTGATGCACAACCCGGTCTCGCGACGGCTGGTGCCGTGCGCGGTCAGCGTGCCGTGGCACGCGTTGCAGCCCGCGGTGGTGATGACCTCGCGCTTCTCGCTGACGGACTCGCCGTCCGGACGCATGTTGAAGATCGGGTTGGAGGCGTACGAAACACCTTCGTACGTGCGCGACGCGTAGATCGCGAGCGTGTGGGTCTTGCTCTTGTCGTAGTCCGACGGCAGCGCTTGCTTGAAGCGATAGTTGTAGGTGCCCATGCTGGGATCGAGCTCGGTCCACACGCCGTCGCTCTCGGAGCGCGGCTGCATGGCGGTCGCCAGCGCGGGGGGCGTGCTGCCCACCGTCGTGCCGTTGACTGTCCCGACGTTGTAAGGCGCGTACTCGCCCACCTTGCCACTCGAGCTCGTGAGCTTGGCGAACACGAAGCTCGCGCTCACCGAGCCGGGCGTGAACTTGCCGGTGCGATCGAGTGGCTGATCGTTCTGGTCACGCATGCGCAGCTTGACCAGCGGCTGCCGATCGTCGGGGATACTCACACTCTCGATCTCGACCTTGAGGCCCGGACCGACGACGTACGCGCTGCGGCCATCCTTGCCGGTATCGCCCTTGTCCCCCTTGTCGCCCTGATCCCCCTTGTCACCCTGATCGCCCTTGTCACCATCGCTCACGCTGACCTTCGTGCCATCGCTACAACTGATGGTCTTGGTCCCGTCGGACTCTTCCTTCACCGTGCAAGAGCCCTCGCTACCCGGCACCACCGCACTCGTGCCGTCTTCGCAGCTGATCTCCGCGGCTCCGCCATCGAGCTGCTTCACCGTGCAGGCGCCCTCGTCCGAATCGTCCCCACAACCCAACATCGCGACAGCGATCACCAGCGAAACATGGTGAGCTGTCACGAATCGCGCCCACGATCCGTGCATAGCAGCCTCCGACGGCTTGATACTTGTTGCCGGCGAGTCTACCGACATTCGAACCGCGGTCCAAGATTGAAAACCTTGCCAAGGGCAGGTGCAACGGGTGACAACTCGGCCTGGAATGAGTGGTTTTCGCGCCAGATTGTGGCTGCTCACGGCGATGCTGCTGACGGCGGCGTGCGAGGGTCCGATCGGCCCGCCCGGCGCTCCGGGCGACGCGGGCCCGCAAGGCGAAAAAGGCGCGCAGGGCGAAAAAGGTGCGCAGGGCGAGAAAGGCGATCCCGGGCCCAAGGGCGAAGATGCGCCTTCGGCCGATCTGCCGCTCGAAGAACAGGGCGTCGTGGGCAGGGTCCGCGATCCCAGCGGTGAGCCAGTCAGCTCCGGCACGGTGTATTTGATTCCGAGCGATGACGTGGCGGCCCTGGCGAAGCAGCCCATCGACATCACGTTATCGCCCGACGCCACCAAGGCGCTCACGATCGACGAGCCCCTGGAAGACCTACTCGACGGCGATGCATCTCGATACACGCAGGCTGCGATCGCCGCCGACGGCACCTATCGCATCGCCTCCATTCCGGACGGCCATTTCTTCGTGGTGTACCGGCCGGGCTCCGCGGATGACGCGCACCTGCCCGGTGGCAGTGGCTGTCGAAATGCCGTGGGCCGGGGCTCGCTGGTGAACACCCGGCTGGACCTGCGCGTCAGCGGCCGGCCGAGCGAGCACGCGACCTACGCGGGATCCACCACGTGTCTGGGCTGTCACGGCCGGCACCGCAGCATGCGCACGGCGCACCGCGTGGGCCTGCAGGTGCCGGCAGTACGCGGCCCCTACCAGGACATCAGCCGCTGGGGCAGCGCGTTCGACGCAGCGATCCGCGCGTTCGACGCCGGCAAGACGCTCTACTACTACGACTGCGATGCCGCGCGCTCGGGACCCGCAAAATGCCGGGTTTCCGACATAGATCCCACACCCGTCACCCCGGCCTTCGAGCTGCGGCTGTCGCGCGTGACCACGCTGCCGCAAGAGTCCGTCGGCGCGTACACGGCCGAGTTCAGGAACCGCGCGGGCAGTGGCAGTGTCACCTACCCGATCGCCCTTACCTACGGTGGCGCGCTCGGCCGCCAGCAGTACATCGCGCGCCGCACCCATACGGACGGCAGCTACGGCTACTTCGTGCTCCCGCTCCAGTACAACGCGCAGGGCTCGATGGTCGAAACCGACCCCAATGACTGGCCATGGCGCGATGATCACGCCGAACGCTGGTACGACTTCGGGACCTCGACCCTGCGCCAGCCCGCTGCCGCCGACAGCTTCGACAACCAGTGCGCAGGCTGCCACCTGGGCGGCTTTCAGCTGCGGGGCGACGCCAATATGGGCTATTCCGCGCGCGCGTTGGCCGATCCGAACGGAGACTTCGACTACGACGGCGACGGCCGCGCCGACGAGATCAACGTCGGCTGCGAGGGATGCCACGGGCCCGGCTCCGAGCACATCGAGGCCCGCGTGCGGGGCCTGCGCATCGTGTCACCGAGCCTGATCACGCCGGAGCGCGAGCTGATGATCTGCGGCAGCTGCCACTCGCGCCCGCAAGGCCTGGGCGGGGGCGGAACCGAGGCGCCGCTGTCCGCGGCAGGCCGCATGCCGGTCCCGGGCCTGCGCCGCAGCGAGTTCGCGGTCCAGTTCACGGGCCGGGTCGACGCCTCCTCCGAGTACCTGTTCGGAAGCGGCGACTCCAGGGCGAATCACCAGCAGTACAGCGACTTCTTGCGCGAGAGCATGGCGCGCAACGGCCGCACGCTGATGACCTGTTCGAGCTGCCACGACGCCCACGGCAGCGACGAGCATGCCCACGACCTGCTCGCCGACGAGGCCGACAACAGCGCCTGCACCGGCTGCCACTCCGGCGACACCTACACGAACGTGCGAAACCACGTGCAGGCCGCCGTCGGCGACAGCCACTCGAACGTCGACACCTCCGTGCTCACGTGCACGCGCTGCCACATGGTCAAGACCATCACGGCCGGCGCTTCGCACAAGGAGCTCCTGGACAGCATTCCGAGCAACGTGCCGGCGACTCAATACCGGCACGGCGACCTCGCCTCGCACCGCTTCGCGGTGACGCGCCGCAGCCAGGCGGCACAGCAGCCAGTGGCTGCGACGCTCAGTTGCGCTTTCTGTCACGGCCAGTTCCTGGGCGGACCGTAGTCGTGCTTCGTCTGGGTCCGCGGCCTGCGCTGTCACTCCTCGGGCTGAGCCTGGTGCTTCTGCTGCAAAGACCTTCGCACGCTGCGGCGCAGGCGGGCGCCTACATCCCGACCAGCGCCGATCTATTGCTGCAGGGCCGACCTGCCGAGGGCTTGCTGATCTTGCGCAGCGGCTACCGCAACTCGCCCTACGTGGATGTCGACGCGCTGGTGTTCGTGGGCGCGACCACGGAGGCCTGGGAAGGGGATGTGCTCGCAGTCAGCGTGTTGATCCGTGAGCCGCACGGCTTCGGGCAAGCTCGGCTCGGACGCTTCATCGTCGGCACGGGCGCGGTGGGGCCAGTGCAGATCGACGGCGCCGAGCTCGTGCTGCGCGCCTTCAGCGGCTCGCACCTCTCGGTGTTCGCGGGATTGCCCGTGATGCCCGAGTTCGGCCCGCGCGACTACGACTGGCTGGTCGGCGGCCGCGTCGGGCAGCAACTCATCTCGGACCGGCTCGGGCTCGGCATCTCCTACCTGCACCGGCGCGATCAGGGCCAGCTGGACGCGGAGGAGCTCGGCGCCGATGCCGCGCTGGAAGCGACCTCCTGGCTGTCCTTCAACGCGATCGGCGCCTGGTCGTTGATCGCAGACGGTCTGGCCGAGCTGCGCGGCGCGGCGCTGCTGCATGACGACGGCTGGCAGGTCGAGCTGTTCGGTGTTAGACGCGTGGCCGCGCGCCTGTTGCCGGCCACCTCGCTGTTCTCGGTGATCGGCGCCGCAGCCAGCAGCAGCGGCGGCGCCGAAGTCAGCTGGCGCGCGTTCCCGCGGCTGCAGTTCGGCGGCACGCTGGCCCTCGAAGGCCTCGACGACGAGCTCGGTTATCGCGCCGCGCTGCGCAGCACGCTGAGCCTGACCGACTCGGGGCCCGGCCAGATCGGCGTCGAAGTGATCCGGCGCAAGCTCGCAGACGAAGGCTTCATCGGCGGGGCGATCCGCGCGCAAGTGCCGATCGCCGAGGTCGTGCAAGCGAACGCCAGCGCAGAGCTCGTCGCGGCCGATGACCCGCGCGAACGCGGCAAGCTCTGGCCCTGGCTGCGCCTGGGTGCGAGCTGGACACCCTCGGCGCGCTGGTTGGTGGCCGCCGCTGTCGGCCTGCGCGCCACGCCCGAATACGAACGCGATATCTACGCGATGCTCCGCATCGGTTACCAGGCGCAGTTGCAGCCATGAGCGGCATACACAAAATCCTCGTCGTGCTGCTCCTCGGCCTCGCCGCGTGTGCGGGCCTGCTCGGCGTGCGTCCGAAGACCGAGCGCGTGTTCGCGCACCGTGCGCATGTGATCAAAGGCATCTCCTGCGTGCAGTGCCACACCAGCACGGCCCAGAGCGACGAAACGACGAAGACCGAGCTGCCTCCGACCAGCGGTTGCCTCGCCTGTCACGCCCAGCCGCACGACCCGAACCCTTGCGGCAATTGTCACGGCCGCCGCGAAGATCGGGAGGCAGCCGCCGAAGCCAAGACGCATCTACGTTTCTCGCACCGCGATCACAGCGGCACGACCGCGGGGCGCTGCACGCGTTGCCACGAAGCGGTGGGCAAGGTCGATGGTCCGTTGCGCCCGACCATGGCCACGTGCCTCAGCTGCCACGAGCACCGCACCGCCTGGAACTCGCGCGCGTGTACACCCTGTCACGTGAACATGGAGGCCGAAGGCACGCGGCCGGCCAGCCACGTCGTGCACGGCGCCGACTTCATGGCGCGCCACGGCATGGCAGCCACCAGCTCGCGCGACCTGTGCAGCAGCTGTCATGCCGAGAGCGAGTGCGCGAGCTGCCACGGCACGAACGTGCCCGCCCTTCCCTCGACGCTGCACTTCGAAGACGTGCGCCGACCCGACATGCACGCCCAGGGCTTCCTGGCGCGGCACAGCATCGAGGCCAAGCTCGATCCCGCAACGTGCACGACTTGCCATCGCGATGAGAGCTACTGCCGCGATTGCCACCAACAGCGCGGCTTGCTCAGCGCGAGCACCACGCACGCGAGCCCGCACCCCGCGGGCTGGGTGGGCACGAGCGGCGGCGGCAGCCCTCACGGCAGCGCGGCGCGCATGAACCCGGTCAGCTGCGCCAGTTGCCATGGCGGCTCGGGCGAGAGCCTGTGCGTCGGTTGCCACCGCGTCGGCGGTCCCGGCGGCAACCCGCATCCTCCCGGCTTCCACTCCAACAAGCCCATGCAGGAGCTGCCATGCCGCATGTGCCACGTGGGGGGCATGTGAGGCGCGGCTGGAAGATCGCGCTCGGGCTGCTGGCGGTCGCGCTCGTGGCGGGTGGAGCCTTGGTCGCTGGTTGGGTGACGCGCACGCGCAAGGCATCCTTGCCACCGGTGCCCGTCACCACGGTACCGGAGAGCTGGCGTGAGTTTCGCAGCGGCCACGGTCACGAAGTGCACGTGACGCAGAAGGGCATCGCGTGCACCAAGTGCCACGGCGAGGTTGCCACCTTCACTCGGCCGGACTTTCACGTCTGCGCGGAATGTCACGCAGATCGCGCCACGATTGAGCACGGCGTGCACGCCGATGTGCAGGGCGGCGTGGCGAACTGCGCGAGCTGCCATGCCTTCGGCCCGAAGGAAGGCGGGCCCGATCCGTGGGCCTGCCTGGACTGCCACACGAAGCCTCAAGGCGCAGTGCACGCGGTCACGACGCACGCCACCGAGGCCTGCAAGCAGTGTCACAACCCGCACGCCACGCCATCGACCGAGCCCTTGGCCTGCCTGAACTGCCACAAAGAGGCGCACAACGCGCACGCGCCAAAGCTGGCGAGCGGCCCGCAGAATTGTCTGAGCTGCCACCAGGCGCACGCGCCGGCCAGTGTCGCGCAGCAGCGCTGCACGCAGTGTCACGACAAGCCACACGCGACGTTCGAGAAGGGCCACGAGCGCTGCACCGACTGCCACCAGCCGCACGACTTCGGCGTGAAAGAGGTCAAGGACTGCCGCGGCTGTCATCGCGACCAGCACGTGCTCGCGCAAACGAACCCGAACGCGAAGCACAGCTGCACGAATTGCCACGACCCGCACGCGGTGGAGAGCGCCGGCGATGCCACGTGTCGCCGCTGCCACACGCAGATCGAGCCCCAACATCCAGCCGTCAAGGGCCAGAGCTGCCTGACGTGCCACGCGCCGCATCCGACGACGAAGGACGCGCCGATCGCGCTCGCCTGCACCGGCTGCCACCAGCAGCAAGCTGCGAACGATCACGGCGCGCACGGCGGGCGTGCGGAGTGCACGAGTTGTCATGCGCCGCACGCCTTCGCGCACCCCGAGACGCCCCAGGCCTGCACGACCTGTCACGCACCGCAGCTGACGGCGACGGCGAAGAATCCCGGACACGGGAGCTGCACGGGCTGCCATCAGGGCGACATCCACGCCGCGAAGCTGCCACCCGTGGCCTGCGCCACGTGCCACACGAACGTGCACCCGCGCAAGGAGCACGCCGAGTGCACCAAGTGCCACGAACCGCACTCCGGCGCGCCGCAACCGCTGCAGGTCGGCTGCGCGAGCTGTCACGCCGCCGAGGTACGCAGCGTGCGCACGCAGCATTCAGACTGCCTGACCTGCCACACGCCGCACGAGGGCACGCGGCGCGCGGATGCATCGTGCGAGTCGTGCCACGCTGCCCAGGCCAAGCAGAACCACGGGAACATCGCCGGCGGCTGCACGCAGTGCCATGCGATCCACGGGGCTGAGCAAGGACTGCTCGACACGCCCGCCTGCACGAGCTGTCACAACGTCGCCAAGCTGCCCGGGTTGCACGCAACTCCGGAGCACCAGCAGTGCAAGAGCTGCCACGAAAGCGGCCACGACACCGGGCCGTTCTCCGAACGCCAGACCTGCATCCAGTGCCACAGCAAGCAGACCGATCACGTACCCGAGGCGACGCTCTGCCAGGGCTGCCACGTCTTTCGCAAGTGAGTGCACGCCATGTGGAGACACCTCGCATTCACCGCCTGCCTTTACCTCCTGACGAGCGCGTGCCAGGAAGAGCGCGCGGAAACGGCGCCTGAGCCCGTGTACGCCGGAGATCTCGAGCACGTGCTGCAGTCGCGCTGCGAGCGCTGCCACGGTGAAGAAGACGCCGGCGCGGGCTATCGCGTGGACAGCTACGCGAGCACGCTCGGCTGCCCGAGCAGCGATCCGGAACGGCGCGCGGTCGATCCAGGCCCGGACGGTGGGCCGGCGATCCTCGAGGTACTGGAGCGTCCGGATCACGCGGACCTGCTCGAATCCGACGAGCGCGTGCGCCTGAGCGACTGGGTCAAGCTCGAGGTGGCGCTGCGTTACAGCGCGGTGCACACGCTGCAAATCAGCAACTCGCGCTCCTCCGACTGGCACGGCAAGCTCGCCGCGGTCGATCACTTCGCGCCGCTCCGAGATGCAGAAAACGCCGGCGTCTGCGGGCGCTGTCACCGAGGCGCGCCCGTGACACCCGAGGGAGTGAATGCGTCCGCACCCGGCGCGCCTGCATGCACGCAATGCCACACCCAGCCCGAAGGCGTGCTCGCCTGCGGAACCTGCCACGGCGACGGCGCCGCACGCGCCTATCCGCCGCGCGACGTGTGCCTGTTCGGGTCGAGTCCGCCCGACGCCCATCGCGCACACGTCGAGAGCACGCGGCTCCGCTCGCAGCCGCTTGCGTGCACGACTTGCCATCCCGCCACCGAGCAGCTGGGCGACACGCACGCCAATGGCGAGATCGACGTCGTGTTGGCCGATGGCACGTACGATCCGCAGACCGGCAAGTGCAGCGTGGGCTGCCACAACCAGGGCGGCGCGCGCCCCGAGCCGACCTTTCACGAAGCGGGTCCGCTCGGCTGCAACGACTGCCACGGCTCGCCGCCCAAGCAACACTACGCCGGCCCGTGCAACGATTGCCACGCCGGTGTCAATGCCAGCGGCACGGAGCTCATCAATACCGCGCTGCACATGAACGGCCGCGTCGACGTGGGAGACGGCGGCGGAGAGTGCGGCGCGTGTCACGGCAAGGGCAGCGATCCCATGCCGCAAACATCCTCACATCAACTGCACCGCGCCACACAACTCACGCGCGAGGTGACATGTACCGAGTGTCACGTCGTGCCGCAGACCGTGGACAGCCCCGGCCACCTCGACCATGGCGAGAGCACGCCCGCCGACGTGGTCTTCGGAGCCCGCGCCACCGCGCGCGCCCAGCCCGCGAACATCGAGGCGCACACGTGTCGCGCGATCGCCTGTCACGGCGCAGGCCTGCCCGAAGGCATCGAGCGCGCGCTCGTATGGGACGCACCTGCCGCTGGTGGCTGCGGCGGCTGCCACGGCGTGCCGCCGACGGTGGATCATCCACGCGACAAAGGCTGCGCGTCCCTCACCTGTCACGGCGAAGAGGTCACGCTGGGCGGAGATCCGCCGGCGATCACTCCTGCGGGACGCAATGCGCACATCGACGGGGCGATCAACTCACTCGGGCTGTGACTGGGCTTCGGATTGTTGGTTGAGTGCGATGAGCGCGGCGGAAGAGAACTAGCAACTGGGAACAGGAACGCGGACACGGAACGGAAACCGCATCTGCCGCGAAGGAGTCCGAAGCCCCTATTCAAGTCTTCGCCGACTCGTCCGGCGGCTTGGGCGTATGCGTGTCGGGGCGGCTGCCGAAGCCGCGGAAGATGCCCGAGTAGCGTAGGTCGGCGAGGACGACCAGCGCGTACAGCGCGAAGGACAGTGTGCCCAGGCCTTGGCCGACGCTCATCGCCACAACCAGCGCGATCGGGCGTGGATCGAGCACGCCCCACACCATCAGCGCCAGTGCCAGCAGCGCGGACACCGCCGAGATGCGCAACACCCGCATCGCCAGACTAATCCTCATGGGTGCGCCTGCTTGGCGTGCTTCTTGGGCTTGCTGAAGGGGTGCGCGGGCCCGTGACAGCCGGCACTCACACAGCTGACCTCGCCGTTGCGCAAGCGCGGGAGGTTGCTGCTGTGATCGCTGATGGACAGCCAGCCGCGTACCTCGGTCGAGTGGCAACGCGTGCAGTTGGAGTTGGGGAACGGCTTGTAGAGCTCGATCGTGTCCAGCGCCAATTGCACGGGCTGGTCATGCCAGTGCGTGTAGTAGTGGTACGTGTGCACCATGCCGCCGATCTTAGTCATGGCGGTGCTGAATGCCCCGTAGTCCTTGTGGCACTCGTAGCAATTGTCTCTGCCGAATGCTTCGTTGCGCGCATGCATCGAAGACAGCGACTTGCTGAGTGGGTTCTCCGCGTCGGCGCGGTAGGGCCCCATCACGTGACACGAGCCGCAGAACGGCCGGTGCTTGGTGTACTCGAACCCGGCCAGGTTGCCGGTCGCGGCCGAACCGATCGGCAGCACCCCGATCCCGAGCAGCAACAGGAACTTCACCGTGCCGTTGAGGGCCGGCTTGCGCGCCAAAAACCAGACCAGGATGAGCGCGGCCAACACGGCGCACACGATCGACAACCAAACCAGCGCCGGATACGCCCCGATCACGGGGACGGCTTCCACGGGCGCTAGATGGGCCTGGTCCAAGGTGGCCCAATCCTCGCGCGAATCCTCGCGAAATCAAACAATTCTTTGCAAAGACAAGCTTCAAAACGTGTACGGCAGCGACTCGCGAGCGAAGTCGAGCTGGATCGTGCCGTGCTCGCGGCCCTCGCGCTGATAGCGATCGCGTAGCGGCGCCACGCTGACCACTTCTTCGGCGATGAACGGCACGTCGCAATCGGCCAGCGGCTCCTCGGGCTCGAGCCAGATGCGTACGCTGCCGGCCGAGCTCGACGCGTGGCAGGCGCGCATCGGCGCGTACTCACAGCCGCCGCGAGCGAACTCCGCCCGCAGCGACAGGGTTCGCTCGCCGACCAGGTACACGGGGTACGTCGTGTCAGCGTCGGGCGGCTGCGCGCACGGTTGAACCAGCGGCTGTGCGTCGCAGATCTCGATCGTAGACAGCCAGTCCCCGGCCGCAGTGCACGTGCAGTGATTGCAGCCGTCGGCGCACACCATCCCTCCCCGATGGGAAAGGGATACTTGCCGAGCTGACAACCGTCACACACGACGCCGTCGTTGCACTCTCCGGCATCGTTACAGAACGCGGGGTGACAATCCCAACCAGGGCGCTGACACAAACAGCTGTCACATCGCTCCGAATCGTACATCCATGCGCCGATCTTGAGTGTCCGAAGCTCGCCACCGGTGGGCTCATGTTCATGGGTGTCAGGAGCCAGCTCTGGGTCGGCACGAAGTCGGAGACACAGAAGGGCCCGATCATGTTCTACTGGCACGGCACTGGTGGTGCCGGCGAGATGGCGTACCTGCGCTCGAGCTACGTGGCCGCAACCCTGCCGAACTCGGGCGGGCAAGGCGGCTATCCGCAGAACATGGTCCTCGAAGATCCGACGCACGTGCCCGCGGCGATGACGATGCACGGCGCGCGCGGCGTCGACGTGGTCGTGATCGACTTCGGCGACTCGAGCCCGCGCGAGGACATCGACATCGCGCAGAAGGGCGGCTTCGCGGTCGACTGCGATCACGGCGGTCCGCACGTCGGCGCGCCGCCGAGCCTCAAGGCCGCCGGCTGGGACTTCTTGAAGAAGCATCCCTTCGGCTTCGGAACTTCACCGTATGCGGGCGGCCTGCCGTCGACGTATCCGAGCTACTGCAAGATCGTCACGAAGGACACGCCGATGCCGATGTCGATGACCGGCACGGGGATGAAGAAGTAGCTCAGCGCCGCGCTTCGCTGCTGGTGGGCTCCTCGCCGCTGATGGCGGCGACGGACGGTGGCAACGTGGGGCGATCGTCGGCGGGCGGTTGATACGCGAGCGGTCTAGGAGTCGTGTTGCGCCGTCGAGCTTCGCGCCAGGCTTGAACGGCGTCGATCGGCTCTTCGAGCGTCGGGTTGTCGTCGATTTCGAGTTCGTCGTCGGGCATGAGGGTCATGATTGTGACCAACCTGCGCGAATTTTGCGAATATCCGCGTTCTAGGTCAGCGTTCTAATCTCACACCCGTACGCCCATGTGTCAGCACGCCGCAGCTCTACATGCGTAAGATCTTCCGGCGTTCAATGTAGTCGCCTGTGCTAGTCAGCGGCACAACGCGAGCTGGCGACTCTGCACGAGCAACTGACCGTCGTGCGACCAGATCTCGGCGTCTTCTTCGACCAGGCCGTCGCGCGCGAGCGCGCTGTGCGTGTGCAAGAGCACGTGCTCGCCGGCCTGAAAACCGTCGTAGGGGATCTGCCGACGAAAAAACACGCTGGCTTCGATCGTCGGCAGGCCACCCTTGAGCCCATTCTCGGCGCGGAACATCGCCGCCGGCGGCCACGAATCCCAGAACGCGGCGAGCGCCAGCATGTCGATCGGACGGCCATCGGGAAAGCGCAGGTAGCCGCCGGTCTCCGCGCGTGCATTCGAGCGAGGTGCACCGCCGATCGCGATCCGTGAGTCGAAGCGCGAGTTCATCGGGATGGCCCGGGCCATCGGCACCGCTTCCTCGACCGAGCGCGCGGCAGGCGGCGTGCAGTCCTGAAACGTCGGGCCCGCGAACGCCGGGCTGAAACACACACTTGCGCTCACGCATTCGCGACCGCCCTGCAGCAGCGAGACCCCGAGGATCGTCAGCGTTCCTCCCTCGCGAACGGGTTGTACGCGCAGCTCGAACTCGCCCTCCTTCGGTGCGGAGAGGTAGCGCAGCTGCATCGAGCGCGGCGCACGGTCCGAGGTCGCGAGCGCCGACATCGCCCCACGCAGCACGATCGCGGCGAGATACCCGCCGTTGGGACCCTGTACTATCCAGTAGTCCCGAGTAACTTCCCCGCCGAAACTCCCGTTGCCACGCGCTTGCAGTGCAGTCGCTCGATCGAAGACAAACGTCATTCCACGCTTTGAGCATGGCCGGGACGACGGCGTCAAGGAGCTGATCATGACAGTGTTAGGGCGTTCGCTGTTCTGGACCGTCGCGCTGTGCCTGCCCGCGTCCACCTCGCACGCGCACATCAAGCTGCTGAAACCAGCCGCCTGGGTCACGACCGACGCGACCGGTAATCCACAAAAGACCGGGCCGTGTGGCACCGCCGATGCAGGCTCGGCCGCGACGAACACCGTCACGACCTTCACCGCGGGCGAGGAGATCACCGTCGAGTGGACCGAGACGGTCGATCACCCCGGGCACTTTCGCATCGCGCTCGCGAAAAATCGCGGCGATCTCAAGGATCCAGACCTCAAGCCCGCTGCCGGCACGTGCGACTACCCCGCGGGCTCGGTGCCTACCGAACCGCACGACAACGTGCTCCTCGACAACCTCTACCCGACGACGGCATACGGCGGGACCAAGTCGTACTCGCAGACGGTCAAGCTTCCGGACGAGCCATGCGAGAAGTGCACGCTGCAGCTCATTCAGTGGATGACCAAGCACCCGCCCGCTTGCATCTACTACCAGTGTGCGGACATTCGCATCGTCAAAAAGGGCGGCGAAGCGGCCGGCAGCAC
Source organism: Polyangiales bacterium (assembly GCA_035274465.1). Taxonomy (GTDB): domain Bacteria; phylum Myxococcota_A; class Polyangia; order Polyangiales; family JAFGIB01; genus JADGRF01. Next base: position 116,476 of record DATEOF010000398.1, read on the forward strand.
TGCAGCAGCTGGGAGCGGCGGTAAGGGTGGCGCGGCGGCGCCGGAAAGCGAGGATTCCGGCGGCGGCTGCACGCTGACTGCGCCACGCGCGTTACACGCGACGTCGTTGCTCGCGCTGTGTTCGGCGCTGGCGTTGTTCGTACGGCGCCGCGCGCGGACTCGTCGGGCGACGCCGCTGCCGCCGAAGTGAGGTCACAGCGCGCGGAGGGCCTCGTCGAACGCCTTGCGCAACGTCTCGTGGTCTTGCAGACCTTCGAGACGCTGTTCGCCGATCCACACCGTGGGTAGGCCGCGCGCACGAGTGGCCTGGAATGCAGCTGCGTCGGCACGGATGCGCGCGTCAGTCGCGGGGTCGCGGACGCAGGCGCGGAAGCGTTCGAGCGGGAGGCCGTGCGCAGCCGCGATGCGCTCGCAGCCTTCGGGGGTGAGCGTGTCGGGGGCGGCTGCGAAGAGCGCCTCGGCGATCTCGTCCGGCTTGCCGAGCGCCTCGCCGCAGCAAGCTGCGCGCGCGGCGTGCTGTGCGTGGCGATGCATGCGCAGGGGGACGTGCTTGCGCACCACGCGCACGCGATCGCGGTGCTCGTCGAGCAGCGGTGCGAGCAGCGCGTGGTTTTCACGGCAGTAGGGGCACTCGAAGTCGACGAAGTCGACCACTGTGACCTGCCCCGCGGGCGCGCCGCGCAGCTCGCGAGAGACGACTTCGGGCAACACCGGGTCGCGCACGCCGCCGAGCACGAGCGGCACGCCGGTCGAGAGCACGAGCAAGGCGCTGGCAGCGGCGAGAGACGGAAAATGCAAAGGCGGTTCGTAGCCGCTGCGCACGCGCACGATGGCCAGCAGCGCGAGCACGACGCTCGCCACGTCGACCACGATGCAGTACGGACAGAGCATGCCCAGCCACAGCTGCGCGCAGATCAACGTCACGCCGACCAGCCCGCCTGCAGCTGCCAGCAGCAGGTGCAAGAGGCGCGCCCGGCGGCCCGGGATCAGCCCGCTGACGGCCATCGCGAAGCTGCCGAGCACACCGATCGCCGGCAGC
>DATEOF010000399.1:0-25198 GCA_035274465.1 Polyangiales bacterium
GACCCATGACCGCGATGGCGGGGCGTGCCGCGCAGGGCGGCGACGGCGCCACGGGCGCGGCGGGCAAGGCGGGGTCTGCCGCTGGCAGCGGCGCTGCAGGTGCGCGTGCACCCGGCGAGTGCGACCCGGGCACCACGAGCACCGAGTGGGCGACGAACTGCCCCACCGCGCCGCCGGCTCAATGCATGCCGGGCACCTGGAAGGCGGGCGGGCCGGATCCCGATCACGCGGGCTACAAGCTGCTCTCCGAGTCCGAGCACTTCGCTGTGTACTCGGACGAGAGCCCGGCCGGGGCGCAGGGCGCGGTCGATCACCTCGAGCTCGTCTGGAAGGCTTATTTCGGCTCGCCGATGTTCATGAAAGAGCCGCTCTGCGACTCGAGCAACAAGATCAAGGCCAGCATCCACGTCCATTCCGACTTCGGACTCACCGGCGGCTCGTGGGCGTCGGGCCGCATGGGCATGTGGATCGGCACGGGCGGGCTGAAGGACCACTGGGGCCTGGCGCACGAGTTCGCGCACGGCGTGCAGGCCGTGTCGGGCGGACTCTCCTGCGGCGGCAGCGCGAACTATTGCGGGTGGATCCACGAGAGCCACGCCAACTTCATGGCGCATCAGCTCGCCGAGTACCGCTCGAACATGCACTGCTCCGAGATGCTGTTCAACGCGCCGCACCTGTACCTGGGCTCGACGCGCGATCGCTACTGCAACTGGCAGTTCATGGAGTTCCTCAAGGACAAGCACTGCTTCTCGGCGGTGAATGCGATCTGGAACTCCGGCCCCAGTAACGATCCGTTCACCAACATCATGAAGGATCGGAAGTGGAGCATCGACCAGGCCAACGACTTCTTCGGCGAATGGGCGATGCACAACGTCAGCTGGGACTACAAAGACTCCGAGCCGATCGTGTCCGGTACGGGCGGTAACACCGACCCCGCGCAAGCGTTTCGTGGCAGCTACGGACCGATCACCGACACGTCGAAGACCGAGCGCCAGCTGCGCCTGACGCGCCTGGAATCGCTCGACGCCGACTTCGCGACGAACCGCCGCTTCGTCTCGCCCTACTACTGGGCGCCGCAGCGCTACGGCTACAACGTCGTTCGATTGCACCCCGACGCCTCGGCGAGCAGCATCGGCATCACGTTTCGCGGCGTGACCCAGGACGGCGCGAGCTCGGATTGGCGCTGGGGGTTGGTCGCGACCACCGCGGACATGAAGACCACGCGCTACAGCGGGCTCCAGCGCGGCGCGGACAGCCAGCTCGAGTTCTGCGTCAACGCCGGCGAGCAGCTGTGGCTGGTGGTGATGGGCACTCCGTCTTCGCAGCAGCAGATCAACTGGGATCAGGCGTACACGTCGATCTACCGCTACCCGTACATGGTCCAGCTCGATCGCGCCTGGCCCGACGGCTTTCAAGGCGGTGCTCGGGCCGAGTGTCCATCCGGCACCACGCGGGTTGCCAACGGCGGTGGATGCGGGCCGTCCGGCCTCCCCGCCAGCGTCTACGTCGGACCGTACGCAGCGATCCTCGGTGGCAGCGTCAGCGGCAACGCACGCATCGAAGACCAGGCCCGCGTGATCAGCGGCACCGTGTCGGGCGGCACGATCGGCGCGCTCAGCATCATCGGCAGCAAGTCGCCGCCCTACAACGCGAACGCCTTCAACGTCAGCGGCACCGCGACCACCAAGACCACGTTCTACCCGCTGGGTTTCTTCGAGGGAGGCCAGAGCATCGCGGGTAACGCGACGCTGTATGGAGACGTCGAGTTCCGCGGGGCCTCGTTCTCGATGTCGAGTGGCTCGTATTCGGGCATCGTGAGCTCGAGTGAACACACGGCGGTGGCCAAGGAAGTCACGCAGCCGCCGCCGTACGCGTGGCGCCCGTAGCCATCTGCACGTAAGCTCGGGCGATGGAAACTCGACAACTCGACGAGCGAGATCGCTCGGCCGCCGAGGCGTTTCTCGTCAAGCATCGCGACAGCTCGATGTTCCTGCGCTCGAACATCCGGCGTGCGGGGTTCACGTTCAGCGGGCGGCCGTTCGAAGCCACGTACATGGCCGTGTTCGATGCGGGGCGCATCGTCGCGGTCATCGCGCACAGCTGGAACGGCATGTTGATGGTGCAGGCGCCCGTGGAGGCGGAGGCGCTCGCACACGCCCTCGTGCGAGCGAGCGGTCGCAGGGTCACGGGCTTTTCGGGCCCACGCGAGCAAGTGCGTCACGTGCGTACCGCCCTCGGCTTGCTCGAAGCGCCCGCGCAGATGGACGAAGACGAAGACCTGTACGGGCTACAGCTCGAGGCCTTGCGCGTGCCTGCCCGCATGGAAGAGATCGTCTGTCGCCCGGCACAGCCTCAGGATCGCGACACGCTCCTGCAGTTTCGCTTGGCGTACGAGATCGAGGCGCTCGGCGGCGGGGACGATGCGCAGTCCCGCGAGCGCGTGGCAACCTTCCTGGATGCGCAGCTGGCAGCCGGGCACGTCTGGGTTGCCCTCGCCGCGGGGAAGCTGGTCTCGCTGTCGGCATTCAACGCAGCGCTCCCGGACATCGTGCAGCTCGGTGGCATCTTCACGCCGCCGGAGCAGCGCGGCCGCAGCTACGCCAAGCATGCCGTCGGCGCGCAGCTGCTGGCTGCGCGGAGTGCCGGCGCCAACCGCTCGGTGCTGTTCACGAAGAACCCGAGCGCCGTGCGTTGCTACGAAGCGCTCGGCTTCGTCCGATTGAGCGAGTTCGCGCTGGTGTTACTCAACCACTCGTAGGCGGGCGGCGTGAAGCCCTCGATCTCGTAGCCGAAGGCGGCTTCGATCTCGATCGTCTTGCGCACCGCGGGCCGCTGCAACATGCGTTCGCGGTGCGCGATGAGCTTCGGGAACTCGCCGGGTTCGAGCGCGGTGGAGTTGCTGAAGCGCCAGAACAGCCGAAACAAGTGGATGTCGGCGATCGAATACTCAGAGACGGCCCAGTCACCGTGGAGCCTGCGCTCCGCCAGGCCGTAGATGGCTCGCGCGCGCTCCGGGCCGCGGCTGCGTGCCGGATGCACGAACGACGCCAGGAAGGACATCCAGGAGATGACCTGCGCCTGCGCCTCGAGCTCCGCGGGCCACAGGCCCGCCTCGGGATGGCGGCGCGCGAGGTAGAACAGGATCGCGGCGACCTCGGTGAGGGTGCGGTCGTCGATCATCAATAGCGGCACGGTGCCCTGCGGATTGAGCGCGAGGAACCACTCGCTGCGCTGGTCCTTGCGAGAGAACGAGATGGCGCGAGCTTCGAAGGCAACGCCGACCTCGTGCAGTGCGATGTGCGGCGCCATCGAGCTCGAACCCGGACCGAAGTAGAGCGTCAGCATGGGCTACACACCCTAGCGCGAGCGGCTATACCCGCGCCACACCTCACACCACAGTGGCAACTTGGGGCGTCCATACCGCTATTGATATCCTACTCGGCGAATGCACAGCGAAAGGTCGAGCGGCGGGCTTCTGACTCGACCCGAGCCGCCGACCTCGATCGCTGGTCGCTACACGGTGATCGACCAGCTCGGCGCGGGCGGCATGGGGGCGGTGTACCGCGTGCGCGACGAAGCCACGGGTGCGCTCGTGGCCCTCAAGCAGTTGCTCTCGGCCAGCAGCGGCAACACGCGCCGCAAGCTCGAAGCGCTGTTCGAGCGCGAGTACCACACGCTCGCGCGCCTCGAGCATCCGCGCATCATCGAGGTCTACGAGTACGGTCTGACGGACGACGGGCCGTTCTACACCATGGAGCTTCTGGACGGCGGCGATCTCCAGCAGCGTTCGCCGCTGCCCTGGCGCGAGGTCTGCCAGCACCTGTGCGACGTGGCTTCTTCGCTCGCGCTCTTGCACGCGCATCGCCTGGTACATCGCGACATCACCCCGCGCAACATCCGGCTGACCAGCGCCGGCCGCGCCAAGCTCATCGACTTCGGCGCGCTCGGCGTGTTCGGCCCGGCCGTGGACGTGGTGGGGACGCCGGTCTGCATGGCTCCGGAGGTCTTGCACCGCGGTACGCTCGATCAGCGCAGCGATCTGTTCGCGCTCGGCGTCGTCGGCTACTACGCCCTGACCGGCTGTCACCCGTATCCAGCGCGCGGGCTCGGCGATCTGCCCGGGTTCTGGGCGCAGACGCCGCTCCCGCCCTCGCAGCTGTCGCCTCAGATCCCGAGCGAGCTCAACGCGCTGATCATGTCGATGATCAGCCCCGACCCGCTATCGAGGCCGGCGCACGCGGCGCAAGTCATCGACCAGCTGTGCGCCGTGGCAGGGCTCGAGGTGAGCGACGCCGAGCTGGCCGCCGACAGCTACCTGGCGAGCGGCCGCCTGGTCGGCCGCGAGAACGAGCAACAGGAGCTCGCGAGTCGCTGCGAGCGCGCGCTCTCCGGTCGGGGCGCGGCGCTGCTCCTGTCGGGTGCCGCTGGTAGCGGCAAGACGCGCCTGTTGCGCGAGACCGGTCTGAACGCGCAGCTGCGAGGCATGCTGGTGCTCGAGGCTGATGCGCAGCTGACCACGGGCTACTTCGGGCTGGCGGTCGCGCTGGCGGTCGATCTGCTGGAGCGCGGCGGTGACGTCGCGCGCAACGCCGCGCAACCCTACGCGAGCCTTTTGGCGCAGCTCTCACCCGCGCTGCACGAGCGTCTGGGCGACGTCGCGCTGGAACAGCTCCCGCCCAACCGCGCGGAGCAGCGCGCGCGCTTTCAGGCGGCGCTGAGCGGTTGGTTCGAGAGCGTGGCGCAGGCTCGCTCGGTGCTCGTGCTGATCGACAACTTGCAGGCTTCCGACGAGAGCTCGGCCGCGTTTCTGACCACGCTCGGTCTGGAGATGCGCAAGACGCAGCTCTTCGTCTTGTGCGCCGTGCGCGAGGGTGACGAGGTGCGCGCTCCGCAGCCCGTCGCGTTGCTGCGCATGCGCAGCGGGCAGCTCGAGCTTCCGCCGCTCGACGCCGCCGCCTGTCACGAGCTGGTGCGATCGCTGTTCGGCGACGTCGCGCATTGCGGACGCATCGCCAAGTTGCTGCACGAAAAGAGCGCCGGCAACCCGCAGCACTGCATGGAGCTGGCGCAGCTCCTGGTGCGCAAACAGATCGTCAAGTACGAAGGTGGCACCTGGCTCGTGCCGGCGTTCGTCGCGAGCGATGAGCTGCCCGATCGCCTGGAAGATCTGTTCGCTGCCAAGCTCGCTGCCTTGAGCCCCGACGCCTTCGCGCTGGCCGAATCGCTGTGCATCCACGCCAAGCCCGTGCCGATCGAGCAGTGCCTCGCGCTCGCCGACGGGCTGAATGAAGCGCGCGCGCACGCGGCGCTCGACACGTTGGTCTCGGAGCAGATCGTGCTCTGCCGCGACGCGCGCTACGACTTCGCACAGAAACGGTTGCGCGACTCCCTCCTCGCCAGCTTGGTTGACGAACGCGCACGGGCGTTGCATCGCCACGCCGCACGCGTGCTCGAGGCCAGCGACGACCTGCGCGAGCGCATGCAGCGCGGCTGGCACCTGCTGCGCGCCGGGGAAGAGCGCGCCGGTGCGGAGCTCCTGGCGAGCACGAGCCGCGCGTACCTCCAGATGCCCTCGGCTCGCGAAGACAGCCAGGACGTGATCGCCGGGTTGCGTGCGGCGCTCGAGATCTACGAGCGTCACGGCCGCTCGGCGCACGAGCGCGCAGGGCTGCTCTTCCCGTTGGTCCTGCTGGTCTACTACTACCCTGACAATCAGCTGATCCAGCACTACGCCCCGCGCGCGTTGCGGCTCGGGCTCGAGATCACCGGCCTCGGCTTCGCGCAGCGCGTGCAAGCGCGACTGGGCAAGGAGCGTGCGCTCGCGCTCGGCATGCGCTGGGCGGAACGCGGCTTCGCACGCGAGCGCGCACGAAGCGGCTTGCAGCTGACCTTGGCGCAGGCGATCGGCACGTTCAGCTCGCTCGTACCTGCGTCGCTCGGCGCCTTCGCTGTCTGCTACGACACGCAGGGTGCGGAGCTGGTCGGCGAGCTGGCAGAACCGCTCGGCCTGTTCCCGGAGGGCAAGCTGCCCGCGCTGATGTACACCTGGCGGCAGGGACAGCTGTTCCTGGTGCGAGGACTCGAAGGCGACGCGCGTCAGCAATTGTCGCACGCTCTCACGCAGCTGCAACAGCCGGCGATGCGCGAGGCCCTGGGCGATGCGCACTGGCGTACGATGCGCGGCGGCTTGATGATGCTGCTGGGTCTGCTCAGCTGCTACCATGGCAGCCCGGAGACGCTCGCGATCGCCGACGAGATGGCGTCGACCGGGGTGCGGGTATGGGCGCTGGCGGCCGATCAGATCCGCCTGCTGCACCACGTATACCGGGGCGAATCCGACCGCGTCCTGCACTACCGCGAGCAGGTCGAGCGCTCTGCGCTGCAAGGCGTGCCCACCTGGCACACGGAGCTGTTTTTGCCGGCGGCGATGCTCTGGGGCGAGGTTGCGAGCGGTGACACCATCGCGGTGCGACGCATCTATCAGCAGCTGCAACGGACCGCGCAACGAGTGCCGGCACTGCGCGTGCACGCCGATTGCGCGCGGGCCGCTTACCTGAGCCTGCGCGGCGACCACGACGACGCGCTCGAGCTCTACGAGCGGATCCTGGTCGAGCTTCCCGTCCGGCGCAGCATTCACTGGCTGCCGGCGCGCGGCCACTACGCGCGCGCGCTCAATCGCGCCGGCGAGCACGCGCGGGCCAAGCAGCTGCTGCTCGAGACGCTCGAACACGTCACCGATCTCGATCGCGGCGTCCGCGTGCTGTGCTTCGAAGCTCGCCGGCAACTCGTGCTGGCGCAGGCCGCGCTCGGCGAGCTCGAGCAGGCCAGCCAGGCGCTCGAGGCACTCTTGCGAGAATACGAGCCCGATCAGAACCCGATGCTGCTCGGTCTACTGCACGAGACTCGGGCGCAGTGCGCACTCGCCGCTGCGGAGCGCGATGCCTACGTCACGCACGCCGAGGCAGCCCAGGTCTACTTTCGCCGTACGCACAACCCGGCGCTGATCGCGCACATCCAGGTGCTGGAACAACTCGCGCTGGCCGTTCGGTCCGATGGCCAGCCGGCGTTCCTGGCGCTGTCCGGCACAGCGCGCTCGAACGAGAGCGGGACGCGCTTGCGGCATGTGCACACCCTGGCGGAGCTGAGCGTCGCGCCGGACCGGGCGCGCTACGCGCTGGACCTGCTGATCCAGGAGACGCGCGCCAAGGGCGGCTGCCTGTACCTGTTGGAGGGCGACGACCTGCAGCTGACGGCGGCGAGCGCGACCCACGAACCGCCACAGGAGCTCGAGCGCGAGTTGTTGGCGCGCATCCAGCAGTTCCGAGCCGAGCTGGAGTCCCTGGCTGACGAATCCGAGACGCGCTACTCGGACTCCCTGCGCGTGCCGAGCGTCCCCGTGCCCAGGCCGAAGGCCGCGCTGTTCGTCGAATCCATTCCGCCCACGGCGGAGCGCGCGTACCGCCTGGCGGTGCTCGCGGCGCGACGCGCGGGCCAACAGACGGCGATCGGCGGGGTCATCCTGACCTTCGATCCGGCTGCCAACCACCAGATCGACTCGCGCCTGCTCTCCGCGATCGCCCAGGCAGTGGACACGGAAGTGCGAGACGTCTGAGCCTCACTGAAATACGTAGATCGCGCCGCTGTAGATCGACCCGATGTTGCTCGAAGGTGTGTCGTCGATCCCGCGCGCGGCCGCAGACTCGAGTGGGGCGGCCGAGATCAGCATGTCGGGGCCGAGGGCGATCTGGTAGCCGAAGGCGCAGTCCATGCGCGAGTTTTCGGGCTTGAGATACACGGAGGGCTTCCACACGGTGCGCGCCGTGTTCGCGTACAGGTAGGCCGCGCCGGAATAGATCGCATCGTGGCTGCTCGCGTCGGCGTTGACGCCGCGGCCGTGGCTCGAGTCGCCGTTGGCCCCGATCGCGAGACCCCAGCGCGAGAGCAGCACGTTGGCCCCGAAGTAGTCGGACGTGTAGGCAGTCGGCGCGCGCAGGAGCGCCGTCTGCTGCCACTGATCGGCCTCGCGTTCGAACACGTAGACTTCTCCAGGCGGCACCGGCGCGGTCGAATCTCCATCCGGGTGATGCGGCGCCCCGGCGGCGATGCGATCGCCCAGCAACGTGACCGAGTAGCCGAACTTCGAGCCGGCTTCGAGGCTGTCGGGCTGGAGGCGCAACTGCTCGCTCCACTGTCCGTCGCGGCGGACGAAGAGGTACGTGGCGCCGGTACTGTTCTCTTCGCCCGGCGCACCGATCAGCATGCGATCGCCGTCGAGCTGGATGCTGGAGCCGAACTGGCCGCTCGCCACGCTCGGCGTGAGGATCTGACGTTCGGTCCAACCCATGGCGTCGCGGCCGAACACGTAGACGGCACCGCCGCGCGGTCCGTTGGTCGCACCGCCGTACACTGCACCGACCGCGAGCGTGTCAGCCTCGAGATCCATCGCGATGCCGAACTTGTCGCCCGGGCGCGCGTTGCTCGCGGCCAGCTGCTGTCGTTGCATCCAGGCCCCGCCGGTGCGCGCAAACACGTACGCGACACCGCTGCGTGCGGTGCTGGTCGGAGCGCTGTTGAAGTCGACGTGCAGCGCACCGACGGCGATCGTGTCGCCATCGATGCTCACGCTCGTGCCGAAGAGATCGCCCGCTTTCGTGTCGTTGGGCTTCAGGTAGGCCTCTTGAGTCCAGCTCTGTCCGGTGCGCGTGAACACGTACGCCGCACCGCTGTCCTCGGCGCCGTTGCCTTGGTTGCCGTCAACGCCGGTCGCCGGGCTGTCCTCGTGGAACGCGCCGGCCACGAGCGAGTTGCCCGAGAGCGAGAGCGCGAAACCGAACCAGTCGTCTCGCTCGGCGTTGCTGGCCTTGATGTACGTCCGCTGCTCCGCGGTCCGCTCGACCGTGAGCGCGTACTCGGTCGATTCGCCGAAGTCCGTGCTCAATCGCAGGGTGACGTTGCGCTCGCCGATCTCGAGCACCGGCGACGCCCAGGCCTGGCCGTCCTCCACGGGCAGGGCGTCGAAGCTCACGCGTGACCCCATGGGCGCGCGCGCCGTGATTGCGACGCGCGGCATGACCACCGGCACCTTGACGCGGTAGGCGTGGACGGAAGGGCTGAACGCGGGTTCGAGCTCGCCGCCGTCGATCGTCAGACCTTGCAAGTCGGGCGAACAGCCGAGCTCCCCGGAGCCCGTGTAACCGGCCGGACACGCGGTGCAGGTTCGAACCCCGGCCGCTCCCATCGTGCAGCGCGTGAGCGGATCGCAGCCACCCTGGTCCGCGCCGCACTCGGTGGCCATCACGCAGCGCCCGCGGTCCAGGGCGAAGCCCGACTCGCACTTACACGCCGCGCCCATCGGACCCTGCGCGCAGCGCTGATGCTCGTCGCACGGCCGGACCAGCGAGGACACCAGGTCGGTGCAGACCAGCATCTTCTCGGCGTCGCAGAACGGCACGTTCGCCTGCTGATTCATGCACTCCCGGGCGATCGGCTTGCACGTGCCGCGGCCTTCGCCGTTCCCGGTATCGCAACGCTCGTCCTCGTTGCATGCCGTCGCCGCACGCCAGTGGCCGCCATCGCACTGCAGCGGAGAGCGGCTGGCGTGATCCATACACGCGAGGTCGCCATCTCGCGCGCAGTCTCCACCTTCCAGCGCCAGACCCTGTGCCTGATCGGTCGGTGCTCGCGGAGGTTCGCCAGCGACCGGCGAGGTAGGCCCCGCGTCTGCCGCTGGCAGCGGCGAGTCGTCGCGCGCGCTCACACACGCGCCGCGATGGCAGGTGGTCCCCTCCGAACACAACAGCGGCTGACGAAAACACTGCGTCTCGAAGTGAACGCGCAGTCCTCCTTCGAGGACCTGCGACCCGCTGCGGATCGCCTGGGCGCGCGCGACGACGGCGCCACGGCTATCGAGTGCGGTGGCGAGCAGCGCGTACGACTCGGCGACCTTGCGCGTGGGATCCAGCCGGAACTCGATGGGCCAGTGGATCGGCCGCGGATCGGCACGAAATGACCGCCGCTCGAGCTCCCGCCACCCGGCCCTCTCTTCGAGCTCCGTATCGACTTCGATTTCCACCCGCACGGTCTCGTCCCGGACGACGCTGTCGGCGTCCACCGTGACCGTCAGCACGGTATTCTCTCTTGTCGCCGGATCGGTACACCCGACCAGCAACCACGCTGCGAGCAAGCATGACTGCAGCCGATCCTGGCGACTCACACTCCAGCTCCCCGTGCGCATCGAATTGACAGTGCTAATCGAGCGCCCGCGAGGGAGCAAGGCGTGCTTGCGGGACCTGCGAAACTGTCGCAGCGTAGGCGAAATGTCGAACGGCCGGCGAAGCAGGTGACGAGCGAGCCAGTGGCAGACTCGGACGATCGCGCGCTGGTCGAGGCCTTCCGTGCGGGCGATCCGCAGGCGGGCACGGCGCTGGTCGAGCGGCACTTCGACGGCATCTATCGCTTCTTTCGCAGCAAGGTTGCCGGCGACGTCGACGACCTGGTGCAACAGACATTCATGTCGTGCCTGGAAGCTCGCGAGAGCTTTCGCGGCGAGTGTTCGTTCCGGACCTTGGTGTTTCGCATCGCCCGGCGCCGCTTGCACGACCACTATCGCAAGAAGCGCCGCGATCAAGCACTGGACTTCACCACTGCCTCGGTGCGTGCGCTCGGCACGAGCCCGAGCGCCGCATTGCAGCGCAGTGACGCCGTCGCTGCCGTGCGCGCGGCACTGCAGGAGCTGCCGCTCGAGGCGCAGACGTTGCTCGAGCTCAGCTACTGGCAGGATCTGTCCACATCCGAGCTCGCGCAGGTCTTCGAGGTCCCCCTCGGCACGATCAAGAGCCGGCAGTTCGCCGCGCGTGCGGAGCTCCAGGCGCGGCTGTCTGCGCGCGGCTACGAGCTGCGGGACGGCGCATTGAACGTGCGCCGCGTGAACCAGCTGCGGCGGAGCTGATCAGGGCGCGTACGCGCGCACCCAGCGCGCTGGGTTCGCGATCGCCTGTTCCGCAAACCACGGCACGGTCCGCTCCGGGTCGCGGACCTCCTCTAGCTCCGCGCTGCGATAGGCTGCCGCCGCTGCGTGCCCGCGAATACCCAGGGCCGTGAGCGCCGCGGCTGCGGTCGCGTAGTGCTCGAGGGCTGCCCTGTGTTCGCCGCGCCGCCGCGCGAGGCCCCCGTGCAACAGGGCGGCGCAGCCGCGGGCGCAGGCGGTGGAGTCTCGCTCGAGTCGCCGCGCGAACTTCGCTGCCGAGCGCGCGTGGTGATCGCCGGGTGCTTCGCTGTTGGCGAGCGCGATGCAGCCCCAGAGGTACGTCAGCGCGGTCGTCCAGGGCCGCGCGCGCGACACCGCCGAGCGCGCGAAGCGGGGTGCCTCGAGCGCCATGTGCCGCGCGGCCGCGGTGTGCGCTCCCACGTAGAGCAAGCGGTGGCCCTCGGCCCAGACCGCGAGGCCGTAGAGGGCATTCAGGCGCGCGCCGTCCCAGCGCTGGCGGTCCTCGCGCGTGTAGCGCTCCATGGCCTCGGAGTCGTCTCGCGCGAGCGCGCGCCAACTGCAGGCACAGCGCAGCTGCGACGATGCCGAGTGGTTCGCGTAGCCGGCGGCCTCTCGCTCGGCCGCCGCGGCGAAGGTGTCGATGCGCGTGAAGTCACCCGTCATCACGCACACCGACGCGACGACCGCGTGTACGTGCTGCAGAAACCACAGCCCGTCGGGGGCCTGGACTGCGATCACGGGCAGCGCAGCGTCCAGGCATTCCAGCGCGGCTCGGTACTCGGTTCGCACGAAGCGCAGCAGCGCCGTCGCGAGCAGCACGTGTGTATGCGCGCTGGGATCGCTGCGCGTGAGTCGCGTCGCCTCCTCGACCATGACGTCCTGGCTGGCTGCGCTCGTCCAGCCGAGCACGCCGAAGACATGGGCGAGCTGCGCGAGGGCGCGGCCGCGCTGCGCCGGGGAACCCTTGCGGAGCGCGCGCGCCGTGCTCCAGAGCAGCATGGCGATGCCGCGCGCGGGCTCGAAGACCGACAGCATGTAGCCGAGGCGAAAGCTGATCTCGGCCCGCTCGTCCGGCGGGTTGTCCGCAGTGCGTCGGGCGCTGGGCCTCATCAGTGCCGCGACGCACAGGCTCGACAGACCGAGCCAACCCACCGCCGGGATCGACCCCGGCAGCGGAATGCCGGCCCGCCGCAATGTCGGCTGCAACAGCGAGAGCGCCTGCTCCTGTGCGCCGCCGAGCAGGTACAGCTCCGCCGCTCGCAGCTGCAAGGACGATGCGGCGTCTCCGGTCAGGGTCCGGGAGGCTTCGAGGTAGAGTGGCGCGGCGGTCCGCAGGTCGCCCAGCGAATTGGCGGCGTCGGCAAGCTTGAGCAAGAGCGCATGGGGTCGCTCGGGCGTGCGGCACTCGAGCGCCCGCGCGTAGAGCGCACGCGCACGTGCAAACGCCATCGCCTGGCGAGCTCGGTCCGCAGCCAGCTCTGCGAAGTGTGCAGCCTCGCCCGACGCACCCGCTCGAAAGGCGTGTTCGGCGCAGAACTCGGGCTCGTCCAGCGCCAGCGCCTTCGCCGCGTGCAGGAGCCGCGCGTGGCTCTCGCGCCTGGCCTCTACGGAGAGCAGGCTGCTGACCGCATCGCGCACGCGGTCGTGGTGCGGCAGCACGCGCACGTCGCCTGCTGCGTCGACCGTTCGCAACAGCCGTGCGTTGCGCAGGGTCGCGAGCGGCAGCCAGGCGTGTTCCGCGTGCGCGAGCGCGGCGTCGAGCAGGCGCAGGCTGACCGGGCCGCCGGACAGCGCGGTCAGCGCCAGGAGCTCCCGCGCCTGCGGCTCCAGCGTCTGCATGCGAGCGCGCACGAGATCGTGGAAGCTGCGCGCGGGCTCGCCGCTCTGGGCGGCAGTGGGGTCGCGCAGCAAAGCGTTCAAGAGCAACGGATTGCCACCCGACTCGCCGTGCAAGCGTTTTACCAGAGCGTCGGACGGCGCGCCGGCACGAGCTGCCAGCGCTCGACAGGACGCGCGGTCCAGCGGGCCGAGCTGCAGATCCACGCTGAAGCAGCGCTGCATCGCCGCTTGCAGCGTCGAGACACAGCTGCCGCCTTCGCCGGTGCGCCGGCTCGCGATCAACAGCAAGGGTGGGGGCTGCGCGGCGCCCAACAGGAAGTCCAGCAGCGCGGCCGCGTCGTCGTCGGCCCACTGCAGGTCGTCGATGAAGATCGCGATCCGCTGCCGCTCCGCGCAGGCGGCGAGCAGGCTCGCCAGCGCGCCGAACGCCTTGCGGCGCATCGCCCGCGCCTCCTCCGGTGCCGCGAGCCCCGGCAGGCGCGGCAAGGTGCGGAGCAATGCCGGGGTGTCGTCGTCGCTCAGCGAGAGCTGCGGCAGCTGCGCGGTGAGCGCATCGATCACGCCGTCGAGACCCTTGTAGGGCAGGGCCTCGTGCTGGTGGCAGCGACCGGCGAGCACCAGCGCACCCTCGCGCTCTGCCTCGCGCAGCGCGTGCTGCACGAGCGCCGTCTTGCCGATGCCTGGTTCGCCACTCACCATGCACACCACCAGCTCGCGGCCCGCGCGCTCGAAGGCCCCGCGCAACGCCGCGAGCTCGGTCTCGCGCCCGACGAACGCCTCCAGGTCGGCTTGCGAGCCGAGTCGCGCCGCGGGCGCCGGCACGTCGAGTGCGGTCCAGATCTGCTCGGCCGCGAAGCGACGCTTGCGATCGGGCTCGAGCAGCCCGCGACTCAACCGGCGCATGTTCATGGCGAACACCGTCGCCGCCGCCGAGGGCTGCAGCGAAGCGGCATGATCGAGCCACTCCGAAAGCAGCGCGCCGAGCGCGTAGTAGTCCCAGGCCGGATCGACGGCCGCGCCTCGCAGCCGTTCGGGCGCCATGTAGCGCAGCGTGCCGGAGCTTCCTGCGCCGTGCGGGTCGTCCACGGCCCGCGCGACCCCGAAGTCGAGCAACGTCAACTTGCCTTCCGGGGCCAGCAGGATGTTGGACGGCTTGATGTCGCCGTGGACGAGGCCGTGCGCGTGCACTACCGAGAGCGCGTCCACCAGCTGTGCGAGGCAAGCCCGCAACGACGCCTCGCCCAGCGGTCGATCGCCGTGCAGCAGCTCGTGCAGCGACTCGCCCTCGATCAGCGCCATGGTGAAGAACGGCAGGCCGTCCTGCACGTGCAGCTCGTACATCGCCACCAGGCTCGGGTGGCTGAGGTGCGCGAGGCTGCGAAACTCGCGCTGCAGCCGCGCCAGCGCATCCTCCGTCCAGCCGGTGACGGGCGAAGCCTGCAAGATCTTGAGCGCGAGGCGCGCGCCGTGCCGCCGGTCGCGCGCCTCGAACACGGTCCCCATGCCACCGCGACCGAGGCAACGCAGCACTTCGAAGCGTCCCAGCTGCACGCTGGGCGCTTCGGCCTCTCCGGCCACACGCGCGCGCAAGCGAGCCTTGCTCAGCGTGGCCTCCAGGTCCAAGCCGCCGCCGTCCGCGCTCGGGTTTGCGGCGCGCAGCAAGGCTTGAAACTCCAGTGGTGCGCGCCCCATGCGTCAGGCCCCAACGTACACGGCCGTGCTCACGGCTGCCCGCCCGTGTGCGCCTCGATCTTGGCTTTGACCGCCTCGAACAGCTCGGCTGCGATGAACCCATAGTCGAGCGCGTGCAGGCCGATCGAGGCGTCGGAGAGCGCAAGCGCCTCGAATGGCACGGGATTTTGACGCTTGTCCCCCTCGCGGGGCGCGACCGCGATCTCGAGGTACGACAGGTCCTCTTTCGAGGGCTTGCATTGCGCGGTGAAGAAGTCGCCGAAGCGCGCGAAGTCGGTGTCGACCTTCACGTTGAGCTGAACGCTCAGCGCAGTCTGCCGGAAGCGGGTGACGAACAGGGCCCCGGCGCTGCGGATCACGTCGCCGTCGTACTTCGGCGGGTTGGTGCAGCCGGTATCCTGCCCGGGCTCGACGAGGCCGCCGATCTTCGCGTAGTCGGCGTTCGGCGGGTTCTTGTCGATGAACGACGCGTAGGTGAGGGCGCATCCCGTCTGCCGCTGCGAGCTGCACAAAGGGATGTCCTTCAGCGAAGCGCCCATCAGTGCGCCGCGTGGGACACTGAAGCCGCCGAGGGGCCCGGCCAACACCGCGACCACCAGGCGCTTTCGCAGCAACGGATCGTCCTGGATGTGGCGCGTGATCAGGCGCAGCGTGACCATGGTGCCCTGCGAGTGCGCGAGCAACACCAGCGGGCGCCGGAAGGAGCTGTTCCGCAAGAAGTAGTCGAACGCATCCTGGATGTCCGCATAGCCCTTCTCGAGACCGGCCTCACGCGCCTCGCCACCCGTCGTGAACGATACGAGCGAGGTCTGCCGGTATACGGGCGCAAAGACTCGGCAGAGTGGGCGGAACGGCAGCGCCTGACTCGTCATGACGTCGAGCACAGTCGGGATGTCGATCTGCGGGAAGTCCAGGTTGCGCGGGGCGGCGAACAAGCCCGTGTCCACCGTGGGGTAGACGTAGAAGCAATCTGCTGCCACGTCCTTGGGCGTGAACGGCAACTCACTGACACTGCGCGTGCCGTCCGCGTGGAAGTCGGTGATGCGATACGGCGCGTCACACGGGTTATTGGGCAGGCCGGGTCGACACAACCACTTGCTGTCGTCGGTGTACATGCCGGTGTAAGGCTCGTCCCAGCGAGTGTCGCGGTCATCCTGGGTTGCACCCGCGTCGGTCTCGGCATCCGGTGCCGCTTTGGGCGGCATCTCTGCCGGCTCGCGGGCTGCGGTGCCCGCTCCGGTCATGCCGCGGGGAGCGGCAGCGCCGGCGCCCGAGGCCGGCGGCTTACCAGGTGGAGACGCCTCCCGGTCGGCCTTCGGTGCGTCGGCTGGGCCACCGCTGGTCGCCTCGATGCCATTGCGGGCCATGGCCCCCGCCGCCGCCGCAGCGGCATCTGCCGGCGGTTCCGAATCGCAGGCTTGCAGGCCGAGCCAACACAGGATGCAGGCAGCGTGGCGCAACAGAAGTGCGGACGACGCAGCTGGGCGCTGCGGGTTGGGGAGAAGTGGCTCGGACATTCGACACGACCTCTTTTGGCGATGGATCGCCTGGTCTGTCGCGCGGCAACGAAAACGGTTCGCAGAAATCGACACAGTCTGACCGCGGGCGCGCGTGAAAATGGCCACTGAGGGAAAGTTCACTGCGTTGCGCGTGGCTCTGGGTTCGCGATTAACTATCGGGTCGCCCTGCGTAGGAGCTGTACGCGATGCCGCATTGGAGCCTGGCCCGGGCCTCGGCCAGCACGCAGCTGATGATTCGACTCGCCGGAGAGTACGGCGTGTCGTTCGAGCACTGCGTGAGGGGTACGGGCTTGACCCAGAGCGAGCTCGCCGATCCAGCGTGCGAGATCGCCGGCACGCAAGAGCTCGACGTCCTGCGCAACATCCTGGGCGCGCTCGACCCGCGAATTCCGTTCGGGTTGCTCGCGGGCCTCCGCTATCGCGCGACCACGCACGGCATCTGGGGGTTCGCTGCGCTCAGCAGCTCGACGCTCGGGCAAGCGATGGAATTCGGGCTGCGCTACTTCGACCTCTCGTTCTCCTTCAACCGCGTCAGTTTTCAGCTGGAGGGCGACGAAGGTCTGCTGATCTACGACGGATCCGACAACCCGGAGGACGTGCGCGCGACGTTGATCGAGCGCGACATCGCGGCTCTGATCACGTTCGAACGCGACCTGCTCGGCCACATGATCCCGTTCACGATGTTGCGTCTCGAGGCGCAGGCTCCGCACTACGCGCCGGAGTTCGAGCGGGTGTTTGCGGTCACGCCGCGCTTCAACGCCGAGCTCAACTGCATCAGCTTCGACCCGACCGTGCTCGACACCAAGCTGCCGCTCGCCGACGAGTTCGGGCAGCGAGTGAGCGAGCAACACTGTCGCGCCCTGCTCGAGCAGCGTGGCGTGCGATCGGGCGTTGCGGGTCGGGTTCGCGGCAGGATTCTCCGCAATCCGGGCGAGTTCCCGAGCATGAAGCGCGTCGCGGCCGAGCTGGGCATGAGCACGCGGACGCTGCGCAACCAGCTGCAACGCGAGCAGACCTCCTATCGAGCGTTGCTCGAGGAGGTCCGCGAACGCATTGCAGAACAGTTGCTGGCGACGAGTCAGATGACGGTGGAGCAGATCGGGAGTCGCCTCGGCTACGCGGACGCGTCGTCGTTCGTCAGCGCATTCAAGCGCTGGAAGGGCGTCCCACCGCGCAGCTATCGCTAGCGGCTCACTTCTCGGTCGATTTGATCGCGTCGACGATGTACTTCACGACCGGATCGTCCATGGCCGTGATGTGCTCGTGGTTGCCCATCACGAAGTTGAAGTGAACCCAGCCCTTGTCGCAATTGGGCCAGTCGTAGAGCATCTGCCCGTTGCCGATGTCCTTCTTGGGCAGCATGCCATCGCAGCCATGAGCCGCTGCGATCGCGGTCTGGTTCGGCACGCCACCTTCGCCACCTTCCATCTCGCCGACCGTGTGGATCTGCGAGATCCTCGCCGCGCAATCGCCTCCGGCGGCCGCGGTCGCGCCTCCGGACATGCCGATGACGCCGCGCACCTTGTCCTTCAGCATGGCGTCGCAGACGAAGGTCTTCGCGAAGGCCGAGCCCCAGGAATGTCCGCCGACCCACATCCCGGTGATCTGGAGCTTGCCGAACTTCTCGTAGACCCACTTGATGACTTCGTAGAGGTGCGGCACGTCGACGCCGCCGTCCATGTTTCCCCACTGCCCCACCGGGGACTTCGAGATCGGCGTGGCGACGATCAGCTTGTGCGACGTGACGTACTTGTGAGCACTGAAATAGCCGTGTTGATAGGTCTTGAGCGTCTCGTCCGGCATCGTGCCGTGCAGGTTCAAGATGAACGTGACGTGCGCGCCTTCGTGCACGTCGCACGGATAGCTGAGCACCACGTCGCGGCCACCGATCTTCACGTTGGGCGTGCCTGGACCCGGAATGCCCGTGCCGGCCACGAACGCATCCAGGCCGGCGGCTGGGCCGCACTTGGTGTCCGGAATGCTGACCACGCCGCCGCTGCCGTTCGGATCACCGCTCGGCGCCGGCGGTGGTGCGACCGTCGGCGGCGTGGGGTTCGGCGTCATCGCCGGGGGCGGCGGTTGCATGCCGGGGCGCGGTGGCGTCGTCATCGGCGCCGGCGTGACCGGTGCGGCCGGAGGAGCAGCGGGCGCGCCGCTGGGAGCGGCAGGTGACATCGGGGAGCTGACGCTCCGGGCGGGTGAACGCGCGGCGCTTGCGCCCGAGCCTGCATTGGAGGTCGATGGCGTCGTGACGACCGCGCGATCGCCCGACATGCTGTCGTCGCCGCCGGAGTCCGCGGCGCAGGCCATCAGGCCGATGATGCACAAAACGCCGATCAGGACTCGGAACTGGATAGCCACAATCACCTCCGGTGCAGTGGCTCATCGACTAACAAGTCAGGACGAACCCTGCACAGAGGGATTGCGGTCAAAGAAGTTGTGAAAAGGGGAAGAACCCCATCCCGGGAAGCTGATAGACTCGCGTCTCCACATCCAACGATCGTGGGGATCACGATGACGAACGAACGGCTGTTCGAGGCGCAGTGGTCTGTACTCGTGGCCGCAGTCGCACTGCTGATGGGCTACACGGGTGGCGTTCGCGCACAGGAGCGGTTCGAACCAGCGGCCTGTCCGAGCGTGGTGCGCGAGTCAGTCGACGCGCAGGGGCTTCCCGACGTGGAATGTGGCTACGTCGAGGTGCCCGAGAACTACCGGCAACACCGCTCTCGCACCCGTCGCTTGCGCATCTTCGTCGTGATTGCACACACGCAGGCGCTGCGACCGCGCACACCCGTCTTCTTCCTCACTGGTGGCCCGGGTCAAGCTCTCTCGGGGATCGCTGGACAGGTGATCACCACCGGTGTGATGGGCCGACTACGCTCGCAGCGCGACGTCGTGTTGATCGATCCACGCGGTGCCGGCTTCAGCGAGCCGCGGCTCGGCTGTCCGCCTCCGATGCCGCCAGCGGCTGCGAGTATCCTCACGCCCGCGCAACAAGACGCCGTGCGCTGCGCGGATCTGCTGAGCGCGCAGGGCGTCGACTTGGACGCGTACGACACCCCCACGCTCGCGCGCGACGTTGCGAGCGTTCGCGCGGCGCTTCGGTTGCGGAAGGTGGTCATCTATGGTGTGTCGTACGGTGCGTTCCTGGGCTTGCAGACGCTGCGTCACGCGCGAGACTGGGTAGAGAGCGCCGTGTTGGTGTCGCCGCCTCGACCCACCGGGGGAACCATGGTTCGCTCCCCACAATCTGCGCAAGGCGCACTCGACGAGTTCACGCGCATGTGCGCGGCTCAGTCTGCGTGTGCAGCCCAGGGCAATTTCGCGGACAACGTCGATGTGCTGCTGGCTCGGCTGCTAGAACAGCCGATCGACTTGGGAGTCTCTGCGTCCGGTGTGCCGCTGCAGCTGACCGCAGATCTGCTCGGCATCTTCCTGCAGCAAGCATTCAGCAATCCGCAGAGCGCCAGCACCCTGCCGAAGGCGGTCGCGCTCGCGCTCCAGGGCGATGCCTCGCTGTGGGTCCCGGTCGTCACCGCCTTCTTCGCGCTGCCGCCCATCGATCAGTCGCTGTTCTTCTCGCTCCCGCTTCACAACTCGGTGTGGTGCTCCGAGGAGTTGACCATCGGCTCGCCCGAAGAGCTGGAGCGGCGAGCAGCCGGCACGAACGCAATCGTGCAGCGCATCTCCATTGCACCGCCGCGGGCGGAGTACGAAACCTGTGCGGTGTGGCCCGTTCCCGAGGCACCGCAGAGCTTGTATGCCCGGTTCACCACGGACATCCCGACCTATTTGATCTCGGGCGCGCTCGATCACGTGACGCCGCCGGAGTACGCACGGCGTGCCCTGCGTTATCTGGCGAACGGCCAGCTGACGATAGTGGCGGCAGCGGGTCATCTAGCCAGCGAAAACAGCGCCTGTGCGCCCGCGCTCGTCGAGCGCTTCCTGGAGGCGCCATACGAACGGGTCGACGACGCCTGCACGGCGACGCCCGTGCAATTCGTCCCGTAGCGCCGCGCCCGGAGGGCCAGTCCCAGGCCTGGGGCGCCGCACAAAACCTTCAGTTCGATGTCCGATCCGGCCCGCCCAGGGCAGTCTAAGGGGGGACGGCGTGGACATCGACGGCTGGTATCGGCGCTACGGCGAGAGTGTCTTTCGACGCTGTCTGCGGCTGTGTCGCGACCAGACACGGGCCTCAGATCTCACGCAGGAGGTGTTTTTGCGCGCGCACCGTTACCGCGATTCGTTCCGCGGCGATTCGAGCCCGATGACGTGGCTGTTCACCCTGGCCGATCGCTGTTTCTTCGACGCCGTGGGCAAGCTCCGGCCGCCGCCGACGGCCGCCGAGGTCGCGGTGTTCCTGCACGCCGAGCGCGACGGCGTGGACGAGGTGTTCGAGCAGCACGATCTCGTGGTGCGCTTGCTGGCGCGGACCCCCGAGGACGTGCGCGCGATCGTGCTGCACCGCTACTTCGACGAGCTGGACCTGGCGAGCATCGCGGAGCGGCTGGGGATCAACGAGCGGACCGTGCGGCGCAAGCTGGAGCGGTTCCTTGCGCAGGCCGAGCGGCTGGCCAAGGAGCAGTCGTGAAGGACCAGATCCGCGGACGCTTTGCTCCGATTCGGGACCTCGAGCTCGAGGCCTACCTGTGCGGCGAGCTGGAGGCTGTCACATCCCGCGCGATCGAGGCCGCGCTCGAGCGTAGCCCGGAGCTGTCCGAGTACGTGGCCGAGCGGCGGCGCTCGCGGGCGGCGTTCGTCGAACAGCGGCCGCTGCAGTTGCCGCTCCCAGCGGCGAGTCCTCGGCGTCGCGACGGTTCGGTGGTGTGGGGTGGGCTGCTCGCCGCGGTGGCGCTGCTGGCGCTGGCCGTACCCGCGCGGCCCCTGATCCACGAGCGCGAGCAAGCCGCGACGCGGGATACGGTGCGCGTGAAGGGCAAGGCGCTGTCCGCGGAGCTGTTCGTGAAGCGCGGTGAGAGCGTGTTTCGCTACCGGCCGGGTACCCCGCTGCGGCCTCACGACCGCGTCCGCATTGCGGTCGACACGCGCGCTCCCGGCTACTTGAGCGTGTTCGGACGCGACGGCCGCGGTCAGGTCTCCGTGTACTATACCGGGCTCCCCACCAGCTCCGGACGTTACACGGTGCCAGACAGTCTGATATTGGACGAGTCGGACGGCGACGAGCAGTGGGTCCTCGTGCATTCAGCCGATCTCCAACCGATCGAACGCTACATCGAGGCGTTCCTGAACGGTCAGCCGCTCGAGGTGCCGCACGCCATCCTCCACCTGCACAAGGAGGCGCCATGATCTGGCGAGTGTTGCTGCTGTGCGCGTGTCTGTGGCCGGCACAGGGCGCGCTCGCGCAGCGCTTCGCGATCGCGATCGGCAACAACGCGGGTGACGAGGGCGAGGAGACCTTGCGTTGGGCCGAGAACGACGCGGCGCGGACGCACGCGCTGCTCGTCGAGCTCGGTGACGTGGCGCCCGAGGACGCAGTGTTGTTGCGCGGTGCGGACGCGGATGCGGTGCGGGCGGCGCTGCGTGGACTACGCGAGAAGCTGGCGCGCGCGCAGGTACGCGATGCGGTGGTGTTCGCGTATTTCTCCGGACACGGTGACGCCGGCAGCCTGCACCTCGCCGGTACCCGGCTCGGATTGCAGGAGCTCGAGCAACTGCTGCGCGAGACGCGTGCCGCGACGCTGGTCACGGTGATCGATGCCTGCCGCGACGAGCAACCGGCTGGCGTGCGCAACAAGGGCGCACGCCACGACAAGCCGTTCGACATCCAGCTGCGGCGCGACAACGGTCGGACCGGCCGCGTGACGATCACCTCGGCAGGCCGCAACGAGGTCGCGCAGGAGTCGGATCAGCTGCGCAGCTCGTTCTTCACGCACCACCTGTTGAGCGGCATGCGCGGCGCGGCGGATCGCGACGGCGATCGGCAAGTGAACCTCGACGAGCTGTACCACTACGCCTACCACCACACGCTGGCGAGCTCGCACGCGCACCTCGCGGCGGTGCAACACCCGCAGCTGGACGTGGAGCTGCAAGGCGAGGGCGATCTGGTGATCACGCGGCTCACGCACGCCGGTGCGGTGCTCGGCCTGCCTGCCGCTGTCGGCGGCGACTTCCTGATCGTCGACGACGGCAACGGCGACGTGGTGGCGCAGGTCTGGAAGCCGCAGGGCCGGCCGGCCCAGCTCGCGCTCGAACCCGGGAGGTTTCGCGTGCAGCTGCGGCATGACTCGCAGGTCTACGCCACCGAGGTCGGGCTGGAGTGGGGCGGGCAGCACGCGCTGATCCCGGAGTCATTCGAGCGCCAGGAGCTACGCGAGGCACAGCACAAGGGCCACGCGCTGGATCCATCGCTCGGCGTGTTCTTCGTCAGCGGCAGGGTGGGGCGACCCACCGTGGCGAACCAGGGGTTGGCCTGGGGTGGAGCCGCGCGCACCGCCTGGGACCTCGCAGGACTGCGCGTGCTGGCCGAAGCGCAGCTGTCGGCGGCATCGGCCGAGAATCCCATACTGGCCCGCACCTACTTCGAGACGCGGCTCGGCGCGGGCGTGGGTCCGCGCTTCACGCTGGCCCCGCTCTCGATCTACGTCGGCGCCACGCTCGGGCTGTTGTGGATCCACGAGCAGGCGACGCGCGTCGCGCGCGACGACGCCGTCGAGGTCCTCGGCGTCCCGCGCCACACGTCGGGCAACGCGCTCAGTCCGTACCTGGCACCAGCGATGTCGCTCGAGCTGCCGTTCGGGCGCTACGTCGCGGCCCTGCAGACCGAGCTGCAGCTGAGCGTCATGCGCATCGACGAGCAGCTGAGCATGCGGTCGACTCCGAGCCTGAGCTTGTCGATCGGCAGACGTTTCTGAATGACTTGTCCGATTTTCCCCCGCGGCGCGGTCTCATCCGACAGGAGATTCGAATGACACAATCATGGATAGGGCCCGCGTTCCTGACGATGTTGCTGGCCAGTGCCTGCGGTTCGGTCGGTAGTGGAGAGAACCTGGGCGAGCCCGTGGTCACGGTCGTCGCGAAGCTCGACGCCGCGCCCGCGGCCATGTCCGAGGCCGAGCTGCGCGCCACCTTGGTGTGGTTGAACGGTCCGCCCTACGCGGGCGAGCGCTGTGAAGACGGCTTTTGCACGCTGGCCAGCCGCCAGTACACCGTGCTCGCGACCTCCGACGTGGCGGTCGAGAAGCAGTTCCCCTTGACCGTGAAGCTCGGCATGTTCGAGCTGCCGAACCCGATCTCGGGCCAGTATCAGGGCACGGTCGTGAGCAGCGCCGGTGAGCTGAAGCTGAGCTACAATTCGCTGCCCGAAGCGGAGGTGGTCCTGTACGAGGATCGCAACGCCAACGGCAAACTCGACTTCGTCGCGCCGGGTCAACGCGGACCGAGCCCGGACCGCGTGGTGGCGTTGAGCTCCGGGATCGATGAACACGGTGTCGCGGTGCGGACGGCGATCGTGAACAAGCGCAGCCCGATCCCTGCGGGCTTCGCGAACGAGGCGCTGGCACCGGCGTTCGAGTTGTTCGCGTTCCCGCTGCCGAAGGTGCTCACGGACCTGTGGCCTGCGAACCTCGTCGAAGCGCACCCCGAAGAAGCATTGTTCTTGCCGCCGGGCGCGAAGGCACCTCCGGTCTACGACGACGGCGTGTACGCGCTGACGTTTACCGAAGCGCAGCGCACGGGGGTCAAGCAGCACCTGCTCTCGTCGCACAACCTGGTCGGCGAAGAAGGCATGAACGACGCGATGCTCAGCTGGTTGGCGACCAAGGCCGTCGAGCCGATCGCCGGTGCGGTCGTGCGCCTGTTCCCGGTCACCGAGGATCGCAAGTCGTGGCTCGCGCGCGCGTGCAATCCCTACGACGCCTACACCAATGCGCACGTCAGCCCGCCGCCCGGCGCGGACATCCAGTGCGGCGCAGGCGCCCTTCGCTACGCGCTCAATCCGGACGACTACTGCGGCTGGACACGAACCATCGACTATTCGTTCTTGCAGCACGGCGAGCCGGCATGGTGGCCGTGCGATGCGCAGGGTCAGCTCAAGGTCGGCCAGCCGTATCGCGCAGCGCCTGCAGCGCTCGATGAAGATCTGCGCAGCAAGAGCTCGATGGTGCTGGAGGTGTACAGTGCCGAGGATCTCGACTGCTCGGGCGGCCGCATCCATCACTACGACGGCAATCCAGGCTTGCGCATGCCCACGGCACCGCCTCCAGCCGGCAGTCAGATCATGTGTTATGGCGCAGACGCGTTCTCGTTCATGTCGCCTCGCAGCGATGGCTGCCGCATCAAGCGTACGTACGAGCTCAAGTCCGAGCCCGATGCCGCGCCGGCGAACCAGTGGGATCTCAGCGCCAGCAAGCCGAGCTGGTGGCCGTGCGATGCCCAGGGCAAGTTGCGACCTGACACGGGTTATCTGCCGGCCGACGTCAGTCCCGCGACTCGGTGCGCGACGACGACCACGATCAACATGCCGGACCGACGTCTACCGAGACATGCCAAGGTGCGCTGCGACTCGGCGAACGATCTGCGTTACCAGCCGCTGTGGTCCGACGGTTGCGACCCGGCGCTGTTCGCACTGAAGCGCGCGGACGCCATGTTCACCTGGGACGCGGAAGCGCCCGAGTGGTGGCCATGCGATGCGGCCGGCAAGTTTGTTCCAGGCAAGGGGTACGAGCCGTTGTGATGTGAGAAATCGCCGGCCGCTCCCTGGTTTGCGCAGGGGGCGGCCGGCGTGCGCCTGATCCAGTTGAGCAGGCTGCGTGACACGCGATGCGCCGCGCACCCGCGGCGTCTGTATTTGGGGTCGAGCGATCCGACGCACGGCTCCGTCCGTAGCTCCAGAGATAGTTGGCAGGACCAACTATCCATGCTACGGCGGATGTCATGTCGGTGATCACGAGTATTTCTTCTGCTGGCCGCGTGTTCGTCGGCGTCTCGCTGCTTTCACTGGGCCTGGCTGCCTGTTCGAGCAGCCCCGATTCCACGTCGCAGTCCATGATGACGAGCGGTTCGGGCGCTCCGCCGGCGGGTGGGACTTCCGCGGCCGCGGGTACCGTGGCACCCAGCGCAGGCACCCCGGCAGCTCCGGCTGGCGCAGGCGCTTCGGGTGCAGGGCGCGGTGGCCAGTCTGCGGCAGGCCGCGCCGGGGGCT
>DATEOF010000400.1:0-68737 GCA_035274465.1 Polyangiales bacterium
GCCGCGCGTGCGCGACTTCCGCGGCCTGCCCACCAAGTCGTTCGACGGTCGCGGCAACTACACGCTCGGCATCCGCGAGCAGATCATCTTCTCCGAGATCGACTACGAGAAGATCGACAAGATCAAAGGCATGAGCATCACCTTCACCACCACGGCGGGCACGGATGAGCGCGGACGCGCGCTGCTGACCCACCTCGGTTTGCCCTTCAGGAAATAGGTAGAAACCAATGGCCCGTGCTCAAGCTTTCGCGAAGATGGACAAGAAGCCGAAGTTCGCGGTTCGTTACAAGAACCGCTGCCGCAGCTGCGGTCGCGCTCGGTCGTTCTATCGCAAGTTTCAACTGTGCCGCATCTGCCTGCGGAACCTCGCGCTGGCGGGCGAAGTCCCCGGCGTGACCAAGTCGAGCTGGTAGAGGAGCCTGACGATGAATACCGATCCCGTCGCAGACATGCTGGCCCGCATCCGTAACGCGCTGCTCGCGCGCCACGAAGCCGTGGAGATCCCGCATTCCAAGCTCAAGGTCCGCATCGCGGAGATCTTGAAGCAGGAAGGCTACATCGCCGATCTCTCGGTGCAGGCCGAGCGTCCCGCCTTGCTGCGCTTGCAGCTGAAATACGGTGAAGGCCGCCGCCCCGCGATCATCGGGCTGCGCCGCACCAGCCGCCCCGGGCGGCGAGTCTACGTTCGTCACAAAGACATTCCGCCGGTGCTCAATGGCATGGGCATCTCGATCATCTCCACGTCGCACGGCGTGGTGACCGATCGCGATGCGCGCAAGCAGAGCGTGGGCGGGGAAATCCTGTGTGAGGTGTGGTGATGACCGCCGCTACCGAGAGTCAAGAAATCTCGCAATCGCGCGTTGGCAAGAAGCCGATCCCGCTGCCGAAGGGCGTCGATGTGAAGTTCGCCGGCCGCAAGGTGACCGTGAAGGGTCCGAAGGGCGAGCTATCGCGCGAGCTGCCCGAGGGCATCAAGGTCTCGATCGACGGCGGTGAGCTGATCGTCGAGACCGCGGCAGGCGCCGGCAAGCGCGGTCGCCAGTTCCAGGGCCTGACCCGCGCGCTGCTCGCCAGCATGGTGAACGGCACGGCCAACGGCTACGCGCTGTCGCTCGACCTGTACGGCGTCGGTTACCGCGCCGAGGTCAAGGGCAGCGAGGTCACGCTGGCGCTCGGCCTGTCGCACCAGGTCAAGTACAACATGCACCCGAGCGTCAGCGGCCGGGTGGAGACCATCGACGAGGCCGGTGTGAAGCGTCCGCGCTTGCACCTCACCTCTCACGACAAGGAAGCGCTCGGCCAGACGGCGGCGCGCATCCGGTCGTTCCGCAAGCCCGAGCCGTACAAGGGCAAGGGCGTTCGCTACACGGGCGAGAAGCTGCGCGAGAAGGCCGGTAAGGCCGGCGGCAAGAAGTGAGGCAGAGTCATGGCTAAACTCGAAGGTCGTGCACGGCGCAAGATGCGCATCCGCAAGAAGATCTCGGGCACTTCCGAGCGCCCGCGGCTCACGGTGTTCCGCAGCAACAAGCAGATCTACGCGCAGGTCGTCGACGATGTCGCCGGCAGCACGTTGGTCTCGACCGGTTCGTTCGCGCTCGATAAGGGCGGCGAAGGCAACAAGTCGGCGCGCGCGGAACAAGTTGGTGAAGCCATCGCTCAGGCTTGCATCAGCAAGGGCATCAAACAGGTCGTCTTCGATCGCAATGGTTATATCTATCACGGCCGCGTCAAAGCGTTGGCCGACGGCGCTCGTAAGGGCGGACTCGAGTTTTGATCATGAGCCAGAATGAACCGCAGTCCGCGTCCGAAGAGTTCACCGACCGCGTGATCCACATCAATCGCGTGGCGAAGGTCGTCAAAGGCGGCCGTCGCTTCAGCTTCAGCGCGTTGATCGTGGTGGGCGATGGTCACGGCCAGGTCGGCGTCGGCCTGGGCAAGGCCAACGAGGTGCCGGAAGCCATCCGCAAGGGCACCGAGCGCGCGCGCAAGAACATGTTCAAGATCGCGCTCGACGGTCGCACCATTCCGCACGTCGTGCAGGGTCACGACGGTTCGGGCAAGGTGCTGCTGCGCCCGGCCAGCCCCGGCACGGGCGTCATCGCGGGTGGTGCGGTGCGCGCCGTGGTCGAGGCGGCCGGGGTGCACGACATCCTGTCGAAGTGCATCGGCAGCAGCAACAAGCTGAACGTGGTGAACGCCACCATCCAGGCGCTCAAGCAGCTCGAATCGCTCAGCGACGTGGCTGGCCGGCGCTCCAAGCCCAACGAGGAAGTGCGTCCTGCGCCCGCGGCCCGCACCGCGGCGGCCCGCACCTAACCTAGCTCGATTTAATAACGTTCGCGGCGGCGAGCAAGCTCGCCACCACCGGCTCGACAACGACCCGGAGAGACTCCATGAAGCCCAAGCTCAAAGTCGTGCAAATCCGCAGCGGGATTAACCGCCCCGAGAAGCAGAACAAGATTCTCAAGGGCCTGGGCCTGCGCGGTCCGAACACGGTCGCGGTCGTGGACAACACGCCCTCGTTCCGCGGCATGGTCAAGAAGGTGCTGCACCTGGTCACGGTCGAGGAAACCGATGCCTGAAGACAAGACACCCATTCTCTCGCGCCTGCGCGCGCCCCAAGGCTCCGTCAAGGTCAAGCACCGCGTCGGCCGCGGGCCTGGCTCGGGCTGGGGTACGACCGCGGGTCGCGGCCAGAAGGGCCAGTACGCGCGCAACACCGTGCGTCCGGGCTTCGAAGGCGGCCAGACCCCGCTGTTCCGGCGCTTGCCGAAGATCGGCTTCAAGAACCCGTTCTCGACCCACATCGCGACGGTCAACGTCGAGAGCCTGGCTCGGTTCGATGCGGGCAGCACGGTGGACGCGGACGCGCTCCGGGCCGCCGGCTTGATCCGCGGCGACTACGACGGCGTCAAGATCCTGGGCAACGGCTCGCTCGACCGTGCGCTGACCGTCAAGGCCAACGCGTTCAGCGCCAAGGCGAAAGAGCTCATCGAGGGTGCCGGCGGCACGGCCTTCGTGATCGAAGCGCCGAAGAAACAGTCCGCAGAGGCGAAGGCCTGAGCTCACCCCCATGAGCGCCTTCGCAAACATGTTCAAGATCCCCGAGCTGCGAAAGCGGCTCGTGTTCACGCTGGCGATGCTGTTCGTCTACCGCGTGGGTATCTTCATCACCACGCCGGGCGTCGACCGCAACGTGATGCGCAACATCATGGCGTCGCAGTCCGGCACGTTCTTGGGCATGTTCAACCTGTTCTCGGGCGGTGCGCTCGAGCAGCTCTCGATCTTCGCGCTCGGCATCATGCCGTACGTGAGCGCCAGCATCATCCTCACCCTGCTCAGCGCGGTGGTGCCGCAGCTCGAGGAGCTGCGCCAGGAGGGTGAGTCGGGCCAGCGCAAGCTGAACCAGTACACGCGCTACGGCACGATCGTGCTGTCGTCGATCCAGAGCACGGGCATCGCGCTGTTCCTCGAGGGCTTGAACCACTCGCAGGGTCAGTTCGGCGACGTGGTCGCGGATCCGGGCTGGGGCTTCCGCATCATCACCTGCATCTCGCTCACCACCGGCACCACGTTCATCATGTGGCTCGGCGAGCAGATCACCGAGCGCGGCCTGGGTAACGGCATCTCGCTGATCATCTTCGCCGGCATCGTGGCCGACCTGCCCGACGCCGCGTTCCAGACCGGCTCGCAGGTGAAAATCGGCCAGGTGCAGCCGATCTCGCTGCTCGTCGTGCTCGGCATCATGTTCGCCATCGTGGCGACCATCGTGTTCTTCGAGCGCGCGCAGCGCCGGATTCCCATCCAGTACGCCAAGCGTATGGTGGGCCGGAAGATGTATGGTGGGCAGAGCTCCCACCTCCCACTCAAGGTCAACGCGGCCGGCGTGATCCCGCCGATCTTCGCCTCGTCCTTGCTCATGTTCCCGAACACGTTGGCCAACTTCAACGTGCCGGGCATGCACAAGCTGCAGCAGATCATCAGCCCTGGCGATTGGCGCTACACCATCGTCTACGTCAGCCTGATCGTGTTCTTCGCCTTCTTCTACACGGCCATCCAGTTCCAGCCGGTGCAGGTGGCCGACAACCTGAAGAAGCAAAACGCCTTCATCCCCGGCATTCGGCCCGGCAAGGCCACGGCGGATTTCATCGACAACGTGATGACCCGCATCACGTTTTGTGGCGCGCTTTACATGGCGCTGGTGTGTGTCGTCCCGGACTTCCTGCACCGCCAGTTCAAGGTGCCCTTTTACTTCGGCGGTACGTCCATCATGATCGTGGTTGGCGTGGCGCTCGACCTGGTCCAGCAGATCGAGAGCCATCTCATCACACGGCACTACGAGGGACTGACGGGTCCCGGTGGTCCACGTATTCGCGGAAGGCGGGGCTGATGGACATCATCCTGTTTGGGCCGCCGGGAGCAGGGAAGGGGACGCAGGCAAAACGCCTGACCGAGTCCCTGCACATCCCTCAAATCTCGACCGGCGACATGATGCGGGCGGAACGTGCCGCCGGCACCGAGCTCGGCAAGAAGTTCGACCACTACATGTCCCAGGGCCTGTTGGTCCCGGACGCGCTGGTGCTCGAGCTGTTCGAGAAGCGCCTACGCCAGCCCGACGCCGGCAAAGGGGCGATCTTGGACGGCTATCCCAGGACGGTGGCACAAGCCAAGGCTCTGGATACCCTCCTCGAGCTGATGGGCCGCCGGATCGACAGTGTGGTATCGATCGAGGTCAGCCTGGACGAGATGATCGACCGGGTGGTGCTGCGCAGAACCTGCGAGGGCTGTGGACAAATCTACCATCTGCGCTACAATCCGCCCCCCGCTACGGGCGCGTGCGGGAAGTGCAGCGGGAAGCTCGTCCAGCGCGCGGACGACACCGAAGAGACGGTTCGTAAGCGCTATCAGGAGTACGTCGAGAAGACTCAACCCATTTTGGATCACTACCGGCAGAAGGGCGTGGTCAAGACCGTAGACGGGCTCGGCCCGCTGGAAGAAGTCGAAGGTCGTATCAAGGCCTCGATCGCCCCGCCCCCACCGGAAGGTCCGTGAGTGGTTCGCAGGTAGTGAAAGGCATCGTTGAAGCAACACTCCCGCAAGGCCTGTATCGAGTGCGATCTGAGAATGGCGCAACGCTTACAGTCTCCCTCACCGGGATTCCGAAACAGACGATAGTCCGAGTGATCCCCGGAGACCGCATCCTGGTGGAAGTTTCGCCTCTGGATCCGAGTCGGGGCAAAATCAAAGACCGACTGCGCTGAGTACTGATTGATTAGGAAGACGAGACCGCGATGAAGGTTCGACCCAGCGTCAAGAAAATCTGTGACAAGTGCAAGATCGTCCGCCGTAGGGGCGTGGTCCGAGTCTTGTGCGAGAACCCGCGTCACAAGCAGCGACAAGGTTGAGGTAAGATATGGCACGCATCGCAGGCGTAGACCTTCCCGGTCGCAAGCACATCGTGATTTCGCTGCGCTACCTGTTCGGCATCGGCCCGAAGGCAGCCAAGGACATCTGCGCGGCAGCAGAGATTCCGCCCAACAAGGTGACGGACTCCCTGGATGAAGGCGAGCTGCGCCGCATCCGCGAGATCATCGACGCCCAGTACAAGGTCGAAGGCGACCTGCGGCGCGAGATCCAGATGAACATCAAGCGCCTGATGGACCTCGGCTGCTACCGCGGCCTGCGCCATCGACGCGGTCTCCCCGTGCGCGGTCAACGCACGCACACCAACGCCCGCACCCGCAAGGGCCCGCGCAAGGGCGTTCTCTCGCGCAAGAAGTAATCACGGTGAAGGATTAGGAATCGTAAATGGCTAAGTCCGAGAATCCCGGCGGCAGTCCTTCACAAGCCCCCAAGGGCAAAGGCGCCAAGAAGAAGGTCAAGAAGAACATCGCCACGGGCATCGTCCACGTGCAGTCGACGTTCAACAACACCATCGTCACCATCACGGATGTGCAGGGCAACGTGGTGGCCTGGTCCAGCGCCGGTACGCGCGGCTTCAAGGGCTCGCGCAAGAGCACGCCGTTCGCCGCTCAGATCGCGGCCGAAGATGCGGCTCGCAAGGCTGCCGACCACGGCATGAAGACCGTGGCGATCTTCGTGAAGGGTCCAGGCGCTGGCCGCGAGTCGGCGCTGCGCGCGTTTCAATCGGTCGGTATGCGCGTCACCTTGATCCGTGACGTCACCCCGATCCCGCACAATGGTTGCCGGCCGCCCAAGCGCCGCCGCGTGTAGTAATGACATACCCACCGAATCGCCTTCGGCGTTCGGTGTAGTCGAGAGCGAGAGAGACTCCCATGGCACGTTATATCGGTCCTGCCTGCAAGCTCTGCCGGCGCGAAAACATGAAGCTCTTCTTGAAGGGCGATCGTTGCTACACGGACAAGTGCGCGTTCGATCGCCGTCCGTATCCGCCCGGTGTGCACGGTCAGCGCCGCAACAAGCCGACCGAGTACGGCGTGCGTATGCGTGAAAAGCAGAAGGTGCGCCGCATCTACGGTATCCTCGAGCGCCAGTTCCGCCGCTACTTCGCCAACGCCGATCGCCAGAAGGGCGTGACGGGCGACAACCTGATCAGCGCACTGGAGCGCCGCCTGGACAGCGCCGTCTACCGCATGGGCTACGCCGCGACGCGCACCGACGCGCGCCAGCTCGTGCGCCATCGTCACATCCACGTCAACGGCAAGAGCGTCAACGTGCCGTCGTACCTGCTCAAGCCGGGCGACAAGATCACCCTGCGCGAGCAGAGCAAAGGCTTGGCCCGTGTGCAGCTCGCGATTGAAACCGCGGGCCGTCGCGAGCAACCGGAGTGGTTGGACTTCGACAAGAACTCGCTGACCGGCACGGTCCGCGCGCTCCCCAACCGCGAAGCCGTTACGCTTCCCATCACTGAACAGCTGATCGTCGAGTTCTACTCGCGCTAATAACTAATCTGCCGAGGAGAAAGCATGTCCACGGTTACGCAGCAGATTTCTCGGAACTGGAAAGACCTCATCAAGCCGAAGTCCATCACGGTGGACGGCGGGACTGCGGGTGATCGCTACGCCAAGTTCGTATGCGAGCCACTCGAGCGAGGCTTCGGGCTGACGCTGGGCAACGCCCTGCGCCGGGTGCTGCTCTCGTCTCTGCAAGGCTCCGCGATCACTGCGGTGCGCATCGACGGTGCTCTGCACGAGTTCACGTCGGTGCCGGATGTCACCGAGGACGTGACCGACATCGTGCTGAACCTGAAGCAGGTGGTCGTCCGCAACTACGGTCCGTCGGGCGTGACCCTGCGGCTCGAGAAGGACGGCCCGGCCGAGGTCAAGGCCGGCGACATCCAGACCACGGATGCGATCGAGATCTTGAACAAGGATCTGGTCATCTGCAGCGTCGCCAAGGGCGGCCGCTTCTCGGCAGAGCTGACGATCGGTCAGGGCCACGGCTACGTGCCTGCCGAGCGCAACAAGGAGCCCACGATGGCGATCGGCACGATCCCCATCGACGCGCTCTTCTCGCCGCTGCGCAAGGTCAACTACACGGTGACCAACGCGCGCGTCGGCCAGCAGACCGACTACGACAAGCTCACGCTCGAGGTCTGGACCAACGGCGCGGTCACGCCGGCGGACGCGGTGGCTTACGCCGCGAAGATCCTCAAGGACCAGCTCACCATCTTCATCAACTTCGAAGAGGAGAGCGAGGCGCTGGCCAAGGATGACCGCCAGGAAGAGCCGCTCAACGAGAACCTCTTCCGCACGGTGGAAGAGCTCGAGCTCTCGGTCCGCTCGGCCAACTGCCTGCAGAACGCCAACATCCACTTGATCGGCGAGCTCGTGCAACGCAGCGAAGCCGAGATGCTCAAGACCAAGAACTTCGGCCGCAAGTCGCTGAAAGAGATCAAAGAGATCTTGGCAGAGATGGGCCTGTCGCTCGGCATGCGCATCGACAACTGGCCGCAGATGCTCGAGCGCTGGAAGTCTCAGCAGAACGCTAACTAATTGATACCATACCCGCCAAACCGCCTTCGGCGTTTGGCGGAGGGTTAACGGGATTCGCGAGGTTGTGTCATGAGACACGGTAGATCAGGACGAAAATACGGACGCAACACGCCCCATCGTAGGGCCATGTTCCGCAACCTCGCGGGCAACCTCGTGCTGCACGAGCGCATCGAGACCACCGACGCCAAGGCCAAGGAGCTGCGCCGGATCACCGAACGGTTGATCACGCGCGCGCTCCGCCTCGGCGACGACCTCACGGCTGACCTCGCGAAGCTCAAGGAAGCCGATCGCGGTCGCGTGCTCGCGCGCCGCCTCCACGCCCAGCGCGGAGTGGCCGGCTTCCTGCCGAAGCACCTGGCGAAGACCTTGAAGGACGGCACGATCGAAGAGGTCGACCTCATCTACAAGCTCTTCAACGAGATCGCGCCGCGCTACGCGGCCCGCGTCAAAGAAGGCAAGGGCGGCGGTTACACCCGCATCATCAAGCTTGCCAACCGCCGCGGCGACAACGCCCCGATCTCGATCATCGAGCTCGTCTAGAGCTCTCGTCGCGAATAGAGCAGCATCGTTCGCGGATCGCGGTGCCGCACGCGGAAGCCTTTGAGCGCGTGGTGGACGTCCTCGTGCGTGATCGCGCGGGCGTGCGAGATGTCGACGTCGCGCACGTTCTGCCGGATCCAGCGCGCGAACGGCTCGGAGTCGACGAGCACCACGAGCTCGAAGTCCTTGTCGTCCTCCAGGCTGCGAAAGTTTCCGTTCGTGGAACCGTGGATCGACCAGCGGTCATCGAAGACCGCGAGCTTCAGATGCGTGAAGTGGCACTGGTACTCGTGGACCGCGATGCCGTGCTCCAGGTAGCGCGCGTACTCGTGCTGCTGGGCGTCGAACGCGAAGCTGTTGTCGTTCCACTTCCCCGCTGGCAGGACGAGCGTCACTTCCAGGTCGGGCCGCGCACGTTTCGCCTCACACAGCGCCTCTACGATCGCGGGATGATACAGGTACGGGTTCTCGATGAAGATCGAGCGCGTCGCCTCGCGGATCATGCGCACGTAGAGCTCTCGGACTGCATTCGGCCGATCGTTCGGCTCGTTGCAGAACACCCGCGCGGAAGCGATCTCCATTGAACCGCAGGCTTCGCTCGAGCTGGTGATCGCTTGCGGGGTCTCGGCGTGGTCGACCTTCGAAAGCTCGTAGTCCTGCCCGCCGTCGAGGACGAAGCGCTCGTGGAAGTGATGCTCGAGGTCATCGACGATCGGGCCCACGAAACGCGTGAGGCTGTCGTGCCACTTGAGCCACGGCTCCGGCCGCTGCTCGCGGATGCGAGCTTCAGCTTCGCCATGAGCATCCAGCTTCGGATCAAAAGGCTCGTGGTACATGTACTGCACGCCGATGTTCGCGCCGCCCGAGTAGCCGATGCGACCATCGATCAGGATCAGCTTGCGGTGGTCGATGTGCAGGTCGTCGATCGCGATCGTGTCCCGAATCTGCGCCGCGATCGATCGGAGCCTCGGCTCCAGGCTCGACGAAACGTGGTCGTAATCGATGTTGGTGTCGACGACCTCGACGCCGGCGTCCCTCAGCTCGCGACACATCGGCTCGACGTCGTGAGGATCGTCCTTCATCGAAGGGTCGAGCTTCATCACCGTCTTTTCGCCCGTCGAGAACGGGTCGCCCATCGCGGTCTTCTGCACGTTGAGGAGCACGCGCGCCGCGACACCTTCGCGTGCCTTGCGCATCACGGCCTCCGCGACTTCCTTGCCCACCTGGTCGCGAAACCACAAGAACATCGAGATGTGAATCGACGAGCGTGCCGCGTCGATGTCTCGAAGCACCGCCGCGAGCATGCGGTCCCCATTCACGAGCATTGCCGCTTGATTCGAGTGCCCTGCCATGCAGCGTAGGAAGTATGCGCGGGACCGACCCCTGACAACCTCGGGAGACGAGCCTGCGCGCGCCGGAACTTTCCTTCGCGGCGCGTGTCCAACGAGAGCTGCTGGGGAGGTTGGATGCTCTTCGAAACGCTGGTGCTCACCGAAGCCTTCCTGTGTCTCCTGCTGGTGGTGGTCGCGCTGCAGACACTGTGCGACGTGTCCGCCACGCCGGAGCTGGACCTCGGCCAGCGGGCCTGGGCTGCGGCGCGCTTCAGCATGGCTCAGGCGGGAGCGCTGGGTCCGCTGTTCAAGCACCTGGTCGGCGCCTCGCGCGGCGGCCTGCAGCTGGCGACCCAGATGCAGGGCCGCATCCGCGACGAGCGCGACCGGCGTTCGTCCGGCCTGTTGCGCCCCGTCTGGTCGATCTGGCAGCGCCGCCGAACCCAGCGCAGCCCCGAGCTCGCCGAGCTGACGCACCTGGTCGAACAACTCGAGCAGATGGGGGCCGCGATCGCGCGCTATCGCGCGGGCGCTGGCAAGCTGCTGGAGCTGGAGGTCCCGCTGCAGACCGTGCAGCACGCGGCCTCCGAGCACAAACGCAGCTAGAGGCTCGGCTACACGAATTCGGCGATCGTGCCGATGATGCGCGCGACGTAGTCGGGCTCGCCGACCGGCGCCACGCTCGCGAGCGTTCGTTCGGCGACGCCTCGCCCGAGCAAGCGCCACAGCAGCCACGCCGCCAGATACGGCGCCGCGAGACAGCCGCCCGCCGTTGCGACGTCGCCCCGCGCGTGGAACGGCCGGTCGAGCACAGTCACGCCGGCGGCTTCCAAGCGCTCGCGCGTCCGTAGGTCGCTGCACGCCGGCTGCGCCTGCAACAAGCCTAGCTTGGCGAGCACGAGTGCACCCGCGCACTGGGCGCCGATCAGTTGGTGCGCGGGCTCGAGTTGCAGCCCCGACATGAACGCGGTGTCGTCGAGCGCGCGCAGGGTATTACCGCTGCCCACGACCACAGCCGCTGCGCTGCTGATGGCGGCGAGTGGCCGACAGCCTCCGATCTCGATGCCGTACATGCTGCGAATGGTCGGCGCGCTGCTGATCAGCTCCACGCTCACGGATTCGCCGATCACACGCTGGGCGCGTCCGAGGAAGTGCAGGCTGGCGAAGACATCGAGCTCGTTGAAGCCATCGTAGACGACGAATGCGATACGCATGGTCACTCCGGATCCTGCTCACAGACCAGTGTCCACGGCTCACCCCCCGTCGACAGCTCGCTCGCGGAGCGCCGTGCACCTTTGCCGCCCTCGGAGCGCGCGAACGCATCCAGCTGGGCCACGTCGTCGAAGTCGACCTCGGCCATGCGATAGAACGGCGCGTCGTCGGGCACACGCACGCGATGCGTTCGTAGGCGTGAGGTCGGGGCGATCAGGCTCCGCATGAGCGGCATGTGCTGGCCGTGGTACTTGCGTTCGAACACGTGCTCGTCGATCGGCCGCGGGTACAAGACGATGAGTTTGACGGACATGAAAGGTCCTCGCTGCTGGTTCTCGGTTTACTCTGCGGCTCGGCGCACGACGCGTCCAATGCATAGTTTCGGGCCCCCGCATCGGATTTACTCATGATCGATCTGGATCAACTCGACGCTTTCATCGCGATCTCCGAGCGCGGCACGGTAACGGCCGCGGCTCGCAAGCTCCACCGGACGCAGTCGGCGATCAGCCGGCGGCTCGCGTTGCTCGAAGACGCACTCGGCGCGCAGCTGTTCGATCGCCGTGGCGCGAAGCTCGCGCTCAGCGATTGCGGCCGTGCGTTCCTGCCGTTCGCGGAGAGCGCGCTCGCGGCCCTCGTCTCCGGGCGCGAGGCAGTGCAGCAGCAGCTGGCGCCTGATGCTGGCAGCGTGTCGATCGCGATCGTCGGGCCCCTGGTCGAGACGCCGCTCGCGGCTGCGCTGCGCGCGTTGCCGCGAGCGAGCTCAAAGCTGAGCGTGTTGACGGCGAGCAGCGCCGAGGTGAGCCGACTGGTTCGGCGTGGCGACGCCAACCTGGGCGTGCGCTACTTCGAGGACGAAGACACTGAGCTCGCTTACGTGCGCCTCGGTACCGAGCGAATGTGCGTGGTCGGCGCTCCCGATCATGGCCCGCCACGCAAGCGGGAGCGCTGGATCGGGTTTCCGACCACGCGCACCGCCAAGGACGATCTCGGACGCCTGCTCGCGCAGCAACTCGCCGCGGCGGGCTTGCGGTCGCCCGAGGTGATGGTGGTCGACAGTTTGTCGGCGCAAAAGCGCCTGGTGGAGGTTGGCCTCGGTATCGCCCTCCTGCCGGAGAGCAGCGTACGCGAGGAACTCGCTCGCGGCACGTTGGTGCGCCTCGACGTGCCGCGCGTGGCCACGACCATCGACATTCATCTCGTGCACCGGCACGCGGGCTACCTCAGCCCAGCCGCGCGCGCTGTCATCGCCTTGCTGCGCCGTGCGTTCACGGCGAAGCCAACCCCGAAGCGTTAGACTGTCACTCGCCCGCGCGCTGCACGGGCCATGGCCAATCCACGCGCGCGAGCACGCTGCTGACAGGTAGCCACACCGAGTTGGCGTCGGCTCGCTCGATCACGTCCCGGACGCGATCGTTTCGCAGCGGCAGTCGCGCCAGCTCATTGCGCGCGAACCACGCCGCTGCGAGCGAGTGTTCATCGGCGTGTTGCTTGAGCGAGTGACTCTTCGCTTCCGCGCGGAACACGAAGCGAATCAGGCCTGCGTCTCCCGCTCGATTCGGCAGCACCTGATCGACGAACAGCAAGCCTTGCACGTGCAGCTCCACGCCCGCTTCTTCTCGCCCTTCGCGCACCATCGCTGCGACCAAGGTCTCGCCGTGCTCGACGCGTCCACCCGGCAAGTTCCACGTTCCGGCGACGTGGGCTTGGCTTCCTGCACGAGCAGAATGCGCCCCGCGTTCTCGACCAATGCCAGCACGACCATGAGCATGGCGCGCGATCGTGCAGGCAGCTCGCTCGGCCCGCAAGCAAGCCTGAGTTAGCTCGTCGTGTCACGAACTGGCGGCGCTTGCACCTCCACCGACCATCACGTAAGACCCAGCAATTCAGAAAGGAAACGCATCGTGCGTGAGGGCCACGCGAAACGATGGTGTTGCGCCAGGCGAGCTATCGAGCTGCGCCAAGCACGTATCTGTTGCGTCATGTGGCTTGTGGCGGTTGGCCTGTTCGGGTGCGAGTTCGACCGCTCGCCACTTCGAAGCGGCATGAGCAGCTCGCCTTCCACGAGCGCGACGAAAGATTCCGGCAACACGCCGCGCGATGCGGGACAGCTCACAGATAGCAGCGATGTCGTGGCGGACGCTGGCTCGCCGACTACGACCACTACTACTGGACAGGCGCGGGACGCAGCGTCGCCCGATAGCGCAGCCGACTCGATGACCGGCACAGCCACGCTTCCCAGTGCGCCGGCATCCCAACCGCGAATGTCCACCCCTGTCGATGCAGGCGCGCCCGACGCAGCTCCGCGCGTGGAGCCTGACGCTTCGACGATGCGTCCCGTGGATCCGCCAAAGGCCCCAGCGCCAGGCTGCAGTCGCGACACACTGCGCACGCGCGCCGAGGCGTATCTGCAAGCGATGGCCACCGGCAATCGAGAGCTTCTCAACTTGCATCCGGCCGTGCGCTACACGGAGAACGGTAACACTCAGGTGCTCGGCGCAGGTCTGTGGCTCAGCCGGCCGACGACCGAGTTTTCACGTCACGTGTTGGATGAGTCGCGCTGTAGCTCGGTGACCGAGGCCGTATTGAATTCACTCCAGGGGCGCATCGTGTTCGGCGTGCGGCTGCGCTACGCGCAAGAACAGCTGCTCGAGATCGAATCCCAGGTCGTAGTCAGAAATATTTCGTACTACGAGCCGGACGGAGTGATCCCGGACGGCTCCGATCCATGGGTGGAGTCGATCTCTCCCACGTCGCGCAAGCCGCAAGACGTCTTGATGCAGTTGGCCGAGCGCTACTTCGATGCGGCAGCAGATGAATCGCTGCTTCCTCCGCACGCTCCCGCCTGCAGACGCCGCCAGAACGGAGCTCTCATGGATGACGAGGGAAACTGCGGCGCGCGCCCCGGTACCGAACGTTTCGAAAAACGGCGCTATCCGGTGATCGACGAAGAGGCCGGTATCGTGACGGCCATCGTCATGTACAAGACGTTCGTCGGCATGTACCTGTTCAAGGTCCAGAACGGCACGATCCAGAACATCGACGTGGTCGGCGGCGCCAACACTTCAGATCCGGGCTGGTGATGGCCGTCAGGCGACTGCCACCGCTTCGCTTACGAGCTGCGCTGCGCCGGTCATGCACGCTTGCTGTTCGCCCGCCGAGCGGCCGGGCGCACTTCCTGCTCCAGCTCAGCCCGGGCGGCGAACCAATCCTCGGTGCCGTCCGTGATCGGACAGTTGCGAGCCAACCAGCGAAAGTAGGCGCGCTCGGCGATCGCGTCATCCGCCAGCTCCGGCCGCAGCGCGACGACCACAGGAGACTTCCGTTTGCGTTCAGGCATGTGATCTCCTCCGCCGGGGACTGTGCGCCTGCGCAGAACTGAACGCCAAATTATCGGCGGCGGTTCGCAAAACGATGTGCCTGCAGCCACCAACCTGCTCGAGGAGAGAGCATGGCGCCCTGGATTCTTCGCGCACGTTCGCTGTCTTCCCTCCAGCTGGCGCTGTTACTCGCGGCATGCACCGAGCTGGCGCGCGTCTCGGTCGGGAGTTTGGGTGACGATGCGATCGATCTGCGCGAATGCGGGGACGAGAAGATCCGCTGCGCGGGGCGTGCGCGCGAAACTGTCGTCGACGTACCGCACGCGGAAACTGCGGCGGAGACCTGTAACCCGGACGAAGAGGATCCCTGGTACTTGGCCTGGGCAGTGGTCTGGAATGAAGCGTCGAGCGCCGACGATCGATACACGACCAGCCCTCGCTGGGCGAATATGCCTCGGATGTTCGACTCGTCCGCCGCATGCCGCTGCACGGCATTCCGCCCAACGCGGAGATCGGTCTGGCTGCAGCGGACTCGCTCTACCTCGTCGTCGCCGCGCCCGGATCCGTGACCGACGATCTGGGCACGACGAGCCTTCTCAGCTTCGGGCCCGATCTCGAGCCCCACTGGTTGCAGCCGAATGCGCTGCCGAACCCGGATCCCCGCAGGACACTGGCATTCGAAGGCAGCTCGGCGCTGATCGCGGCGATGGCAGGAGCGCACTCCCGTTGCACCAGCGCGCTGTTGCTCGATGCAGCGAACTACATCGATCGGACTTTCCAGTGGCACCTCACGCGCGCCGAGAGCGGCGAGTTGTATGTCAGTTACGGAGTCGGGGTGGCACGTCTGATGAATTGAACAAACTGCGTTGCTTGTCGCGAAGCGTCCATACCCGAGGCTTCCGCGCCGCGCGCGCAGCTGTTAACACATGCGGTCATGCAGATCGCAAACAAGGTCGTCATGGTCACCGGTGGCGCGCACGGCATCGGTCGAGCGTTGTGCGAGCGCTTTGCTCGCGAGGGTGCCAAGGGGGTGTGCGTCGTGGATCTCGACGTCGACGCCGGCGAACAGCTCGCTGCAGCCATTGGCGGCAAGTTCGTGCGCTGCGATGTCGCAGACGAGAGTCAAGTGCAGCGCGCGATCGCCGCCGCGCAGGAGCGGTTCGGGCCGATCGATCTGTTCTGCGGCAACGCCGGCGTGGCGTTTCGCGATGGCCCGGGGTCGGTCGCCGGGTCGACCAACGCCGAGTGGACGAAGACCTGGGAAGTGAACGTGATGGCGCACGTGTACGCGGCCCGCGCGCTGTTGCCGGCGATGATCGCCCGCGGCTCGGGCTACTTCCTGATCACGGCGTCGGCGGCCGGGCTGCTCACCCAGGTCGGCAGCTCTGCCTATTCTGTCACCAAGCATGGTGCGGTCGCGTTCGCCGAGTCGATCGCCATCGCGCACGCGGATCAGGGCATCGGCGTGTCGGTGCTCTGTCCGCAGGGTGTCTGGACCAACATGACGCGCTGGGTCAAGGAGAGCCCCAAGGGCGGCGACGCGATGCAACAGCCCGAGCAGGTCGCCGAGACGGTGCTCCAAGGGCTGGCCGAGGAGCGCTTCCTGATCCTTTCGCACCCCGTCACGAAGGAATACATTCAGAACAAGGCGCGCGACTACGACGGCTGGATCCGAGGGATGCAACGCTACCGCAAGCGGCTTCGCGAACAAGCTCGCCGCTAACTGTGCCCGTCCTGGGAGGGCAGACAGTTTAGGAAATTGGTATCCCTGCGGACATGGCAGCACTGGGAGGCATGCGCATGCGGGCTCAAATGGGTTTGGCAGGCTGTCGAGTGCTGGCCCTGAGCTTTGCCCTGGCCGGGTGCATGTCAGATTCCGTGGTGGGGACCAGCGGCACGCCGCCGGCCGCCCCTCCGCAGGTTGCGCCGATGGCCGAGCCTGCGCCGGCCCTACCGCCGCCCGCAGCTGCGCCCGTGATGGCGTCCAAACCCAAGGAAACCAGCCTGTTCTCCTCCAAGCGGGGTGAGGACGTCGGCATGAGCAACCTCTTCCTGGGCGACATCGACGGCGACGGCTTCGATGATTTCTTCATCATGTCCGTGATCCCGCAGCCGAATCCGGACGTCTTCCTCCCCGAGCTGCTCGGCCACGAGGCCCGCATCTACGTCTATTACGGCCGGCCCAACTTTCCGACCCGGCTCTCGATCGACGACGCCGACGCCGTCTTCGAGAGCGCGTCGGGCGGGACCGGTCCGCTGGGCGACATCAACGGCGATGGCTATGACGACTTCGTGATTCAGCGCGGGTTGGGCATGGTCGAGATTATCTTTGGCAGCCATCAGCGGCTCAAGGGCATGGTGACCCAGGGGGCAGCGGGCGTGCTCTGGATCGGGCTGCCGACCCCGATGCCCTTCACCGGTGACGTCAGTGAGTTCTACATGACGCGCGCCGGCGATTTTAACGGCGATGGCTTCGACGACCTGGCGGTGGGCTCGTCGCGTCCGTGGGAGGCGGGCGAGGACAACCCCGAGTCGTTTTTCGCACTCATGTCGAGCTTCTACCTGGTGTTGGGTCACGGGGGCGCTTGGCCTTCGGTCCACTGGGATCCGAGCATGGCCGTGGCGCGCTTCGGGACTGACCACTTTCAGGGCGACGAGACGGTGGGCCAGTCAGCCTACGACATGCCGTTGGCTCCGGCCGCTGCGGGAGATCTCGACGCGGATGGCTACGACGACCTGACCGTCCCCGGCGCCGCCAAGACGTACATCTTCTACGGCGGTCGTCCCCTCAGCGGCATCGTCCGGGGAACGGATGCGGACGCGAGCATCGCCCACTACGCCTTCTCCTTGCCGACGGCGATGGGCGACGCGGACGGCGACGGCGCAGCGGATCTCGTGGTGGGATCGCTGGGCGGAGGCATGCAGGTGCTGTACGGAAAGCGTTGGGTCGGCGCCAACGAGATCGAGGGCGACCTCGAGATCGACACGACCGCCGTCAGCGCGGGCCAGACGGCCGCAGCTGCAGGCGACATCGACGGAGACGGTGCACCGGACATCGTGCTCGCCGCCGCGCAGTCAGGCTACGACTGGTCCTCGAACATCGCGCGTCCGCCGACCGGCGCACTGTACGTGGTTCGTGGAACCGGCTACCGGCAGCTCGGTACGTACGCGCTCAAACCGACTGACCTGCTGATGAAGGGGCCGCTCGCCGGGGCGCAGGACCAGAATTCTCCGCAAAGCGGCCTGGGTACGACGCTCAGCATGAGCGGTGACGTGGACGGGGACGGTGGCCGCGATATCTTGACCAGCTCGCCCGGGGCCATCGTCAGCGCGCAGTCGCTGGGCGCGGTGTTCTTGCTGCCGAGCACGCCCAAGACGCCTCAGTGAGTTAGCAAGTCACGAAGAACGCATGTGGAGCTGAAGCTTCTCCGCGTGTCGCGGCCGTAGATCAGGTGCGTGATCGAGCTGCAAGACGTCGAGAAGATCTACGGCGATGGGCCGGCGCGCGTGGAAGCCCTCAAGGGGGTGAGCCTGCGCGTCTCGCCCGGCGACTTCGTGAGCGTGATGGGGCCCAGCGGCTCCGGCAAGTCGACGCTGCTGAACTTGATCAGCGCGCTCGACACGCCGAGCGGCGGACGCATCCTGATCGACGGCCAGGACACGTCGACGCTGGACGACGACGCCCTGACGCTGTTTCGGCGCCGGAAGATCGGGCTGGTGTTTCAGTTCTTCAACCTGCTGCCCACGCTGAACGCGCTCGACAACGTGCTCTTGCCCGTGATGCTCGAGCGCAAGGCTTCGGCCGCGGACCGCGCGCGTGCGCAGGCGCTGTTGGCCGACGTGGGGCTCGCCGCACGCAGCGCGCATCGCCTGCACGAGCTCTCGGGCGGCGAGATGCAGCGAGTCGCGATCGCACGCGCGCTGATCCTCGAGCCGCGCCTGGTGCTGGCCGACGAGCCGACCGGCAACCTGGATAGCGTGACCGCCGAGCAGGTGCTGCAGCTGCTGAAGCGAACCTGCGCGCAGGCGCACACCACGCTGGTCATGGTCACCCACGATCGCCACGCGGCCACCGTGGGTGATCGCATCGTCTCCCTCAAGGACGGGCGGATCGCACGCGACGAGAGCACG
This sequence comes from Polyangiales bacterium, assembly GCA_035274465.1. Taxonomy (GTDB): domain Bacteria; phylum Myxococcota_A; class Polyangia; order Polyangiales; family JAFGIB01; genus JADGRF01. Next base: position 18,508 of record DATEOF010000400.1, read on the forward strand.
CGCGAGGTCGCGGCACAATGATGCGCGCACTCGCCGGCTCGATCTCGGGTATCGCGCTCGTGCTGCTCGAGCTGGCCGCGCTGGCGCTCGCGCCGTTTCGCATCGGCGCGCTGCTGCGCAGCGTGAGCTTGCCGCGCATGCGCGAGCACCGGGTCCGCACCACGCTGACCTTGCTGGGCGCCGCGCTGGGCGTCGGCGTGTTGGTCGCCGTCGTGATCTCCGGACGCTCGATCTCGCGCGGCGTCAACGCCACGGTGGATCACCTCGCGGGCAAGGCGGACCTGCAGATCGGCGCGGGCACTGCCGGCTTCGACGAATCGCTGCTCGATCGCGTGCGCGCAGTGCCGGGCGTCTATCGGGTGACGCCGGTGGTGCAGCAGGCCGTGACGGTGCGCGACGGGCGCGCCCCGGGCGAGCGGCTGCTCCTGCTGGGGGTGGATCTGCTCGGCAAGGAGGACGAGTACTTTCGCAGCTACCGCTCGGCCGAGCTGACGGCGATCCGCCGCGATCCACTGGCGTTCTTGAACTCGGAGACCAACATCATCTTGAGTCGCAGCTTCGCACGCAAGCACGGCTATCGGCTGCACGACCGGCTGCCGTTCGCGACCAGCGCGGGCGTGCAGGAGTTCAGCGTCTGGGGCTTCATCGAAGACGAGGGCGTCGGCCGGGCGTTCGGCGGCGCGGTGGCCGTGATGTACTACCCGGCGCTGCAGGTGGCGTTCGGGCGCGGCCGCAACCTCGACCGCCTGGACGTCGCGGTGGAACCTGGCGCGGACGTCGACGCGATCAGTCGACGACTCTCCGCCGAGCTGGGCGAAGGCGTTGCGATCGAGGCCGCAGCCCTGCGCGGCGGCCGCGTGACCAAGATGCTGCAAGCGGTGGGCGTCGCGCTCGGCCTGGCCAGCATGATCGCGCTCGGTACGGCGCTGTTCCTGATCTACAACACGATGGCGATCAGCGTCGTGCAGCGCAAGCGCGAGCTCGGCATCCTGCGCGCGCTCGGTGTCACCCGCGGCGAGCTGCTGCGGCTGGTCATGCTCGAGGGCGCGTTGCTCGGCAGCGTGGCCGCAGCTGTGGGGGTCGGGCTGGCGCTGCTGATCGCGCGGCTTTCGCTGCGCATCACGAGCGGCGGACTGGCCGAGGTGTACCTGCAAGAGGTGGTGAGCGACGTCACGCTCGAGCCCGGGCTGATCGCGCTGGCATTCGTGGTGGGCGTGCTCGGCACCATGCTGGCGAGCGCGATCCCTGCGCGCCAGGCCGGGCGCAGCCGTCCGGCCGAGGTGCTGCGTACCAGCGGCGTGGTGCCGATCGCGCCCCGGACGCGCCGCATCGGCGCGAGAGACGTCGTGGCCATCGTGCTGTGCCTCGCCGCGGGACTGTTGCTACGTCTGGACGGCGCCTTCGCAGCCGTCAGCGGCCCGGTCGCTTCACTCACCCTGCTGGTGGTGGGCGCGCTGCTGATCCCTCGGCTCGTGCAGGCGCTGCGCTTGCGCGGCCCTGCGCTCGGGGTGGAGGCGGAGCTCGCCAGCGGCAACGTGACGCGCGACCTCGGCCGTACGTCCAGCACGGCTGCTGCGCTGATGGCCGGCGGCGCGCTCACGATCGCCTTCGGGGCCTTCTCGGGCAGCTTCGTCGAATCGCTCAACACCTGGAGCGAGCAGATCGTGCCCGGCGATCTGTTCGTGACCAGTGGCGCCAACGTCTCCGGGCTCTCCGGGCGCAACATCCCGATGGCCGCCGCGTTCAGGCGCGAGCTCGCCGCCGTCCCCGGCGTGACGCAGGTGCGCGCCACGCGCATCGCCAACATCGAGTACCGGGGCTTTCCGCTCAAGCTGCTGTCGACCGAGACCGAGATCATGCAGCGGCAGTCGCGCATTCGCGTGCTGGAGGGTGACGATCAAGACCGGGTGTTCCAGCAACTGCGCGAGCGCGGCGCGGTCAACATCAGCGAGAACCTGTCGCACCGCTTCGACCTGCACGCCGGCGACAGGATCGCGCTGTTCGCCAGGGACGGAACGCGCAACTTCCCGATCGCAGCGGTCGTCGTGGACTACACCAGCGACGTGGGCTCGGTCTTCATGGATCGCGCGACGTTCATCCGCGAGTTTGCCGACGATCGGGTGGATACCTTCGAGCTGCGTGTGCGGCCCGGAGCGTCGATCGAGCAGGTGCGCAGCACGATCAACGAGCGCTACGGTCACGAGCTCGATCTGTTCGTGTTGACGAACAGGGAGTTCCGCGGCGAGTTCGTCAAGGCCGCGAACGCGATCTTCGGCCTGTTGAACGGGCTGCAGCTGGTGGCGTTGATCGTCGCGCTGCTGGGCATCGTGAACGCGGTGCTGGCCAACGTGCTCGATCGCGTGCGCGAGTTGGGGGTGTTGCGCGCCATCGGCATGCTGCGTGGGCGACTCCGGCGGCTGATCGTGCTCGAGGCCACGCTGGTCGGGGCAATCGGTAGCCTCGCAGCCATCGGCGTCGGGCTCGGTCTGGGTTACGTGATGATCGAGCACGTCATGGCCGTACAGACCGGATGGCACCTGCCGTTCTACGTGCCCTGGGCCGACGTGTTGCGCTTGCTCTCGATCACCCTGCCGGCTGCGGCGCTGGCGGGTGTGTATCCGGCCAAGGTCGCGGGCGACTTGGTCGTGTGTGAGGCGCTCGAATACGAGTGAGGATGGCGATGGACGCGAGAAGGACCTCGTTGCTGCTGTGCTGTGTGCTCGTCGCGACTAGCGCGCACGCGCTATCACCGGATACCAAGGATGCGCGCGCGATCATGCGCGGCGTGTTCGAGAGCAACGGCGCCGCGCGCTCGCGAGCTCGAATGAAGATGACCATTCGGGACGGCCTGGGCACGCGCGAACGCACGCTGCAGACGCGCAGCCTGCGCTTCGAAGGCGGCCGCAAGAACCTGTTGCTGATCGAGGCGCCGGCCGACGTGCGCGGCACCGGCTTCCTGAGCATCGACTACGACGCAGGCAGCCGCGCCGACGAGCAATGGCTGTACCTGCCCAAGCTGCACCGCGTCACGCGCGTGCCTGCGAGCGGCAAGTCGGACGCGTTCGTCGGCTCCGACTTCAGCTACGCCGACCTCTCGCAGCAAGACCCGGACGACTTCGAGCTCAAGCTGCTCTCGCCATCTGTCGATGTCGCGGGCGAGGACTGCTGGCTGATCGAAGCCTTGCCGAAGAGGCCGCGCGTCGCGGAGGAGACCGGCTACGCAAAGTCTCAGATCTGGATCAGCAAGGCCAAGCTCGTGCCGCTGCAGATCAAGGCCTGGGTCGGGCTCGCGACCAGCACGCGCATCAAGTACTTCAAGGCGAGTGACGTACGAAAGATCGACGGAGTGTGGACGTCCCACCGCCTGCAGATGCGCACGCTCGACGGCCAGACAGTCGCATCCGAGACCACGATCGACGTCTCCGACGCATCGAACGCGGCTGCCGATGTCGACGACGCCGAGTTCACACAGCAGCGCCTCGAACGCGGCCTGTGATCCGCTGGATCGCACGAAGTCCATTTCGACGCAGGGCTGGCACGGATCCTGCGGCTCTGGGGTGTAGAGCGCGGTGTGCTGCGGCTGTCCCGAGTAGCCGCGGCACGACGAGATCAGTCGTCAGTCCGTCCAGCGCATTCGGCTCAGGCTTTCGATGAGTCCAGCCTGCCAATCGGTCTCCTGCATTCACGCTGTGGATTGCTACGCACTGGAGCGCTGACTAGCGTGCGGGCCGTGTTGGCGAGCAGGTTCGTTTTCATTCGGGTTGCGGTCCTGTGCGCGAGCGTCAGCGTGTTCGCAGATTGTTCGAGCGGACCTGCTTCCTGTACGATGGCTGTCCCGCCGACGGCCAGGTCGAGATGTGCTCGTTCCAGGACATGGGCCACTGCTGGGCCGGTGCGCCGGTCTGTCCGTCGTGCATCGGCGAGGGCCCGGGCTACGCGAGCGCGACCAAGCTGGAGTGGGAGTTCTTCAAGAAATACGCCTGGTGAGCGCCTATTCGTGGATCTCGCGCACCACGCGGCAGGGATTGCCCGCCGCGAACACAGCTTCGGGAATATCGCGCGTGACCACGCTGCCCGCGCCGATCACCGCCTTCGCGCCGATCCGCACCCCCGGCAGGATGATCGCGCCTCCGCCCACCCACACGTCCTCGCCGATCTCGATCGGCTTGCCGAACTCCTCGCGCCGGCGCAGCTCGGCGTTGAACGGGTGCATCGGGGTGTAGATCTGCACGGCAGGACCGAACAGCGTGAAGTTGCCGATGCTCACCTTGCACACGTCGAGGACCACGCAGTTGAAGTTGAAGAACACGCGCTCGCCCAGCTCGATGTTCGTGCCGTAGTCGCAGTAGAACGGCGGCTGCATCCACACCGAGTCGCCGCCGACCCCGAACAGCTCACACAGGATGCGCCGCCGCTCGGCTTGCTCCGCCTCGCGCGAGGCATTCAAGGCCTGGCACAGATCGCGCGCATGCGCGCGTGCCTCGACCAGCTCCGGGTCGAGTGCGTTGTACAGCTCGCCCGCAAGCATCTTCTCGCGTTCGGTCTTCATGCTCCGTGAAGTAATCCCCTAGAACGGCCCGAACAGCCAGCCCGGCTCGAGCTCGCGAGCCTTGTGGGGTGCGGCCGCGCTTCTGCGGATCGTGCGCTCGAGTGAGCTAGCTTGGAGCGTTTCCCAGCGCATGAGCCGCGTGGCCACGGCATCCAGGGCAGCGCGGTTCGCCGCCAGCAGCCCGTGGGCGGTACGGACGCCCTGAATCAGCGCTCGAGTGGTCGTTCCGCCGGCGAGTCGACCCTGGCCGGCCGTCAGGAAGTGCCAGAGCAGCTTGAGGTGGTACTCCGCAGTGAGGAGGTCCGGTTCGCACCCGGACATGTTCATCGTCGAGAGCTCGTCGAGGTCGTGATTCGACCAGAGCACCTCGGCCGCCAAGCCTGCCAGGTTGATCAGCGCCGTATTCATCACGTTGCGCCGCAGTTGTTTTTCGAACGCGAGGCGTCTTTGCGGGGCCATGCGCGGGTCGATGGGTACGACCGGATACCGCGGAAGCACGACGCGGCCCAGCACCGGACCTTGTCGACGCACCGTCGCCCACTTACACGATCTGCCCAACAGGTACGCCACGACGGCGTGCCCAGCCTCGTGGTACGCGACGAGTGGATCGCACACAGGCCGCGTGACACTCGACTCGTCCGCGATCCAACGCCGGACGTAGCTGAGCCACAAGTCGCCGATGTCGACCATCGAACGTAGCGAGAGGGTTTCCATCGGCGGCTTGCGTTACTTCCCGAGCTCGACCAGCTGCTTCGAATGTGCGAGCCGCTGTACCGAGCTCCATACGCGGCCTACGTGGTACATGAAGCGAGTCGGCTCATACTCGTAGGACGCTGCGCGAAGCCCGTGCAAGATCATCTCGTACGCTGCAAAAGGCGAGCGCGCAATCTCCGAGATCGAAGACCAATCGTGCAGCGAGATGAGTGCCACGCCCTCGTTCGGATGCCAGTGTGACAACCAATTGTCCTGATGCGCGGACTCCATGAACGCGATCGTCACGTGCGGTGCGGGCGACGGCGGCTCGGGTCGCCTGGACTGCGGGAGACATCACCGACACGACGTCGTTGTAGAGCACCACGCTGAACTCGTCCTGCGGTCCGAGTGCCTGCAGACTGCGCGCTGCAGCCTCGCGACGTAGTACTGTCAAAATCTTTTGTGGCGCTACCTTCCGGGGACGAAGGCTCCCTGTGCGCGCTCAGGTCCTCTTCTCGACGTCGCCCAGTTCCTGGAGCCAGCAGCTGATGGCTGCAGCCAGCTCCCAGTATTCGATCGGGATCGCGTCGGGGCGGGTGATGATCGCCGCCAGGCCGAGGCACTCGGCTTCGCCTTCGGGGCTGAGCGGCAGGAGCGCGTACTGTTTGCCGCTGGAGCTGGTCCAGCTCCCGGTGGCCAAACCCGCGGCTTGTTCGGGGGTGGTGAAGACCGTCGTCATCGTGGCCTGGAGCTGGCGTTGCTTCCAGTAGCCGGCCGCGAAGCGGTCGAGTGCCGGGTCGGGATCGGTGAGTGAGGCGCTGCGGGTGAGGTCGAGACCGCGCGCGAAGTAGAGTTGGCCCGCACTGGCGTTGAGCTCTCGGCACAGCAGCTCGAGCGCGCGGCGCGCGCGAGCGCTCGGTTCGAGGGTGATGGCGAGCGCGTTGCGTAGCGCGTCGTCGAAGCGCGCGTTGGCTTTGCGCGTCGACTGGACTTCGAGGTTGGTCTCGAAGTTGGAGACCGGCACCTCGAGGTCGAGCCCTTGCTTGCGTGCTTCGTCCAGCAGGCGGCCGTGCATGCCGAGCCTGCCTGTGGCGCCATCGGCTGCACCGTGCTCGAGCGCGAGGCGCATGTAGTGGCCGGCAGTGGTGGCGTCCTTTGCGAGGATCGCGATCCGCGCGCGTGCCTCGTAGTCGAGCGCGGCGAACGAGGGGCGCAGCTTCTCGCTGCGCACGAGCAGCGCGTCCAGTCGTGCGGTCGCGCTTTCGTGGTCGCCGAGCTTGGCTTCGATCACGGCGAGCGCGCGCAGATAGTCGACGCTGCAGGTGATCTCGCGTTCCTTGCAACGGCGTACCAGTGCCAGGCCGAGCTCGCGAGCTGCCTCGAGCTGGCCAAGCTCCTCCAGCACCGTCATGCAGCCCTGGCTGGCAGCGAGGTGCATGAGCTCCGAAGCCGGTCGATCCGCCAGCTCTCGGTCATAGATCGCGATCGTGCGCTCGAAGGCCGCGAGCGCGGCGGGCAAGTCTCCCCGCAGCCTGTGATAGTAACCTTGCGCAAGCTGGTGCACCGGGCGCCACCCTGGCCAACGTGCAGCGAACAGTGCGATTCGGTCTGCGGCGTGTTTGACCCCGGCCAGGTCTCGCAGGTGCACGTGCAGAAACAATTCGCTCGCAGACTCGAACATCTGGCGTGAGCTCGCCTGGGCGGCGACGAGCTCGGCACGTTTGCGATAGCGCTCGGCGGCCTCGAGGTCTCCATCGAACACACTCAGCTGGCGGCGCAACTGCAAGGTGCTGACTTGGTGCAGGGGGTCGTCCTCGATCAGCGCGATCCAGGCCTCCGCTGTGGGGTAGCCGAGGACTGTCTCGATGCCTGCTGCCGCATACGCGACGGCCCGACGGATCTCGTCCACGTAGGGGACCTCGCGTGCCGAGACAGGCTCCAATCCGCGATACACCGCGAGCGCGCGCGTGTGCGCCTGTTCGAGGCGCCCGAGACAAGTGATTTCGGTGACACTGAGGGCGTTCTGCCAGATGGCGTGCAACGCGGGTGAGAGGGATGCGAAGGGCTCCAGGAGCTCCGGGAGCGATGCGTGCAAGCGCGTGTTTCGGGTGCGGTTGCCTATCACGATCGAGATGACCACGTAGTTCGTGAGGTGTTTGATCGCTTCGTCCAGGCGATACACGCGTTGCTCCGGCGACGTACTCGCGTAGCGCTCGGAGGCGGCGGTGAGCGCGCGTTGCAAACGTTGCTGCGGATCCGTCACGTTCGACAGCGCGCGATAATCGGCCAGGCCGGAGTCGCGCTCCAGCTGCTGAAGCAGCGTGGGCGCGTAGGCATCGAAGCGCTCGTCATCGATCAGCACGTAGCACATCAGCAGTCGGCGCGTGAGCTCGCACGTCTCACGGGGGGGCCTGCGCAGAGTGCGTGAGGCATTACATGCGCGTTCGAAGGTCCGCGCTACGACTGCGAAAAACAGGCTGCTATACGAGCGGGGATTCAGCTCCTGAACGTCGCGGGCCAGCAGTTGCGCGAGGCGATCCAGCCCGCGCTCGTCGTCGCCTGCAGCCAGCCAGTGATGAGCTTCGAGGAACTCCAGGCTTGAGGTACGCGCACACATGGTCGCGAGCGCTCGATGGACGTCGGCGCGCTCCGCCGCCGTGAGCGGCTGGCTCAAGCAAACTCGCACATCCGGGTGTGCCAGCGCGTAGGATCCGCCATCTTCTACCAGCAGGCCTTGCCGCACGAGCTCGCCGAGCGCCGCCTCCACCGGCTCTGCTCCATCCGGCAGCAATGCGATGTAGTCCGAACGACTCCACGGCACCTCGAGTGCCAGCGCCTGCGCTCGTGCGAGCTGGCGTGCCAGGGGCGAGAGCTGGTCGATCTGAAGGCGCAGCGCGTCCTGACCGCTCGTGGGCAGGTCGCTGACCGCGAGCACCGCAGGCAAGATCCAGTTGCCGTCCGCGTAGCGGATCATCGCGCGATCGAGCAGGTGCTGCACCAGCGCCATCGCCGCGCGGGGGTTGCCGGCGGCGAGCTTGTGGACGCGGTCGCTCAGTAGCGCCGTGCGCGGGGCGTCTGCGAAGATCGAGCCGAAGAGTTGTTCGGTTTGCTGCCCGTCCAGCGCCGGGACGTCGTGCGCGGCGCAGTAGCTGCGCAGGACCGCGAGCTCCGGTCGCGCCTCGGCATCGAATGGAGTTTGTAGCGCGCCCACGACCAGGAGCCGCGTTTCTTCGGCTTCGCTGAGCAGCGTAAGAAGCAGCGCGAGCGATGCGCTGTCGATGCACTCGACGTCGTCGACCACGATCACCAGGGGCTGCGCTCGGCAGGCGCACTTCAACCACTGCTGGAGCGCTGCCTGTGTCCCAGCAGCGTCCGCCGCCCACTCGGCCGCCGCTCGAAGCCGCAGCGGCTGCCCCTGGAACAAGCGCTCCGCCACGCCGAGCTCCAGCGCATGCGCGCGCGCGTCGTCCGGGAGCGCCGCCAGCAGCTGCTCGGCGAGCAGCGAAGCACACGCGAAGGCCTCCGGTCGTGCCGCGCGGCCGCCCGCCCGCAGCACGATCGCGCCGCTGGTCTGGGCTTCGAGCGCGCATGCGGAGAGCAGGCGCGAGCGCCCCGACCCGGACGCGCCCTCGAACAGGATCCCTCCGCCCTCGGCGTGCGCTGCGTGCTGCAGGCTCTGGCGGAAGCGGCGCGTCTGCGAGTCACGGCCGATCAACAGCGGAGTGGACAGGTACGCGCGCGCGACCTCCGCCGAGTCCGCGAGCGGCTTGCCGCTGAGCGCAGAGAGGCGCTGCATGACCTCGAAGGCGCTGTTGGGTCGGCGCGCCGGATCCACCTGCAAGAGCGACAGGATCAGTGCATCGAGCGCGCTCGGTATCTCGGGCACGAGTGCGCTCGGTGCCGTCGGTTCGCGTCGCCAGACGTCGACGAGCTCGGCCAGCGAGCGCGCCGCGAACGGCCGCTGGCCGGTGAGCGCGTAGTACAGTGACGCTCCCACCGAGAACAGATCGGTGCGCGCGTCCAGCCGCAGGTGATGCACGACCTCCGGCGCCACGAAGCCGGGCGTGCCCACAGCTTGCAAGCACGGCCCGAACGGCACCATCGCCCCGAAGTCGATCAACTTGGCCGACCCGTCGGGCGTGAGCCGCACGTTGCGCGGCGTGATGTCGCGGTGCACGAAGCCGCGCGCGTGCAACAGCGACAGCAGCGAGCAGACCTGCATCATCACTTGACACGCGTCGCGGAACGCCCACGGCGCGTGCGTGCTCAGATCACCGCCGCTCACCAGCTCCATCGTGTAGTACGGCCCGGCGACGTCGACGCCATAGTCTCGCACGCCGACCACGTTCGGGTGCCGCAGCTGCGACAGCACCTGGAACTCGCGCTCGAACAGCGCGCGCGTCTCGCGGTCGCGCGACGACCCCGGCAAGAGCAGCTGCTTGAGCGCCAGCTCGCCCGGCGAGCTGCGATCGCGCACGCGGTACACCACGGCCATCCCGCCGCGACCCAGGCGATCGAGCACGTCGTAGCGCGCGCCGATGCGCGCCGGTAGGGCTTCGCTGGGCGCCACGCTGCTCATTTGGGGACGAACTCCGGAAAGGTTGCGCGCACGACGACCCGCGGGTCGACGAAGCCGAGCTCGCTCAGCTGCGCGAGCGCCGCGTTCTGCATCGCCGCCCCTTGCGGGCCCTCGGTCAGTGCGCCCAGCGCGTAGCTGTCGCAGGCCAACTCGGGGAACACGCCGCGCGCGGTCGCCCGTTCGATCGAGGTACGCAGCAACATGGCAGCGCGCAATCGATCGCCCGCGGCATGTGCCAACCTCGCTTCGCCGCGGGTCTCGGTGCCGGCAGGCAAGGTCTTGTTGCGGGCGATCAGCTTCAGGTCGCGCCGCACTTCGTCGAGCAGTGCGGGCTTGCGCTCGACCAGGTATCGGTTCATCAACAAGTTGCTGCGCGTACTGCAAATCATGTGCGTCAGGAAGCCGCTGCCGCGGATCGGCGAGCGTAACCACTGGCTCCACAGTCGTTCGGTATGGCTATCTGCCCAGGCGAAGTCGTCGTTTTCGCTGGCTACATACATGACTGCAGACATGTGGAGCACGTGCAGGATGCCGAAACGATGCTTGGGCAATTCGAGAGCATGCGCGTCCAGGCGAGCGCGCGAGCTCGACTCCAGGCCGTCTGCGCGTTCCGCGTAGGCGCGGTTCAACGTCAGGGTCAAGAGCAGCGCGCTGTTGTCGGTAGCTTCCGCTTCGCGCACGAACTCGTGCAGCTCACGTGACGCCTCGCGCACTTGTCCAAGCGTCAGGCGCGCACCGATGCGCACCGACGCGACGACGAAGCGCCGGTAGTAGTCGTAGAAGTCGGTCTCGGGACTCTCGGCGGCGGCGGCGCGCAATACGCGATCGGCGTCGAGCGATGGTTGAACCACACCTTGCAGCCGGGAGAGCATGAACGAGCTGACCGCGCGCCCGAAGCACACCGTACCGTACGCGTACTCGGGGAGTTGCTGCGCTAGCGTCTCTGCGCGCTCGAGCAGCAAGTCCGCGTCTTTGCCCGCATCGGCAGCGCCGGACACGGCCACGTTGATCGCCGCGTAACACAGCGCGCGCACGATGCGCCGCGGCTCGCCCGTGTCGAGCGCATAGCGGAACGCTCGAGCTTGCAACAAGGTCGCGCGAAGCGGATCATACTGCTGGATCGACGCGCCGAGTGCTTCGAAGACGTCGTATGTCTCGACGAGACGCTCTTGCTCCGCGTCGGCTTCGCGCAGCTTGAAAGCCGTTCCTCGCAGCGCCAGGCGCGCGCGTTCCCAGGCGATGGCTGCTACCACTGCGGCGTCGCTCTTCGGCAGGCTGGCATCCATCGCGTTCAGCGTTTGGTGCACCAGGGCCTCGCCGCGCTCGAAGTGCCCACTGCGCACGAGATGCGACGCTGCCAGCTGCGTGAAACGCGCACGGCGCTCGAGTGGGACGTGCTTCGCAGCGTCGAGGTACGCGTCCGCAGCCTTTCCGCCGTGGCCCGAGCGCGCAAAGGCGAGCGCCAGCTTCTCCTTCAGCTCGCCGAGCTGATCGGCGGGCGCCAGCTCGACGCAGCGCTGGTAGACCTCCGCCGCGCGTTCGAAGGCCAGGCTGCTCCACGCGAGCTGAGCCGCTGCGAGCCCGAAGCGGAAGGCCTGCTCGTGATCCCCGGCGCCGAGCGCCAGTCCGTGCAACCAGCCCGGATCGGCCTGGCCGCTGAACTCCAGCGCGTTCAGGAGCGCGCGGTGCAGCGCGGCGCTCTGCGCCTGGTCGAGCGCCGCGCTCACGCGCTCGCGCACGCGATCGTGGTAGACCTCGAGCATGCGCGAGCCCCCGACGTCGCGCGTACGCACCAGGCTCAAGCCGCGCAGCGCGTGCACGATCGCGCGGCCATTGTGGTGCACGGCCGCCGCCGCAAACGCGAGCTTCGGCGGCATCGGTCGCCCCGCCACGGCCAGCACGTCCAACACCTTCTTGGCATCATCGGACAGGATCGCGCTGGTTTGCGCGACCAGCGCGTCGATCGTCAGGCTCTCGAGGTCGGCGTCGCCGCGGCCGAGCTTGGTCTCTGCCAGCGCGGCGAGCTGCAACGCGAAGAACGGACTGCCCTGGGCCTCGCGCACGATGCGACTGACGATCTCCGGGTCCTGCGCGCCGGCCGCCGTCAGCCGTTGCTCGCACAGCGCGCGGATGTCGTCGCTGCCGAGCGACGACACGTCGATCAGGTGCTCGACCGCGGGCGGGATGTCGCCGCTGGCGGCGTCTTGCAGCAAGCTCGACAGACAACTGCTCGTCGCGACCTCGTCGCTGCGGTAGCTGAACACGAACAGGATCGGGCACTGCGTGGGCTCGCGCAGCCAGCTCCGCAGCATGCGCGCGCTGTCCAGATCGCCCCACTGCAAGTCGTCGATCCACAGCACGATCGGCTGGTGCATGGCCAGGCGGTCGAGCAGCTGGCGCAGCGCGAGCTCGGCGCAGGCGCGCTCGCTGACGTTGTCGCGCACCAGCTTCGAGCGCGCGGCCAGCTGTTTGGTCGCAGGCAGGCGCTCGAGCACCGGGAACAGTCGACTGAGTGCGCCGATCTCGTGCGGCAAGATCTGCGCGACCTCGATGTCGCTCAGGTGCAGCAGGTGCCGCACCAGCGCGTCCATCACCGCATCGAGTGCCTTGAACGGCATCTGCTCCAGCTCGTAACAACGGCTGCGCAGGATCAGCGAGCTGCTCTCCGCGTCGAGCTCATCCAGGAAGTGCTCGATCAATGCCGACTTGCCCGCGCCGGACAGCCCGCGCACGTGCACGACGGCGGCGCGGCCTTGTTGCGAGTCTTGCAACGCGCGCCACAGCTTGCCCTGCTCCTTGTGCCGGCCGAACAACGGCAGCGACCGCGTCTCGTTCTCGGTCGGCAGCACGTTCTCGGTCGCCGTGCGCGGCAGCTCCTTGCTGCCCGGCGTGCCGGCGCGCTCGAACGCCGCCACCACATCGCTGCCGCGCGGCCGCGCCGCCGGGTCGCGTTGCAGCAGCGCCATGCACAACTCGTCCAGCCAGCGCGGCACGTTCGGCACCAGATCGCGCAGCGGCAGTGGCTCGCTCTCGAGCTTACCGCGCAGGATCTCGAGCAGCGTGCCGTCGATCGGCAGCGTGTCGCTCAGCGCCTCGTAGAGGATCACGCCGAACGCGTACCAGTCGGAGGCTTCGGTCAGCTCGTTGCCGCGCAGCTGCTCCGGCGCCATGTACGCCGGCGTGCCGGAGATCGATCCGTCCTCGGTGACCGTGGCCGCGTGGCCGCCCAGCTCGCGCACCAGGCCGAAGTCCAACACCACCACACGTTCGCCCACCACCAGCACGTTGCTGGGCTTGAGGTCGCGGTGCAGCATCCCGGCCTGATGCAGCGCGTGCACCGCGCGCGCGAGCTGTTGAAAGGCCGACATGACCCGCCGGTTGTCCTCGGCGATCGTGTCGGGCGTCTGCGCTGCAGCCTCTGGCGGCGCCAGGTAGGTCGCCAGCTCGACGCCCTCCAGGTACTCCATGGTGAGGAACCAGGAGTCACTGGCGCGCCCCATGTCGTAGAGCTTGACGATGTTGGGGTGTGCGATGTCGACGAGCGAGCGGAACTCGCGCTTGAGCCGCAGCACGCTCTTGGCGTCCATGCGGAACAGCTTCTTGAGCGCCACGCGATCGCCGGTCTCGCGATCGCGTGCCAGGTACACCGCCCCTGCGCCGCCTTCCCCCAGCTTGCTCTCGATCTCGTAGCGGCTGACGTCGACCTCGGCAGTCAGCGCGGGGGCGGGTCTCGACGGCGCACGAGCTTCCACCGTGAGATTATCAGCCGAACGAGCCTCAATGTTTAGGACGAGGAGACTCTGCTCCGTCACCTACTCGTGTCCAGTTGTCTCACCCGCTCACTTGCCCGGGAAACGCGAACCAGCAATCGCGCGTCTCGCGGTTTTGCTTCCGTGTTTGCGTTCCTGTTTCCAGTTGCTAGTTTCGCGTGAGCCAGCAGCGGCTCGGCGGACAACATCCCCCTTCCGGCGCGGGTGCGGTTTCTCGGGTTAGGCCATCTCACCCTCGGTCCACCGGCGCCTCGCCTCTTCGAGGCGGGGGAGAACTAGCAACTGGGAACATGAACAGGAACGCGACCTAGCAATCGCGCGACTCGCGGTTTCTTTTCCGTGTTCGCGTTGCTGCTCCTAGTTGCTAGGTCGGTTACTACCCGCGGCACTCAGCTCGGCGAAAACCCGCGGACCAACTTCACCAGCGCGTCGAGGACCTCCGGCTTACTCTCGAGATCAGGACTCGCCGGCATGATCGGGCTCTTCCCCACTGCCGCGCCGCCGTACAGGATCGTCTTCTTGATCTGATCGTCAGTCACGCTCTTCTGCCATGCGGCGTCGGTGTAGTTGCGCGGCTTGGGGTTCAACGCGGCGGCTGCAGGACCGTCGCCGTGGCCGGTCGCGCCGTGACACGTCGCGCACCTGCTCGTGAACACCTCCTTCGGATCCACCGCCGCGACCGCCGCGGGAGCGGCTGCCGGCGCGACCGGTGCGGGTGCCGCGGATGGCTGCGCGGCTTCTGGGGCCGACTTCGAACAACCCACGAACGCCCCGCTCAACGCGGCACACAGCATCAAGATTTGGCAACGCATCGCACTTTCTCCTTCGATCCAACTGCCGGCATTCAGCCGACTAAATCCATGTGCTCGAAGCGGATCCGAGCCGCCCAGGCGCTCGCCGCACCGAGCAATGCGGGCCAGGCGATGCCGAGCGCGAGCACGCCCGAGGTGCCGAGCGTCGTCGTCAGCCAGAAGCCGACCGGGCCCAGCAGCGAGAGCTCCGGGTCGACCACGCCGAGCAGCGCCAGCCGCGCCGTCTCGACCGGATTGAGCGCGGCCAGCGCGAACACCAGCTGCGCGGGCAGGTGCCACTGCAGCAACACGCCCATCAGCGCGAAGTCGTGCAGCATGCTCACGCCGAGCCAGGCGACCAGCGCGTACACGATCGCCCGCTCGCTCGTGCGCGCGAGCGTCGAGAGCCAGGTGCCGAGCCCGAGGAATGCCAGGCTGAGCGCGCACGACACGCCCAGGCTGCGCAGGACGAGTCCGGCGATCGCTTCCTCGCCGCGCAGCCAGCCGACGCCTGCGGCCAGCAGCAGCAAGCCCACGAGCGGCCCCGCGACCACGAGCATCCGGCAGCTGATGGCGGCGACGATCCAGGCGCTGCGCCGGCAGGGCTGCGTCAAGAACAGCTCGAAGAAGCCGCTGCTACGCCCGCGGACGACCGTCTGCGTGGTCGCGACCAGCGCGACCAGCGGCAACACCACGACCACCACGTTTGCGAGGTTCAGCACGACCCGCGACACGCCCGTGAATCCGAGCACGGACGACTCGCGCAGGCCGAGCCACACGAACGCTCCGAACACGACCAGGTAGGTGCCGGCGGTGAAGAGCAGCCAGCGCGAGCGAAGGGCATCGGCGAGCTCGAGTCGCAGGAGTGCCCGCACCGCAGAGTCTCTTCGAACCGTCATGGCGCCCTCCGCGCGACCTCGCGCTGCACGCGGGCGAAGTCGATTGAACCTCGTTCGTCGACCACGAACCCGTAACCCATCGGTGTCGCTTCGGCGCCTCGGTAGTTTGCGCGCTGCGCCTCGACCCACTGACCACGTGCGTCGCGCACCCAGGCGCGTGCGACCTCTGCGCCGTGCGTGGCGAGATGCTCGACCAGGCAACCGACGTCGTCGAAGTAGCGCCGGTCTCCGCGGATCGTGACCAGCTGCGCCGCGGTGCGCGGCTCGGACAGCAACATGTGGCAGTGATCACAGGGCTGCTTGCCCCACACCGGATCCGATGGCGTCGTGGAGCTCGAGCAGGCGAGCAACGTCAGGCAGAACGTGACGCTGTAGCGACTCATGGCACCACCTTCAGTCGAAAGGAGCTGCGCTCGATCGCCGCGTGGTCCGAGGCGATCGCGCCGTCCCGCAGCTCGACGATGCGCGTGACCAGGGACCGAACGTCGTCCGCGTGGTGCGAGCACACGATCAAGATGCTGTCGCTCGGACGTCGCGCGAGCTGCCCGAGGAACGCGGCGCGGGCGGCGGCGTCGAGGTTTGCTGTCGGCTCGTCGCACACCAGGATGCGCGGGTCCGCGGCGAGCGCCAGCGCAGCCAGCAGCTTCTGCCGCATCCCGCCCGACAGGTCGCGGAAGCGCACGTGGAGCAAGCCCTCGAGCGCGAGGCCCAGGCGGCCGGCGCAGTCGATGCAGGCTCCGACGGGGATGCCGCGCAGGGCGGCGAAGGTCGAAAGGACCTCGCGCACCGGCGCGTCGAGTGGCGGCGAGATCTGTGGTACGTACGCGAGCTCGCGTAGCGCGTATTCGGGTGCCTCCGCGACGTCGATGCCACTGATCCGCACCTGCCCGTCGACGCGGATGAGACCCAGCAGCGCGCGGAGCAGGGTGGTCTTGCCCGAGCCGTTGGTGCCGATCAGCGCGACGCGCTCGCCGGCATCGATGTGCAGGGAGACGGCGTCGAGCGCGCGCACACGCCCGAAGCGTTTGGAGACGCGGTCGATCTCGATCACGGCGTACCTCGCGGTTGAAACCTCGGCGACGGATCCGACAGCAGCAGCTTGTTCGCGAACACGGGCGCGGCGGCGGCGATCACGTCGAGCAGCCTCATCGCCGCGGTGCCCTCGAACAGCGCCAGGGATGGATGCGCGTCGATCAGCGCGCCGGACAGCTGCTTCACCTGGTGCGCGACGTCGCCAAAGCCGTCGTGATCCAGGTCGTAGCCGGCGTAGTCGGAGTAGTAGTTGTGCGCGAAGGTGGCCGCGAGCGCGTTGCCACCGCCTTCCACGTCGAGCAGCGAGCCGTTGTTGCGAAACTCGTTGTCCGAGAACAGCATGTCGCTCGCGAGCGAGTGGAAACGCACGGCCACCTGGTTCAGTGCGAACACGTTGTCCTCGAAGGTTGCAAGGCGCGCGCCAGCGCGTGGCGTGATGTCCAGGTACGTGCCGGTCGTGTTCGCGACCAGCCAGTTGTTCCGGACCTCGACGCCGTCGCTGTCCTTGAAGCCGATCCCGACGCCCGCCGGACCCTTGGCACCTGCGAGGACGTTGCCGCTCACGTGCAGCCGCGAGCTGTACATCACGAACACGCCCACGACGTTGTCGACGATCCGACTGTCGCGTACCACCGAGTCGTGCGCGTACATGAAGTGCGCGCCGTAGCGGCTGTTGCGGACCAGGTTCCGCTCGAGCACGACGCTGCGCGAGTACCAGACCACCAGGTCGCGCATGTTCTCGACCACGCAGTCGCGGACCACGGCGTGGTTCGACTCCCAGAGCTTGATGCCGTCGCCCTGGAGCGCGCCGTGCTCGCGCGGCCCGTGGACCTGCGAGTGCTCGAGCGTGCAGCCGTCGCACGGGCCGAGCGTGATGCCGAACAGCGAGTCTTCGACCCGCACACCGGCGATGTGGATGCGCTCGCCCTTGGCGCGCACGCCCGCATCTTCCACGGTGTTGCGCCGGCCGGAGTGGCGCACGGTCAGGTTCTCGATCCGGACATCGTTCGCCTCGATCGTGAGCACCGTGCCGTGGCCCGTCCCGTCCAGGATGGTGCCCGCTTCTCCAGTCAGCTCGAGCGTGCGCTGCACGCGAAAGTTGCCGGAGTACACCCCCGCCGCGAGCCGCAGCTGCTTGGGGCCGGAGGCGTCCGCGAGCGCAGCGGTGAGGGCCTGTGCGTCGCGGACGACCAGCGATTCGCTCGCCCGAGCCGGCGCGCTACACAAGAGCGCCAGCAGGCCGATGTTCAAGGCGCGCAGCATGAGCTCCCCCGCTGCGGGCGCGGCCAGGCTGCAGCCATCAGCAGCACGACCGATGCAGCGATGGCCATCCCAAAGCCCCACTTCGGCACGGCGAACGTCATGAACTGCCCGATGCTGCCGTTGCCGAACAGCTGCGGCGTGAAGTCCGGGATCCGCAAAGGCGCGTGCGGGTCGAGCCCGTGGCCGAAGCGATGCAACCAGTAGTGAGTGTCGGCCAAGAACCCGAGCGGGTAGGCCGCGCCGAGGACCGCTGCCACCACGGCGCTGCGCCTGCTCGGCAGGAGCACCAGCAGCGCCAGGGCGGCGACGAGCCCACCCACCAGGAGGTGGGCGTAGCGTCGCTCGAGCACCGCGCCCTGCGCGAGCGAGCCCATGCCGATGTAGTGGTTCAGCATGTCGATCTCGCGCACGTCGCCGCTGAAGCCCGTGAGCGAAATGGTCAGAGTCAAGCCGTGGGGGTACTGCGGCGCGTACAGCTTGAAGCTCCAGAACGGTTGGAAGTACGAGCCGGCGATCAACGCGAGCGCGAGCGCCGAGAGCGTGAGCCGCGCGGCCGAGCGATGAGGCTGTGCCCCCGCGGGTGCCGCGTCGTACGCTGCACCCGCGAGGACTGCTGGGGCTGGAGTACTGTGAGACATGGGGATGCTCCCGTTCGAACGGCTCAGGCGCCGGGCTTGGGTTTCACGAGCACGTAGCCCGCCATCTCGAGGTGCAGCGCCGAGCAGAACTCGGTGCAGTACATCGGGAAGACGCCGGCGGTGTCAGCCTTGAAGGTCACGTTCTCGTGCTTGCCTGGCTCGAGGCTCAGGTCGATGTTGAACATGTTGATGGTGAAGCCGTGGGTCACGTCCTCGGCCTGCTCGAGGCTGGTGATGTGCAGGTTCACGGTGTCGCCCTGGTTCACCTCGATGCGGTCGGGCGTGAAGTGGCTGCGCACTGCAGTCATGTAGACGTCGACCACATCGCCGTGGCGCTCGATCCGTTCCTTGCCGCCCTCGACGCGCTGCGCATCGAGCTCGCCCGTGTACGGGTTCTCGCCCATCGGGTAGATCTTCAGCGGCTTCAGCTTGTCCGCCTTGATCATCTGCGAGTAGTGCGGCTCGCCGAGGCCGATCGGCATGTCCATCAGCAGGCGCATCTTCTCGCCGCTGGTGTCGATCAGCTGGAAGTTCTGCGGCGAGAGCGGGCCGACCGGCGCGAAGCGGTCGATCGACATCTTGTTCATCGCCACCACGTACTTGCCGTCCGGGCTGACCGTGTCGCCCTCGGCCGACATGATGTGGCCGATGTTGTAGTGCACCGAGAGCTTCTCGAGCAGCTTCATCTCCTTCAGGCTCCACTTCGCGACCTTGCTCTCCAGGAACACGGAGGTGTACGCGTTGCCCTTGTCGTCGAATACGGTGTGCAGCGGGCCGAGACCGATCTCGACCTGGCCGCGGATCGAGTCCTTGAAGCTCAGGATCGGGATCCCGTAGTCGTCCTTGCCTTCGAATTGCTTGTTCTCGATCGCCGCCTTCAGCTTCGAGAACTCGAACACGGTCGCGTGCGTGTCGAGCTTGCCGCCGACGACGATCGCCGTACCGTCGGGGGTCACGTCGCAGCCGTGCGGGCTCTTCGGCTCACCCACCAGCGCGAGCGCACCTTCGTCCGCCGCGACTTGCATCGGCAGCACGCGTACGCCGTGGATCACCTTCGCCTTGCCGGCGGCGACCAGTGCCTCGGCCTTCCTCCAGTTGATGATGTGGAGGTAGTCCATGTCGTTCTGCGAGGCGCCAGCCTCGATCGCGGGCTTTCCGTCCAGCGTTCCGCCGATGGCCATCTCGGTGTTGAACGAGTTGATGAACACCCAGCCATCGCTGCCGAGCTTACCCGCGTCGGCGAGGTCCTGCGTGTACGGCGGAAGCTCGAGCGCCCAGCTCTTGGCGACGTCGATCCGACCCTTCTCGCGGTCGAACTTCCAGAACATCGCCACGCCACGGTACTTGTCCTTGTACTGATCGATCGGCTGATACTCGCGGCCGAGCGGCGTCGGATACTGACTGGTCTCGATGATGTAGTTGGTGTCGGGATCGACGAACGCACCTCCGTGGTCGCTGCCGACCAGCGGGTTCGCGACGATCTGCTTGGTCATGAAGTCGCTCAGGTCGATCACCGCGACGCGCGCGTTCGCCTTGTCGTTCACGAACAAGAACTTGCCGTCGTAGTCGCCCTTGGTCTCCGAGAGGTTGGGGTGATGCATGTCACCCCACGTGATGTTGTGGCCAGCCTGTGCGCCCGCTGCGAGCACCTTGTTGCTGTCGCCGCCGTAGCCGTATCCCTGCCACGGCTCGGGAGCGAACACGCCGATCACCTTGAGCAGGCGCATCGACGGCACGCCGATCACGAGCACCTGCCCGGACTGACCGCCCGAGGCGAAGATCATGTACTCATCGTGGCGACCGGTCGGCATGTACGTCTTGAGTGCCGCCTCGACGTCAGCTTCACTGAGCTGTCGAGCCGCCATCAAGTCACGTAGCGACGAGGAGGCACCGAGCGCAGCTGTCGGCTGCTGGTTCGCTTGCGAGGCAAGCTCGGCCTTGTTCTGACAACCTGCGGCGCTCCACGCAAAAAGGAGTCCGCCGAGGGCCGCCACCGCCCAGGATCTACTCATCGAATATGCTCCTTGTTCGAACCGCGCGGCGTTCAGCCGGGTTCGTGTACCCAGGAGTTGAGCAAGGGACGTGCCGGGCGGGCCGGAGGTGCTCGGACGGCAGCGCCTGCGGGAGCCCGCAAAACCTGCGCTGCAGGCGTCCGCGGCCGCAAGGCGTTCGATCCAGCGGCCTCGCGAGTGGGACTACCGGTCGGTGGAGGCCCGAAAAACGTGCGCGCACACGCCCGTGTCAGTCGGGGTGTGCGTGCAGGGTGAGGCCGCTGGAATGGACGCCTAGCCGTCGTGACTGGCCATCCAATCGCTCGGATTGTCTGCGAAGTCCACGTGCTCGGCGTCGACGCTGATCTTGATCATGTGCATGAACGGAACCTCGAGCTCGACGTCGGCGTGCTGCTCGAACTCGATGTCGAACGGCGCGCTGATCTGCCACTTGCCGGCCGACGTCTCTTTCACTTCGATCTGACGGATCAGGTTGTCCTCGCCGCGCGCCACGAACTTCCCCGGCTCCCCGTTGTACACCAGCGTTTGAAAGGGCAGCGCGATGCTGACGTGCTCCACGAACGGGGCATCGATCGACAGCGCGTCCATGTGTCTCGAACCGACGACGACATCACGCGGCTCTTCCATCGCGCAGGCGTACCCGAGAAAGGTAGTGATCCCGATCAGTGCCGCGCGGACCTGTAACGAGTTGATGATGCCCATGACGCCCCTCCTGTCGGTTCGAACGCCTTGGCGCATTGCATTGCGCGTGCCACGAGCTTCGTCGCAGGCCATGCACCGCAGAGTGCGCGGCGCTCGCAAAATTCGCGAGCACTGCGCGAATAAGCGCAAACCTTGCGTGCGCACACACCTGAGCGCTTTTGTCTCGATCTCACATTGCGGCGCGCATGTTGGAGGCGCATACACGACTGCATACGATCGGAGGTAGGAATGACCACGCTACCGACTCGACGTTCGAGACCCAGCTCGCGACTGGTAGTGCACGACGTACGCTTCGTACCCGTCGATGCGGACTCGGACGCTCCGCGAGTTCGCGCCACGATCAGGTGCGAGCGCCGCGATCGAATCCTCGACGTGGAGGTTTGCCGCACGTGTGAGCGATTCGCCCGCGTCGATGTGCACGAGGCGGGCTACGTCATGCTGTGTCGCTCGCAAGACGAGGAGATCGATACCGATGAATGACTAGCGGCCCGCCAGGCGCTCGAGCTGAGGCAGGAGCGAGACCAGCTCGCGCCGAGCCGCGTCCTGTCCGGCGAGCGGCTCGAGCAGCGCGCGCAGGCGTGGCAGCTCGGAGCGGCGGGCGAACGGGCTGTTGCGCAGGATCTCCGCGATGCGCGCCACGCCGACGGCCCAGCGCGCGTCCGGATCGAGGCGCTCGACCTGGCTCTGCAGCGCGTCCTCGGCGAGCGCGGCTGAGACTTCGAGGGCAGGGTCAGACTCGCGGGCTCCAGGCTGTTTCCAGCGAACCTTGACGCGCACCAATTCGTCCGCGCCCACTTCGGCCTGGAGATCGTCCGCCGAGCGTTCGCCGCGGGTGGCTGCAGGCTCGGACACCGAGAGATCCTCGGAGCTCAGCGCCAGCTCGTACAGCGCGGTCACGCGCAGGCCCGCGCCGACTTCGCCGCCGTCGATCGAGTCGTCGCGGAAGTCCTGATCGGCCACCGCGCGATCCTCGTAGCCGAGCAAGCGATACGCGTAGACGCGCGCCGGATTGAACTCGACCTGGATCTTCATGTCCTTGGCGATGTGCACCACAGTCGAGAGCAGCCGCTCGTGCGCGTAGGCGATCGCCTGGTCCTCGTTGTAGAGCACGCTGTAGATGCCGTTGCCGGCATTGCTCACGCGCTCAGTCGCCGGCGCTCGGCTGGAGCTCGGTGCACACGCCGCTGGCTTCGTTTGGCACACGCCACTCTGCGAGATTGCTGGCGAAGCTGGCGCAGACTCGCGCGGATACGCTGCCGTCGATGCTGAACGCGCCTTGCAGCGTGCGCCGGTTTCCGCAGCTCTCGAGGGCTTGCAAGGGCAGCGGCACGTAGCTCTTGCCGGCTTGGTACACGACCACGCCCACCACGCCGCGCCAGGCCGGCGGGCAGGTGACGAGCGCCTTGAATCGATCGGTCGGACTGAAGTGGGTAGGTTCCTGCGAGCGATCCTCGGCGTCGCGCCGCACCAGCTCGAGCGCGAATGCGTCGCCCTTCGCCTGCGATGCGAGCGCGATCAGCAGCGGGAACGCCGCCAGTCTGCTCATCAGTCGCATGCCGCCCCGTCGCAATGACCCGAGCTGCACTCCTCGTCGCGGCGGCAGGGTGCCTTGCTCGGGCGCCCGAGCAGCTCCAGGGGAGTGGCCGCGCAGCCGGATTGGATCAGCTCGACGTTGAGCTCGGCCAGCACGACCTTGCCTTCGCCCTGCTTGCGCAAGCTGAACCGCACGCCCTGGTACCAGTCGGGTGTGTGGATCGTGAACTTGCGGACCTCCCAATCACTCTCGGGGATGCGCTCGCTGAACTCGATCACTCCGTCGTCCAGGAAGTCGAGCTCCAGGAAGGCGTGCGCGTTCGCGCTGATCTTGGCCATCAACGAGAACTCGAGGCACGTGGCTCGCTTCGAGTCGAGCTCGGCGCGCAACTGGCTCGCCAACGCGTCGTCTCCGAGCAACTCGATCGCGTAGTCGTTGGGGTGCCAGGTGCCGACCTGCTCGAAGTCGCCCTCCACGTCCCAGCCACACGGATGCTTGTCGCACCAGCGCTCGAACCCGGGATTGGGGGCGAATCCCTTGGCCTCTTCGCTGCCGCATGCGACGAGCAGCGCGAGGACCAGTGAGTTGCGAAGCCTGAGCCTTGCCATGCATCACTCCCAGGTGCGTAGACGGAGGCCGAAGGTGAGCGTGATGCCGCCCAGGTTGTGGACATCGCCGAACTCGTTCGAGAGGCCGGGCGCGAACGTGTAGCGCAGCTCGAACTGAAAGCCGAAGTTCAGCCAAGGCATCCACTGCACGCCGCCGGCCAGCCAGGCACACGGCCTCACGAAGTGGTGAGTGACGGGTTCGGTCCGGGTGCTGGTGTTTTGAAACGATGGATTGGGACTGTTGAAGTCGTTCTCGGGTGTGGTCGCATCGAACGTGGTCCACGCCACGCTGATGCCACCGCCCGCGCGAGCGAACAGGTTGGCCGTGCGCGCACTGCCGAGGCCGACGTCGGCCTGGATGTACGGCCCGAAGCCGTGCGCGTTCCAACCGAAGCTCTGTTCGAACTCCAGATCGCGCAGGTACTCGCGTGCGTCGAGGTTGAAGTACTCGAGGCCGACGGCCAGGTTGTGCAGTAGCCGGCGACCCACGCTGACCTGGAAACGCAGCGAGCTGCGCTCCTGCTGCTCGAGCTCGAAGTCCTTGAGCCGCTGCATGTAGTCATCGGGTCCCGTGCCCCAGCCGTAGCCGATACCGACCTCGAGCGACCAGCCTTCGCTGCCGCTAGCAGCGGCAGCACCCTTGCTCTCGTTCTCCTCGAACGGAATGCTCTCGCACTGCTCGGGCTGTAGCGGAGTCTCCGCGCCGTCCCGCAGCGCGACCGTACAGCGCGCGGCGCTTGCGGCGTAGCGCAATGTCACCGCGTACGATCCGGCAGGCACCGCCAGCAGCACGGACTCGCCGGGGATCTTGTCGAGCTCCGCGACCACCGACCAGGTCGGCACTTGCTGCACGAGCACGCGGCTCGCGAGCCCGGAGCCCAGGCGCAGCCGCGCGGTGGCCGCGGCCGGATGCGTGAGCGGCACGTCGTCCTTGCCCTTGAAGTTGGTCTCGAGCGTGGCGTGCTGCTCGCCGACCTTCGTCCGCGCGGTCGTCGCCAGCGTGTGGTTGTAGGCGTATTGATAGGCCTCGGACAGCGTAACCCGACCGTCGCCGTCGCGATCGGCCGCGCCGCGCAAACCGACCAGGAAGTGGTGCGTGAAGAAGCTCGAGCGCAAGAACTCGGACTCCTGGCTGAGCTCCTCCGCGCTACTCGAGGCGATCACCGCGATCCCCGCGGTGTTGAGCCGATCGACCGAGTTGAACGAAAAGTCCGTGGCGGGACCGGCGCCCTTCACGCGCGAGAAGGCGCCGCTCTGACAAGCGTCCAGAACCACGATCGAGAGCGTGGCCGGCAAGCCGAGCAAGCGATCGCGTAGCGTCGACAGCGGCAGCTCCTGGCTGCCGAGGTTGAGCGCATCGGCCCGCGCATGGCCCGAGTAGTAGAAGAAGAACCGCGATTGTTTCCCGCTCTGCGCCAGCGGCACGACGCGCGCCCGCACGCGCTCGATCGCAGCCAGCAGCTGCTCGGGCGTCGGGCGCAGCAGGCGCACGATGCGATCGGCCCGGTAATTCCCGAGCTCGAGCAGCACATCCGCGACGCGACTGGCATCGTCCTCGGCAAAGCGCAGCATCGACTGACCCGGCCCTCCGGGATTGCTACCCACCACGATCGCGTAGCCGTCCGCCTCCGCGCGCGCGGAACGGGCCCCCGCCAACACGGCCAAGACTTGAAGAACTATCAGGAAAGTACCGCGAGACATGCCGGCCCGAGCGTACGCCTTCAAGCATATGACACTTGAGGGGCTCGGGTTGGGAAGTCGCTTCAGTTGCCGTGTTCCGTCTCGGTCTTGGGAGTCGCCGCCGCCGCCATGCGCCGCATCAGCAGCAGCACCAGCACCAGGAGCGCGATCACCCCGCCCAGCGCGAGCTTGCGCTTCAACGCGCGAGCTTCCTGGGCGCGCGCGCCGGACAGGCGGTCGTGCGCGTCGCGCGCCGCTTTCAGCTGCGGGTCGAGCTCGAGCGCGCGGGTGTAGCCGGCCAGATCCACGACGCCGCGCGTCAGCGAGAGCTCGGCCGAGACGAACGCGACCTGGGCCTGCCAGCGCTTGGCGTCAGGCGAGTCCGGTGCCAGGCGCAGCGCGCGTCGCCAGGCGGCGAGCGAGGGTTCGAGCGCATCGTGCCGGAACAGATCCGCGGCCCGCGCTGCATAGCCCGGCGCGAGCTGCGCGCGTTCCTCGAAGCCCGGGTGTTTGGCGAGCAGCGCGTCGTACTCGCGCTGCATGCCCGCGAGGTCACCGGTCGCGAGCAGGTGTTGGCCGCTGGCCAGCAGCGTGTGAGATTCCTCGACCAGCGGGCGATCCAGCACCGCGTACAGCTCGCGCGCGGTTTGCTCGTGGTCCCAGGTCTTGTCGGCCGGCTGGCCCGACAGCTCTTCGTACAGCTCGCGCACCTGCCAGATGGCGTTGCGGCCGAAGTTGTGCACGGCTGCACGCGCGGCGTCGCGCACCTGGACGCGTCGATCGCCCAGTACGCGCACGATCGCGGGCATGGCTGCGTAGTCCGGCGGGCTGGCATAGGCGCGCACCGCGCGCGCGACCAGCTGCGGGTCTATGTTCGCCAGTACGGCGCGCGGATCCTCCATGCCGAGCGCACTCAGCTGCGCCTGCGCGAAGCGCTTGACGTCTGCGCTCTTGTGCGAGCGCAGCGTGATCAGCGCGGGCACGAAAGTCACACCGAGCCGCGCGCGCACCTGCGCCAGCTCGGCCTCCCAGGCGCCTGCGTCCAGATCCACGAAGGCAGCGAGCACCAGCTGACCCTCGGCGTTCGGCATGGTCTCGAGCGAGCGCAGGTAGAGCAGCGGCTCGACCGCCGCCAGCACGTCCGCGCTGCGCTCGCGCGCGAGCAGCTCGGGAACTGCGAGCGTCAGGTCCGCGGGACGCGCGCCCGCGATCTTGCGCAGCGAGCTCAAGATGCGCACCACTTCCGGGGCCGCCGGCCGCGTCGCGCTCAGCAGCTCGAGTCGCTCCGCGACCGCGTCGCGCGCGTCCGCCGGCAAGTGCGAGAGCGTGTGCGAAACCTCGGCCCGGCGCCCGGCGTCCTGGCCGATCAGCTCCGCAGCCATCAGCCGCAAGCGCTCGGCGCTGTACGCCGCGTCGTCCGCGCGCGCGCACAGGCACACCAGCAACAAGCCTGCAATCTGAAAGCCGGCCCAGCGCATGCCTCAGCCTCGCCGCCCAGGGCGGCAGGTCAACTTACTCGGTCATGATGCGGAAGTCGGCAAACTCGCCGGTATAACTTCGCCAGCGTGTATCCACCTTGTCTACCCGCGCGGTGGAAGGCCCGTGTTGTGCCCAGGCCAGGAGATCCTTCACCTGATCCTCCTCGCCCTCGGCCACCAACTCGACCGCGCCGTCAGGCCGATTGCGCACCCAGCCCGAGAGCCCGAGCCGACGTGCCTCCCGCTGTGCCGACGCCCGAAAGAACACGTCCTGCACGCGACCGCGTACTACCAAGTGAATCCGTTTCTGCCCCATAACCCAACGATCCTTATATCATAGCTGCTTCAAGGGGAGGGCAGCCCGAGCGGTCGCGGCGAGCACCAAGACCAGGCCAAAAGCCGCCACCATCGCCGCCCCCGTGGGCAAGTCCCAGGTCCAGGAAGCCCACAGCCCGAGGGCACTGGCGATCACGGCCACCCCCCAGCCAGCGAACAGGCGTTTGAGGAGGTCGTGGGAGAACAGCCGGGTGATCACTGCGGGCACGATCAGGTAGGAGAATACGAGCAGGATACCGGCGAACTGCACGCTGATCGTGATCACCAACCCGAACAGCACGTAGAACCCGAAGTCCCACAGCTCCACGCGCGCGCTCTCGCTCTCGGCCTCATCGGGCCGCCAGGAGATGGCGATGAAGCGCCGCGCCAGCGCGAGCTGCAGCGCGCCGAGGACCACGTAGGCCACGGCCGTGTGCCAGACGTTCGTCCACGTGGTGTTGAGTAGCGAGCCCACCAGGATGTCTTTGATGTGCTCGGCACCGTGCGGCGAGTGTGAGACGACCAGCACCGTCAGCGCGCTCGAGACCGCGTAGACGATACCCACGATGGCCTCTTGCGAGACGCGCTTGCGCGCGCGGCGCGTGAAGGCGAACACCGCGGCGCCGACGATCGTGAAGCCGAGGGCGGCGGCGTGCGCTTGCCAGCCCGGCTCTTCTTCACCGGTGAACAGCGAGGCGACGGTCGCGCCGAGCGCCGCCAGCTGCGCGAGCGACAGATCGACGAAGATCACCTCGCGCTCGAGCACGTGCATGCCCAGGTACACGTGGATGCTGGCGATCACCAGGCAGATGCAGAGCGCGGGGCCGAGGAATAACAGGGCGTCGCTCATGAGCGCTTCTGCTTCATGGCACTCACGAAGTGCCCGACGATGTAGTCGATCAGCTGCTCGTAGCTGCTCACGCCGCTGGCGCCGCCGACGGAGGTCGGCAAGTCCAACACCTGCGCGCCCGCGCGTTGCCCGACCATGTCCGAGGTCGCGCGATCGTAGAACGACTCGTGGAACACCACTCGCACCTGCTGCTCGCGCATCTGCCGGATCAAGTCGACAAGGTGTGCGGGCGAGGGCGGGATGCCCGGGCGATCCTCGAGGTAGCCGATGCCGTCGAGGCCGAAGCGCCGGTGAAAGTAGTTGAACGTGGCGTGGTACGACGCGATCTTGGTGCCCTTGTAGGGCGCCATGTCGGCCTGCCACTGCTGCATCTTCTTGTCGATGCGCTGTTCGAACGCGCCGGCGTTGTCGCGGTAGAACTTGGCGTTCGGCGCATCGAGCTGCGCCAGCCGCTCCGCGATCGCGCGCGCGGCGAGCTTGGCGTTGAGCGGGTCGAGCCAGAAGTGCGGATTGCCGAAGGGATGGATGTCACCGCGCGAGCGATCCACGCCGCCGCTCGGGACATCGATCGGCTTGATCGCGCTCGCGGCCTCGAAGTAGCCCGGCCGCCCGGGGTTGATGGCCGGGTTGCGGGCGCCGGAGATCAGCGACGGCAACCAGCCCACCTCGAGCTCGAGCCCGACCGCGATCACCAGGTCGGCCTTGCTCAGCGTGACCATGTAGCTCGGCCGCGCCTGGACGAAGTGCGGATCCTGGCCGCCCTTGCAGATCGTGTCGACCTGCACGCGATTGCCGCCGACGGTTTGGGCGAAGTAGCCGAGGTCGGTGGTGGTGGTGACCACGCGCAGCTCGGCCGCAGCGGGTGGCGTCAGGCCGAGCCACACCGCAGCGCATGCGAAGATGATCGAGGTTAGTTTTTTCATGGTCGAAATCCTTTCAGTACGCGTGCGCGGGATGCGGGCCGATCGAGAACACCACCTGGGCGAAGATCTCGTGCACGAGGTCGTCGGCATCTTCCTCGTGCTCGATCGCGTACTGCAGTCGCAGCGTCGAAAACTCGCTCGGCACGAACGCGACCAGCGCTTCACCGCGCAGCGTCTGCGGCTCGTCGCCGTCGGGTATTCCGAGCAACGCGCCGCGGGCCTGCACCCACCAGCGCTGTGCGAATTGAAAGCGCAGCGAGGTGTAACCACCTCCGCGCGTGTTGGCGCCGGGCGCCTCGCCGCGATCGACGAAGAGGTACTCGGTGCTCCACTCGAAGCCGGTGTAGCGCTCGGCTTCTACCGGCTTCCACTTGAGCGTGAAGTCCGCGCCGAGCACGTGGCTCACGCCGCCGAAGCCGTTGCGGCCGCCGACGTAGCTCACGCCGAATTCGAGCGTGGTCGAGTCGCCGAAGTCGAACAGCGTCTTCAGGTGCCCGACGTACGCCAGGTCGCGGTCCTTGCGCACATCCATGGTTTCGCTGCCCTCGAGCGGCAGCCACTGGCCCGCGAAGGCTTGCGCGGTGAGTTCGGTGTAGAAGGGCAGGGGCAAGAGCACCTCGGCCGAGATGCCCGGGTCGTTGAAGCCCTCGGGGCCGAGCAGCGCGCGCCAGGGCAGCGGCGCGGTGATGAACGGGTACGCGTGCGTGTGCAGCAGGTTGTGGCGCCCGACGGCTGCCTTCATCTGCCCCGCGCGCAGCGTGACGTGCGGGATCTCGAGCGTGGAGACGAAGGCCTCTTCGAAGCCGATCTCCTCGGTGTTGCCGGACAGGGTCACGTCGGCGCGGAAGTAGGGGTCGACGATGGCGCTCGCGCGCAGCTCGACTTCCTGCAGCGTGATGCCGGTGCGCAGGTCATCGGGGGCGCTCTGCGTCCCGTCCTTGCGCGTGGTGTAGCCGCCGTACACGGAGCCGGCGGCCGAGATCGCCGGGTTCATCAGGTTGCTCAGGCCGTGGGCCGAGGCCGGCGCCCCGCTCGACTCGGCGCTGCTGGGCGGCGGCGGGGGAGCTGCCGCTGGTGGCTGCGAAGTCTGAATTTTTCCAAGCTCCGCCGCGATCTCCGCCTCTTCGGCCGCGCGCGCCGGGTCGGGCACGCCGCCGTCGGCTGCATCAGGCGGCGGCTTGTCCGCTTCTTGCGCGCGAACGCGCGCCTCCAGCAGCAGCAATAGCAAGCAAGTCCATAGACCAAACCTCAGACACGTCGCCATACACGTCACCCTCGAAGCTCGGACGCCGATGAATGCGGCGACGCGCGCTCGAGCCTGCCGCCCGGCGCGTGTCGTCGCGTCTGCCTGGGTCACTTCAGGCGGGCGGCGAGGTCTTCGGGGCGAGCAGCTGGGTGATGCGGGCCGTCGCGCGCGCGTACGGCGCGTGGGGCGGCGCGACTACGTCGGGGCTGGGGGCGCGGGGGCCGACCAGGGCGGCGTGCACCAAGACCGCCTGGGCGCTGCGATCTTCGTCGAGGCGGCAGTGGTGGTGCGAGTCGGAATCGGGTGCCTCGGGCTGGCCGCGTTCGACGCCCTCTGCTGCCTGCTCGGAGCGGTCCTGGGCCGCGTGGCGGGCCACGTCGACCGCCTCGCCGTGCTCGGCACAGTACGCGTGCTGCACGACCGCCAGGTGGACGGTCCCGGCGAGCTGCAACGCCACGGCACTCGCGACCAGGCCTACAACCAAGGCGCGGTGGGAAAGCTGAGTGGAGCGAAGCAGGCGTTTCACGACCCCCGGATCGTCGCACACGCTGCAAAACAGGGCAAATCCACCCTCACCCCCTCGCGCGGAGCGACTATCGGCCTTAGGCTATGAGACCGATGGAGGCACTTGCGGCTGGGCTGTCCCTCCGCTAGCGTTCCGCCCCCGTCTCACGGACGCGCTCCTATTACCGGAGCACAAGGAGTCCATCCCATGAAACCGAGCATCCACCCCGAGTACCTCGAAGCCACCGTCACGTGCGCTTGTGGCAACACCTTCAAGACGCGCTCGACCAAGGGCTCGTTCAACGTGGACATTTGCGCCGAGTGCCATCCGTTCTACACGGGCAAGCAGAAGCTGCTCGACAGTGCGGGCCGCATCGAGCGCTTCACCAAGAAGTACGCCAAGCAGACCCAGACCCCGCAATCGTAAGGTCTGGATAGGGCGGACCGGCCCAAGTGCTCGTTCATGCTCCCTGAAGACAAGCTCGAGTCGCTGCGCGCGCGCTATCACGAGCTGACGGACCTGCTCTGCCAGCCGAATGTCGCCAGCGACGGCGCTCGCTTCACCGCGTTCTCGCGCGAACGCGGCGAGGTCGAGCCCCTGGTGCTGACATACGAGCGCTACCTGAAGGTCAAGCGCCAGGTGCACGACGACAAGGTCGCGCTGCAGGATCCCGAGCTGCGCGACATGGTGCTCGAGGAGCTGCCGGGCCTGGAGGCCGAGCTCGAGAAGCTCGAGGGCGAAATCTCGCTGCTGCTGCTGCCGCGCGATCCGAACGACGAGCGCAACACGCTGCTCGAAATCCGCAGCGGCACCGGCGGCGAAGAGGCCGCGCTGTTCGCCGCCGACCTGTTCCGCATGTACGGCCGCTACGCCGAGCGCCGCGGCTTCCGCATCGAAGTGCTGTCGAGCAGCCCCTCGGAGCACGGCGGCATGAAGGAGCTGATCGCGCTGGTCACGGGCGACAAGGTCTACTCCGACCTGCGCTTCGAGGGCGGCGTGCACCGCGTGCAGCGCGTGCCGGAGACCGAGGCCCAGGGACGCGTGCATACCTCGACGGCCACGGTAGCGGTGCTGCCGGAGGCGCAAGAGGTCGACGTCCAGCTGCGCGACGAAGACCTGCAGATCTCGATCGCCGCGTCGGGCGGGCCGGGCGGGCAGGGCGTGAACACGACCAACTCGGCGGTGCAGGTGCTGCACAGGCCGACCGGCATCATCGTGAAGTGCCAGGACGAGCGCTCGCAGATCAAGAACAAGTCGCGCGCGCTCAAGGTGCTGCGCGCCCGCCTGCTCGAGCGCGAGCAGCGCGCGCAGCAGGAAGCCGAGGCGCAGGAGCGGCGCGGTATGGTGGGCAGCGGCGAGCGCGCCGAGAAAATCCGGACATACAACTATCCGCAGAACCGTGTCACGGATCACCGGATCGGCCTGACGCTGCACAAGCTCGACCACATCATCGATGGGGACTTGTTCGAGCTGATCGGAGCGCTCAAGAACGACCACCAGGCCGCGCTCCTGGCTGCCCAGAGCCGCCGCTGAGCCGAGGATCGGGCTCCGGCGGGGGACAGGTGCTGCAATTGGTACGTACTTATCGGGCTTTGCCGCAGCTTGACGCCTCTACAAATGGCTCTAGATTACCGGGTCGTCGGAGAACGATCGGTGCCTGATAGCAATCCTCAGCCAGCCTCGCACACGATCCAGCGTTATTCCGAAGCCGACGTCCCGACCGAGTACGGCACCTTCCGCATCGTCGTGTACCGCGACCTCTCGGACGCCAACGTCGAGCACTGCGCGATCATCCGCGGCGACGTACGCGGTGCGAACGACTTGCTGATCCGCGTACACAGTGAGTGCTTCACGGGCGAAGTCCTGCACTCGCTCAAGTGCGACTGCCGCGAGCAGCTGGACCAGGCGATGCGCTTCATCGCGGCGAAGGACAAGGGCGCGGTGCTGTATTTGCGGCAGGAAGGCCGCGGGATCGGGCTGGGGAACAAGATCCGCGCGTACGCGCTGCAGCAGCAGGGCGTGGATACCGTCGATGCGAACCTGCAGCTCGGGTTCGAGGCGGATGCGCGCAAGTACCACGTCGCGAGCCAGATGCTGAGCGACCTGGGCGTGCAGTCGGTGTCGGTGCTGACGAACAACCCGGCCAAGGTCGACGCGCTGCGGGCGGACGGGGTTTCGGTGACGCGCCGGGTGCCGATGACGGTGGAGCCGAATCAGCACAATCGCGATTATCTGGATACGAAGCGCGAGCGGATGGGGCACATCATCTCCCGCCGGCGGTAGGCGAGTCCGCTACGGATAGAGGACCGCACAGCGGACTTCGATGCTCCAGCGGTCCGGGGCGTCGGCCGCCGAGCTGGGGTCCTCGAACGCGCTGTGGAAGCTGAACGTGCAGGGTTCCTCGCTGTTGCTCGCGTCCGGGAGGCGGCCCTGCGAGCGCGCGAGCACGCCGGCCGAATCCCATTGTTTGATCAGGACGACCTCGTCGCGCGTGAGTGCGGGGTAGAAGTGCCACCGGTGTCGCGGCGCGTGGCGAGCGAAGTAGTTCTCGCCGACGCGATCCGTGTAGTGGATCTCGAACACCACCAGGTCCTCGGGCGCCACGGTCTGGGCATCGCAGAGCGCGAGCGGATGCACCGCGACGGGCGTCTCGCGGATGTTTCGCCAGACGTTGATGATCGCGAAGCGGCCCGAGTCCGCGAGGGCGCGCAGGGCGAGTGCGGGAGGGATCAGCGACTCGCCGGGGGGGAGAAACGGCCGCAACGCGTCGTTGCCGCTCGGCGGCGCGGCGAGATCTCGCAGGCGCCGAGGCGCACTGGTGAGCGTGTAGTCGCCGTGCACGATGTGCGCGGGCGGTTGCACCTCCTGTCCACCGCCGATGCGAACTCGGTGCTTCTTGCCCTGCGCGGAGCGGATGTTGTGGTCGAACGCGAACACATCCGACGCACCGGTGACCTCGCGCACCAGCTCCGCGCATTCGCCGTAATAGCGCCGCACGACCGGCTCGTGCTGCATGAAGTCCAGCGTCACATCCCGGAGCGGCTGCACGCGGCGTTCGAACCCGTTGCGCTCGAGGGTGCACGTCGCGCCAACCGCCCGCGCATCCTCGACCGGGACGCTCTGGCGCTCGATCACCAGTCCCTGCGCACCGCTGTCACTGCCGTCGCGATCGCGGCGAATCAGTACGCGACCGTTGCGGTAGAGCGACGGCTCGACCGACGCGGCGAGGTAGTTGAAGCTCCCCGTCTGACGCGGCTGCTCGGTCATGCCGCGTTCCATAGCACACAACGAACGTGAGCCGCCGTTGCACAGCCTCAGAGACAAGGACAACAGTGGAACGCCGATCCGCCCGGCGTAGCCCCGAGCGATCTGCAACCCGCAGGCGGTGCAGCGTTGCCTATGTTCGGGCCGATGCCGCCGCAGGAAACTGCGTATTCGTTGGCCTGGCACTGGTTCTGGCAGCCGTTGAGGGCGTTGGGGACGGCAGCAGGTTCGGGGCAGCGCGTCGCGTCGTCGCTCAAACAGAGACCAGTCACGCCGCCGGCAAACTCGCACTTCAAGTAGGCTGCTGCGCTCTTGCAGGAGTCCCGAGGAGCGCCGGGCCCATCCAGCCCTGAAGCACGCTGGCAATGGGCGCTGGCAGCCGGGCCGCCGGCATTACCCGCGCCGAGGGTATTGGCGTGCGCCGCGGGCTGCGAGCCGTCGTCCGTGCCGCAGCTCGCAACCCAAAGCAAGCTGACTATGCACGCCAGCCTGGAGACCTGGATGTGTGCCGAGTTGTGCCGCATGCGTGGCCTTTCCGGGGTTCCCACGGGATGCTGCAACCTTCAGGCCAGTGCAGCCATCGGCGGCAGGCTCGGTTCAAGGTCGAGACATGAGGTTCGCCAGCTCGGCCGGTAGCGTCACGAGGTGGGCGTCGATTCGGCCTCGCAGTCTCGCGCCTGCTGTCGTGCCGACCTCGTCGAACTGGATCACTCCGTCGCCGACGAAGCCGATCATCTGGTAGCTGTCGCGGCTCATCGCGCGTACCACGACTCCCAGCGTCTCCGTGCCCTGAAGACGTACCTCGCCGGGCTCGATCGGCTGCTCGCCGATGTAGAGCTGCAAGACGATGAGGGTGCCCGCGGCTTCCTGGCCCACGAGCTGGAAGCTCGGCTTGCCGTTGTCAGCTCGTCCCGCGCTCGAGAGCACCAGCGGGTACGCAGTGCGCTTGCCGTCGACCTGGACGTCCAGGGAGCTCTGCGCTGACGGCACCAGCGCGCTCAGCTCGCGCCAGGTGGCGTCGAAGGTCGCG
Organism: Polyangiales bacterium; assembly: GCA_035274465.1. Classification (GTDB taxonomy): domain Bacteria; phylum Myxococcota_A; class Polyangia; order Polyangiales; family JAFGIB01; genus JADGRF01. The sequence goes on from DATEOF010000400.1 coordinate 52,869, forward strand.
TGCAGCTCGCTGTTGGCGTCTTCGCGGCAAGTTCGGCTTCCCCGTTCTGGAAACGGCCAGGGTGTAGCTTCGGCGTCGAGCTCTCGCTGCAGCTGTGAGCGGCGGTTGCGGATGAAGCTCCGCATGGCATCGAGCGCTGCTGGGTCGGCGTCGGAGATCAATCGGGCGATCCGGTCGATCTCCGACTGCAGCGCTTGCTCGTGCCAGTCTTCCCGCAGCAATTTGCGCAGGGTGTCCCGGTACAGCTCGCGCGTTTCGGCCACCGCATACAGGCGGTTCGCCAGGCGGCCGACGGCGTACACGGATTCAGGGCGTCCAGCCTTGGGCAAGAACGGGTGATCGGTGGCGTAGGCGCCGTCGGGGCCCCAGGGGAGAAACTGCAGCGGCTTGCCGGGTGGTGCGTAGACGTAGAAGTTGTTCTGGTCGCCCGAGTAGCCGTCCCAGTGACCGATCAGCGACTCGACCGCCCAGAAGCGCAGGAAGCTCGGCAGATCGAGGACGCCCTCGAGGCGCGCTCGCAGATCGGAACCGCTGCCGGCCAGTGCAGCCATCAGCGGCTGGAGCAGCTCACTCACGTTCGCATCGCCGCTGTCGACTTCGAAGTTGGCGAGGCGGTCGGAGGAGAAGTCCGCGCCGGCGTTGCCTTCCAGCAAGACGCCGCGATCGTCGCCCAGCTCGCGCTGCAGGAAGGGCTTCTTGATCGGCTCCACGATCACGTAGTGGCCCAGGTCGTGACCGTTCACGCGCACGCGCGCGAACCCGCAGCGCGGCGCGGGGACGCCCGCCGCGGCGAAGGCGGCGTAGGCCATGCACTGGTGCGTGTACGAGCGATCCTGGAGGCTGTTGTTGAGCACCAGCGTCTTCGACTCGAACACGCGTTGCTCCGGCGCGTACTCGGCGACGTCGATGCGCAGGCTGGGGCGGTTCGCGGACAGCGAGCCGAGGTAGCCCTTCTTGCGCAACCGCACCTTGCCGAGCTTGTGTTTGTCGAATTCGACTTGGGCGTCTACCCACGTGTACTCGAACCCCGGGTCGACGCAGCCCGAGTACAGCGAGTTGAGGCTGCGGCCTTCGTCTCGGATCGTGTCCCAATCTGACCGTTCGAGCTCGATGCGAACTTCGTGCACATCGCGCGCCGACAGGACCTCGACCGGCGGATCGGGATCGGGGGCAGGATGGTCCGGGGCTGGAGCCGCCGAGTCGCTGCACGCGCAGACCGCCCACGCGACCCAGAGACTCCCGAGCCATCGCAGACCATCGCGCATACGCCCCGTGGTAGAGGTCGGCACTCCTCTTGCTGTTGCACAGGATCGTGTACTCCCGCCATGCCCGGGGGCGGCTGAAGTATCCCCACGTGTTCGACACGGCGGCGCAGTGCGCTGAGCTCAACCCGTCAGCTGAGCGAGCGCGGCTTGCGCTGCGGCCTCGAGCCGGTCTTTGCCCCAGCCGCCGCGCGCCGTGCTCGCCATGCCTTGCAACAGGACCACGAGCATGCGCGCTTGAGCCGTGGCGTCCACGTCCCGCCGAAACTCCCCGCTTCGCTGACCGCGGCCGACCAGCTCCATGAACACGCGCTCGAGCTGATCCAGGTTGTCGCGCAACGCCTCGCGCGCGACCCCCGGCCCTTGACCGGAGGTGCCCGCCGCGAGCAGGAAACAACCCCGCGGCCCGCTGCGCGAGCAGCTGCTCGAGAGCACCGAGCGCAGGACGAGCTGCAGCGCCTCGGTCGCGGTCGACGCGCTCGCGACGATCGCCTCGATGTCGGCCCTGTGCTCGTCGCGGTAGCGTTCGATGGCGCGCTCGTACAGCTTGTCCTTGTCGCCGAACGCGCCGTACAGGCTGGCTCGCGACAAGCCGGTCGCCTGCACGAGATCCTCGACCGATGCGCCTTCGTAGCCCTTTCGCCAGAAGACCTCGAGCGCACGGTCGAGCACCTGCGTCTCATCGAACTCGCGCGGTCGGCCCATGCCCTCCATTATAGCTGGCCGAAGCCCCCGTCGACGGGCAGCTCGGCCCCCGTGGTGTACGTGGCGTCGAAGCCCAAGAAGAGCGCGGCGCGCCCGACCTCCGCCGGCTCTCCGAAGCGCTTCATCGGGTTCATCAGGCGAAATCCCTCGCGACCTGCCGCGTCCATGCCCGCCTTGTCCATGATCGGCGTCTCGACGGGTCCGGGGCTCACGGCGTTCACGCGAATCCCGCGCGGCAAGAGCTCGGTGGACAGCGTGCGCGCGAGCGACCGCAACGCGGCCTTCGAAGCGGCGTACACGCTGGTGTTCGGAAGCCCCAGCTCATCGACTGCCGAGGTGTTGAGCACGATGCCCGCGCCCCTGCGTAGCTGAGGCAAGAGCTTCTGTACGGTGAACAGGGCGCCCTTCGCGTTGATGCCGAGCGTGTCGTCGAACAGCTCGACCGTGACCTGCTCGATCGGCGCAAACTTGGCGATGCCGGCGTTGATGAACAGGAAGTCGATGCCGTCGAACTGCCGCCGTGCCTCCTGCGCGAGCACGTCGATGTCTGCCAGTGAGGACGTATCCGACGTCAGCACGCTCGCGCCTTCGCCGAGCCGTTCCTTCGCTGCCGCCAGGGTCTTCTCGTTGCGCCCGGTGATGAGCACGCGCGCCCCCTCGGCGATGAGCAGCTCGGCAGTGGCCAGACCGATGCCGGTCGAGCCGCCCGTAACGATCGCATTCTTTCCGCTGTACCTGGACATGAAAGGTCTCCGGGCCGCGCCCCGCCGCGGCGATCTGAGTTTTGGAACGATCAGACCATAATCCGGCCGGCCAGGGCGTCAAGCTGATTTTGGAACGATGGTTCCGAAATTATTCCAGGCCCCGCCGAGGCTCGAAATCTCGTAACGCTGGGTCGCGGCGTGCGTACGAGGGAGCGGAGTAGGGTCCCATGCGCGTCTTCATCGTTCACGCCCACCCTGAACCGAAGAGCTTCAACGGCGCACTGACTCAAAGTGCGATCGAGACCTTACTCGAGCAGGGGCACGAGGTGCAGGTCTCGGACCTGTATGCGATGGGCTGGAACCCGATCTCTGATCGACGCAACTTCGTGACTGTCGCCGATCCAGAGACGTATCGACAACAGACCGAGGAAGCACACGCTGCGGCCCACGACGGCTTCTCGCCGGACGTTCAGGCCGAGATGGACAAGTTGTTCTGGTGCGACGCGCTGGTGATGCAGTTTCCGCTGTGGTGGTTCGGGCTGCCTGCCATGCTCAAGGGCTGGGTGGATCGGGTGTTCGCGTCTGGCGGACGCGTCTACGGGGGTGGCAAGTGGTACGACCGGGGCGTGTTCGTGGGCAAACGCGCCATGTGCTCGGTGACCATCGGTGGACCATCCTCGCTCTACTCTGATCGCGGGCTGAACGGCCCCCTCGCCACCATTCTCTTCCCGATCCAGCACGGCATGTTGAGCTTCACCGGCTTTCAAGTCGTGGAGCCATTTGTCGTGCACGCCCCGGCTCGCATGAGCGCTGTCACTCGCGCCGCCGAGCTCGAACGCTACCGCGTGCATGTCGTCGGGCTCGACTCGGCTCCAACCATCTCGTTTCCGAAGCTCGAGGAGTACGATGCGCACTACCAGTTGATCGAACGATAGACACGCCGGCAGAGTAGCCTTGGCGAGGGGTTAGGCCTCGCTGCTGCGGCGAATGCCTTCCTCGAGCGCGAAGAACTGTGGATTCCGCGCTGCCATCGGGCCGCGAAGCTTGTCGATCTCCGCTTCTGGCGCATGGACCTCGAACCTGACGATCTTCGAGATCTTCAGCGCTTGGCCAATCAATTCAGCAACGTTCTGACTATGTGCGAGCAGAGCGGCGGCGTCCACGTATCCCTCGCGGCAGTGGGCGAGGTTGCCGCTGAAAGAGAAGGCGTAGTGCATGCAACCCGGCTCCGTGCGCGTCCTGGCGACGAGCTTCAGCGCCAGAGCTTTGAAAGCGTCAAGTTGCCCGTCTTGGATCTCGAAGTACGGTACCAAGGTGCAGCAAGTATCGAGCGTAAACATTCATGCCTCCTGTGGTTCTCACGGGCGATGTGACCGACCAATTCTATCGCCGTCAAGGCGTGACGGCGGTCGAGGAGGGCTTACAGAGAAGCATGCGCGCCGTTGACACCGGGCATGCAACTTCGGGGACGTTCGATCGAGGGCTTTGCAAGGTTCCTTGTATACATGAATCACTGCAGCGACTCGAGGATATCAGCGGCCGTCATCGGGCCGGGCGCTGGAAAAGCGAACCGTCCGCGAGACCGGATTTGCCTGTGGTGAGTTGGGGGATTTCGACGATGAAGACCAGGTCGCGGCTGCCGAGGCTTTCGTATGCAAGGGAGCATGGAGAACGCAAGCAAACGCCGGAGCGATTCAACCAGCCTCGAACTCCGCCGTGAGCAAGAGCCACTCGACACAGTTGCCGTTGGAGATCAACACGAACCTGAATGTGACGCCGTCGCCGTTGATATAGGCGTCGGCCGCGGGTTGCGCGCGGGCATTCGCGCTCACGAGTGGCAACGCCCAGTGGGGAAGTGCAGGGATCGCGGAGATGCTCGGTACGAGGCCTGAAGCGTACTGGAGCTCGCGCTGTAGCGTCGCATCCGCTCGCACACAACGGACCAAGCTGTCGAACTCTTCGGACGTACTCGCAGTACCGCGGCATTCATCGACCCGCGCGGTACTTCGGAATTGAAATTCGCGGCAAACGAGTGGGCTCAGCGCGGCTAGCTCGCCGTCACGAAATGCTGTCAGGAAATTCGCGGCGAGTCCGGCTGGGTCAACGGCCTTTGGTGCCGCGGCTTCCTTCTGCTCGCCGCCGGATTGTGCGACTGGGCGCGCGTGATTTGGTGCTGATGATAAGGATACCGGTGATGGTTTGGATGCACCGCAACCGGTCGCCAAAAGCGCCAAAAGAATCAAACGTACCTGGCTGCGCAGCGCGGTCATCGTTTCACGTTGTACGACCAGTGCCAGGGCTCGTCCGAGTATGGATTGAATCCGAAGTCCGCCGCATTGTCTCTGACCCAAATATACGCGGGCATTCCGTTGAAGTTGCCTGCCTTGGCATTTTCACTCGTATTCGCGAGCCCGAGGTTCAGATCGATCGCACGACCCGTAATGTGCTCGCTGCGCCCCTGCGCGACCCAGGTCGAGGCTTGTTCCTTGGTTCCGTACTTCGTGACAGCGTCGGCAGCCAGCTGCGCCTGGTACACCGCGCTGCGATACGCCGACGTGAGCACGAAAAGATCCGCGCGAAAGCCAGTTGCGAGTGCGCGGGCACGCAACGCGCGAAACGCGTCCAGAGTCGGCTTCGTCAGCTGGAACACGCGATCTTTGCCCACGGGCGGTTCTCCGCGCTCGTTCACGCTCACCAGCGCGCCCGGACCTGGATCCACGCGGTCCTTGATTGGAATGCGACCCGCGGGTCGAGGAGGACCAAGCGTCGAACCTGGTGCAGGTTTATCACCGGGCATCGGCGAATGATGCTGCAACTCGTTGGGACCCCTGAGGTTGCTCGGCCAGTGGCCATCGCCGCTCGATTGATCGGGAGAAGCCGGAGTGTTCGGTATGCGTGGGTCGGCCATCGCGTTCGACTAACCCAGCCACCGAGCACATGCAACGCTTGCCTCTGCGCAAACTTGATCGTGTGCACGGCTGCAGGAACACTTGCGCGGTCCAGCTCTCGAAAGCGAGCCTCGACGCGAGTGACCATGCAGGGTTTTAGCGTGAGCACTGCTGCGCGCGCGAAGTTTACCGCGCATGAACCAGTCAGTGTGCGTCGCCCTTCGATTCGAGGAACGACGTCCTCAGCAGGCCCACGACGAAGCGATCCAGCGCCACCCAGTCGGTGTATTCGTGGTCGCGCGACGTGTCGGTGCTCGCGCCCTCGGTCTTCGAGATGTGCTTCATCACCAGGCGTAGGAGCCAGTTGTACTGCGTGTAGAGCAGCGCGCCGGCAACGGCCTTGTGCTGCTGGGCGCGAAAGCCGGTGGCTTTGAAGAACTCTTCGATCGCGCGCTCTACCTCGGCGTGTGCTCGCTCGCGCTCGGCCGGCGTGTGGCTTGCGAGCTCGGCGCCCGCCTCGGTCATGCTCGTTGAGAGGAACACGTTGGGCAGCTTTTCGAGCGCATCCCGGTGCTCTCGCACGAAGCTGACCATCTCGCGTTCGTGCTTGCCGAAGTGGATGGACGCAGCCAGCACCACGGCAGCGTAGCCCTCCAGCTCGAGCTGCGGCGGGAGCTTCGCGACATCCATGCTTTCGGCTTGCCGATTGTGCGCGCGGAGGGTCGAGACGATGTGCTCGGCGATCCGGCGTGTCTGACCTTCGCGTGTGGCGTAGAGGACGAGGATCGGTTTCATGCGGTGATGTCATCGCAAGGAGCGGGCCAGGCTGCGGACTCCGCGGCACCGCACACACGCACGGCGCGCCTCGCAAACGCGCGGGCCGACCGCAAAGCCTGCGCCCAAGGCGAAGCGCTTGCGCGGTTCTCCGGCCCGAACTGGTCCGGTCGTACGCGTGTCAGTCTCGACCGCGTCCCTCCACCGCAGAACCGACGGGGACTACGGGGGGTGCGGGGGGGAAGGTCGCGTCTTCGAACGGGCAGCCGCTGCAGCCGACGGCGTCAAACTTGTAGTGGGCAACGCTGTTGTAGTCGTGGAGGTTTTCACCGTCGGACGATGTGACTCTGAGCAGGTAGCGATCGCCGTCTCGCAACTTCGTCGCGTCGAGGCCGTTCAGCCGGAGGTCGATCATTTTGAGCGAGCCCTCGTCGCGCAGGGAGATCGCGACCTCCATGCCGTCCGGCAACCTGCCATCGTAGATGTGCCTGATCAGGAAGGTCGTGTTGAAGGTGGCTTCGACCCGACGGTCGATGCAGCTGTCGTTGTGGCATACCTCGAGTCGCGCGTTCTCGTAGCGAGTGAAAGGCTGGACCGCATGCAGCTGCAAATGCAGACCCAGGCTGCAAGCCGCCGGGCAAGCGTGCGCAGTGGGTGCTGGCGCCCCGCTCCCCGCCAACGCGGACTCTTCCGAGCCTCCCGTCTGGTAGCAACCCGCCGCCAACAGCAGCAGGCTCACGAGAATCACGCCGACGGTACACCGCATCGCTGGCGCCATGTGCAAGCGCCGTGCCGTCGTCAGGACAACTGAGCTCGCCCCAGTTGTGTCTGGTTGTGCCAAGTTGGTCAGTTCGCCGAAAATTGCGACTTGAGATCGCCGCTGGCGATCAGCGCGTCGACGACGAGCCCATCGTGGCCCGGCACGATGTGAAGCTTCGGCTGCGAGGCGTGGAGCTGATGCAGCGCAGCGAGCTGCCCAAACACGGCTGTGCGATCTTCGTGGAGGAACAGCGCGGTGATCATCCGCGCGCGCTCGCGCTGCAGCTCGATGTTGCGCATGTGCCAGGCCACGTCGCCGAGGAACAAGAACTCCGCACCGCTCGCGGTCTGCACGAACACCATCTGACTCCCCGGCGTGTGTCCGGGAGCCTTGATCAGCACGATCCCCGGCGCCACGGCCTTGTACGTGGCGTAGTCGATCGGCGCGAGCTGCTGCAGCACCTCCTTCGGAAACGACGCAGGTGCGGACAGCTCGGGATGCGCGAGCTGCTCCTTCGTGAGCCGCAGGCTCGGCAGGAACTTCGCCAGCCGCGGGTGCACCATCAATCCGCCGATGTGATCCATGTGCTCGTGCGTCACGACGATCAGCGAGGCTGACGGCATCGCCCCCTGCATGCGCGCGTACGCCTGGGCATCGAACGCCGCGAGGTTGCCGGGCGCCATCGACTTTTCGAGGGCAGTATCGATGATTGCGCTGCCCTGCGGATACATGGCGCGATACGAGTAGACCGGCATCGGCGTCATGCTCCAGCCGTCACCCGCGACGACCAAGCCGGCAGGGAACTCGAAGGCACCGACGCGTTCGACTTCGATCCTCGAGGGCTTCTCGCCGGCGACTTCACTCGCGAGGCGGCGGAGCGCCTCGATGTCCAGCGCGAAGTGTGCGTCGCTCGGCATCGAGCTCTCGACGAGCAGCCAGTAGTAGGCGATGCCCAGGACCACGACCAAGGCACCGAGACTGATGAGGAGGATTCGCTGCCAGCGCTTCATGCGGCGCAGTGTACGCGGCGTCGAGTCCGGAGTAACTGGGCCGTGCGAGCTCTACGCCTTCTTCCGAGCCTTGCCCGCCGCTCGCCTCGGATGCAGCGTCTCGCCGCGCGCCAGCATCTCGACGAACGTGGCCAACCGCTTGGCCCTGGTGTCTGCGCGCTTCGCGTGATGCAGCCGCCACAGGATCGCGTAGCGGTTGGCCGAGTCGAGCTCCTCGAACGATTTGCGGGCGCGCGCGTTCTTCCCCAGCGCAGCGGCGAGGTCGGGCGGGACCGTGGCAGTGCGCGGTGAGTCGTACGCCTGCTCCCAGCGACCATCCTGCTTGGCGCGCTCGACCTCGGCGAGCCCCGGTGGCCGCATGGCTCCACTCTCGATCAGCGCCAGCGCGCGCTCGCGATTGATCTTCGACCACACACTGCGCGCTCGGCGAGGCGTCAATTTCAAGAGCCAGGCTGCAGCGTCGAGGCTGCGACCCTGACCGTCGATCCAACCCCAACACAGCGCCCCCTCGACCGCCTGCGCAGCCGTGATCGACGGGCGACCCGAGCCGCGCTTGGCCAGCTTGGCCCACACGCCCGGCGCAGTGGCGTGATGTTGCTCGAGCCAGCGAAGCCACGCCCGCAAATCGACGAACTCGAGAACCTGCAGCTCGCTGGCAGCCCGAGTGATCGGCCGCGCCCGTGCGGCATCAGTCACTTTCACGGGGGACTTGCGGCGCGGTGACTTCGCTGTCTTGGGGGCAGTCTTCCGGGGCGCTGCTTTTTTCATTCGAACCTGCCATCACCGCAGCGGAAACGCGCGCCCAGATGTCCACGAGTACGGGCGCGAATCTGCTGCTAGTGAAGGGTAGGCGAGCCGCTGCCGGAGTTCGAGCACAACGCATGTGCAGCTGGGCCAGCCGCGCGCCCACGTCGAGCGTCAGTAACCCGGGCCCCGCGCGCTAGTGAGCCAACCTACAGCCGAAGCTCTCTGTGATCTCCGACTCCGGCTCGGGTTGGGGCGCAGGCTCCCAGGCCAGCGCTTCCAGCGACAGCTCGGTCGGTGGATCGCTGCTGAAGGCTGCGACGATCAGATCTCGGTCGAGCAGGGCAGTGCGGGTCGGGTCGGCGGCGAGGCCGTGCACGGCATCCTCCGCGCGCTCGGCGCTCACGAAGCGTAGTCGCCAAAACACGGCGACCTCACGCGAGCCGTAGCGGAAGACGCTCAGGCTATCGCCGCTCACTCCAGCGTCGAACTGGTAGTTGCCGGGATCCACGTCTGATCGCCAGCGTTCGAGCGCAATCGCAGCCAGCCATGCGCCGACGTGTTCGGTTCCCACGTGCTCGAACGGATCCATGAGGACCGGCTGGGCGACATCCAAGAGCGATTCGTTCCAACCGGCCTTCGGATCGCGCGCGCCGTACCCCGCGGCGACCTCGCGCGTCGACCCCGGGACGTTGCGCAGTGCAACTCGCACATCCGAGAGGCCACCCCGCGCGTACGCGTCCGCCAGGTATTTGCCTCCGAAGCTGTAGGAGAAATGGGCGTAGGCGCGCGCGAGGATCGACCGTTCCTGCGTCGCGCCTAGCCAAGCATCTCGCCGGAAATCTGCGAAAGTTCCCGGCCAATCGACCTCTTCCGGGTCGACTCCAAAGCCGAGCACGGTCGCAAGGTCCTGAAAGAGCGTGGCCTCACCTTCCGTCATCGCCGCCGCGGCCAGCTGCGCATCGACGCTGTCATCTGCGGGAGGATAGAAACCGTCTCTGTGCTCGTGATGCTGCGCGGCGTGAACCAGCTCGTGCGCGAGCAAGATCACCGCCCACTCGTCGTCGACGGGCCTGCCTCGATCGAGCACTGTCACACGCCGCGACTCGGGATCGTAGAACGCGGCCACGTCGCCCCAGCGTGTTCGAACCAACGCTTCGGGTTCGATCTCCTTGGGCATCAACGACAGCAGCGCGGCACCTCGATAGAAGTCGAGTGTGTCTTCGCTGTACGGATCTTCCTCCAGATCGTCCACTGCATCATCGACGAACCTGTCTGCATCGACGACACGCACGCGCGGCGTGACCGGCGGGCGATCACGCAGGCACGCGACGACCTCCGCCACCGCTTCGTGACAGCTCGACTGCCGGATGTCGCAAGTCGCAAGCGTTGGACACGCGTCGGAGCAAGCGCCGAGGCAGCAGAGCGCAGCGAACACATGGCAGCAGGCGCGAGCGGCGTTCACCATAGCTTGAATCCCACGTCGACCAGCTTCACGGCGACATCCCAGCGCGAATTCGGTGGGCGCAACGTCGGCTCCCAGACGTACATCGCACCGAGCCCCGTGCGCACGTACACGCCGATCAGTGACATGAACTCGTAGCCTGCCAGGAGCTGCCCGCCCCAGTTCATGCTGTCCGCGACGGGCCTGCCGTGTAGCGAGATCGTCAGCCACTCCAGCGTCCCGACGAGCGCCTCGAGGAACACGCGGTGTTGCGGACCCCACGAGCCCATCAATCCGAATGCCGTCGTGGGCTTCACCGGACTGGACTCGACCGTGGCTCCGATCGCAGCGTGTGCGCCCACGCGAAACAGCGAATCCGGCAGCTGGAGGTAGTAGTCGACGCGCACGCCGAGCAAGGCAGCACCGGTCGGCGCCGACACTCCGATCGCCAGACCCGAGGTTTCGCTGATCGGCGTGCGTTGGGCGGCTGCGCTCGATGTCAGAAGCCAGCTACTCAGGAATACGGCAATCCAGGTCGGCTGAGTCCGCATTCTGCCGTGCACCGCTAGTGCAGCGTGGGGGAGCCGCTGCCCGAGTTCGAGCACAACGCCATGTGCAGCTGGGCCAGGTGCGTGGTCAGCGTGCGCAGCCGAGCGCCCACGTCGAGCGTCTCCAGCAAGTCCTGCCGCGCCTGCGGATCCAGCACGAACTGGTCGGCGATCCGATCGCTCAGCAATCCTGGTCCGTCGTCCTGCGTCGTCTGCAGCGCGAAGCCGGGGAGGGCGCGCTTCACGATGGTGGAGATGTTGTTGGCCAGCGCGAGCACGGCCGCCAGCTCGTCCTGGTTCACCGAGTCGGTCGCGCGTTCGCGCAACAGCGTGGCCGTCGCTTGCCGGTAGCTCTGCGCTTGCGGCAGCTGCTCTTCCAGGCGCACGCGCGCAAACGCTCGCAACACCAGGTCGTAGGTGCCGTCGGCGTTCAGGCGGTGTTCCTCGATCGAGCCCACGCCGGCCACTTCGTAGATTGCCGGGCTGCCGCTGTACTCCGGCTCCCAGCCCGGACGCAGCTGCGTCACCGCCATCAGCTTGGACTCCCCGGCCAGACAATCGCGCATCATGTCGCGGTAGCGGGGCTCGAAGATGTGTAGCGGCAGCATCGTGCCCGGAAACATCACCAGCTTCGGCAACGGAAACACCGGGACCTGAAAGCGTGATTGTGGCATCGACGAAGCACTCATCGGCTCTGCTCCATGCGCACCCCCGCGAGCTCCAAAAACTCACGCCGCAGGTTCGCATCGCCCTGCATGGTGCCCGCAGCAGCGAAGCTCACCACGCGCGCATGCGCTTGCCGCTCTCCGCGGCAGGTCAGACAGCCCGGCGCGAGATCCGCGACGCAGCCGGCAGCCGCAGCGCCCAGGTGCTCGACCAGCGCGCCAGCCACCTGCTCGCACAGCGTCTCTTGCAACACCAAGCGCTGCGCGTAGCAGCGCGCGAGCTTCGCGATCGAACCAAACCCCGCGAGCTTGCCCGCCGGCACGTATCCCAAATGCAGCTGCCCACTCGACGGCAGCAGGTGATGCGGGCACATGCACGTCACGTCGATGCCGCGCACCACCACCAGATCCTTGCTGCTGGACGACATGCAGTCGGCGAAGATCTGCGCGGGATCCTCGCGGTACCCTGCCAGGAGCTCCCCGTGAAACGCCGCCGCGACCAGCTTGCCGGTCTCCGCCAGCAAGGGGTCCTTCTCCGGCGCGTGTCCCAGCGCACGCAAGAACGCTTCGATCGCGCGCGCCGCCGCGGCCAAATCTACGTCGACGGTGGGGTTCGGGTGTCTCAGTTCTTCCACAACAGCTGCGTGGCGCGCGACGAATCGGGCTGATTCGTGACATCGCACTCCGCGCAGCGTGCAGGGAACTGGGGCTCGTGACAATCCCGGCAGTGCTGAATCGTCTGCACCGTGCTGACCAGCTCGTCGCGCACGCGTGACAGTGTATCGATGCGCTCCTGCAGCTCGCGGATCCTTCGGCACAACGTCTCGGTCATCTGACCCGCCGCCGCTTGCGCCGAGCCGCAGCGGTTCTTCATGCCGATCAGAGTCTTGATATCTTGCAGCGACAGGCCGGACTCGCGCAGGTCGCTGATGATCTGGAGCTTGCGCAGCTCACTCGGGGCGAATTTGCGATGGCTACCGCCGTGGCGCGCCATCGAGCAAATCAGCCCCTCGGCCTCGTAGAAGCGGACCGTGCGCAGCGTGGTGTTGCTGAGTCGGGCCATGTCGCCCGTACTCAGACAATCGCTCTCATCTGGTCGCGAGCCCTGCTCCGTGGCCGCGCAGGGCGCTGGAGGTAGCTTTTTGGCCCGTTCGTTCACGCTTCTACCCAAATCATCACAAACAAAAACATAGGGAATCATGTTTCCCAGCGTCAAGCTGGGCAACCCGCCACGCCCAGCGCCGAATACCCAGACAACCCCCGTATCTCAGGCTTTTCACGAGCATCCGCGCAGTTGCGGCCGCTTCGTGGGCCGGACTATTGTCGTCATCCTCAGAAGCGGGCTGGCACGAGCCGAAGGCGCGACCCCCCATGACTTCCATAAAACCGCCCACTGGGCCTATTACCACAGTCCCCCACACCACTGGAGCCCTGGGGGGACCTGGCAGTATCGAAAATCCGTCAGCCGGGTCGAGCTCGCCCGCAAAGGCCACGGCCGACCCTCAGGTTGGGTCGGTCGGCACCGGCCAGCCTGTCGGGCTGGTGGACCTGGCTCGCGCCGTCGAGACCGGCCAGATGAGCATGAGCCAGGCGGTGGAACGGCTGGTCGAGCAAACGCTGGGCAGCTTGCCGGGGCCGCTGACCGAGCTGGAGCGCTCGGAGCTGTCGCAGCTGCTCCGGTCGGCGGTGACGAACGATCCTACGCTGGGGGCCCTGCAGGACGAACCGGGGTGAACACCGTTCGCGATCACGCGCTGTGGATGTCGCTCATCGCGCTGCTGATCGCGTGCGGGCCCGAGGCACCGCCTCCCAGGCAAAAGCTGGCGAGTGAACGGCTCGGCCCGGAGCAGGACGAGAAGCCGCCGAGCTGGGCGATCGAAGCCGGCAAGTCGCTGGCCAAGGGCATGCAGCTCGGAGCGGCAGGCCGCGTGCAGCCGGCGACGGCCGTGGATCGCGCGTACGACGCCAGCGAGACGGTGCCGATCCGGCGCGTGGTCTACCGCTTCGCGATCGACGTGCCCGCGGCGATGCGCGAGGCGCACCCACCGCTCCTGCCCACCTCGAGCGAGCTGCACATCGACGTGGCCGAGGAGCGATTGCGCGCGCGCTTCGTCGGCACCTGGCCGGTGGACGAGGGCAGCGAGGTGCGGCTGCGCGCGGACATGCCGGGCGTATATCTCTTCGACGCCAACGGCGGCCGGCCCTTGCCGCGCAATCACCTGGCGAGCTGGTTTCTCGGCGACGAGGTCGCGCAGTTCCGGCGCAGCCCGCTGATCATCCGCCGCGACCCCGGCCCGAGCGCGGAAGGCCCCGCCGAGCTGGTGTGCGCGCTGCTCGCGGAGTGGACCGGCGCGCCGCGCGAAGAGACCATGCGCCAGTGTTCGGGCGGCGCGCTGCCGCTCGGCTTCCGCTTCGGCATCTGGATCGCCGACCTGACCGCGATCGTCCCGATGAGCGTCCCGCGCTCGCAGCTGCGGGCGGATGCCGTCGGCCTGCCGCGCGGCGCGCTCAACGCCACGCGCGTTCGACCGCTGCGCGATCCGCGCGAGCTCGCCAAGATCGCGCCGCTGCAGCACGCCAAGTACCCCGATCTGCCGCCGATCGAGGGCGCGCCCGGCAGCGCCACGCTGCACGTGGTGAACCACGGCTCGACGCGCATGCTGATCGTCGTGTCGGGTGTGCCGGTGGGCTGGCTGCAGCCAGAAGCGGCAGGCGACTTCAGCGGCTTCAACCCCGGCCACTACCGGATCGGCTGGTTGCGCCCGTACGCGCAGTACGCGCTGCTACCCACGCCGTTCGCGATCCCGGGCGAGCTCTCGCTCGGCATGAGCCCGGCCGAACCTCAGCTGGATTCGCCGCGATCGAGCGACTCGCCCGAAGCCACGCGGTAGACCTCGGGGCCGAACGTGCGCGGCGTGCTCTGGGTCTTCACCTCGAGGGCGGACAGTACCGCGCTCACGTGCTCGAGCGTCTCGTAGCGGACACTGAATGTGTAGTAGTCGTCGACCGAGATCATGCCCGCCTGCTCGAGCGCGCGCTCCAGCTCCTGGCGGGCCTCGTCGAGCACCTGAAAGTTTGCTCCGAAGCCCGGGACATCGGTCTGCTCGAGTGCCTCGCGCGCGATCCCCATCGGGTTGAAGTGCAAGAAGATGGTCTCGAACTCGAGTCGGTACCCCGTGTAATCCGACGGATCGTAGCCCGGGATGTGCCAGCGCACGCCAGGTAGCGCGCGGCGAACCACTTCACCGAAGTACGCCCCCAGCGGCGGGGTGAGTAAGTCGCGCACCTCCTCGGCGGCTTGACCCACGCCCGCGTTCGTCCGGACGTAGTGATCGAGGAAGGGCAGGGTGTCAGGCGTGAAGTCGAGCGCGAGTTGCAGCGACTCCTGCACGAACTTCACGCAGACCCTGGCTGCATCTGCTATCGCCGCCGGTGCCTCGGGCAGCTCCTCATCGCTCGGCATAGGCGCGTTGGAGCAGGAATTTCTATATGATGCAAGGTGGGCTGCGGGACGCGCGCAGATGGACAAACACGAAGCCGTCAATCTTCATGAAGCGATCCGAGTGCGCGATCCCGACGTGCCGTACGCCGGGCTGCCCGGCCAAACGCGTTACGAGTGCGTACACCTGGTGGAAGCCGACGGCTCGTTGCGCTCGGTCGCCGTCTGCCGTGCCATCAACGTCCAGACCCACCCGGAGCTCAAGGCGCGTGCGCTGACGGGCCTGCTCCACCGCTTCGACGACGGCCGCGAGCTCGCGCTGTCCTTCGTGTACCACGACCCCGAGTCGCGCCGCTTCGCGCTGGTGCTGCCGAGTGCGCTCGCGCACCTGGAGCTCAAGGAGTGGTCGAAGCTGATGTCGGAGATCTCGGAGGATACGCTCCACGCGGTGCCGGCGTATGTCAAAGAGATGACGATCGTACTCGGTGTGGCCGCGCTGGCGAGATACATCGAGAGCGAGGCCGAAGCGCAGCCGGACGGCACGCTGGCGAGCGGCCGCCCGCTCAGCACCGAGGGCCTGACGCGCGAGGTCGAGCTGAGCGAGCGCGAGAACCTGCTGGTGCAGCGCGAGCGCGAGCTGGCCGAACAGGAGCGCGCCCTGATCCGCATGGCGGAGGGCCTGACCGCCCGCGAGGGCGAGCTGAACCGCCAGAAGGAACACCTGGACACCGCGCGCACCGACCTCGAGGTGCGCGAGGCCGAGCTGCGCGAGCAGGAACAACAGCCCCAGCGTCGCGACGAACCCCGGCGTGCGGGCAACTGGCAAGAGGTGGGGTTGTTGGCCAGTGGAGACGGCGATGCGACGGTCGTCTCGGATCTACCGAGGCGTGTAGCTGGCGAGAGCGCGTTCGACGGCTCGCACGCCT
>DATEOF010000401.1:0-25323 GCA_035274465.1 Polyangiales bacterium
TCGCCTGCAGCGGGCAGCGGCGAGCCTGCAGCTGATGGCGGCGGCGCGGGATCGGCCGCGAGCCCGGTGCGACCGGCTCGCGATCCGCAGCTGCGCGCGATCCTCGACAACGACTGCGCCAGCGCCACGGTGCGCTCCGACATCCTGCCGCCCAACATCCTGTTCGTGATCGACCGCAGCGGCAGCATGAACTGCAACCCGCCGCCCACCACGCAATCCACCGCCTGCGAAGCCCAGCCCACGCGTGCCGACGCCCAGCGCCCCTCGAAGTGGGAGATCACGCGCGACGCGCTGGCTGCGGCCATGGCCAAGCTGCCCGCCAGCACGCGCGTGGCGCTGGCCTACTTCAGCAACGACGACGCGTGCGGGGTGAGCTCCACTCCGGCCGTGGCGCTGCACGAGCTCGACAAGACACAACGCTCCGCGCTCGACGCCAGCTTGAAGCAGGTGCAGCCGGGTGGGGGCACGCCGTTGGTGGGCGCTACCATCCTGGCCTACAAGTATCTGCACGGCCTCGCCCTGTCGAACACCTTGCTGGGCAACGACTTCGTGGTGTTACTGACCGATGGCGCGCAAAGTGAACAATGTGGCGATCCCGATCGCTGCAGCACGGCCGCCGAGTGCACCGATCTGTTGACGAAGATGGAGGCTGCGCGCGCCGCCTCTCCGGGCTCGGATATCCGCACCTTCGTGATCGGCGCCCCCGGCTCGGAGCCGGCCCGCACGTCGCTCTCGCTGATCGCGCGCCAGGGCGGCACTGCGCCCGCCGGCTGCAGCCCCGAGCGCGGCGATTGCCACTTCGACATGACCCGCGAACCCGACTTCTCCGCCAGCCTGACCGAGGCGCTGGTCGCGATCGCCGGGCAAGCGGTCACCTGCGAGTTGCCGCTGCCGGCGGCCGCGCGCGGGGACGACTTCGACCCCAAACTGGTCAACGTCATCTACTCGTCCGGCGACGCCAGCAATGCGCGCCTGGTGCCCGAAGACTCGCGCAGCGGCTGCGAGAGCGCGCAGGGCTGGCAGTACAACGCCGATGTGACCCGCATACGCCTCTGCGGTCGGGTCTGCGACGAGGTTCGGGCGGACCCCAAGGCCCGACTGGACGTAATTCTCGGCTGTCCCGTGGTAGCGCCCCAGTAGCTGCGAAAGTGAGTTGCGTTTGCGCCCGGCACAGTGGACAAGTACAACTCCGCCGGGGACTCATCTGACAACGTCGAAGCGCAAGCGTCGTGAGCATGAAACGCTGAGTGATCAGCGCATTGTCGATGCCGCGTTGGCCCTGATCCGCCGCGCCGGTGCCGACCGCTTCAGCATGCGTTCGCTGGCCAAGGAGCTCGGCGTAACCCCGATGGCGGTCTATTACTACGTCGGCAACAAGGACGCGCTGTTCGAGCGCGTGGCCGATGCGGTGCTGGCGCGCGTGCCGCGCCCGGCGCCTTCGGGACACAACTGGCGGGAAGAGCTCAAGGCGACTGCCGTGGCCGGGTTCAAGCTGCTGAGTGAGTACCCGGGGCTGAGCGCCCAGATCGTCAAACGCCCGCCGACGGCGCAGAGCCAGGAGCTGGCGAAGTACGGCGTCTCCGTCCTGATGGCCGCCGGCTTCGATCTGGCGTTCGCCTCGCGCGCGACCGTGGTCTGTCAGACGTTCATGTTCGGCATGATCGGCTTGCAGGCGCAGCTCGAGAAGAAGCGCAAGCGCAAGGCCACCGCGGCCGACGCCTGGGCCGAGGCGATCGATCCCGAGGTGTTGATCGAGTTCGGCATGGATGCGTTGTCGAGCGGGCTTCGAGAGTCGCTGGGGGTCGCGCCGGCGCCGCAGTCAAAGCCGCGCAGCCTGGTCGGGAAGGCTTAGGCTCCAGCGCGGAAGGCGGCGCGCGCACTCAGGCCTGCGCAACTCGAACGCGCCCGGGTCGCGCGCGCCGTCCTCGTAGCCGTACTGGCACGGCCGAGCACGAGCACGAGTGCGAGATCTCGCGCGTAAGCGCGCATGTCGCACCCACGATCCTCTGCCCGGTAGCCGTCCGCGTCCTCGTGGCCCGTACTCGTGCTCGTGCTCGTGCTCGTCGGTTCGGCCACAAGGACGCTGCGCGCGGCGTCCGGCCGATGGTCCGAGTCCCTCCGCCCATCAGGGTTCGAGGTTTTCCTTGGCCAAGTTCACGCGCGCATAGAGCGCCTGCTTGGTGATGCCCGGCGTCTCGCTCAGCAGTGCGCGCACCACGTCGCGCGGCGACTGCCCCTCCGCCAGCAGAGCCGCGATGCGCTGATCGAGCTCTTCGCCCGGTTCCTCGGGTTCGCTCTCGGCCGGTGCGCCGGAGATCACCACGGTGATCTCGCCGCGCGCCCCCTTCGCAAAGTGCTCCGCCAGCTCGGCCGCGCTGCCGCGCACGACTTCCTCGTGCAGCTTGGTCAGCTCACGGCACACCGCCAGCTCGCGATCCGCGGGCAACAGCTCCGCGAGCTCGCGCAGGCTCGCAGCCAGCCGCTGCGGCGACTCGAAGATCACGCTGGCTGATCGATCGCGCACCAGCTCGGCGAGCGCGGCGCGCCGGCGCTTGCCCTGCCGCGGCAGGAAGCCGAGGAAGCGAAAGCTGTCGGTGCGCAGCCCGCACACCGTCAGCGCCGCCAGCACGGCGGAAGCACCGGGGATGCTCTCGACCTGGATCCCGCGCGCCTGGGCCTCGCGCACGAGCTCGGCGCCCGGATCGCTGACCAGCGGCGTGCCGGCGTCGGTCACCAGCGCTACGTGTTGTCCATTGCCCAGGGCCTCGAGCACGCGCTCGGTGTCGCGCGGGCCGGAGTGCGCGTGGTAGGCCGAGAGCTGCTTGTGCAGGCCGTGCTGTTGCAACAGCACGCGCGTGCGGCGCGTGTCTTCGGCCAGCACCAGGTCGGCCTCCCGCAGCGTGCGCAGCGCTCGCAGCGTGATGTCCTCGAGGTTGCCGATGGGCGTGGCGACGATCGACAACCGACCCGCGCGCTCGCTCACGGCTCGAACACGCTCTCGCCCAGGGACTCGGCCAGATACTTCTTCAGCTTCATCTGCAGCCGCTTCTCGAGCTGTCGCACGCGCTCGCGGCTGACGCCGAATTCGTCGCCCAGCTCCTGCAGCGTGCGCGGCTCCTCGGTCAGCATGCGCTGGTTGAAGATCTGCTCTTCCTTGCCCTTGAGCGTGGCCCCGAACTCGGCCAGCTTGTCGTGCAGCATGGCGTTGAGCTGCGCGTCGGCCAGCACATCGTCGGCGTCGGTGGTGCGCGCGGGCAGGAAGTCGAGCCGGCTCTGCGTCGAGCCTTCGGACGCGTTCATCGGTGCGTCGAGCGACATGTCGCCGGCCGCGAGCCGACGATCCATGTTGACGACCTCTTCGGTCGGCACATCCAGCCGCTGCGCGATGGTCTCGGGCGTCGCCTCGATGCCCATCGCCGACAGCCGCGCCTTCTCCTTGCGCAGGTTGAAGAACAGCTTGCGCTGCGCCTGGGTGGTACCGACCTTCACCAGGCGAGCGTTGTTCAAGATGAAGCGCAAGATGTACGCGCGGATCCACCAGGCGGCGTAGGTCGAGAGCTTCACGCCCTTGTACGGGTCGTACTTCTTGACCGCCTGCATCAAGCCGATGCTGCCTTCCTGGATCAGGTCGCCGATGTTCTTGTGCGCGCGCCGGTAGTCGTAGGCAATCTTGACCACCAGCCGCAGGTTGGCCGTGACCAGACGCGCCGCGGCATCCAGGTCGCCGGTCTCGAAGTACAGCGTGGCGGCCTCCTTCTCCTCGGCGGGCGTGAGCAATTTGTAGCGCTGCACGTCGCGCA
This sequence comes from Polyangiales bacterium, assembly GCA_035274465.1. Lineage (GTDB taxonomy): Bacteria > Myxococcota_A > Polyangia > Polyangiales > JAFGIB01 > JADGRF01. Next base: position 3,801 of record DATEOF010000401.1, read on the forward strand.
TGTACGCCTGCAGCGGGTCGTAGCGGGCGAGCGGGGCCGTGCCGTGGGCGAGCGCGCTGCCTCTGCGCGAGGAGACTGGACGCTCGAGGTCGGCCTCCACGACCTCGGCCGGCACCGAATCCATGTCCAGCTCGGCGTCGAACGCCGGCTCGGCCTGGATACTGTCGTCCACCGGCTCGGCCTCGATGGCATCCGTATCCAGCGCCTCCTTCCGGGCGGACTCGGATTGCCTGGAAACCTGTTTCGAACGCGCCATCGGAGAGAATACTAGGGCCGGGTGGGCCGGTTGTCAGGGCGCAGGTGCGGCTTCGCGGGCTGCCGGAGCGCGCTCGTCGGGATTTTCGACCTGGCCGCGAAACCAGCTGCCGCCGTCTGGGTCTTTGAGCACTGCGCCCACACCGCCGGGGTGCCGGATCGACAGGCTCGCGGGCCGCGCCGCGAACGCTTCGGGGGTGGGTAATTCCATGCGGTTGAGATGATACGCCACGTTCGCAGCGTCGAAGGCAAAACGTTCCTCGGTGCGCACCGCCACGCCGACACGCGGACAGAACGCCTGATCGAGCTCCAGCACGCACAAGGCCTGCGCGATCTGCGCCTGCGGCACGTTGTGCTGCACGAGCCACTCCGACAGCGTGCGGTGCAGGGTCGCGTACAAGCGCGCAGGCGCGTCGAGGGCAGCCAGATACAGCTGGTCGCGGTGCTCGTACACCTGCATGCGGTCGCGGAGATCGAGCTCGGGTAGGGAGGCCGTGAACTCGTCGGCGACGGCGCGCAAGGCCGCCCGAAACAGCGCCGACACCGGGGCAGCCTTGCTGAGCGCCAGGTAGCGCGCGGTCAGCGGCATGATGTAGCCGCGGATGAGCATGATGTGCCCGCTGATCAAGAAGTAGCCTTCGATGCCCTCGTCCTCGCTGAACGTGTGGCAGCCGATGACGTACTCGCCCTTGGCCTTGCCGTAGCCCGCGACCGGAATGGTCTTGATCGCGTACTCGTCGCGCTTCTCGAAGAACTCGGTGCCCGGCAGCAGCGTGTAGCCGAAGATGTTGATGTTCGTGAACACGCCGATCAGGCGATCGAGGTTGGCCTCGAACTCCGGCAGGTTGTCGCCGGGCAGGCCCCAGATCAGCTCCGTCGCGATCTGCACGCCCTCTTCGGCCATCGCCTTGGCGATCGGCTCGTAGCGGTTGCTGCGCATGTTCTTGCGATTGCTGAGCTTGAGCGCGAGTGGCGTGAGCGTCTGGAGCGCGAGGTTGTAGTGCTGCAAGAGGCCGTGCTTCTGCAGCAGGAGCACGATCTCCTGCACGCGATCGTTGTGCGTCTTGGACCAGGAGGTGGCGAAGGTGGACGGCCGGCCGGTGCGCTCGCGCAGCCCGACGATGATCTTGGCCTTCTCGAGATCCTCCGGCAGCGCGCCGAAGTTCGAGTCGCACAGCCAGATGTCCTGCACTCCGCCCTCGATCAGACGCTCGAAGTCGGACGCGATGCGGGCCAGGCTGTGCTGGTACATCTTGGTGCCGATCGCCCCGGTGCCCCACTCGCAGAAGGCGCACTTGAACGGACATCCGCGGCTGGTCTCGTAGGCCACGCGCGGGTAGCGCGGGCGGCCATCCGCGTCGCGCAGCTCGATCACGTCGAGCGCGCTGGGCAGGTCGTCGAGTGCGACCGTGCGCTCGCGCTTCGCGGTCTCGCGGTACTCGCCATTCTCCAGATACGCGAGCCCGGGGATGTCGGCCCAGGCCGCGCGGGAGGGCGCGTCGAGGAACTGCTGAAAGCTGGCCTCGCCTTCACCCAGGGCGACCAGGTCGATGCCGTCCTCGAACAAGAAATCCCGGGCGCGCTGGACGTGCGGGCCGCCGACCACCACGGTGATCTCCGGGCAGCTGGCGCGCACGTGCTGGATGGCTTCGAGGAAGTCGGCCGCGTTCCAGGTGTAGATGCTGAATGCCGCCACCGGCGACAGGCCGGCCTCCACGGCGGCCCGGGCGCGCGGGGCCGCGGAGGTATCCCATTCGCTGGCCAGCCATGGCCGAATCTGTTCACTCATGGTGAAGTGGACCAGCTCGAGCTCGCTAGACGCGGCCGTGCTCCCGTAGCGCGCGAAGTAGGCCTTCAGCCGCCCGGTGGTCATCGGGACTGCCGAGAACTGCTCGGTATCCAAGCTAAAAAGCCAGACAGGTCGCTTCACGGTACGCCGCAATAGCATTCTTCGCGCGGGCTGCCAAACTCGGTCGATTTCTGTGAATGCTTCCGGCTGGCCGACGGTCTGCGCTCAGCTAGGCTCTCGGCAGCGTTCCGAAAGGAGCTTCGTCTATGCACTGGGGTCTGAAGGGTCTGGGCGTGCTCGGGGTGGGCGTGCTGCTATCGGCGGCGGGCGTGTCCGCCAACGGCATGCGGTGCGAGAACAAGTTGATTCAGCCGGGGGACAGCGCCTACGAGGTCAAGAGTCTGTGCGGTCCGCCGGACGACATGCAGCAACGCACGGAACAGCGGCGCGTCGCGCGCGCGGTCGACCGGCCGTGCTTCAACAATCCCAACGCACGTTGCCCGGTGGTGATCGAAGACACGGTGGCCGTGGTGATCGACGAGTGGACCTATGACTTCGGGCCGCAGCGCTTCATCCAGTACCTGACGTTCGAGGCGGGGAAGTTGTGCTCGGTCCGCTCGGGCGGCTACGGGCACAAGCAGTAGGCTCAGTCCGCCAGGTACAGGTACGCGATCGACTTGTGTCGATCGACGATCGACGGGTTCGCCGCCCCGCCGAGCTCGAACGTCATCTCGAGGGACTTGTCGAAGTCGAGCTCCGTTCCGAGCACGTGCCAGCGGCAGAAGCTGGCGCGGCCGGGCGGCCGTTGCGACGTGTCCTCGACGACGCCCCAGGCTTGCACGAAGGCGTTCGCATGCGGGGCATCGACGAAGTAGAAGACGTCGTCGGCATACTCCTCGCTGCCCGTTCCGTTCAACGCCAGCTGACCATCGACCTCGATGCGCGGGTCACCTTCGAGGAGGTTCAGCGGGCTGTACTGGATGCCGGCCTGCGGATCCGGGTGGCCCACCACCTCGTTGCACACGCCGACCAGCCGTCCCCGCCCGCGCGCCGAGACCGCCACGCGCTGGGCCGCGTTGCTCGGGCCCAGCGTCTCGTGGCGTTGCACGTGCAGGTACCCGTAGCGCTCCGCCGGCACGGTGTGGCTGCCGCTGAGGCGCAGCGAGAAGACGGCGTCGCGCTGTGCCGTGTTGGTGAAGCGCAGCTCGGCGCGCTCGTGAAACGGCATGGGTAGCTTGAGTGTCAACACGCGATCGCTGGCCTCGAGCACGCTGGTCAGCGCCAGGCTCGATCGCTCGGGCGGCACGCTACCGCCCAGCAGATCGGCGAGCGACACGTCGAACGCCGGTTCCGCCGCGCCATCCCAGCGCACCTGCAACATGACTCGGGCGAGCGACGCGTAGTCCGCGTCCCGCACGCGCACCGAGAACTCCTGCACGGTCGCAGGCCCCGCCAGCTCCAGCGTGCGCGTTGCATTGGGTGCAAGCTTCAGATCGACTGGATCGGTGAGCAGCTTCGACGTGCCCGCCGGATGGAACACCGCGCCGAGCTGCGCCAGCGCGGCTTCGCGCTCGGGCAAACGCTCTCGTGACCCCGTGCTGTGCGTCTGGGCATCCGACACGTAGTCGCAGTGATAGAAGTAGTTGTCGTACTCGCCCATGCGATCGAGCGCGACGATCAGCTTCTTCTGAAAGCTGACCGGGTAGTACCAGGACAGGCGCGACTGCGAGCCTGCGCCGAAGGGTGGGGCGAAGATCTCGCCCGCGCGGCCGTCGAGCGCCTGGATCAGCGGCACGTCGACGTGCGGCTGCGGATCGTCGTCGACGTAGATGCGCAGCACCTCGTCGTCGGCCGGCGCGAACAGCAGCGACTGCATGCCCAGCCACATGCGCACCATGCGGCCGCTGCCTTCGAAGCGTGACAGCACCACGCCGTGCACGTAGTCCTCGGGGCACTCGGCGAGGTCGTACTTGAACGGCGCCATCTGGTCCGCGGCGATCACCGCGTCCTTGCTGGCGCAGACGAAGTTGTTGAAGTCGCGGTTGCCGTGGTCAGTCAGCGGTAAGGTGAAGTCCGAGGTCGAGCGGTCGTAGCTGCTGTGCTGCGTGTAGCGCTGGATCTCTCCCAGCAATGGCAGCGACTTCCAGGAGCTCAGGCGTTCGAGCGCGCGCGAGTCGGCCAGCTCGTCGTGCGCGCGCTCGCCCGAGCCCGGCGGCTGAATGCGCGTCTTGAACAGGCGCACCGAGTACGGGTTCCACGTCGACACGTTCCAGAACACGTCCAGGCCGCCCTGATCGTTCGGACGCGTGTAGTTGTCGATGATGTTGGGGCTGTACAGGCGTCCCGGATCCACGGTTTCGAGCTGACAGCCGCCCAGCGCAGTATCGAGCGGCCGGTGCGGATCGCTGGCCGCGCACATGGTCTCGCGCGTGCTGCTGCAGTCCGGGCTGAACAGATAGCCGCCGGGGCCGTAGGCGTCGTTGATCCGTTGCGGCAAGCCGGGCGCGAGGTGCGGGAGCGGCGGACTGAACGGTCCCCACGGCTGATCGGCGAAGCGTACCCAGATCGCACCCGGTGCGCGGGCGCCGCGCGAGGCCTCGGCGTCCAGCAGCAGCCAGTCGGCGAGGTCGCCGCCATACAGCATCATCCACTTGTTGATGGGTGCGCCGAGCCAGCTGACAGTCATGCTCATCATGATCTGCACCGGCTCGTGGGGGTCGCCGTCGAGCTTGCCGTCCAGCGCGATGGCCTTGGCCTCCGCCTGATGCGCCGACCAGATCGGCTCGCCGCTCTTGGCGTCGATGCCGGCGAAGTACTGCGGCGCGAACTCGAGCTTGCCGGCCTTGTCGAGCGGCAGCGGCAGGCGGTGCGCCATCAGGTACAGGTGCCCGTCGCGCTCGTGCTCGGCGGTCGTGCCGGGCCGGCCCCAGATCAGCACGGTGTCCTTGCCCGCCTTCCAGTCGTTGCCGTCCAGCTTGCCCGTGAACTTCGTCACGGTGCGCGTCGCGGGGATCGAGAACTTGTTGGTCGGGAAGGCCAGCACCGAGTCGAACACCTCGGGCCGGTCCTCGCGAGACAAGCCGAACTCCAGCGTGTGTGCCAGCGCGCGCTCGCGGCTGGTGAAGCTGCCGTCGCCGTACTGCGAGCTGCTGGGATCCAGGCACAGCGTCGTGGCCTTGCAGGTCTGGCCCGGGAAGCAACCTTCGCCGCGCGCGGCATCGCACACCGACGTGAACGGCAGATACGCGGGCTCGCACACGCCGAGGTCCTTCGCGCACTGAAAGCCGTGGTCGGTCGGACACGCGCCCGCACCTTGCGCGTACGGCGCGTCACAGCGATGTGGCTCGAGCCGCTCGAACAACGCGAACGCGCGTTCGCCCTCGCTGAAGGCTGCCAGCGGTGCTTGACCGTAGCCGAGCCTGAGCGACTCGCTGCCGCGCAGCAGCTGGACATAACTCAGGTCGTTCGTGGCTTCGGGCAGCGTCCGGAACTCGAGCGCGGGCATCTCGCCGTCGCGGTACGAGAGCGGCAGCGTGGCCAGCGTATCGTCGTTCGCGGGGCGCTCCTCACAGATGTGATCCACGGAAGGCCAGGTATCCCCGAAGATCATCCAGTGCTGGCCCTTGTGCTCGAACGAGAGTCCGAGATCGGTGCCGTAAAAGTTTAGGGACGTCTGCGCGCGCGGCATGCCGGTGCCGGCGAGCGTGCCCAGATTCAGGGGCACGGCCACGACGGGCGATGGGCGCAGCGAGTGCGGCGCACGGGGCTCAGCGGACGATTCGTCGGGTCGCCCCGCCTTGGGCTCTTGCTCGGTTTTGGGCGGATTTGGCTTGTGCGGCGGGTTATCGGGTTTGGCGGCCGAGGATGAACCAGCTTCGGGTACGGCAGCTGGACCGGCGTCGGGCTCTGCAGCTGTTGGCGTCGGCTCTTTGTCCGAGCTCGGGTCTTTGGTCGGGTGCGAAGCGTGGGAAGCGCTCTTGTGCGGTTTGGGCGCTCCGCTGTTGCAGCCGAGAGCAGCAAGCGCGAGCAACGAACACAACACGCGGCGCCCGCGTACGACCATGCCCACCGTCCTCTCTGCGTTCGCAGCATGATGTATGCAGGGGCATGAGTGCCAGCACAATCCCAATCCTGGCGCTAAACCTCTTGAGCCCATGTGTGAGTCGGCTGGGCCGCGGACTATTGGGTTTTGTCAGCTTTACAGTCCCTGGTGTTGTTGCAGCTGACGGCCGCCTATGAATACGATGTTAGTACATATGTCACACGCAGCGCATGCGAAGTGTATGTCGTGCGCACGAGACGCCCGCTTCGAGTCGTCCAGTCGCGACTCACTCGTCGCGATGCGCGGATCGGCGGTACGCTCCGGAGGCTGGGCGAGGGGAGTCGATGGTGCCGGTCCTCGCGCGCGGCCGCGCACGTTCCGGACAGCCGCGACACACCGCATGTCTATCGGATGCCGACGGCGGCGAGACGACGGGTCGTGCAGATCGAGCAGCAATAGCGGAGAAACGAGCCTCCGAGCGCTTTTTCCTCAGGTCGACCGCGCATTCCCACACAATGCTGCATCGTCGCACTACGCGTCTCGCTGCTCAGGCGATACTATGCGTCAATGACCGAGCAGCGAGCGGCGCCCCGCGTGAGCGAGCCAGACGCGCAGGGACCCCTCGGGGTGGCCAACGCAGAAGCCCCGGATTCCGGGCTCGGCGTCGTCCGCGAAGCTGGGGCCGGCTACGTCTCGGCGTTCAAGCGTTGCCCGGCGTGCTGCCAGCGTTACCCCAGCGACTTTCGGGTCTGCCCGCGGGATGCCACGGAGCTCGAGGACGCGCCCGAGGAGGACGACCCGCTGCTGGGCAGCCTGCTCGCGGACTCGTACGAGCTCCTGCGCGTCATCGGCGAGGGCGGCATGGGCCGCGTGTACGCGGCTCGGCACAAGCGCCTGCCTGGCAAGCGCTTCGCGATCAAGGTCCTGCACGCCGATCTCGCGCGCCAGTCCGAGGTCGTCAGCAGGTTTCTGCGCGAGGCGCAGGCGACGAGCGTGTTGACGCACGTCAACGTGGTGGACGTGGTCGACGTCAACCGCGCCCCGGACGGCCGGCCGTTCATCGTGGCCGAGCTGCTCGAAGGCGAGCAACTCGCCGACTACCTCGATCGGGTGAAGACGCTCTCGATCTCCGAGGCCGTGCAGATCTGCCGGCAGATCTGCTCAGCCCTGGCGGCCGCCCACGAGCACGACATCGTGCACCGGGATATCAAACCCGAGAACGTGTTTCTGGTGGGCCACACTGGCCGGCGCACCGTCAAGGTCTTGGATTTCGGCATCTCGAAGGTGGGTGAGGGCGCCGGCAACTTGACCAAGACCGGCATGGTGATGGGCACGCCCGCGTACATGCCGCCCGAGCAGGCCCGCGGTGCCCGCGTGGATCATCGCGCGGACATCTACGCCGTGGGCGCGATCTTGTACGAGGCGACCACCGGACGCCGCCCGTTCGACGGCCCCGACCTGATGGCCACACTGTCCGCGGTGTTGTCCGAGGAGCCCGCGCGCCCGTGCACGCTGAACGCCAGCTTGCCGCCTGCCCTCGAGATGACCATCCAGCGCGCGATGGCCAAGCAGCCCAACGAGCGCCACCGCACCATGCTCGAGCTCGACGCCGAGCTGGCGGCGTTCGATCAGTCGTCCAACCCGCAGCTGGGAGCGGCGCACCCCGACGAGCAGCCGACTGTCCCGCTCACCACCACGGGACGGATCAGCGCGGTCAGCCTCGATCCGAGCGCGGCCGTGAAGCGCGCGCGCATGCACATCGTGCTGATGTCGGTGGTGGCGGCCAGCTGGGGACTGTTCGGCCTGCTGGATGCAGCCACCAGCAGCATCCGCTGGGCGCGAGCCAACGCGCCGCTGAGCAGCATCGAGCTCACGCTGGCCAGCGTGGGCGCGCTCGCTCTGCTGATCGCACCGAGCATCGCCTGGGTGCGCTACGTCAAGCAGCGCGTCTGGCCCAGCACACCGCGCGCGGTGGAGCTGGTGGCGCAGATGCGAGGCATCCTGGTAGCGGCTTTCGTCACCTACGCCGCGGGCAGCTTCATGGTGCGCGTGGTCGAAGGCATCCTGCACGACGACCCGCGAGCGCTCAGCTGGCCCGGCTGGTCGGTGTTGATCTTCCTCGCCGCCAACCTGGCAGCGCTCGCCACCTGGGGCCTCGACTGGGCCCGCACGCAGCGCACGCGCGTGGAGTAGTGGGCGTCGGCGTCAGCCGATGGCCTTGAGCGAGTGCTGCTTCAGCGCCTGATCCCACGTCTTGCCCATGTGCTTCTGCAGCACGCCGCGGACTTTCTGCGCGCGATCATTGGGTAGGTTCGCCACGGCCCGCTCGATCCGCTCATGCGTGATCAGCTCATTCCGCTTCGCACTGAAGGACGGGTCGTCCGCCGGATCGAGCGTAATCGAATCGAACTGCGCCTGGTCGTGCACCACCAATCTGCCACTCACAACTTCGGCGACCTTCACCTGCGTACCTTGCGGCGTAGTGCCGAAGAGCTCGTACTTGGCCAGCTCGGGGTGATCCTGGAAGTGTTTTACCACGGCAGCACGGTTGCCTCGGCTCTCCTCGAAGCCCTCACTCACGATGCCGTAGTGCGGGAGCGGACTACCGTCGTTCGGTCTGCGCTCTAGCACGCCGATCAGTGAGTTCTCGAACGGCGCGTCGACGTCGCAAAGTTTGAACTCCCGGCCTGTGCCTTTCGCGAGCGCCGCGTATTCTTCGACGCTCTCGGGCGTACCGAGCCGCTTGTCGATGAGCAGGCTTCCGGTCTCCTTGCCGTCGCTGGTCTTGATGTCGCGAACGCGCTGTTCGAGCTTCTTGGCCAGGATCGACGACTCCTCATGGACCTGGCCCGAGTTGACGGGTGCGTCGGTAGCTCTCGCGAGCTGGACCTTGAAGTCGTCCGGATTGATCGTCTTGTGGATGACCTCGGGTTCCAGCTTGGCCAGCTTGGCGAGTGGTTCAGCCAGCTCGGGCACGCTGCTCTTGACCGCGCGCGTCTTTCCGGCGGCCGTATTGCCGCGCATTGCGAACACCGTCGGTTCACCCTTCTGCGCCGCGTCCGCAAACGCTTGGCAGTCCTTCACCGCCTTGTCGAGCAGCGCCTCGTGCAGCGCCTGACGTGCCGGCGTCCAGTTTGCAGGATTCATCAATGCCGCGGTCCGCTCCGAGCCTGACGTCGGAACGTTCGGATTGGTGAAGACTTTGGAAGTGGGCTCGAGCTTGCCGAGCCTTGCGATCTCCTCGGGGGAGAGCGGAGCTTTGGGTGGGCCGCCGTCGGCTGCGGCCGCCGGCTGCACTGCGGCCTCGGCGTCCGCCGGCGGTTCGTTGGTAGCGATTTGCATCGCACCGGGTGGCTGGCCAGGCGCTTCGGGCGGAGGCGCCGAAGCTGGACTCGACGCAGGCGCGGCGGCGCTCGAAGCAGCGGGGCTCGAGGCAGCAGCGCTCGAGGCAGCAGCGCCCGAGGCAGCGGCGCTCGATCCGCCTGCACTGCTCTCCGCGGCCGCTTCCGCCGGTGCTCCAGCGCCGGTGTCCGCTGCGGCCTCTGCGCCTCCACCACCGCCCCCAGCTGCTCCGGCCCCTGGTGCGCCGGCCGCCCCATCGTTGCCGATCAGCACCGTGCGCAAGGCGGCCAGCTTCAGGTCGCCGAGGAAGGATCCACAAGCAGTCGTGTCACCACTCGGGATCCAGCGCGCGGCTGGCATGCCGTTGATGAACACGGTCGGTGATCCGGTGATGATCGGTATCGGCGCCACGCCGGGGGGCGGCGGTGGATGCGCCATACCAGCACTCGTCGCTCCCGTGCAGACCACGGTGCACGTGACGTAGGCGGCAGGCATCCCTTCGATCAAAACGATGCCGCCTGTCGGCGGCGAAACCGGCGGACCCACGATACCGGACGGCACCAGCGAATCGTGCGTGACTGGATCACCAATCCGCGCGGCAGGGAACATGACCTTTGCGCTAACGTCTCGCGGTTGCACGCGCAAGAAGGAATCCGCGTCTCACAGATCTTTCTTTGCAGGGCCGCCAAACCTGAGTGCGTCAGCACCACGCAAAGGTAGCGGCGGCCACGGCAAGAGTCGGCTAGATCGTGCTGTTCGCGTCGGCTAGAGTATGCGCAAATGATCTGGCGTCTCGACGATCAACAAATACTCGCAGCGGATGGTGACTCGTTCGTGTTGATCGGATCCAACGGTGAGGTTTCGTCGCGCTACGACCCTTCGAACGACGGCTACGACGACGGGTTTCTGCGCGTCGATTACCTGGTCGACGGGTCGCGCTTCCTGAGTCGTACCGTGCGCGACGAGTTTGGTGTGATCAAGAAGACGCGCGACCGCGTCGTGCTGACGGGTCTGCGGCCGGCGGATGAAGCCGCGACACGCGCTCTGGTGGACGTCGCACTCGCGGAAGAGAGCGCGCGCGCCGCGCAAGCTGCGGCTCGCGAGAAGCAGGAGGACGAGGCTCGCGTCCGCGCGATCGACGGCGCGCTCGACGACTTCGGTCTCGGTGCGGACTTCGCCCGCGCTCAGGCGGCGCTCGTGAAGTACGTGCGGACTTCGGCACACTTCCCCCATCCCGAGTTGCTACGCACGTTGGTCTATGTAGCCCGCGCTCGTCCGCCTGCGCCCGTGCTCACCGCATTCACGCGGAGCTGTCTGAAGGCGTGCTCTCAGGACAAGTTGCCTGCGCCCGTGCCCGGCCCGCCCGCCAAGCTTCCGGCACTCGCGGCCGAGCTTCGCGCGCGCGAACGCGATCTGCGGCTCGCGGTGGAGATTGCGAACGATATCGACGCCAACCAGGCGGCGAGCAAGTACGAGCGCGCAGCGGATGAGATGCTCGAGGCTGTCCGGCTCGCCGAGTAGCTGCGCGCTAGCGCACCACGCCGCTCTGCCGCAGCGCTGCGATTTGTTCGGGCGTGTGGCCGGCCTCGGCGAGCAGTGCGTCGCTGTGTTGCCCCAACGACGGCGCGCCGCTGCTGGCTGCAGCGGGGGACTTGGAGAAACGGATTGGATGGCCCGGGGTCTTGTAGGAGCCGATGTCGCTGTTCTCGAGCGTCCACATCATGTCGAGCGCTACGACTTGCGGGTCGTCGTACAGGTTCGGGCGATACGCGACGGGGCCACACGGGATGCCGGCTGCTTCCAGGCGTTCGATCCAATAGCCGTTGGGGTGCTGCAAGAGCCGCTGCTCGATGGTGCGCATCAAGGCTTTTTGCTCGTAGTACATCTGGTCGGACGTGTTGCCGAGGTCGACGTGCACGTGGGGATCATTCATCTCGAGCACCGCGCACAGCTTCTCGCGCAGGTTGCGGTTGAGCGCCGCGATGCTGAGGTAGCCGTCGCCCGTCGGGTAGACGCGGTAGTACGGGTACACTTGCCGATCCGTCGGCCGGTGCGCGCAGTCGGGCACCTCGATCGGGCGCTTGCTGTCGGGCATATCTTCGCGCAGGCGCATGGTCGCGAACTCGTCGACGACTTGCGTGTGCTTCTTGCCGTCGCCGCGCGCGGTGCGCAGCAGCTCGAGCTCGGCCTTGTGCTGGCGCTCGTCCAGGCGATCGATGTGGATCAGGTTCTGTGCCTGCAGCGCGAGGCCGGTGCTGAACAGTGAGGTCTCGATCTTCTGACCTTCGCCCGTGCGTTCGCGGTGGTACAGCGCGGCCACGATGCCGAGCGCGTTGAACATGCCCGTGCCGATGTCCATGTAGTTGATCGCGCCCGGGCCGCGCGGCGCGCCGTCTTCGTCCGCGTAGTTCGACATCACGCCCGAGGCCGCGTGCGCGATGATGTCGAAGCCTTTGCGCTTCTGGTACGGACCGACCTCGCCAAACGCCGTGCTCGAGACGAAGATCAGCCGCGGGTTGATCGCGCTCAACGCGTCGTAGTCGATGCCCAGCTTCTTGGCGGCGCTGGGCACGAAGTTCTGGATCACCACGTCGACCTTCGGCACCCACTCGTAGAGCAGCGCGCGCCCTTCGGGCTTGCGCAGGTCGATGGCAAGGCTCTCCTTGCCGCGGTTGTACGCGAGCGCCATGCGCGTGTTGCCGCGGTAGCGCTCGCGACTGCCGAGTCGTCGCTCCTCGGCGCCGTCGGGTGGCTCGACCTTGATCACGCGCGCGCCGAGATCAGCCAGCAGCGAGCCGCAGTAGGGGCCCGCGATGTACTCTGAGATGTCCAGCACCGTCACGCCGTTCAGGATCGCGCTCATGGCGGCGAGAGTATGCGATCCTGGCAGACAGGTCAGGGGATCAAGAGCACTTTGCCGGTGGTCTCGCGGCTCTCGAGCGCGCGGTGCGCCTTTGCTGCGTCAGCCAGTGCGAACGTGCGTCCCACGCGGACCTCGAGCTCGCCGCGTTCGATCCAGCCGAACAGATCCTTGGCGCGCGACAGGAGCTCGTCGCGCGAGGCCGTGTAGTGTCCCAGGGTAGGGCGCGTGAGGAAGAGCGAGCCCTTCGCGGCCAGTGTCTGCGGATCGACGGGCGCGACAGCGCCGCTCGATTGCCCGTACAGCACCAACATGCCGCGCGGCCGCAGCGAGCGCAGGCTCTTGTCGAACGTGGTCTTGCCCACCGAGTCGTAGACCACGTCCACGCCGCGGCCTCCGGTCAGCTCGCACGACTCGGCCTCGAAGTCCTGCTGATCGTAGAGGATCACCGAGTCGGCGCCGGCCTGCTTCGCCAGCTCTGCCTTTTGCGGCGTGGATACCGTGCCGATCACGCGCGCCCCCGCGCGCTTGGCGATCTGCACGAGCAGCAAGCCGACGCCACCAGCTGCAGCGTGCACCAGCGCGGTGTGGCCCGGGCGCAACGGAAACGTGGTGTGCGCGAGGTAGTGCGCCGTCAGGCCTTGCAAGAGCGCAGCTGCGGCGAGCTTGCTATCGACGCCGTCCGGCAGCGGTAGCGCACGATCGGCCGCCACCAACACGTGCGTCGCGTACGAGCCCGCCGCGTTGCTCCACGCCACGCGCGCGCCGGGCTGGATGTCGCGTACCTCGCTGCCGACCGCCTCCACGACCCCTGCGCCCTCGACGCCGAGCAGGATCGGTGTCTTTGCCGCGTACTGGCCGCTGCGCGTGTAGACGTCGATGAAGTTCACGCCGATGGCTTCGCTGCGCACCAGGAGTTGCGTGGCGCCTGGCGCGGGCGTCGGCAGCTCTTCGAGCTGCATGACCTCGGGGCCGCCGGTTTGTTTGGGACGGATGGCTTGCATGGTTCCTACCTTCACTTGCTACCGTTCGAGCTCGCCGACACGACGCGATCCCAGGCCGAGTCGCCCATGGCGCGGTCGTAGCCCACCTGCTCGAGCTGCGCCATCCAGCGCCGGTCGTAGTCATCGCTGATCCCGGCCTGCTCGGCGAGCTCGCTCGGGATGTTCGTGAGCTTCAGCTGGATCTTGAGCCCGCTCACCCCGCCGTTGACCGCGTACGCGAGGTTGGTCAGGCGCTCGACCAGATCCGACTGACTGGCGATGAACGCCAGGCTGCCGCCGCGTTCGCCGAGCTCCTCGCGATCCTTGGCGTCGGCGCGGTAGATCGCCGGTTGCGTGAAGCTGTTCAACAGCACCCACAAGCGGATCTGGAGCGTGCCGGTCACGCCCGAGTTGTGCAGGCGGTTGGCGAGCGCGCGGTAGTGCTCGAGCTCGAATGGGATCAGCAGGTTTCCCTGCAGCGCGCCCGTGGCGTGCACGTGATCGTCGATGACCACGGGCTCCATCGCGCCCGGCACGCTCACGGCGGCGACCAGCAGAGACTGCGCGCGCTCGAGGGCCTTGTCGTTCGTCCCGAGCTCGTGGCCGAAGTCCCAGATGCGCCGCACGCCGAGATCCAGATCGGTGGTCGCGATCGCCAGCTGGCGCCGCTCCCCGAACACCGGGCGCAGCTGCTCTCGTAGCGATTCGTCGACCGCCCGCTTGACCAGCCGCTCGTAGGAGCCGGTGCCCGTGGAACCGGACGCGCGCAGCTCGAACCAGGTCTCGGGGGTCGAGGCGAGCGTGATGGCAGAGTCGCGGTAGAGCTCGGCGCTGCGCTCGAGCGCCTCCTTGGTGCCGAGCAGCGCGAAAGGCGCCTGCAGCGTGCCGCTGCCGACGGCCGTCACCAGGTCGAAGCTCGGCAGCGGGTTGGCCGTCCGCTCGCGCCAGCCGCGCAGAAACCCCGAGGCGTAGGCGCCGTTCTGGCCGCCGCCCGAGAGCGCGAGCATGTCGAGCGCGGAGTCGCCGCGCCCGCGCACCCGCTGCGCGAGCTCGTCGACCACGCGCCACAGCGTGTCGCGCGGGTCGCTACCGGCCGAGCGGATGGTCCGCTCCACGCTGCCACCGAACAGCGAGCAGCCCGCTGCACATACGGACAGGGCGAACAGGGCCGCGCGGAGCTTCATGCGGCCGCACCGTACAACAACCCGCGCCGGTTGGGAGGAGGACTCGGCGTCGGCTATGGTCTCGCCGTGCACACGCTCCGCTTCATTCTCTGCGACGTATTCACCGACCGAGCGCTCAGCGGCAACCAGCTCGCGGTGTTCACCGATGCGCGCAAGCTCACGCCGGCGACGATGCAGGCACTGGCGCGCGAGACCAACCTGTCCGAGAGCGTGTTCGTCTTGCCGGCAGAGCAAGGTGGCCACGCGCGCATCCGCATCTTCACCCCCACGCGCGAGCTGCCGTTCGCCGGCCATCCGACGCTGGGGGCCGCGTTCGTGTTGGGCGGCCCGATGCAGTCCAATGCGCTGCGGCTCGAGACCGGCGCCGGCATCATCCCGATCAGCCTGGAGCGAGAGGGACCGCGCATCGTGTTCGGCTGGATGGTGCAGCCGGTGCCGCGGTTCGAGACGTTCGCTGCGAGCCAGCAGCTGTTGGCTGCACTCGGCGTGCGCGAGTCGCGCTTGCCCATCGAGCGCTACGACCTCGGGCCGAGCCACGTCTATGTCGCGCTGGAGACGCCCGAGCAGGTGGCCGCGCTCACGCCCGACATGGCCGCGCTGGCGCGCGTGGGCGACGTGGGCAACAACGTCTTCGCGCGCACCGCGAGCGGCTGGAAGACGCGCATGTTCGCGCCCAACCACGGCGTGAACGAGGATCCGGCTACCGGGTCTGCTGCTGGACCGCTGGCAGTGCATCTGCTGCGCCACGGCTGGATCCGCGCAGGCGAAGAGATCCAGATCGAGCAGGGCGCAGAGGTCGGCCGTCCGTCGCGCCTGTACGCGCGTGTATACGGCGGCGCGGAGCGTATCGAGCGCGTCGAGGTGGGAGGCGCTGCCGTGATCGTGGGTCGCGGCGAGTTTCGAGTCGGCAACGTCGAGTAGTCCGAATCGTTCTCGGTTGCATGTGCACGCGCGCGGGTGCGACAACGCTGTTGTCGGATCCGAGGCATCCTTATGTCGCGCAAACCGTGGCCGGGGCAGCCATTTCCGTTGGGGTCGACCTTCGACGGCAAGGGCGTCAACTTCGCGTTGTTCTCGGTGCACGCCGAGCGCGTGGAGCTGTGCCTGTTCTCGCCCGACGGCGATCGCGAGCTCGAGCGCGTGCGCTTGCCCGAGTACACCGATCAGATCTGGCACGGTTACCTGCCGGAGCTGCAGCCGGGGCAGCTCTACGGCTATCGCGTCTACGGCACGTACGCGCCGGAGAACGGGCACCGCTTCAACCACCACAAGCTGCTGATCGATCCGTACGCCCGCAAGCTGCACGGCAACCTGAGCTGGGATCACGCCAACTTCGGCTATCGCATCGGCGACACGCGCGAAGACCTGTCGTTCGATCCGCGCGACAGCGCGCGCTTCGTGCCGAAGTGCGAGGTCGTATCCGACTACGCGGTCGATCCCGCACCGGCGCGGCCGCGCGTCCCCTGGCAGGACACGGTGTTCTACGAGTTGCACGTGCGCGGCTTCAGCGTGAACCACCCCGACGTACCGGTGGAGTTGCGTGGCAGCTTCGCCGCGCTGGGTTCGCCTCCGCTGCTGCGCTACCTGAAGGAGCTGGGCGTGACCACGCTCGAGCTCCTGCCGGTGCAGGCCTTCGTCGATGATCACTTCCTCGTGCAACGCGGGCTGCGCAACTACTGGGGCTACAATACGCTCAGCTTCTTCGCGCCCGAGACGCGCTACTTGCACGGCGGCGATCCGCTGGAGTTTCGTCAGTTCGTGCGCGCCGCGCACGAGGCCGGGCTCGAGGTCGTGTTGGACGTCGTGTACAACCACACCGCCGAGGGCAACCAGCTCGGGCCCACGCTGTGTTACCGCGGCATCGACAACGCGACGTACTATCGATTGCGACCCGGCGAGTTGCGTCACTATGCGGACACAACCGGTACCGGCAACACGCTGGCGCTACACGAGCCGGCGGTGTTGCGTCTGGTGATGGACTCGTTGCGGTACTGGGTCAGCGTGATGGAGGTCGACGGCTTTCGCTTCGATCTGGCTGCGGCGCTGGCCCGCGGTTCGACTGGTCCGTTCGATGTCTACTCGAGCTTGCTCGCGGCGCTGCGCCAGGATCCGGTGCTCTCGCATGTGAAGCTGGTGGCCGAGCCGTGGGATCTCGGGGAGGGCGGTTATCGCCTGGGTGGCTTTCCGCCGGGCTGGTCCGAGTGGAACGACCGCTATCGAGACACGGTGCGGCGCTTCTGGCGCGGCGATGCGGGCGTGGTGAGTGAGCTCGCGACGCGCATCACCGGCTCGAGCGATCTCTTCAACCGCTGCGGCCGCCGGCCCTGGGCGAGCGTCAACGTGGTCACCACGCACGACGGCTTCACGCTCGCCGATCTGGTCAGCTACGACCACAAGCACAACGAAGCCAACCCGCACGATGGCACCGACGGACACGATCACAACATCAGCTGGAACTGCGGCGTGGAAGGGCCCTCGGACGACAGCCAGATCCTCGAGCTGCGCGCGCGCCAGCAGCGCAACATGCTCGCGACGCTGCTGATCTCGCAGGGCACGCCGCTGATCCTCGCGGGCGACGAGCGCAATCGCACGCAGCACGGCAACAACAACGCGTACTGCCAGGACAATGAGCTGAGTTGGATAGACTGGCAGGGTGGTGGTCGGGTCGCACACGAGCTCACTGCGTTTACACGCCGGCTGCTCCAGTTGCGCAAGGAGCACGTGGTGTTTCGCCGGCAACACCCGTTCACCGGACACGTCATTCCCGGCACGGACGTGCTCGACGTGATCTGGCTGAACAGCGATGGCACGCCGCGCATGAATTCGGACTGGTCCACCTCCGAAGACACGTTCCTCGCGTTCATGGTCAGTGGTCAGGCCGGCGAGTACCACTTGAACGCCGCGGGTGAGCGCGCGCCGGGCGTGAGCGCGTTCGTGGGCTTGAATGCCGGCGCCGAGGAGCGCGAGTTGTGGATCCCCGATTGTGGCCTGGGCAGCAAGTGGCAGGTCGTACTCGACACGTATCGAGGTGAGGCTGCCGAGCGTCTGCGCGTGGAGTGTGGTGAGCGCTACAGCATCGCGGCGCGCAGCATGGTGCTGATGATGGCGCAGCCGGAATGATCGTCCTGTACACTCGCGTTCGATGTTCGGCACATCGCTCAGACCGGAGGCCTCGCTCGGGGGCACGCTCGACGTCGAAGCGCTCGCGGCGCGCATTCCCACGAGCTACACGGTCAAGGGTTTGTTCGTCAGCCGCTTCGTCGAGCGTCTCGGGGCAGCGGACTACACCAAGCTCGAGCCGCGCCTGGCTGGAGCTCCGCGCGGTGGACGCTATCTGCCGTTCAAGGATTACCTCCAGGCGGACTACACGCGCATCGTGGCCGCTGCCGCAGGCAAGCAGTTCTCGAGCCTGCCGTTGCCCGAAGCCGTGCGGCGTATCGCGCGCGAGGACTTCAGCACCTTCGGTGCCTCGATGTTCGGCAAGATCGTGCTCAGTGTGATAGGCGACGCGCGCAGCACGCTACACCGCGCACCCGAGGCGTATCACCGCATCGCACCTGGGCCGCACGTCACGGTGGAGGACATCGACGCGCGGGTCACTCGCCTGACCTTCACCGGCCATCGCGGCAGCCTCGAGTACACACTCGGCCAGCTCGAGGGCATCGTGCTGGCGCATCACCGCATACCCACGGTGATCGTCCAGCGCGTTTCCGCCGACACGCTGGCGTTCGACGTGAGGCACGGTGGTTGACGGATCACCACTTCTTGTAAGGCAGGAACTTGCCGTTCATCGTCACCACCACGCGATCGCCCTTCGGGTCGACCTGCTTCTGCACGTCCATGGTGAAGTCGATCGCGCTCATGATGCCCTCGCCGAACTTCTCCTGGATGATGTCCTTCAGCGGTAGGCCGTAGACCGCGAGGATCTCGTAGAAGCGGTAGAGCAGCGGATCGGTGGGAATCGGCTTGTCGCCGATGCTGTTGCCGCGGATGGGATACTCGGTGAGCGCTTTGGCTACGGGCTCGCCGAGGTCGAGCACCTGGGCGACTTTGTGCGCCACCTCGTCGCTCGCCGAGCTCTCGCCGTAACACACCGAGGCCAACCACACCTCGGACATTCCGACGGCGCGACTGAGATCCGCCCACGTCAGTCCTTTGCGCTTCTTCGCCTCGAGCAAGACCTTGGACAGTTCTGTTCTTTCCATGCTCGCGACCTTACACGCGTAAGTTTTCCGGCGCGTTTCACACACCATGGGCAGGTGCGCGTACACGCACATGCACTCGATTCTCACTTGACCCACCCGTCCCAAGCGCCATCTACTCGCGGCCCGCCGCCATCAGCTGCGAAGCGTGTGTTCCACTCTGTTCCTGCCGCCCTCAGCTGCACACGGACTTGATGTTCATTGGCCTTCTTCGGCTAGCGTCGGGATAGCCAGCACGCTAACTTTCTAAACGCGCACGCGGTGCGCCTTCCTTCGTTCCGGGGCAGTGAATGAGCCAGTCAGTGTTTACATGGCGGTACTTGGGTGTCCTCTGTCTGATGTGGTTGGCCGGCTGTTCCGTGCTGATCGACGTGGACGAAAAGCAGTGCGACAAGAGCTCCGAGTGTGTGAGCCAGAAGCTCGGCGACCGCTGCGTACAACACGTTTGTGTCACGGAACACGCGACTAACACGCCCGATGCTGGCGATGGCTTGCCCGAAGACGGCAAGTGTGAGACCGACAGGCAGTGTGCAAGCGGTGGTAGTACGACGACGCCGCGCTGCATGCACGGCGCCTGTGTCACCGATGAGTTGGCCGACCGCTGGTTGTGCGCGGAACCGGACACGATGATGCTGAGCGGCACGGTGAAGTACAGCTTCCATGCCCTCGACTTCGTCTCGCGCGCGGCGCCGAAGAAACTCGTCGTGCTGGCGTGCCGCGGCAACGACGTGAGCTGCAGCGATCCCGCGGGCGAGTTCACCGACACCGAAGGCACCGGACTCGTGGAATTCGTTCTCCCGAAGGGCTTCCTCGGCTTCTTCGACATTCAGGCCGAAGGCGTGAAGGAAGACGGCAGTGCGCAGCCATACGTGCCGGCGCTTTCGTACCTGACGAAACCCGTGCTCGAGGACATGGTCGACCGCGACTTGCAGCTGCCGACGCCCGAGCTCGTGACCGCGTTGGCATCCATCGAAGCCGTCCAGTTCGAGCCGGAGACGAAGGGCCTCGCGCTGGTGGAAGCGTTCGATTGCTCCGGAACGCCGGCCGGCGGCGTGCGCTTCACCGAGAGCAAGGGCGGCGCGACGCCGTTCTACCTGGTGAATCACGTGCCGAACAAGAACGCGAACGCCAGCGTCTACGACAAGCTGAACAACGTGGCCGATGGCGGCTTCCTGAACGTGGCGCCGGGCTTTGTCGACTTCAAAGCGTATTGGGGCGCCGATGGCCCCGAGCTCGGCTCGTTCAACGTGCACGTCCGCGCGGGTACCATCACGTACGTCGATATGTATTTCTGAGGAGCCTCGAGGCAGTACGATGAGAGTTCCGAACGCACGTATGGAAGGCAGTTCCACCGGCCATCAGCTCGGTAAGTATCGACTGGTCGCGACGCTGGGGCAGGGCGGCATGGGCACGGTCTACCTCGCACTGGCGAGCGGCCTGGGCCAGTTCCGCAAGCTGTTGGTCGTGAAGGAGTTGCGTCAGGACCTGACGCGGCAGGCCGGCTTCGTCAGCATGTTCATGGACGAAGCCAAGCTGGCAGCACGCCTGGATCACCCGAACGTCGTGCAGACCTTCGAGGCCAGCCAGGAAGACGAACGCTACTTCCTGGCGATGGAGTACCTCGACGGTCAGCCGCTGAGCGCGCTGATCGAGCGGTTGCAGGCATCCAAGGGCCTGCCGCTGTGGGTGCACATCCAGATCCTGTGCGAGGCTCTGTCCGGGTTGCAGTACGCACACGAGCTGCCGGACTACGATGGCTCGCTGCTGCACGTCGTGCACCGCGACGTCAGCCCGCAGAACGTGTTCTTGACCTACCACGGGCAGGTCAAGGTGGTGGACTTCGGTGTGGCCAAGGCCGCCGACGCCAGCTCGATGACGGACCCCGGCGTGTTCAAGGGCAAGTTCGCGTACGCGGCGCCGGAGCAAGTGCTCGGCCGTCCGGTCGACGCGCGCACCGATCTGTTTGCGATCGGCGTGATGCTCTGGGAAGCGATCGCGGGCCAGCGCTTCTCCGAACAGCTGGCCACGCCGGCGGCGTTTCGTGCGCGCGCCGCGGGCAAGGAGCGGAAGATCCTGGAGGTCGTGCCGGGCTGCGATCCGCTACTGGCCGAGATCTGTGATCGCGCCATGGCCACGGATCCGGAGCAGCGCTTCGCATCCGCCGAGGAGTTCCGCTCCGAGCTGCAAGAGTACCTGATGCTGTCGGGCGTGCGCGTCGAGGCGCCGGAGATCGGCCAGTTCATGCGCGACGTGTTCGACAAGGAACGCCGCGAGATCCACCTGCTGATCGAGAAGGCGATGAAGCACAGCGGCGCCAGCGACTCGTCGGTCGAGGCGTTGCCGTTCATGGCGCAGGACGACCAGTCCGAAGCCACGATGGTCGCCGACCTGTCGAGCCTGGTGGACGTCAGCTACGAGCGCGACGACGACAAGATCCGGCGCGGCTACGCACACTCCAAGATCACGATGCTGCGCCAGCCGAACAGCCAGGCCCCGCAGGTGGAATTCACCGCTTCCGGTGCGCCGCCTGCTGCCACGTCCAACCGCTGGATGATGGCGTCGATGGGGCTGTCGGTCTCGTGCCTGGTGGTGTTGCTCGTGGTGCTGTTCGTGCAGCGTGGGCCGTCGGCCGACGCGGATGCACCGTCGGTCGTGCAGCTACCGGCTGCAGCGGCCCCTGCGCCGGCGATGGTCATGCGGGTCAAGCCGCCCCAGCCGCCCGAGCCCGAAGTGGCCGCGCCTGCGGACCCGCAGACGCTGGGCGATGAAGCCAACAGCGGCAGCGCCGATGCGACCAAGAATCCACGCGCTGGCTTCGCCGTGCGCCGCCCGCGCGGCCGCGCGACGGGCCCGCAGACGGAAACCA
>DATEOF010000402.1:0-35077 GCA_035274465.1 Polyangiales bacterium
AGCCCCCGGCCCCGCCGCCAGCAGCTGCAGGCGCACCAGCGCCAGCGGTCCCACCGGAGGCTCCGGCCGCACCACTACTACCCGCAGCCCCGACCGGACTTCCCGCCTCGCCAGCGCCGCCGCAAGCCGCAGCGAACACCCACGCGATCAGCATCCAGCGACGATGCGTGCGAGACATGACGGCAGCCTATTGCACCTTCAACACGGTGAGCGTGCGCCCACCGACGCCGGTCGCCCAGGTGAGCCCTTCACCGAAGGCCACGCGGCCATTGGCGATCGAGATCGTGCCGGCCACGGTACCGCCCTTCGAAGGCACCACCTTCAAGATCATCCCGGTGTCCGTGTCGAACACCACCAGGTTCTTGCCCGAACCCACGAAGCCGACCTTGTTCGCGACGCTCATGCGGCCGTACACCTCACCCGGCAGCGGAGTCATCCAGCCGATCTCGCCGGTCGCGCCGTCGAGCGCGAACAGCTTGGAGTTCCCCGCGCCGTTGCACGCGTACAGCATGTACTTGCCGGACCAGCTCGCGTTGACGAAGATGCCGAGCGAGCCGTCGCGCGAGCCTTCACACAGCTTGCGCGTCCAGATCTGCATGCCGTCGTCGCGCTTCAACGCGTGAGCGGCGCCGTTCTTTTGTCCAGAGGCGACGACCTTGGTCATGACGCCACCGATCATCGTCTCGTACAACACCGGGTTCGCGCCGAAGTCGGCGTCGGGCGCCTCGCTGCCCGGGCCCCAGGTATCGCCCATCGTGCGTTGGTTCTTCCACAACAGCGTGCCCTTCATCAGATCGAAGGCCACGAACGAGTCGGAGCTATCGGTCGCGGGCGCGCCGTGGTTGTTGCCGGTGGTGCCGAAGGCTCGACCGCCCGCCACGTCCGCCGCAGGCGACGACCACAGCGATGCACCGGTGGAGCCGCTGGGCACGGTGAACTCGGTCCACACGCCTGCGCCCGAGGTCTTGTCGAACGCAGCCAGGAAGCCCCGGAAGCGCGCGCCGAGCACCTCGCCGCCGCCGCTCGAGCCGCCGATCAAGATGAAGTTACCGGCGACAATCGGCGACGAGGACCCATCGCCACCCGGCGAGCCCATCGGCGCCTTCGACCACTTCTGCCTGCCGTTGCTGGCGTCCAGTGCCACGATGTTGCCGCTGGTCGTGTAGTAGTAGAGCGTGCCGGCGTCGTAGGCCATCGAGCCGGTGGTGCCACCGCCCGCGCCCTTCCACAGCTCCATGCCGGAGGCCGCGTCGTAGGCGCGGATACCCGTACCGGCAGAGGCGTAGATCTTGTCGCCGACCATGAGCGGCGCGCCGTAGACGTTCGTGCCCATGTCGATCTGCCAGGCCATCGTCAGCGAGGCGGCGTTCTGTTTCGTCAACACGGTCTCATCCGAGTTGTTGTACGTGGACGCCGCGTCGTGACCGATCATCGTCCACTGGCTCGTGCCGGGCGGCGGGGGCGGAACCACCACGTCGCCCCCCGTGCCTGCGGGCGGCGGAGCCGTGCCGCCGCCAGCTGCAGGCGCTGGGCCGCCACCGCTACCCGCGGGCACCGGCGTACCGCCGCTCCCCTGGCCGGCCGTGACGGGAGGAACCGTCGTCCCGCCCGCGCCTCCAGCAGCCGCTGGCGGCGCTGCAGCAGCGGCGCCCGATGCACCTTGGGTTTGCCCCGCAGCTGGTAGCGGCGGGGTTCCGGCCGTCCCCACGCTCATGGGCGGGGTTTGCTGGGAAGACTTACACGAGACACAGGCGAGAACGGCGATCGCGAGCGCGAGCCGCGCAATCGGAAGCTCAGACTTGGACCACATTGCGCACCGTCTTTGTCGTGGCTCAGTGCGCGCGCAGGCGGCACTGGCTCGCGATCACGCCGAACGCAGCATCGATCGCCGTGCGAATCTTGCGTAGTCGACTCGGACGCGCAAGCACTAACCTACAAGACCAACAATGTTGTCAGACTGTTGAATCCAGTGAGACAGCGTTCGCGATCGGAGAGTGTTTGCAGCGTATCGGGGGAATGTGATCGGATTCCGACAACATTACTCCTCAACCAGTCGACACTCAGCCGGTTACGCGCAGCACGAGTGCTTCGGCCTCGCGCTGTTGCGCCATCAACTCGATGCGTGACGCAGCGGCGCCTGCCTCGCGCGCCAGCGTGACCGAGCGGCGTTGCGCGCTCTGCGCTGCATCGTTCGCCAGAAAGCGCGCCAGCTGCATGCGAGCCTCGATCGCCCGCAGCGCTAAGCCCGCGCGTTCGTTGGCGCCGATGCCGGCTTCGTAGTGCGCGACCACCGCCTGAGAGGCGACGCGGCCTGCGCCCAACATGCCGAGCAGCTGCTGCACCGAGCCCTCGCTGTAGAACGCCACCCCGGCGGCGAACCCGTCCGCGTAGCGCCCGAGCAGGCCGTACAGCGCCGAGATGTAGGGCCCGGCATCGAGGATCAGGGCCGCTCGCGCCAGGTGCCCGAGGGTGCCGAGGATATCCCGATCGCACGGCAGCTTGGCGAGCGAGGCGGGAGCGATCGTGTACAGGGCAGCCCGCGCTTCGCTGAGCCACCCGCAGCTGGCAGCGGCGCGCAGCTTGAGCGACCAGATGCTCGGCGGATCCGAAGCCTCGTAGCGCAACGCCGCGCGGAGCTCGCTATCCGGCGGCCGCGCCTGTCCCAGGTCGGCGAGGCTGACCGCGCGATCGAACGCGACGAACGGCGCCGTGCCGGTGATGCGCCCCTGTTCCGCGCGCCGGTGCACCGCCATCAGCTCGCGCGCGCCGTCCAGCCAGGCGCCTCGCTGCAGCTTGGTCAGCGCCGTGAAGCGCTCGCAATGCCAGAGCAGCTCGGCGTGGCGAAGCTCGCGGCAGCGCTGGCTCGCGCGCTCGAGCACCGAGTCCAGGCTCGATGAATCTCCGCGGCGCAACGCGCGCACGGCCTGATGGAACGCCAGATCCACGCACAGCGTCGGCGTCTGGCCCGGCTCGCGCTGGCCGAGCAGCTCGAGCTCCTGAGCGAGCTCGCTGGCGTTGCGCTCGTGGTCGGGACCGCCGTGCGTGTAGAGCGTGAGCGCGAGCACCGGGTACATCGCGGTGCGTGAACCCGACGCGCGACACAGGGCCAGGGCCTCGGTCTGCTGCGCCTCGGCGCGCTCGGCGTCGTAGCAGTCGGGCGCAGTGCCGGCGAGCGCGGCGCGCACGATCGCCAGCCAGGCGCTGGCGTCCGGACGCAGCAGGCCCTGCACGCGCTCGAGCGCGTCGCGGATGTCGACGCCCGGTAACGGCTGAAAGCCGGGATGCGCCGCGCTGACGCGTGCAGCTCCGAGCAGCATCATGGCATCGCCATGCTCGCGCGCCAGCCGCGCCAACTCGCGCGTGGCGTTGCCGGCCTCCAACCAGGCGTGGCCGCGCGCGCACAACGCGATCGTGTACAACAGGCGCATGCGCAAGCGCACGCTGGGCCGCTCCATCAGCTCGAGCGCCTCGAGCGCGTGGCGTGCATAGCGCACGACATCGATGTTCGCGAACACGGTCGCTGCAGCGTTCGCGGCGGCGCGACAGAACTGGACGGTCTTGCGCAGGTCGCTCTGCGGCAGCGCAGCGTGGAAGTGATAGGCGAGCTCACTGGGCGGAACGTGGTCGCCAGCCGCCCAGCGCTGCTCGAGGACCTGTGCGGTGCGAAGGTGCCAGCTGCGCTGCTGCGCGGGCGGCAAGGCGTCGTAGAGCACGCCGCGCAGGAGCTCGTGGCCGAAGGCGAACGCAGTCAACGAACCGGGCGCGGCCACGACCAGCTCCGCCTCGATCGCCTCGTCGAGCAAGCCCATCAGCTCACTCGGCTCGCGCGCCGTCACGGCGGCGAGCATCGGCAGCTCGAAGCTGCGGCCGATCACCGCTGCGTGCGAGAGCAAGCTGCGCACGTTTGGCGCGAGCCCCGCGACACGCTGGCGGATCAAGTCGAGCGCTTGATGCGGGACGGCCAGCGCAGCCGCGCTGACGTTGGGTCCTGCGTCGCGCAGCGAGCGCGCGAGCTCGCCCATGAAGAACGGGTTTCCCTCGCTCTTTTGAAACACCGCGCGGCCGAGCTCGCCGCTGCGATCGTCGAGCAGCGCAGCCACGTACGTCATCACGTCGGCTTCGGCCAGGCGCTCGAGCACGACGCGATCGCAGTTGCGATGGCCGAGCACGTACGGCAGGCGCGTGGCCGAGCGCGCGGCACCACCCGCACCGTGGCGCATGGTCGCGACGACGAAGATGCGCGTGCGTGAGATCTCGTCCAACAGCTGCCCGAGCAACTCGAGCGAAGCGGCGTCCGCGCGGTGCAGGTCGTCGATCACCAGCAAGAGCGCGCTGTCTTCGGCCGCGGTGATCAGCGTGCGCAGCATGGCATCGAAGTGCTGGTGCCGGCCGCCGCCCGACCACGACTTCAGCACGGCATCGACTTCTTCGCTGGAGCTGGCGCCGGCGCTGATCACGAGCTCGCGGAGCTGGAGCGTGCCGTTCGCGTCTGCCTCTCGGCGCGCTGCTTCGCTCGCGTCGAGGACCTCGCGCAGCATTCGCAGCCACGGCCACAGCGGCGGAGTGTCGCCGGCCTCGCGGCAGTAGCCCCATGCGACGTGAACGCCCGAGCCTGCCAGCTCGCGCTCGAGTGCTTCGACCGCTCGCGTCTTGCCGATACCGGGTTCACCCATCAGTACGCAAGCGCCGCCGCGACCCGCACGCGCGTCGTTCAGCCCGCGACGCAACTGGTTCAACGTGCGCTCGCGACCCACGAACGGCACGACGACTTCGTGCGCGACCTCCGGCACCACCACCGGCCGACTCGGCTTGTCGCGCATGGCGACGTCGCGCGTGAAGCGATAGCCGCGACCGTAGATGGTCGCGATGTACTCCGGCTCGCCGGGCCGATGTCCGAGCACCTTGCGCAGGCGCGCGATCGAGACGGTGATCGCGTTGTCGGCGATCGCGCGGCCCTGCCAAACCTCGTCGACCAGCTGATCCTTCGTGACCTGGCGTCCCGCGTTGCGGACCAGGCACGACAGCAACCGCAAGACCAAGCCGTCGATCGGCACCAGGCGGCCGGTGCGGCGCAGCGCCTGGTTCTCCACGTCCAGCTCGAAATCGTCGAAACTAAAGAACACGTCGTATGTTGACTCGGACGGACCCGTGTGCGCCAGCGAACGTGCAAAAAAGGGGCGCCGTATTTACCGGCGCCCCTCGATCAACTGCAGCTGCGAGCTGCGATCGTAGGCTGGCTACTGGATCTTGCACGCGCTACTGAAGCCCGCGGGCAACGCACTAGCCCAAGGTGAGGGCTTGGTGCCGTAGGGGTGCGCCTTGAAGAACTTCCAGATGTCCCCAGCGAGGCCGCCGCCGCCGCAGTGACCACCGCCGTGATTGCAGTCCATGACGAAGCCGCCTGCGGCCTTGAACGCTTTGTCGGCCGTCGCGCTGCTGTTCGAGAAGTCGATGATCACGACGTCGACGCCCGGAGCACCGTGGATGGTCATCAACGCCGGCGTGTTCTTGCTGTCGAACTGAAGCGGCGCGGTCCAACCGCCAGAGTTCGGCGCTGCGGCTGCGACGTACGACGACTTCAGCGCCGCCATCGAGCCGGACATCAAGCCGCCGGCGCTGCAACCCGTGGCGAACACGCGCTTCGGATCGACGTTGTGATTCTTGACCGCGCACGCGTACAGCTGATCGGTGAGGGCGAGATCGCCCTTGCCGAAGATCGCGGTGCCGGACAGCAGGTCGCCACCGGTCGTGCCCTGGAACGAGATCAGCACGCCGCCTTCGGAGGTGACGCCCTGCGAGACCGCTGCGGCCATCGTCGCGTACTCGCCGGAGAACGAACCGGTGCCGTGCCAGTAGAAGACCATCGGCGCGGTCGGGCTCGAGGCCTTGCTGCCTGCGACGACGCTAATGCCGCCGAGGCTCATGAAGGTAATGGTCCCGTTTCGGAACGCCGGACACTCCGCAGTCAGCATCGGAACGGTCGGTTCACCGCTGCCGACGGCAGGCGGCGGCATTGCGGGCGCACCAGCCATGCCGGCGGGCGGTGGCGGCGTCACGGCACCGCGACCAGCCATACCAGCCGGCGGTGGGACAGCGGGCGCCCCTGCAATGCCACCCGCGGGCGGCAAGCCCCCGGAAGTTGGCGGAATTACCATCGATGGTGGGTTCTCGACGCCCGGAGCTTTGGCACCGGCGATACCGCCGGCCGGAGGCAAGCCGCCCACGACGGGCGCACCTGCAGTGCCCAAGCCGGGAAGACCGGTCGTCGGAGGAAGCGTCGGTGCTCCGCTACCGCCGAACGAACTGGGGATGGCGCCCGTTTTTTGACCTTCATCTGCTGCACTACACGCGGCCAAACAGAGCGCGAGTGCACACACGGCCAGACCTTTGCGTTCCATCTTCGATCTCCAGCAATCTACGCCATCGTTACAGCGAACCGAGCCAATGCTCCACATTTACCTAACAAAATGAGGGGCAGTCCACCGCTCTTATTGTCTTCTATTGCTATTTCGACTGACTCGCGCCGCCATCTTCACACCACCAAACGGGGATTCAACTGCGTCTACAATCGCTCCAAAACGGGGGCTTCAGTGTCCCAATTCAAGAGCGTACGAAAAAGTGACGGAAAGCGTCGGAGGCCGCGGGTTTATGCGACCCGCGGCCTCGATCACTTGCACTGCCGAATTCAGAAACTTTGAGGGCAGAGTGATCCACCCGATGCGCCGATTCCTGGCACCGCGGGATAAGCCGTCAATTCGTCGATCGAGAGCAAATACTGAACGAGTTGCCCGACCAACTGCCCTCGAACCTTCGGATCAGCCTCGGTCAGGAAGTTCGCCGACAGCGCTTGATGGTGCAGCGCGAAGGTGTCGGTGAACAACGCCTCCAGTGTGCGCGCGTTGCCCGCGTGCAGATAGGGTGCGCCAGCAGACGCACCCAACAACGAAGGCACGTTGAAGCCGCGGCCCTCGCCTGCGGGATTGCCATCACCTTGTGCGCGCGTCGTCATGTCGGCGCGCAGCTCGGCGATGCCGACGTCGGGCTCGGCGACGTTGAACGTCCCGACGGATCGCAGCACGCACAGGATCTCGTCCAGCGCGGCGGCGTTGCCGCCTGCGAAGCGCAGTGTTTGATTCGCAGCCACACGGGCCGGCAGGAGCGCGACCGGGAAGTCGGAGTTAATTGTTAGAGGGGCGGTGTTGAGTGAATTATTCGTGGTGGTCGACGGCGTGTAGAAGCGCCGCGACACAGTCCACTTCTCTCCACCATGACAACCCTGACACTTGGCTTGCTCGACGAACAGCTCGCGACCTGCCTCCACCTGAGCCTTGTCCAGGTTGCTGGGCGCGCGCGGTGAGCGGATGCTCTGCATGTAGCGCTCGATGTCGCCCCAGTCGTTCAACTTGGGCGCCTCGGCAAGCTGCAGTGGGTTCTGCGGATCGGCTATCTGGCGTGCGGCGCCGCCCAGCGCGGCATGCCCCAAGCCCTGGAAGTCGATGCGATCGGCGGTCGACGGTGGCGTGCTGACCGTCGACACGATCGCGCCGACACCGCCCGAGACACCGCGCGTATTCAGCTCGAAGTCGGCGACTTCGTCGTTGATCGCGGTCCAGTTGAAGATGCGCTGATCGTCCGGGTGCGTGGAGGCGAAGCTGCCGTCCAGGCTGGTCGACTGGCGCGGGCCGCGCGCGAAGTACCAGGTTACGTTGTCGGTCAATCCATCGGCGTGACACGACTGGCATGCGCCCCAACCTTGCCCGCGCAGAGACCAGCGCGCGGTGCCGGTGTTGAAGAAGCGCTTGCCGCGCAACACGTGATCGGCGTCGCTGCCGGAGATCGGCAGGCTGGCCGTGGCCACCGCCAGCGGCTGCATCGCACCACCGGTCACGCTCTGAGTGTTGAAGTCGAGTGCACTGACGTTGCGGCTGACGTCGTTGGCGACCAGCGCGACCTTCTTGTGCATGTTTCCGATGGCCATGCCGATCGGGTTCTTGCCGGCCTTGTCGGCCGCGATCCCGGCAGGTGTGAGATCGATGAAGGTGTTGGTCGTCGCGCCGACGCTCTGAATGGCGCCGCTCATCGGATCGGTCTGGAAGCGGAACACCGCGTCACTGCCGTTCGCCGTGACGTACCCCACGGTCGCGCCGGAGACGAAGGCGATGTCGTTCGCGAACAACGGGAAGCGTTGCTTGGGCGCCTCGGTATTCGCGCCCTTGAACACCGCGTCGAAGCGTGCGTTCAAGCTGACCGGGCCACTATCGAGCTCGGCGCCGGTGCGCGTGTCGAAGATCGAGAGCACGGGAGCCGTGGTGGTCTTGACGCTCGCCACGTCGACGCACACGTTGTTCGGTGCGCCGCCAAACGGCGTCACGCACGCAGGCTCGACCAGGCCGGTGCAATCGGCCGCGTCCGTGCACTGCGTGGTCGTGACCTTCACGCCCAGCGGGCCCTTGGGTGACGCGCAGACCGACAGCACGTAGCCGTAGCCGTTGTTGATCGCGATCGATTGCAGCTGGTTCGGGTAGCAACCAGCGCGACCGTTCTTGTCGTCGCGAAAGCCCAGGTCGCCGAGCGCCGAGAGCGTGATCGTCGAGACCGACCAGTCGGCGAGCGTGACCTTGTACACCACGCCGACCTTGCGCGTGTCGGAGTTCGAGCCGTCCACGGTCTCGGCCTCGACTTGTTGAGCGAAGAACTCGGTGACGTAGAACACGCCGTCGCCGATCGCGATCGAGCGCGGGTGCGCGAGCGCTGGCCGCGGCTGCACCTCGCCCAGCCAGCCGGTCGCGACCAGTGCCGGGTTCAGGTCCACGGTGCGCGTGACCAGCATGCTCGCGGTGTCGACCACGCTGACCGTGCCGTCGTTCCAGTTCGCGACGTACACCCGGCTGCCGAGCGCGTTGATCGCGATGCCGGTCGGCTCGGAGCCCACCGCGACGCGGTTCAGGATCTTGGGCTCACTGGTGAGCGATCCGATCTTCAACAGGGTTTGATCGCGGCGCAGCACCACGTACGCGCTCAGGCCGTCGGGCGCGAACACCACCTGCTGAGGCTCCGAGCCGGGGCCGAGCGGCAACTCCTTGGTCATCGTGAGCTTCGTCAGCGCCTCCTTGTCGTACGCCAGCGACAGCACACTCACGGAGCCCACGTCGCGGTTCACCACCAACGCCAGCGAGTCGTCGGGCGCGATGGCCACGGCCGAGCCACTGCGCGGATCACCCGAGGGCGCGGCCGGTGCCGGCATACCCGCCATGCCGGCGGGAGGCGGGTCCGCAGGCTTGCCCGCTGCCGCCGTGGGCTGCGTGCCCGCAGCGCCGGTGCCCGCTTCGGGGGTCGGCTTGATCGGCGGCTGCGTCGCGCGCGTGCCGGCGGTCTCGGGCCCTGCGTCCTCCGTCGCGACCGGTTGCGTGTTCGGGTCGGCCTGTTGGCTGCAGCCAACGGCTGCCAGGGACAGGCACGCGACCCAGAAGATTTGCGCTGATGATTTCATGTGTTGCTCCGACGGCAAACAGCGAACTCGAAAACCCGACAGGGCTCGAGCAACAGCCATGCCGAATCAGCTCGCAGCTGATGGCTGCCGGTTCGGAGCGACGGACGAGCGGCTCGTTTGCCGATGGATTGCCGGCACTTAGCCGGCAGGTTCGAGCGCGGCGCGAGCGGCCTCGGAGCGATAGAAGCTCTCCAGGTTGCGGCGGATGTCCCGCTCGAGCGCGCCGCTCTCCGCGGCATGCTCGATCATGGGACGCAGCAGCACCAGCACCTCCTCGCAGACCATCGCCTCGCTCACGCCCATGTCCTCGATCAGCTCGAGCAGCGTCACCAGGCCGTACTTGGCGAAGAAGTGGTCGACGAGCTCGCTCGAGATCCGGCGAAAGTACGCGGTCTTGCGGTAGCGCAGCCAGAACTCGTAGACCAGGACCACGAAGTCCTCGACGTCCTGCGCGCCGATCAGCGCGAACAGCTCGGACAGGCGCA
Source organism: Polyangiales bacterium (assembly GCA_035274465.1). GTDB lineage: Bacteria > Myxococcota_A > Polyangia > Polyangiales > JAFGIB01 > JADGRF01. The sequence continues at coordinate 9,976 of DATEOF010000402.1, forward strand.
TCGGCGACACGCGGTCCCAGACGTCGTCGGCGACCGCGCGCAAGCGCTCCGGCTCGAAGACCTCGCCGAGCGAGCGCCGCCGTTGGCTGCTGGCCAGCGCGGCCGCCAACTTGCGCTCCAACCCGGGCAAGATCTTGCTGCCCAGCAGCGCCGCGAAGGTCTGGGCGCGCGGCACGGGGATGGCCAGCGCGATCAGATCGAGCAAGCCCAGCGAGAGCAGGCGCGCGCCGAGCGCAGACACCGTCGTGCTCTGGGCGATCAGGCCGATCAGGGCGTGGCGTGCGCTCTCGAGCGCCAGGACCTTGTCGGCAAACTCGTCGTACATCTCGGGCGTGAACACGTCCGACAGTCGCGCCTCGCGACTCGCGCGCGACCCGAAGACCAGCTGCGACATCTCTCCGCTCAGCTCGGTGATGCCGCCGCTGACGCGCAGCTCGATCACGTAGCGCTCGATCACGCCGACGATCTGCTGCCGGGTCACGACGTCATCGAGCTTGACGGTGCCGAACCAGCGGAACAACGCCCGCACGCGCTCCGCCAACGTGGCATCGAGGGCGTCACCTCGCCAGCGCGCGAGCTCGTGCTGTAGCTGCGCCTCGAGCAGTCGATCGAGCACGTCGCTCATGACGCCTCCGGGGCCGCAGCCAACAGCTGCTGGATGGCGCGGAGTGCAGCATCGCGCGGCGATGACGCATCGTCGAGCGCCTTGCCGCACGCGTCGAGCAGTACACAGACCGCCGCGTCACAAGCCCAGGGCGGCGCGCCGGAGGCCAGGTGCAGCGCGCGAGCCAACTGCGCCTGTTGCTCACGCAGCGCTGCGCGCAGGTTGGCATGGGCACCCACGCGTTCGGCGAGTACGAAGCGCATCAACTCTGGATCGTCGGCCAGCGCCGAGAGTGCAGGCTCCAGCAGCGCGCCAGCCAGCCCGTCGCGCGGTGCACTGCTCGCACGCTCGCACAGACCGCGCAACACAGGGCCCGCCAGCTCCGCGATCAGTGCCGCGCCGAGCTCTTCCATGTCGGCAAAGTGCCGGTAGAAGGACGTCGGCGCGATGCCGGCCTCACGCGCCACCTCGCGCAACCCCAGACTCGCGAAGCCGTGTGCAGCCGAGAGCGCGAGCGCCGCTCGCAACAAGCTCGAGCGCACCCGCTCCTTCTCTTCCTTCTTCTCGAGTGAGGCACGTAGGACCATCGAGGTTAGTTCTGGGAACGAAGCCTCCACAGCTCGCCGAAGACCGAGCGCAGCGTGCCCGGCCAGCTGTCCTTGCGGTACTTCACCCCATAGGCGTCGCAGATCGCGCGTACGCGCGGTGCGATCTCGCGCAGCCGATTCGGCGGCATGCGCGGAAACAGGTGGTGCTCGATCTGCAGGTCGAGGGCTCCGCTCAGGATGGACATCCACTCGGGAAGATCGACGTCGCGCGCGGCCTCGACTTGCATGGCGTACCAGTGCGCGCGGCTCTCGGGCTCAGCGTCCTGGGGATGGTCGTCGGCGCCCACGTGACCGCAGTAGATGATCGCGCCGGCCCACATGTCGCGCGCGACGTCGGTCATCAGGTTCGCGAACCAGACCTTGGCGAAGAACGGCCCCGCGAGCAGCGGGAAGAACACGTACTCCCTGCCGCAGTAGCGCGACCATTTCGGCACGAACCTGCTCAGAGCCTCGCGCAGCGTGGGGGCGAAGGCACCTCGGTCGAACAGAACGTCCAACATGCCCGAAACATGCATGCCGATCATCGTGGTGAACCAAACCCAGCTGACGGCGTTGCTGATCGGCTGGAGCAGGTGGTAGTGGCGATGCTCGATCCGCAGGCTCAGGCGCATCAGCCCGAAGTCCAGGTCCGGGTCGCGGCCGGCGATGTTCGTGTATTGGTGGTGCCGGACGTTGTGCCCGAGCTTCCAGCTCGCCTCGTCGATCGGGGCCTTCCAGTAGAAGCTTTGCGATTGGAAGCGCTCGGCACCCGGCAGCCCATCATAGGCGCCGTGCAGCGCCATGTGACCGATCTCCATCAGCTCCAGCGTCTTGTGCGCCCAGAGCGCCGCCGCACCGACCCCGAACGAGACCGGCTCGAAGCTGAAGTGGATGAGCGAGCGGCCCAGGACCTCCAGGCGCTGCGATAGCTTGCCGATGCGCTGGATGTGCTCTGCATCTTGCGCCCCGAGTTGTGACTCCAGCTCGTGGCGCAGCGAGTCGATCGCCTGGCCAAAGGCGGCAATGCGGCGCGCTTCGAGATCGATCAGGTTTGGCTTGCCCGCGCGAAGGGACACGTCGTGTTCGCTGACTGCTTGTTCTTGCATGACATCGGTTCCCGTTCAGAGGTCGATTTCTACCGTTCCGCGCGCCACCGAGATGCACGGATAAATGAACTCCTCGCCCGCACCGGACTCGCGGCCGCTCGTGATGTCGACCACCACGCCCCGCACCTTTCGGCAGCGGCACGTGCCGCAGTTGCCCGCGCGACATCCCGACTCGACCCGTAGGCCCGCGCCCTCGGCTTCCTCGAGGATCGTGCGCGGGCGATTGGACAGCGCTTCGGTGTTGGAGCGCAGAAAGCGAAGCACGCTCGCCTGCTCGAGGAACAGGCTGGCATCGAAGTCGACGCTGAAGCGCTCGTAGCGCAACTTGCCGAGGTCCGCACCGCTGCGCTCCAGCGTCTGCATCACGCTTTGCATGAAGCCACCGGGGCCGCACAGATACGTGTCGAGCGAGCGAAAATCGGGCGCCACCGCTTGCAGGAGCGCCTCACTGAAGCGTCCGAGGTGGCCAGACCAGGCGTCCTCATCACCTGCGTTCTCCACGCACAGCTCGAGGCGGACGCCGGGATGATCTCGGACGATGCGCTCGAGCTCGGTGCGGAAGATGATGTCGCGCGGCGTGCGCGCAAAGTGCAGGAACACGATCTCGCGGCGCGCCCGTGCCGCGGTGAGCTGGCGCAACAGCGACATCACCGGCGTGATCCCGCTGCCGGCGGAGAGCAAGAGCAGCTTGGCGGGCGGCTCGGGCGCGAGCACGAACTTGCCCTGCGCGGCGCTCAGCTCGACCACATGCCCCGGACGCAGCTCGTCCGCGAGCCAATTCGAGACCTTGCCCCCGTGCACGCGCTTGACCGTGATGGCGATCAAGCCATCGCGACGCGGCGCGGTGCTCAGGCTGTAGTTGCGCTGCACGGTCTGGCCGTCGATGCGCACGCGCAGCGTGACGTACGAGCCGGGCAGGTAGCTGCCGAAGCGCGCGTTGGGCCGCAACCAGTAGGTCTTGGTGTCCGGCGTCTCGTCGCTCACCTCGATCACGCGCGCGCGTACCGCGCACAGCGAGAGCGTCGGGTCGAGCTTCTTGAGCCCGGCTTCGATCAGCGGCAGATCGACGCTGAAGCGAGCGCTGGCGCGATCCAGGGCCGAATACAAATGACGCGTGAGATCTGCGATGCGCTGTGGGGCATCGGCAAACATGACTTCCCTACGATTTCCGCGCGAAACAAAGGCCGCGCCGGCTGCAAGAGCCGCCGCGCCGCGCCGGCGACCAGATGGCTCGCACAAATGTGCGTACAGTTGTACCGCACTGAACTTACGCGCTCAGCCGTAGCCGTCAAGTCACGTGCGTGTGAAATCGCGCGTCACTTGCCGGCGGGCGGTGCAGCAGGCGCACACGGCATCTCGTCGGTCTGCGTGTCGCAGTCGTCGTCCTTACCGTTGCCGCACTGCTCCTGAAATGCACACCCGCAGCCCTCGTCGACCAGGCCGTCGCAGTCGTTGTCGGTCTTGTCGCCGCAGACGTCCGCTTCAGGTGTGCAAACATCTTCGTCGATCTGGCCATCGCAGTCGTCGTCGACCTTGTTGAGGACTTCAGGCGACGGGCTGCAACCGACCTCGGGTGCCCACTGCGCGCGCAGATAACTGCTGGTCCGCTGTTGAAACGGCAGCCAGAACGGTGGGTGACTCGGATCCTCGCCCTTGGCTGCGCGCGAGAGGTCCACAGCCGTGGCGAACAGCTGGCGCTGACCTTCGTCGGGCATGAAGCTGCCGACCTTGCGCCACGCGGAGAACACCACATAGACGCGGTCGGACGTGTCACCGGGCATGAAGCTCGGTGCGCTCGCGCTGCCGCCTGGCTTGCCACCCATGCTCGCGGCTTTCAGCTCCACCGGCTCGCCGCCCGCGGCCGGCACGATCCACAGGCTCGAGTCCTTGGCGTCGCGCATCGGGCCCTTGCGCTTCTCGAACACGATCCAGTTGCCGTCGGGCGAGTAGCTCGGAAACAGAACGGTCGCATCCTTCATCATCGGACCGGCGGCGATCGACTGCGGCGCGCCGAGGCTGCCGTCGAGCGCCACGGGTACGCGCGCCAGGCTGCCGCCATTGGCTGCATCGGGCGGCATCTTGGGCTCGCTGAGATCGCCGGCGACGACGCTGATCGACTGCCCGTCGGGTGACCAGTCGGGGAAGCGCAGAGGTGTGGCCATCGGCCAGGCCATCTCCGTGAGCAGCTGGCCGTCGTCGGCACTCAAGATCGACAGGCGTCCGCCGCGCGTGACCGCGATTCGCCTCCCCGTCGGGTCGAAGCTACCGAACACGTAGTTGTCGGCCGCCTCGCCGCTGATGGGCTTGTCCAGTAGCGCACCGCCGGTGATCGGCCAGCTCCACAGTCGCGGCTCGCCGCCAACAGCTGCAAGGATACGCCCACCTTGTTTGGACACCGCATGACAGCCGACGCAACGCCGGCTGCCCGGCGCGGGCGGGTTCAGGTAGGTCTCGCGCGTGCTGCTGAGGGCTGCATAGCCAAGCGCACCCGCCGTCGTCGACCAGGTGTAGAGCGCACCGGCTGGTACCGGCGCCTGACGCACCTCGAGCTTGAGCGGCTTCGCCTTCAGGATCTCGTTGCTCTTGCGCAGCGCCCGAACCGTGATTTCCAGCGTCTTGCCGGCGTGCATGAACAACAGCGCTTGCCAGTCCTCCGGGGGCACAGTCGCGCTGCTGGCGACCGTGTAGAGCCGGAACTCCCTCCAGTCACCGCGCACGATCAGCTCGAAGACCAGCTGTTCGGGCTCGGGCATCGCGGGCCCGGAGGGCATCTCCATCCCCATCATCGCCGGACCGCCTTTGGGCGGTTTCGGCATGCCGGGCATGGGCATCGCGGGCATCATCTCCATCGCGCGCCACTCGAACGTGATCGGTGCCAGATTGGACGGCACGACGAGGTCCGGGGGCGCGGGGTACAAGAGCTCGAGCCCTTTGTCCTTGCCGTCATACGGGTTCGCGCGCAGCGCCGTGACCGCCTCCGGGGGCACCTGGTCCTCGTCGACGACGACCATCGAGTTGTGGTTGTCTTTGGCCGCCTCGTACCGCGGCCCGAGCTCGACCGGCTCCAGTGCGCAGCCGAAGCTCCCGCACAGCAGCGCAGGCAAAAGCAGACAACCCAGCCTCATGGCGAGTCGAGCACCTTGGCCGCGGCGGCTGCTTGCGGTGTACCTGGGTAGTCGGCGCCGAGCTTGCGCGCGGCAGCCCGCGCGCGATCGGGACGATGCAGCGCCTGCTGCACTTGCACCTGGAGCCAACCCGCCTCCGCGCCCAAACGCCCGCGGGCGAAACGCTGGCGGTGCTGCTCGAGCACGCGCAGCGCTGCCGGCGGATCGGCGGCGTCGAGCTCCAAGCGCACCCAGCGCAACAACGCGACCTCGCCGCTGTCGTCGCGACGCTGGCTGGCCGCGCGATAGGCCTCACGCGCTTCGGCGGTCTGTCCAGCGCGGCGCGCGCCTTCGGCTTGGTCTAGCAGCGATGCCGTGCTCGGAGGCTTCGGCGCGGCAGCCGGCTTGACCGGAACGCGGGCGGGCTCGGCGCTGGGCTCGCCGCGGAGCAGGCGGGTCAGGAAGCGCACATCCTCGTCGGACAGGGGCCGAGTCTCGGGCTGCGGAGCGCGCCTGGGCTTGTGCAGCCGCATGCCCGGCGCCAGGCGCAGCGAGCTGCGATCGGCGAACACGACATCGACGACGCCCGTCGCCAGCACCACCTCGAAGTCGTCGTCCCCGCTGCGCACGACGAAGCGCGTGCCGGTCACCACCACCGAACCTTGATCGGTTTGCACCAACAAGCGAGCAGGCCGCAGGTTGTGCAGATCGCCGGCGAGCTCGCCGCTCTCGAGCCGCACGCGCAGCTCGCAGGCGCCGCTCTGCTCGACTCGCAGCCGCGCGCCGGGTCCGAGGGTGAGCTGACCGAACGTGCCCATGTCGAGCACACGCCGGCCATCCGCCAGAGCTTCGAACGTGGGCTCCTGCGCGATCAGCGGCAAGCCGCAGGGCGGAGCGATCGGCGCGCTCGGCTGGCTGGGCGCTGTCGCCACCGGCGGCTGGACGTCCTGCGCGGGTCGCAGCACCAGCAGCCAGCTCGCGGCCGCGGCCAGTACGGCGGTCGTGATGGCAACTGCGCGCCGGCGCCGTCGCTCGAGTGGCAGCCGCGCCGCTTCCAGCTGCAGGCTGTCGATCACGCGCCGTTGTGCGTCGCGGCCCAGCGGGCGCCCTGCAGCCGACGGCTGCGACTCGTAGAGCGCGGCCACGCGTTCGCGCAGGTCTTGCGACAGCTCGCGTTCATCCGAGCTCATGGTTCCCCTCCGTTCTCCATCCAGTGGCGCAGGTAGGGGTCGCGCGCGGCCGACGCCTTGAGCGCCTTCTGTGCGTAGAAGATGCGCGAGCGCGTGGCAGGCACCGAGGCCTGCATGGCGTCCGCCACGTCATTCACGTGCAGACCCTCGACGGCCCAGAGCAGGAAGGCCACGCGCTTGGGCTCCGAGATCTTGTCCAGGATCAGCTGCACGCGGCGCAGCGCCTCGGCGCGTTCGAAGTCGGCCTCCGCGGAGGGGTCGGCGCTGGTGAGCTCGGCAACTTGCTCGAGCGACATCGAGGACCGGGCGACCTTGGTCGGCCGGCAGGCGCGCAGACCCACGCGCACGGCCACGCCGCACACGAAGCTGCCGAGGGAGCTCTCACCCCGGAAGTTCGGCAGCGCACGCAGTGTCTCGAGGAAAGTCGTTTGCACCAGATCTTCCAAGTCTTGGCGACGCCCGAAGAGCCGCACGAGCAGGCCCTCGGCCCGCCCCCAATGCTCGCGCACCAACCACTCCACCGCGACCGGATCTCCGCGCTGGATCCGCGAGATCCAGCCGGACTCCGCCGGTGCGCTGGAGGCGCCGGCAATTCCGGGCAGATGACTGATGTCGACCTCTCGCGGCAGTGGAGTCGTGGGCACAGCGGACGCCTCCGACCTCGCCCATTGGATGAGTCGCCGGAACCCGTTGCTTTGATGAAGGTTTGTCAAAGCCAGCCGCGCAGCACGAGACCCGCGCTCCAGCTGAGTAGCCCGCGCGGGTCGGTGGCGAAGCTTAGCCCGTCCAGCTTGTAGTCGCCGCCAGTGATCGCCAAGTCCGCGATCAGGTTGGTGTAAACGAGCAACCACGGGACCAGCGGGAGCTCGGCACCCGCCCCGGCGCCCACGCCCCAGCGCACTTCGGAGCTCGAAAATGCGCCTCGCTCGGCCTCGCTCAGACTGCCGCGTGCGAACAAGAAGCCGAACAGGGACACCGGTCCCAGCCCGTACAAGCCGCCCAGCCGGAGCTGTGCGTCGTGCCGGGTCAGCTCGATGGGCTGACCGGTGGTCTCTACCGCCACCTCGGCCGTAGCAAAGGCCGCCATGTGCACTTCGACCAACAGGGCGAACGACGACCAGCCCGTATCGATCGCCACGCCCAGGCCCAGGTTGGGGCGGAACCCTCCCGCGAACGGTTCACCGTAGAACATCCAGTCCGCGCCCAGCCGCAAGCGCAGCTGAGCGATGCTGCTCGGCGCAGCCGTCGGCTGATGCTTCGGCGCTTCGCCGGTCCCAGGTACAGCTGCAGCTGTCGGCGGCGGTGGCGCGCGAGACTCGACCACCGTACTGCCGAGCTCGCTGTCGAGCGCGAGCAACTCCGCCGCCACGAACGCACCCAGGTAGGGCGTGTCGCGAGCGGCCTGCGGATCGATCGTGCGCGTCAGCACACTGAAGTCTCGACAGCGCACCAGGCGCACGGCGTAGTGCGCGCTGTCCAGCACCAGCTCGAGCCTCGCACCCGTGCTGCAGCCGAGGCCGTAGCTCAGATCGAGGCCGGCCACGCTGTCAGCACCGCGCCGCTCCAGCGGTTCACTGACCAGCTCCTGCAGCTTGTCGGCGACCGCGTGGTCTTGCTGCGACGCCTCGATGACCAGCACGCCCTGCGCGGCTGCGTTGCTCGCGCAGGCCAACATGCAGACACAAAGCAGTTGACCTCGAGTTCGCAAGCGAGCGAACGCCAAGAGAGCACGGCGCGCGGGTGGAAGCAACGCTTACGAGAGCTGACAGTCGGGAGCGTCTGGATCGCGCGCGCCACGCAGTTCGGGCTGGTGCAGTGAGTCGCACGAGGGGCCCACTTCGCTGAAGCTTTTTCCCGTCTGTCCGGACATGTTCCAGCCTGCTCTGCGCCAGCTGGCCCGCGTTGGGGGTCGTTTGGCGAGCCGACTTACACGCTTCGCGGCGGCACGGACCGTGCAGTGCGGCAGACGCATGACTCGACCCACGCTGATCGCGGCCTGTGCGCCCATCCCCACCGACGACCTGACCGCGGACCAGATCGCAGGCCCGTACCTCGAGGCCGATGTCTACGCCCGCTTGCTCTCGCAGGCCGGCATCCGTGCGCACTACGCACTCGGCACCGACGACTATCACAGTCAGGTCGACGTGCGGGCTCACCAGCTGCGCTGCGCCGCCGACGGCGTCATCGACCCCGCGCGCGGCTCGATCCGCCGCAGCCTGCAGGCGTACTCGATCGAGCCGGATCACTTCGGGTGGCGCGACGCGGACTGTCAGGCGTTCGTGCGCAGCTTCTTCGCCGGGCTGTGCGCGGCCGGCATGCTCGAGGTGCGCGCGGTGGACGTGCTGCGCGACATCAAGAGCGGCGCGTACCCCACGGACGCCTGGGTGCGCGGCTCGTGTCCGAGCTGCCTGGACGCGACCGCGGGCGGCAGCTGCGAGTCGTGCGGCACGCCGAACACCAGCCTCGACCTGCTCGGGCTCGACCCGCAGCGCTACAGCGTGCGCGCGCGGCCGCGATTGATCCTGGACCTCGAACGCTTTCGGCCCGAGCTGGAGCGCAACCTCTCGCGTCTGCGCTTCCAGCGCCCCGGGCTCGCGCGCCTGATCCGCAGCCAGCTCGAGAAGCCGCTGACGCCGTTCGTGCTCTCGACCGAAGGTGGCCGCGGCCCGGCGCTCGACTTCGCCGGCCTGCCTGACCAGCGCCTGCACGCGTCGGCCGAGGTCTACGCCGCGCAGCTCTACTTCTTGCAGAGGGCGGCGGGTGAGCTGAGCGCGTCGGACGAGTACTTCCAGTTCGCCCCGCTCGGCTGCGCGTACACACACGCCTTCGTGCACGGTGCGCTGGCCTGCGCCGCTGCGAGCTGCGGGAACGAGCAGCCAACCCTGGGCGCGCTGCTCACCAGCCGCTTGCAACCGGTGCGACCGAATCGCGGCGCGCGCAACTTGATCTGGGCGCGCGAGCTGAGCGACGTCTACAGCGCCGACGCGCTGCGCCTGTACCTCGCGCTGAGCGGACCCGAACACTCGGAGTCGCAGTTCGTGCGCCGCGTGATGGACAGCTCGATCGAGCACCTCGCCGGCTCGATCGAGCGGCTGGTACAGATCTGGAACCAGCAGCGCCATCAGCCCGACGCCAACCGCGCACCGCAACCGCCGCGCGACGTGATCGAGTGCATGCAGCGCAGCACACCGCTCGCCGACTACAGCACGGCAGAGCTCGCCCAGCGCGCGCTCAACTGCATCGACCACTTCGCGCACAAGGCCGGTCGCCCGCGCGCGGGCCTCGCGCGCTTCATCCCCAGCCTGCTCGTGCTCAGCCTGGAGCCGTTCTGCCCCGACTACGCGCGCGCCGTGCGCGAGCGTTTCCCGGAAGCCGCGACACGCTGGGCGTCACTCACGACGTCGCCCGTCGCGTACGACCTGCCGCATTGGCAATCGAGGCCGCGTGCGAGTGCGCCAGACGTGACGGTCACGTCGATCGTGACGGAACCTGTGACGGAAGTGTTCTGTCGTTAGGCCACGAAAGCGCATGCATTTCGCTCCGTCTTGGCCCCAAACTGGGCCGCACTGATGACGCATCGAATCTTCTTCTTCAGCCTTCTGATACTCGCAGCCTGCACCGACGATCGCGCGCTCGAACCGAGCGCCGTTCAGCTCGAAGCCGAGACCCCGCAGCGCAGCGGCGACCCCGTGCGCGGGCGCTCGCTCCTGCTCGACAACGGCACGCCCGAGGCACCGTACCTGAGCTGCGGCGTGCCGCGCGGGTTGCTCGATGGCCTCAAGTTCCTCGGCATCGACGTGTTCGCGAACTCGACCAAGCTGCCCGAGCGCGAGCGCGGCAACGCCGACCTACCCTACGACTTCAGCTACGCCAAAACAAAGCGTGGAGTCGAGGTCGTGACAGTCAATTGTTTGTTGTGTCACGCGTCGAAGTTGGGTGACTCGCTGGTGGTCGGGCTGGGCAACGCGAACCTCAACCTCGCGACCGAGGGCACGTCGTTCGGCTTGCCGACGTTTGCGCTCGATCTGCTGAGCCTGGCGCTCAACTCCGATGAACGCGCCGAGTACGCGCGCTTCGGCCGGATCAACCGCGCGTCGAACGGCTTCGCGCGTCCGGACACGCGCGGCATGAACGCGGCCGACGCGATGTTCGGAGTGCTGGCGGCGCATCGCGACGCGGATACGCTCGAGTGGCACGATCAGCCCGACCCCGAGGCGCGCCTCGACGTCGACATCATGTTCACCGACGTGCCCGCCTGGTGGAACCTGCACCGTCGCGATCGCATGTTCTACAGCGGCTTCGGTCGCGGCGATCACGCGCGGATCATGATGAGCGCCGCGCTGCTGTGCCTCGAGAACTCGGCCGAGGCCGAAGCCATCGACGCTTATTTTCCTGACATCGAGGCCTACATCCTCTCGCTGCGCCCGCCGCGCTACGAAGAGATCGCGAAGCGTCCGATCGACACCGCGCGCTCCGGCCGCGGCCGGCAGGTGTTCGTGAACAACTGCACGCGCTGCCACGGTGACGCCGAGAGCGGCATCGATCCTCAACCGGGCGTCAGCGCGGACGAGGTCGGCACCGATCCGGCGTACGCGCTCAGCAGCTCGGATCAGGGCGCAGGCGCGCTCGCGTACTACTTCGATTGGTTCAACCGCTCCTGGTACGGCACGCACGGGTCGGCCGGGCGCCTCGAGCGCTCGGCAACGCCCGTCTACTCGCCACCGCCACTGGGGGGAGTCTGGGCGACCGCGCCCTACTTCCACAACGGCTCGGTCCCCACGCTCGATGCGGTGCTCGACCCGAGCTTGCGGCCGGCGATCTTCCGGCGCTCGTTCGAGCCCAGGGACTACGACTTCGAGCGGCTTGGATGGCCGTACGAGGAGGTCGCCGCCAAAGGCGACGACGTCACGGTGTACGACACGACGCGGCCCACGTATCGCAACACGGGACACACGTTTGCGGCGGGCCTTTCGGCCGAAGAACGGCGCGACCTGCTCGAGTACTTGAAGACCCTCTGAAAGGTTCCACTCACACCATGGCTGATGTTCCCGAGTTCGTGAACGGCACGGCCGATCTGTCGGTGGCGGGCTATCAGCTGCGCATCGAGATGGAGGTGCCGACCGGGCGCAAGCGGCCGATCCACTTGCTGCCGTTGTTTCATTCGGTGGCGAATGCGCTGGTCGAAGTCGCCGAGACCATGGTGGCGGAACAGGGGCGCACGATCTCGTGCAAGAAGGGCTGCGGCGCCTGCTGCCGGCAGCTGGTGCCAGTATCGCCCAGCGAGGCGCGACGCCTGCGCGAGCTGGTCGACGCGCTGCCGGAGCCGCGGCGCTCGGAGATCCGATCGCGCTTCGCCGACGCGCGTGCGCGTTTGGAGCAAGCCGGGATGCTCGAGCGCCTGGCCGACCCTCGCCGCTTCGCCGACACCAGCTCGACGCTGGCGATCGAGTACTTCCGCCACGGCATCGCCTGCCCGTTCCTCGAGCAGGAGAGCTGTTCGATCCACGAAGATCGCCCGCTGGCCTGCCGGGAGTACCTGGTGACTTCGGCAGCCGAGCACTGCTCGCAACCGACGGCGGAAACGGTGCGCTGCGTGAAGATGCCGGCCGAAGCCTCTTCGGCGCTCTTGCAACTCGAGCCGGCTTCGGCGGACTATGCGGCACGCTGGGTGACGCTGGCACTCGCGCTCGACTGGGCGAACGAACATCCGGATCTCGTGCCCGAACGGCCGGGCCCGGAGCTCGTGCGCGACTTCTTCGACAAGTTGAGCGGGCAGAAGCTCGCGAGCTCCTGATGCCGCCATCAGCGGCAGGCGCATCTGCTGTAGACGAATGCGCCGCAGAGCGGTAAGCCTCGGGCCTCTTTCTATCGCCCAGGGGGTCCGTGGTGGCGCGTTTCTGGCAGGCCGTGCGCTCGTTCGTGTGGTTCGTCTTCGGCCGGTGGGAGCCGCCGCCGTGGCTGCAGTTTCTCGGCCGCAAGCTGCGCGCGGGATTCGCCTGGTCGAAGTCGCATCGCCTCGCGGCCGCCGGCCTGTTCGCGGGCCTCCTGGCGATCGCGGCGGGCGGCGTCGCGGGCTACCAGTGGTGGAAGAACCGGCCGAAGCCGCTGATCACCGCGGTACTGCTGACCGCCCCGGCCGTGACGCCGATCGAAGACAAGATCGTGCCGCGCCCGCTGGTCTTGGACTTCGAACGATCGGTCGCACCGCTACAGAAGATCGGCCAGAACGTCGAGAGCGGGATCGAGTCCACACCCAAGCTGGAGGGCGTCTGGAAGTGGGCGACCGACCGGCAGCTGGTGTTCACGCCGAAGAGCGATTGGCCGGTCGGACAGGCGTACGAGGTGCGTCTGGCGAAGAAGGGCTTGCTCGCCGAGCAGGTGTTGCTCGACACGTACGCGCTGCAATTCTCGAGCGCGCCCTTCGAGCCGCGCATCGCCGAGGCACAGTTCTATCAAGATCCGACCGACAGCCACATGAAGAAGATCGTGGCGACCTTCGGCTTCTCGCACCCGGTGGATCCGAACACCTTCGAGCAGCGGCTGGCGTTGCGGTTCGTGCCGTCGAACGCCGAGGACAAGGCCTTCGATGTCAAGGCGCACGTCAGCTACGACAAGCACAAGGGAAAGGGCTTCGTCCACAGCGATCCCTTCGACCTGCCGAAGAACGGCGCGAGCGTGAAGCTGACCCTCAAGCCCGGCACGCGCGCAGCCAGCGGCGGCCCCGCGTTCGACAAGGAGCTCAGCGACGACGTCCGCGTGCCCGGGCTCTACGACTACTTCCACGTCCGCCGGACCGACGCGCAGATCGTCGACAACGCGCGCATGGAGCCCGAGCAGGTATTGATCGTCAACTGCACCGGTGGCGTGAGCGAGCCGGAGCTGAGCAAGGCGGTCAGCGCGTGGCTCCTGCCGGTCACCAACCCCGAAGAGCCCGACGAGAACGATCCCGAGCGGCCTTACAGCTGGTCGAACCCCGAGAACATCTCGCCGGGGATCCTCAAGCAAGCGCGCAAGCTCGCGCTGACGCCGATCGAGGTCGAGCGCGAGTTCTCCGAACAGCACAGCTATCGCTTCTCCGCGCCGGCGGAGCGCTACGTGTACGTGCAGGTCAAGAAGGGCGTGAACGCCTTCGGCGGCTACATCCTGGGGTCGACCTATCAGGCAATCGTGCGCGTGCCGCCCTACCCGCCGCAGCTCAAGCTGCTCAGCGAGGGCTCGCTGCTCGCGCTGTCGGGCAGCCGCAAGCTCTCGGTCTACGCGCGCGACGTGCCCGGGATCCGCTTCGAGATCGCGCGCGTGCTGCCCGATCAGCTGCAGCACTGGGTCACGCAGAACGGCGGCTCGTTCGCGAACCCCAGCTTCAGCTACGCGTTTGGTCCCGAGGACGTGGCGGAATATCAGATCGAGACGCGCGAGGTGCACAGCAAACCCGGCAAGCCGGTGTACGAGTCGATCGATCTCGGCAAGTACCTGGATGGCGGCAAGCGCGGCGTGTTCCTGCTCAAGGCGCAGGGCTGGACGCCGGGCACGGACTACGGCGCGGAGCCCGAGGACAGCCGCTTGATCCTGGTGAGTGATCTGGGCGTGATCGCCAAGCGTGCAGCGGACGGCGGCCACGACGTGTTCGTGCAGTCGATCCAGAGCGGCGCGCCGGTCGCCCACGCGCAGGTGCAGGTGCTGGGCAAGAACGGCCAGGCGGTCGCGAGCGCGAGCACCGATGCCCAGGGCCGCGCGAGCTTGCCGTCGCTGGTCGAGCTGCGGCGCGAGAAGGCGCCGGCGTTGTTCCTGGTCACGCTCGGGCAGGACGCCGCATTTCTGCCCTACGAAGGGAGCGATCGGCGGCTCGACGTGTCGCGCTTCGACGTCGGGGGCGTGGCGGAGACCGGCGAGGCGCAGGCGCTGGCCGCTTACCTGTTCTCGGATCGCGGCGTGTACCGGCCCGGCGACGAGCTGCACATCGGCCTGGTGGTGCGAAAGCGCGACTGGTCGAGCGACTTCGTGGGCATCCCGATGCAGGCCGTGGTGGTGGACCCGCGCGGCATGGAGGTGAAGAAGCTGAACCTCAAGCTGGGCGACGACGGCTTCGAGGAGTTCAGCTACCTCACGCAAGAAGCTGCGCCGACGGGCACGTACGTGGTCAACCTCTACACCGTCAAGGACAACCATCCGGACGCGCTGTTGGGATCGACCAAGGTGCAGGTGCGGGAGTTCTTGCCCGACCGCATGACCATCAAGGCACACCTGTCGCAGGAATCGCCGCAAGGCTGGGTGAGCCCGAACAACTTGAAGGCCACCGTCAACCTGGCCAACCTGTTCGGTACGCCTGCGGCCGATCGCGAGGTGCACGGGCGGCTCACGCTCACGCCCGGGCTGCCGTCGTTCGGTGCCTTGCGCGGCTACCTGTTCTACGACCCGTTGCGCACGCGCGAGCCGGTGAGCGAAGCGCTGCCCGATCAGAAGACCGACGCCGAAGGTGCGGCGATCTTCGACGTGCCGCTGTCGCGCTACGCCAACGCGAGCTATCGGCTCAGCGTCTTCGTCGAGGGCTTCGAGGCAGCCGGCGGGCGCAGCGTAACTGCGGAAGCGAGCGCGTTCGTCTCGCCGTTGCCGTTCCTGATCGGTTGGAAGGCCGACGGCGCGCTCGGCTATCTGAACAAGGACGCCAAGCGCGCGATCGATCTGATCGCGGTCGATCCGCAGGGCCGCAAGGTCGCGGCCAAGGGCCTGTCCGCGGTGTTGCTCGAGCGCAAATTCGTGTCGGTGCTCGCGCGCCAGGACGATGGCCGCTACAAGTACGACTCGGTGCGCAAGGAGACCGAGCGCTCGCGAGCGCCGCTCTCGATCGCCGCCGCCGGCACATCGTTTCCGCTGCCGACCGATCAGCCTGGAGACTTCGCGCTGCTGATCAAGAGCGCCAAGGACGAGGAGCTGCAGCGCATCGAGTTCTCGGTGGCGGGCTTCGCCAACCTGGCGCGCTCGCTGGAGAAGAACGCCGAGTTGCAGCTGGCGCTGAAGACCGCGGACGTGACGCCGGGCGGACAGCTCGAGCTGCAGATCAAGGCGCCGTATGCGGGCGCCGGCCTGATCACGATCGAGCGCGACAAGGTCTACGCGGCGCAGTGGTTTCGCGCGGACACCAGCGCCAGCGTGCAGACGATCGCGGTGCCGCCGGAGCTCGAAGGCGGCGGCTACGTCTCGGTGGCGTTCATCCGCGACCCGAGCTCGGACGAAGTCTTCATGAGCCCGCTCAGCCACGCGGTGGTGCCATTCTCGATCAGCCGTGCGCGGCGCGCGATCGACGTGCAGGTAACCGGGCAGGAGCTGATCAAGCCGGGCAAGCCCTACCACATGAAGCTGCGCGCGGATCGCCCCGGGCGCGCGGTGTTATTCGCGGTCGACGAGGGCATCCTGCGCGTGGCGTCGTATCGTGCGCCGGATCCGCTCGGGCACTTCTTCCAGAAGCGTGCGTTGACCGTGCGCACCTCGCAGATCCTCGATCTGATCCTGCCCGAGTACGATCGGCTGCTGCAGGCGGTCGCAGCGGGCGGCGACGAGGAAAACGCGGCCCTCGGTGCGAACCTCAACCCGTTCAAGCGCCGGCGCGACAAGCCGGTCGCGTGGTGGTCCGGGCTGATCGACGTCGGACCGGAGGGCAAGGAGCTGGTCTACGACGTGCCGGACACGTTCAACGGCACGTTGCGCGTGATGGCGGTCGTGGTCGCGCCCGAGGCGCTGGGTGCGTTCGACCGCAAGGTGACCGTGCGCGGAGACATCGTGCTCACGCCGAACATCCCGAGCTTCGTCGCGCCCGGCGATGAGTTCTCGATCTCGGTCGGCGTGTCGAACAACGTGCTCGGCTCGGGCAAGAAGCCGGAGGTCAAGCTGGCGCTGAAGACCTCGGGACAGCTGGAGGTGCTGGGCGCGACGCAGGCCACGCTGAACATCGGCGAGTTGCGCGAGTCCAGCGCCACCTTTCGCCTGAAGGCGCGCGACGAGCTGGGCTCGGCCACGCTGGCCTTCGACGCCGCGCTGGGCGACAAGCGCGGCAAGGTCGCGACCGATCTGAGCATCCGGCCCGCGGTTCCGCTGCTGACGAACGTCAAGGCGGGCTTCGTGCGCGGTGACAAGGTCGACGTGCCCGTGCCGCGCACGCTGTACGTCGAGTCCGGCGTGTTCCAGGCGGGCATCGCACCCGTCCCGCTCGGCTTGGCGCACGGCCTGGCGACGTACCTCGAGTCATTTCCGCACAGCTGCACCGAGCAGCTGATCAGTCGCGGCGTGCCCGCCGTGGTGCTCGGCAAGCGCCCCGAGTTCGGCTTCAAGACTGCCGCGGCCAACGCTTCGGTGAACACGTTGATAGACGCGCTGCGCAGCCGTCAGAACGACGACGGTGGCTTCGGCTTGTGGGCGTCCAATCCCGCGACGGCGGAGGCGGCCTCGGTGTGGGCGATGCACGTGCTGACCGACGCACGCGAGCGAGGCTACCGAGTGCCCGCGGAGCTGCTGAAGTCCGGGCTGGGCTACCTGCGCACGGTCGCGCAGGAGACGCCGGACGACGCCACCGGCGCGCGGCTGCGCGCGTATGCGATCTACGTGCTGACGCGCAACGCGGTGGTGACCAGCGCCTTCGCCAGCGCGGCGCAGAAGAACCTCGAGGCCAACCAGCCCAAGACCTGGAAGAAGGATCTCGCGGCGGCGTACCTGGCTGCGACCTACCGCTTGCTCAAGCAGGACGCGCAGGCCCAGAGCGCGATCGGCGAGAGCGAGCTCGGGCAGCAACACGAGGCCGACTACACCAGCTACTACGACGCGCTGGCGCACGATGCGCAGCTGCTGTACCTGCTCGCACGCCACTTTCCCGAGCGCATCGCTGCGCTCGGGCCGCCGCAGCTCGACGCCATCGTCAAGCCGATCGGCAACGGCAGCTACAACACCTTCTCGTCGGCGTTCTCGATCATGGCGCTCGAGGCCTACGCAGGCGCCGTGCAGAGTACCGACAGCGAGCCCGAGCGCACGATCAGCGAGATCGTCGACGGCGCCGCGCGTCCGCTGAAGCTCGGGCACGGCCTGCTCGGCATCGGCAGCTTCTCGCCCAAGGCGAGCGCGCTGCGCTTCGAGAGCAAGGGCGACATCGGTAGCTACTGGCAGCTCAGCCAGAGCGGCTTCGACAAACGCCTGCCGGACAAGCCGCTCAGCGAGAAGCTCGAGGTCTTTCGCGAGTACCTGCGCGACGGCAAACCCGTGTCGCAAGTCGCGCTGGGCGACGAGGTCACCGTGCGCCTGCGCGTTCGAGCCCCCACCGAACAAACCTCGGCAGTCGCGGTGGTCGATCTGCTGCCCGGAGGTTTTGAAGTAGTCATCCAGGCCCCTCCGCCGGAGCCCGAGCCGGAGGCCGCACCCGAAGACAGCGAAGAGGAGGCTGAATACGAGGGCGAAGGTGAAGGTGAAGAACCCGAGGAGGAACCCACGGCCCACGCCGCGCTGCCGATCGCCCTCCCCGGCTCCACGTTCGCCCCCGAGTACGGTGACGTCCGCGAAGATCGCATCGTGCTCTACGGCAGCGTCGGCCCCGATGCAGTCACCTTCGAGTACGCGATCAAGGCCACCAACGCCGGCAAGTACGCCGTGCCGCCGGTGCAGGCCGAGTCCCTGTACGATCGCAGCGTGCGCGCCCGCGGCGTGGGCAGCGAGATCCGCGTGACGGAGAACTGAACGATCATGCGCGCGCGAGCAGCGATCACGATGGCGCTCGTGCTGGGCACGCTCGCCGCCGTGCGCTGCTGGCCGGGTACGCCGCTGTCGGCTGCAGCCCCATCCTCGCGCGCAGTCTACGCCGCGCGCGGCCAGCTGCTGCGGTTGACGCTGGCCGAAGACGGTCAGTTTCGGCTGTGGACGCCGCTCGCGCAGATCGCCCCCGACCTGGTCCACGCCACGCTGCTCCACGAAGATCGCTTCTTCTACCTCCATCCCGGCGTGAACCCGATCGCGCTGGTGCGCGGAGCCGCGACGCTGTTCGGCGACGGCCGGCGCATCGGCGGTTCGACCATCAGCATGCAGCTCGCACGGCGGCTCTGGCATACCGACTCGCGGCAGCCCAGCGGCAAGCTGCGGCAGATCGCGCTCGCGCTGTGGCTCGAGCTGCGCCACGGCAAGGCTGAGATCCTGGAGGCGTATCTCAACCTGGTCCCGTACGGCGGCAACGTCGAGGGCGCCGGCGCCGCAAGCCTGGTGTACTTCCGCAAACCGGCCGCGCGGCTGTCGCTCTCCGAAGTCTTCACCCTGGCCGTGATCCCGCAGAGCCCTGCGCGGCGCGGCGCCGGGCTACGCCACAGCGCGAGCCCGGCGCTGGTGGAGGCGCGAACGCGGCTGCTCGAGCGCTGGCGCGACGCGCATCCCGAGACGCCGGCCGACCTGCCGCTGGCTTCGGACGAGCCGCGCGAGCTGCCGTTCCTCGCGCCGCACTTCGTCGACGATCTGCTCGCCGCTGACGGCGGCGGACGCGAGCTGCGCACCACGCTCGAGCTCGGGCTGCAGCGGCTGGTCGAGCGCCAGCTTCGCGCCTACGTGCGCAACGCCGGGCGCGTGAACATCCACAACGCCACGGCCATGCTGCTCGACGCGCGCAGCATGGACATCAAAGCCCTGGTCGGCTCGGCCGACTTCTTCGACGCGCAGATCGACGGCCAGGTGAACGGCGCGACCGCCAAACGCTCGCCGGGCTCGACGCTCAAGCCGTTCGTGTACGCGCTCGGGCTCGAGCAGGGCGTGATCCATCCGCTGTCGATCCTGCGCGACGTTCCGACCTCGTTCTCCGCGTACACGCCCGAGAACTTCGACGGACGCTTCGTGGGCCCGGTGAGCGCGCGCGAGGCGTTGGTCCGCAGCCGCAACATCCCCGCCCTCGCGCTGGCCGCGCGACTCAGCCACCCCAGCCTCTACGACTTCCTGCAAGGCGCGGGCGTCTCGCGACTGGCCGACGAAGGGCACTACGGCCTGGGTCTCGCGCTCGGCGGGGCCGAAGTCACGATGGAGGAGCTGGTCGCGCTGTACGCGATGCTGGGCAACGGCGGCATGCTGCGTCCGTTGCGAAGGCTCGCCAGCGACGCGCGCGTACCGGGCGTGCGCGTGCTCTCCGAGCAGAGCGCGTTCCTGGTCCTCGACATGCTCGCGGGCAACCCGCGCCCGGACCGTCCGGCCAACGCCGCCGCACTCGATCAGCGGCTGGCGATCGCCTGGAAGACCGGCACCTCGTGGGGTTTTCGCGATGCCTGGACGCTCGGGCTCGTGGGCCCGTACGTGCTCGCGGTCTGGATAGGCAACTTCTCGGGCGACAGCAACCCCGCGCTGATCGGCGTGCACGCCGCGGCGCCGCTGTTCTTCCGCATCGCGGACGGCCTGGTCGCGAGCGAGCCGAGCCTCGCGACCTATCAGCGGCGCGCGCCCCGCGGCCTGACCCGAGTCGAGTTCTGTCCTGTCTCCGGACAGCTGCCCGGGCCCCACTGTAAGGACCGCCGCACCGACTGGTTCATCCCGGGCCGCTCGCCGATCCAGACCTGTCAGGTGCACCGAGAGATCGAGGTGGACGTTCACACGGGCTTGCAGGTCTGCGGCACGCCGACGGGACCCACGCGGCGCGAGGTCCACGAGTTCTGGTCGACCGAGATGCTCAAGCAATTCGCAGCCGCGGGCCTGCCGCGACGCGCGGTCCCGGGGCCGGGTAGCGGCTGTGAGGATCGGCAGGAAGCGCCGGGAGCTCCGCCGCAGATCACCTCGCCCAAGCGCGGCATGACGTACAACGTGCGCGCCGGCAAGCCCGATCAAGCTATTGCACTTGCGGCGGACACGGACGCCGACGCCCGCGAAGTCTTCTGGTACATGGACCGCTCGTTCATCGGCAGCGCGCGCGCAGGCACTCCCCTGTTCTGGCAGCCGCGGCCCGGCAGCTATCAGCTGCGGGCGGTCGACGACCGCGGACGCTCCGATGTACGAACACTGCGCGTGGAGCTCGCGCCATGAGGCTGCCTCGTCGCTGGCTGGCGGCGCTGCTGATCGGTGCCTGCAGCGCCGAGCCCCCGGCGCCCGCCGCAGCGCCGGCGCGCTTCTACGTGGTCGGGCGGAACGGTACCCGCACCGGCAACCACGACCTGCTGCCCGGCTTCGGCGTCGCGGTCATCGAGGAAGTCATGTTGGGTGCGCAACGCATGGGCCGCACGCGTCAGGGGCGCCTGTTGCCGATGCGCGATCTGGAGCCCGCGCATCCGTCGAGCTTTCGCGGCGAGAGCGTGACCGGCGGCCGGCTGAATTTCGCCTGGGTCGGCCCGAGCGACAGCTACCTGTGGCCGCAACCCGAAGCCACAGGCAAACCGAAGGCGCGACGCAAGGCGCACGCGATCGTGCATCTGCGCGACGAAACGGGGCCGCGCGACTGGCTCGGCGTCGACGGCGGCTGGATGCAAGCCGCAGATCTTCGCCGCCCCAGCCTCGCGCCTCGGCCCAATCAGGCGCGGCCGCACAGCCCGTGGATCGACGTCGATCTGGCCTCGCAGACGCTGGTCGCGTACGAAGGCGACCAGCCCGTGTTCGCGACGCTGGTCTCGACCGGAATCGGCAAGCCGGGCAGTACGTTCGCCACCCCGCGTGGCGTACACCCGATCGAGATCAAGTTGCTCGCCGCGACCATGGACAACATCGAGCACGACGGCGTGGTTCCGTACTCGTACGAAGACGTCCCGCACACCCAGTACATCGGTCGCGTCGCCTTGCACGGCGCCTTCTGGCACGACGACTTCGGTAAACCTGTGAGCCACGGCTGCATCAACGTGTCAGTGCAGGATGCCGAGCGCTTGTTCCATTTCACACTTCCCGCGCTGCCAAACGGTCAAACACAGGTGAGTGCGAGCGCGGAGCAGAGCAGCGTGATCCGCGTGCGGTAATTTCGCAGCTCGCGAAGTCAAAAAAACACCACGAAACTCCGTGCGCGCGTGGCATTCACGTCGCATGTTGTGGAGTGGGAGGTCGTCATGTCTAGTGTTAGAACGCCCGCGCGCTTGTGGATCTCGGTCATCGTGGCGGTGGTCGCCATGGGTCTGAGTCTGCTCGCTGGCGTGTCTTTGATCATTCCGACCGCGCTTTGGATTGGCGTTGTGTTCGATTGGTACACCACACACGCTGGTGAGCGCCCGGTTCGACCCAAGCGAGTAGCGCCGCAACTCGCCCGAACGAGCTGGATCCCAGCCCGAGATAGTCAGACCGCTTAACGTGTGAGTCCAATCGCCTGGAACCGCAAACCAGGCGATTGGACACGCTACTTACTCGTAGCGTTGGATCACGTGGAAGCCGAACGGACTTTGCACAACGCCGCTGACCTCGCCGACCTTCAAGGCGAAGGCGGCTTGTTCGAAGGCGCGCACCATCTGGCCGCGTCCGAAGCGACCGAGATCGCCCGAGCGCTCCTTGCCTCCGGGTTCCTCGGTGTACTCCTGCGCGAGCGCATTCCAATCGGCACCTGCCGCCCTGGCTTTGTCGACGATGCTCTGAGCGAGCGCACGCGCTTCGGCTTCGCTGCGCGTGGCGCCGGGAACTTGTTGCGGTGAACCCGCGTAGGTAATCAGGATGTGCCGCGCCGCAATGCGTTCGGGCCCGCCGGGCGGATCGGGCAAACGCTCGAGCACCAGGTAGCCGGCGGCGACGGCGATCGGTTGGCTGATGCCGCCGATCGGCACGGCCAGCGCGGCGTCGGCGACCGCGCGCTCGAAGGGCACGGGGTCGGCCGTCTGCAGCTTGAACAGCCCCTGATCCTCGGCCGCACCCGCGCGATCGCTGTAGGTGCGGATCAACTCGCTCAGCTTCTCGCCCTGACGCGCCATCTCCGACAGCATGCGCGCGCGCTCGAGCGCCTCGTCTGCGGTGCGGCCCTCCTTCGCGACCAGCAGCACGCGCACCGCGATCACCTCCGGTGCCGCAGCTTTCTCGGCCTGTGGCGCCGGCGGCGGCGGCTCGCTGCCGGCGTTGGCGGGTGGAACCGGTTCGGAGTGGGCGCAGCTGACCGCGAGCAGCAGCAGTGGGAGGAGGGCCGAGGTTTTCATCGGGCCGGGTTCTAGCAGGCTTCAGCCCGGCCGTCACTCACCGCACACGTCGCGTTCCAGCAGCTGACGGCGGCGGGCCAGCTCGTTGTAGCTGCGGTCGATGCCGGTCTCCGGATCTTGCACCACCGAACCGGTCAGGAAGCTGGACAAGCGGCTCTGCAAGCCTTCGGGACGCGGCAGCACGTGAAAGAACGAGGTGAACGTCTCGCCGCCGTGGCAACCATCGCACGTGTTGAGCGAGAACTTGTGGCGCAGCTCCGGGTCGGAGATGTCCGGCGCCTGCCAGTAGTCGAGCTGGTTGATCAACGCACCGGCCGCGAACGGCGCGTCTTCGAGCACGGCCGGCGTCTCGAACGTCTCGCGCAGGATGCTCTCGCGGTTGTCCTTCATGTAGCGCGCGAGCAGCGGGCTCTTATTGAAGGAGGTGTCCGGCGTCTGCGCCAGGGCCGCGGGCACGAGCGCGCCGGTCTCGGGCGAGAGGTGGAACTCGCGCATCTCCCAGCGGCCGTCGCGGCCGAGCGCGTTCTCGTTCGTGCGGATGCGCAACAGCGCATCGCGCGTCGCGTAGCGATCGGTGAGCGCCTGCAAAGCCGCGTTGTAGCCGGCGCCTGGAAACGCCTGCTCCGACAGCGCGTGCACGTCGCGCGCCCAGGCGCGTTGCTCTGCCTCACCGCGCGCCAGCAGCGCGTACTCGAGGATGACCGTGAACAACAGCGGACCGCCGTTGCGATCGAGCACGCCGTACACGAAGCGACCTTCGCCCGCCCTACCCCGGGCGAGGTCGGCGAGATCCAGGCGATGCGCGATCGCCAGGAGCCGCAGCGGAGCGCGCGACAGGTCGAGCTCGCCCGCCGCCGTGCGCGGCCAGGGTTCGAGCACGGTCGAGCGCATGTTCGGGCGCGCGGCCACCTTGAAGCCATTGATCAGCTGCGGCGACGTGAAGCTCTCGAACATGCCCTCGGTCAGCGCGGGCGCATCCGCTGCGAGCCGCCTCATCAGCCGACCGAAGGTCCACGCGCCGTCGCCGAGCGTGCGCGAAGCATCGTCCACCACACTCAGGTGCCGGATCAGCAGCTCGCGCGACGGAACCACGTGACAGCCCTCGGGTTCGCCCACGACGTACTCGGTCTGCGCGGATGCGACGTGCACTTCGCCGACCTTGTCGCTCAACTCCGTGTGCACGAAGAAGCGCAGCGCGTACGTGGCCGCGTCTTCCTCGGCACCGCTCGTGACCAGGATGGCCGAATCGCTGGTCTCGCCGCCGGCCAGCAGGCCGCTCTCGACCGACAGCGGCTCGACGCCGAAGCCCAGGCCGTCGACCGGGGGCGAGACCGAGGCGTAGAACACCTCGGGCGCGCAGCTGGGCTCGTTTTCGTTGGTGATCGACAGCGTGTACGTCACGGGGGTTCCCGCAGGCACGGACGCGTCCGACTCGGCCGAGATCTGCAGCGTCGGCGCGCGCCGCACGCACGGCGCAGGCGTCTCCTCGGGCGCGGCATCCGGGGCGGAACGCGCGGGCGCAGACTGCTGCGGCGCGTCCAGATCCGTCCCCGCGCAGCCGAGCACGGCCACGAGAGAGCACGCCACGGCCGCCCGCAGTCCACGACCCAACATGGGGCCGTACTATGGACTCATTTCCAGACGGGTTGGTAGCCCATGACGGCCTGGATCATCATGATCTTGCCGTCGATGATCTTGAACGCCTCGCCCACGACCAGCGGCCGCGCGGACTGCATGAACGGGAACATGCCCCAGGTGATGCCGGCTTCCTCGTCGATCACGAGGATGCGATGCGTGGTGTCGAAGTTCCAGCTCTGCGCGTTGAACGACGACAGGCCCGAGGCAGTGACCTGGCCGTTTTCGTAGCGCTTGCAGCCCATGTCGAAGGGCACTTCCGAGCCGCGCTTATCGCCATCCAGGTACTCGAGATAGACCTCGGTGATGGCCTTCAGCTGGTCGCGCGTCATGCGCTTGGCCGGATCGATCGCCTGCGAGAAGACCATTTCGGGCGTCATCTTGGCAACATTGAAGAAGCCGTTGGCAGCATCGCCGCGCCGCACCGCCATGGATTCGATCTCGGTGATCTCCTGCTTCACCACCTTGAGCCGCACCTGGTAGATCACCGGTGCGGAGCCCTCGTTGAACGCGAACTGGCTGGCGACGTTGCCCTCGACGGGGTCCGCAAAGTCGAGGCGCGCGCCCTGGACCAGCATGGTCGCGGTCTTCCAGACCGTCTCGCCGAGCTTCGAGGTGACGCCGTTCTCCATGTACTTCACGCTGCTCGACACCTTCAGCTTCGAGGGGTCCTTGGCGATCAACGCGTCGATGTAGCCCTGCATGATCTTGAGCAGGCAGGCGCGATCGCAGGCGTCGGTCGCGCCCATCGCATCCATGCCGGCCATGCCACCCGCAGGCGCACCGCCGCT
>DATEOF010000403.1:0-22151 GCA_035274465.1 Polyangiales bacterium
CTCCTGGCGTTGGCGCAGCGCCTCGCGCCGGAGGCTGTCGCAGAGCTGCCCGCGCTGCGCGGCGTGATCGCCTTCGATGCCGTGCTATCCGGGAGCGTGGCGCACCCGCGCGGCGAATTGAAGCTGACGGCTGCTCGACTCAGCACGGCGGGTGCACCGCACATCGATGTCGAGCTGAGCTCGAGCCTGGATGCGGCGGCCGGCAATGCGCGGCTGTCGGCGCAGGTGAAAGACTCGGAAGACACCGGGCTGCGCTCCAAGATCACGGCCGAGAGCAAGTTCACGTCCACGCCCGAGTGGCTGGGCGCGCTGATCGCCGGCCAGCATCGCCTCGCAGTCGAGCTCGGTGCGCTGGAGCTCGATTGGGTCGCCGCTGCCAGCGGCATCACGTTGCCGCTGCACGGACGCCTCGAAGGTCAGCTGAACGCCGAGCTGGGCACGAGGCTTACTCTGGACTGGCGCGCCAGCGGCACCGTGCACGCGCAAGCCGATCCCGGCAAGCTCGCGTTCGAGCACACGCTCGCAGTCGACGAGCGCGGCGTGCACACGGCGTTGCGCACGGGAGGCGCGTCCGATCCGGTGCTCTCGCTCGACGCCTCGCTGCAACTGCCGCTCACGCGCGACGAGCTACCCTTGCTCGTGGCCCGCGGGCGCTCGCTCGCGCTCAGCCAGGCCTGGTCGCTCGAGCTCGACGCCCCGCCGCGCGACATCCAGAAGGTTCCGCTGCGCTCGCTGCTCTTCGCGGATACCGAGCTGCCTGCGCTCAAGGTCGGCCTGCACGCCGCGATCGTTCACGCGCCGCACGCCGAGCCGAGCGTCCACGTCGCTGCGAGCGCCCAACAACTCAAACCTTTCGAGGAGAGCAAGGACTGCAAGCCGGACTTGCTGTCCGCGGCACTCGACGCCGAGCTCAACGACGGCAAGCTCACGGCCAAGCTGAGCGGCGCGCAGGCCCGGCAGCGGTTGCTCTCGAGCGAGCTCTCGGCGGGCTTCTCGCTGGCGAAGCTGCTGGCAGGTGAGCGCGTCAAGCCGACGGACGTACAGCTGCGCGCGCGGGTGGAGGGAGCCAACCTGGCGGCGCTGCCTCAAGTATGCGGGCGCGCGCACGGCAAGGTCGATCTCGACCTGACGCTCAGCGAACCGCTCGAGGACGCGCCGAAGGCCAAAGCGACCCTGCAGGTGCACGACCTCACGCTGGCAAACGACACATTGAGCGTGCGCGCCGAGCTCGAAGCCGACGCGAGATCTGCCCGCGCGAAGGCGGAGATCCAGTCGGCGAGCAAGATCTCGAAGCTGAGCGCCCGCATGCCGCTGCGTTGGTCGGGCGGAACGCTCGCGCTCGATCGCACGCACGAGCTCTCGGCGCAGCTGAAGCTCGATGCCCTGCCGATCGCGCCGTTTCTCCCGGCTTCCACTGGGCTCTCCTACGCGTCGGGCAACATTGGCGGCCAGGTGACACTGAGCGGCGCGCTCTCGAACCCACAGCTCGCGGGCAAGCTCGAGCTGAACGACGTGGCGTTCACCGTGACTGACCTTGCCCAACCCATCGACCACGTGCGCGGCAGCATCAGCTTCGACGGACGCAAGCTCGCGATCGAGAAGCTGACCGCGCAAGACAAGTCGGGCAAGCTCGAGCTCACGGCCAGCGCCAACCTGAAGTCGCGCGACGAAGCCTCCGGCAAGCTGCACCTGGTGCTGGACGAGTTCCCGCTGCGCCAGAACGGCGAAGTCGCGGCCACGGTGCAGGGCGACTTCACGGTCGCCGCCGACTTCTCGCCGGCGCTGGCTCACATCCAGCTCAAGATCGACCGCTTCGATACGTACCTGGAGAGCATCAAGAAAACCGGTGGCATCGATCTAACACCGCACCCCGATCTGACGGTGAACGGCGTTCCCAACAACAAGCCCAAGCTCGAAGTTGCGGCCTCGGAGGAGAAACCTGAAACCGTGCGGAAGCGTCCACTGCAGCTGGACATCCAATCCACCCGCTTCTGGGTCAAGCGCGACGACTTTGCGATGCGCCTGAGCGCGGACATCACCGGCCTGTGGAAGAACGGCGAGACGAAGTTCACCGGCGAGATCTTGATTGAGCGCGGCTACGTCGATCTACTGGGCAAACAGTTCGAAGTGACAGCCAACGAAAGCAAGCTGACATTCAGCGGCGACTCGGGGACGCCCGACCCGATCGTCCACATCCGAGCGCACCACGAGAACCGCAAGACGGGCGACATCATCGGAGTCAAGATCACGGGCCGCAGCTCGGCGCCCGAGCTGGTGTTCACAGTCAACGACAAGAAGGTCGACGCCGGCGGCGCGGTCTCGGCCATCTACGGCGAAGCGCAGTACGACCCGCACGCCCAAAAGAATGCCCAGGTGCAGGCCTCCGCGGTACTGATGGGCCTGACCGCCGGCCTGGTCGCGACGGCCGCACGACGTGAACTCGGTGTGCTCGCACCCATGCTGATGATCGACCCGGGCACCGACAACAGCGGAGCGCGCGTGCGCGCCGGCTTCGAGTTCGACTCGCTGGTCCCCGAGCCGCTGCGCGACATCATCACGGGCGTGTACGTCGAGGGCATCGTGTCGAACGAAAAGCCCGGCTCGGAGGGCGAGTCGAGCGGAGGCCAGAGCTTGCGCCCGGGTGCGCTACTCGAGCTCTACTTCCCGCACAACTTGTTCACGGCGGGTCAGTACGGTCCCGGAACCACCTGGTCGCTGGACGTCGGCTGGCAGCTGTGACCTGGCGAGTCGCCGCCCGCATTCTGTGTAGACGGTACTCGAGGTAGCGGGGCCGCAGTCTCCAAACGAACACCGCGCAAAAAGCTCCACACACGAGCCAGCCGCAAGCGGCGATGAGCCGCCACCGGCCAACGTCGTGCCAGAGCATCAGTGTCACGGTTCCAACGGTCCACAGGCCGAGGGGAGCTGCTGCCAACGCGGCGAAAATTGCGAACGTCTCCCCGATCATCGCAATCAGCGTGAGCACGCCCAAAGCTGCGATTGCGTACCAGACTGCAATGACCCACAGAACTGTGAGGTCACCCTGACCGGATGCATGTACTGTTGCCGGGAGCAGAAGGCCACATACAGCGAGTGCCAAGGTCAGTGCGCTTGCTTTCGCCCTCGCGTCCATCTCGTGAGCTTAACGTCGGCTCAGCTGATCCAGAGGATGTATCGACCAGGGAACCAAGGCAGCTGGGGCTTCCCGATGGCAGCGCGCGAGCGCAGCAGCACTGAAGCGTGGCCTTCTCGAGGAGGAGCTCGTTCGGCTTGCCTGACCACTCGAGAATGGTCCCACAAGCGCTAGAGCTGTATCCAGCCCAAGACCAGGGAGTTCGTGACTGAATATTTCTCCGGAATGGTGAGGACTTCAAAGACCGCTGGCTCCGACGTGTCGAATGCGCGGCGGCGCGACGAGTGTCAGGAGAACAATGCCTGGATACACGCGCTCACGGCTTCGCCAATAAGGTCGCCCATCGCATTGAGGCGATGCCACTCTCGAAACGGATTCGCGCAGGACGGGCACGATCGCGAAAGCGATGGATCCGCTGATTCAAACCTCTTCCAGAGCTCGGTCGCGCGCTCAGGATCGAGATGCACCCGCAGATGCGTGAGCTCGCTCGGCTTCAGCGAAGGCGCAACAGCACCTTGGTTCACGCTACGCATCATCCTCGCCGCTGCTTCCATCTCCTCGGATGGCGTCGCGTGTGCAGTACGGCGACCACCACAATCGCGTCAGTGTACTCGCGATAGAATCGTCGGAGGCGCGCACGGCGCGTGTTTCGATGAAGCACGCGATACGCCGTGGGATTCTCGCGAATGCGCTGAATCGCCGCACCAAGCTCATTCCGGAAGTCCATGCCGAGCCCGGCGTCTTGCATCTCGTACCAACGATACGCCTCCAGCGCATCGGCTCGTGCCTCGCGCCGGAAGATGACCCGCTTCATTTCGTCGTGCCACCCATCTCGTCATGCACTTGCTCCCACGGAATGCCCACGGGGCCTTCACGATCGAGCGCGTCGAGTCGGTGATCGAGTTCCTGACGCTGAGGATCGGTCAAAGGAACCTCCTCATCCGACAGGCTATCCCAGAGGCGCTCAATCAATTCGAGGCGCTCCTCCGGGGTGAGCTGCTCGATATCCAGCGCCGACTTCGACATACGCCTAGTTTCCCAGATTCTTTGGCCGTACGCCAGTGAGCCTGCCTTCGGTTGCGATCCCCGATCACCAGAACTTCCACCACGGCCTCGCCTTGTTCTCCGACGACGCGACGATGCTCGGTACCTTCTCGACCACGCCGGCGTACAAGTTCAGCGCGTCGGCGCGGATTTCGTCGAAGCTGTCCACGACGCGTTCGAGCTGCGGGTCGTATACTCGGTACTCTCCAGAGGCCACGATTTCGGAAGCATAGCGCTCGATCAGTGAGAATATGCGCGAGGCTTCGGCACCTGCATGCCAATACGCGATGGTGACGTCGACGTGGTCGCCGTACACCGTGATCTGTACGCCGTTGCCATCGTCTGGCCCATTCAACTCCACATGGCTATGGGTTTGTCGCGCCTCTTCCACAGTGGTTCCAAGGGCTTTGGCGATCTCTTCGTAGTCGAAAGGAAATGGCTCGAGTGCCGGATCCACGCGCCGCAGCGCATCTACGACGGTTTGCTTCCTCGCTTGATCCTCGAACGTGCTGGCCGCAGGTCTCTCCCCGAGTTCTTCAAGGAAGCTCTGGGGGTCAGCGCTGTCTTCCACTCGAAGAAAGTAGAGGTCGTAGCTCACGATGCGATGCCTCGTCTGGTCCTTGCCATGCGTGACCTTGTCACCGGGGAGCTTCGGCGCCCGCGCGCGCGGCCAGGTAAAGTTGGAGGCCGCGAACATGGTCGCGCCAGTGCGCTCGGAAGCCGTGCTGAAAATGGAATAGCGCGTCGTCGACGCTCGTATTCGACCAGCGCCATGCGACGTCGTAGAGATCGCGCGCAATGTCCGCAAGGTCGTCGATCGCATCGCCAACTCCGCACTGCGCATTGCCGATCTCCTCGAGAAGCGGAAGAGCAACGTTGTAGTAGCCGAAATCCGGAAATGCTTGCGCTGCAAGCCGGCGCAACTCGTCGTAGTCCCGCCTTGGCGCTTCGCCATGCTCTTTCGAGTCGAAGTCGTATTCGACGAAGTGCTGCGCGAGCGCAAGCTGATCGAGCACGAGACCGAGCCGCTGCTCCGCATCGACTGCAGGCTGCGCTGCCTCGAGCAAGTCGAGGAAGTCCTGCACGATGCGTCGGATGTCGTGGTTTTGAAGCATCCGCCAGGCCCCCAGACACTCTACAGCCAATCGTGGGTCAGTCTACTTCGCGTGCAGGTGACGGGCCTTGGAAACGAACTTCAGGAACACGAGCCGACGACGACACTCAGGACAGTACTTGTCCTTCCCCACAGTAGGGTTGCGAACGTCCTGCACGAAAACCATCCGCTCGAACCCGATTCGCGATCCTCGAGGTAGACCGAAGTAGATCGGATCGTACGAGCCGAAATCTACCATGCAGAAGTTGCAGAGATTCAGCTCGAGACCGGCGAAGACCTCCAACCGCTGATAGGTGTGCTGGCCCGATCGGAAGTGTTCGAGTTCTTCCGGCTCGGCTCCGCACTCGTCACAGGGCGCGACTTCCCGGACCTCCAAAACGCCGAAGCCGAGGGGGCACTGTTCGGCGGGCATCATCTTCCTCGCGTCCAGCTACTTGGCCGGCTTCACCAGGCCGTCCTTCTCCAGTGCCTCGAATACCGTGTTCGACAGGCCACCCAGCACGTCTCGGATGTCGGCGGGATCGACGGCTTGGGTCATCAAGGCCCAGATCAGCTTGCCGTCGTTGGCCGCATACAGCGTGGTCTCGAGGTTGTAGCTGTTGGTCCGCTCGTAGTAGCCCTCGGTGTGCGTGTACTCGAAGACGGCGGAGTAGTAAGAGCCGAAGCCCGGGCCGTACATCGGGGCGTAGTATGGCGTGGCGTAGAAGCCGCTGCCGTAGCCCGAGACGTACGACGCTTCGGTGCCGATGGGGCCTTCTTTGTATTCCTTGCGCTGCTGGATATCCACGACGTGTGTCACTAGCGCGGAGTCGCAGCCCAGCTCTTTCACGGCAGCTTCGAGTTGCTCGCGGGTCGGGTTGTCGCCTTGGACTGCGAGGTAGCTGGCCTTGGCGGTGACGCCGCGCGCGGCGAAGCGCTTCACGAACTCGTCCTCGTACATGCGCCGGTAGAGCATGCGGTCCGCGATGCCGATGACCAACACGTTGTGGACCGCAGTCGCCCGGGTCGGGTCGCGCCAGCGGCCGGTGGTGCCGAAGGAGGCGCCGCCACACGCAAGCAAAGTGCCGCAGACGAGTAGCAGGCTGACCGGGACGAAGCGCCTTGGGAACGTGGACATGGCCGCCAGGCTTAGCACAGTCCGCGGGGCACTTGTGCGCTTGTCCGGCGTAGGCAGCCTGCTGTAGCTTGCCGCGATGCAGAGATACATCCACTGGGCGCTCGCGCTCACCCTGCTCGCGTCCTCCGCCTGTGTCTCGAACACGCAGGTCACGGCGAGTTGGCAGCGACCGGACTTTCAAGCGCCGCGGTTCAAGAAGATCGCCGTCGTGGCATGGAACGGGCAGAAGGACCTCCGACGTTCGATCGAGAATTTCGTGATTTCCGAGCTCGTGAAGGTCGGAATCTCGGGCGTCGCCGTGAACGACGTGTTCGAGGAGCTGCCCACGCCGGACCAGGCGAACGTGCTCCGCGACAAGATGAAGAGCATGGGGGTCGACGGAGCGATCACGCTCCACTTGATGAGCCGCGCCACGCGCGAGCACACCGTCGCGCCCATCTCGGCCAATCCCCAGGCGGCCGGCGACTTCTACGCCAGCTACGAGGTCTACTTCAACCCAGTCCACGGCGACACATCGGTCGAGGTCGAGACCAAGCTGACCTTCGAGTGCACCCTGTTCGCGCTCGACGGCAAGGGCCCGGCGGCCATCCGAGAGATCAACGTCACGCGAACCAACAAGCTGATCTCCGAGCTCGAGGACTTCTCGAGCACGTTGGTTTCGTCACTGGATGCAACGGGCGTGTTGGGCAAGCACTAGCGCGGAGCAGCGCGACACACGTGATCGTCGCATATCGCCGCCGGTAGCGGCGTGCAGTGTCTGACGCCGTCTCGACCTCGCACGACTCGGTAGGCCCGGCGCACTCGTACTCGCGCGCTACACCGCCCCGCCGGGCCGCGCCGACCCGCGACCTCCCCCGGCCGGCCAGATGCTCGGCAGTCAATTCGCGCTGGCGTTGATCCCGATGCCGCATCTGGTCGGACTCGTCAGCGTGATCGGACACTGCGAGAACCTCGAGCTTGCGCGACAGATCTCGCTCGATGTCGCCGAACGCCGTACTCCGCGGCGCCTTCTGGAGGTGCGAATCGGCGTGCAGTGACGCGCTTACGCGTTCACTGCAGCCGAGCGTCGTTCACCGCTGCCGCGGACGCCGGCGACGCCGCCAGCCGACGACGACCAGACCGAGGAGTGCGAACGCGACCGCCGCTGACGGCCGCGAGCTGCCAAGCCCGAGCTGGCAGTTGAAGCCGGCGCCGCCGAGCTTGCCTCCGGGCGCGAGCGGGGGCCCCGCGTCCGGCATCGGCGGCATGCCGGCGTCGGGCATCTCGGTCGTGCACATGCCGACCGCCATGGTCATCGACGTGCACCACATCCCGGCCGGGCACATGTTGCCGCCCATGCCGCGGCAGCCGAAGTCACACTTCTTGGTGTCGTCCCGGCAGACCAGGCCGCTCATCATCGCGCCGCAGTCCGGGTCGCTCGTGCACGGCTTGCCGATCACGTCGTCCTTCGGATCGTTCGGATCGAGCTCTCCCGGCACGAGCTTGCCGTCGTGGTTGCGATCCTCCACACCGTCCTCGACGCTGCCGAAGTCGGTGTCCTTGCTGAGTGATCCAGTCGTGGTGGCCGGGTCCGTGTCCGCGACGCACATCATCTTGCTGACGTCGGTCGCCGGATCACTGCATGCCTTGCCGCGTTCGGTGCCGTCGAAGATCATGTCTCCGTCGCTGTCCGAATCGTTGATGTTGAGCTTGCCGTCGCCATCCGCGTCGTCGCCGGGGTTCGGCTCCTCGCCGTCCAACACGCCGTCGTCGTCGCTGTCCTTGTCGTTCGGATTGCTGCCGAGCATCCCCTCGGTCTTGTCGCTCAAGCCATCGCGATCCGTGTCGATGACCATGCCGTCGTCGGCACCGTGACCCTTCGTAGGATCGGTCTCGCCCAGATCTTGGCGGCCGTTGCCATCGAAGTCCTCGGCGCCGTCGCTCACGCCTCCGTTATCGGTATCGGGCAGCAGCGACGTGGTCTTGGTCATGCCCGAGTCGGCGTCAGGACGGCAGTGCTTCTTCAGCAAGTCAGTGCCCTTGGCGCTGCAGTCGCGACCGAGCTCGGTGCCGTCGTAGAGCGCGTCGTCGTCGCTGTCGACGTCGAGCACGTTGATCAGGCGATCGAGATCGGTGTCCTCGGACGGATTCGGTTCGGCGCCATCGGGCACGCCGTCGTCGTCGCTGTCGGCGTCATTCGGATCCGAGTGCAGCGTCTTCTCCAGCCCGTCGGACAGACCGTCTCCGTCGGCGTCCGCCGGCTTGTCGTCCTTCTCGTTGCCGAAGCTCGGAGCGCTCTCGCCCGTGGAGGGCGCGCCATCGAGGTTCACGTCCTCCGAGCCATCGTTCACGCCGCCGCGATCGGTGTCCGGCTTGACGGGGTTGGTGGTCGTCTTGGCCGTGTCCGCATCGGGCTTGCAGCGCCCCAGGCTCAGCTTGGTCGCCGGGTTCTTGCAGTCGAAGCCCTGCTCGGTGCCGTCGAACAGACCGTCGTTGTCGCTGTCGGCGTCGTGGCCGTTGGTGAGCCCGTCGCCGTCTTGATCGAGGTCGGGGTTGAACTCGGAGCCGTCCGACGTGCCATCGTCGTCCGTGTCCCAGTCGTTCGGGTCGGTGCCGACGATCTTCTCGCCGTCATCCGAGATCCCGTCGCCATCGGTATCCGTCATGCACTTGCCCGGACCCGCGGCGCATCCGCAGGTGTGCGTCGGCGTCAAACAATCAGGTGCACTGGGCTTCGTGCAATCCGCGCTGGTCAAGCACTCGGCGCAACCTTGCGGCGTGCTCGAGATGTCGCAGATCGGCGTGGGCGGCTTGCAGTCCGCGTTGGTGTTGCAGGTGTTGACGGTGACGTCGGTGGTCTGCGCGCCCGGCATGTCGGGGTTCGCGTCGGTCGGTGTGTCTTCGACCGGCGAGCCCATTTGACCCGAGGCATTCACGCTGGCTTGATTGCTGATGAGCCCGCGCGTGTCGTCGTCGACCTTCACCTTGAAGCGCACTTCCGTCTTGGCATCGACCGGCAGCGTACCGCCGCTGGTGCTCATGCCCGCGCCGATGCGCACGCTGATCGTGCGACTGGCCGCGTCGTAGTCCGCTTCGTCGTCGCCGACGGCATCGGTCTTCTTGCCCATGCCGGGACCCGACACGATCTCGATCGAGTTGGGCACGAGCGTCACGCCCTTGGGCAGCGGGTCCTTCAGAATCGTGCTGACCGACGCGTCACTGCCGCTGTTGGTCACCGTCACCGTGTAGCTGATCTCGTCGCCCGGCTTCACCGTCCCGCCCATCACGTTGTCGACGACCTTGGTCGAGCTGGAGAAGTTGGGCTTGAGCGTCGAGATCGAGGTGGCGAACGCGGCGAGCAGGTACGTGTCCAACGAGCTCGTGGCCGTGAGTGCCGCCGAGGTCTGGCCGCCCTTCACGATCTTGGTGACGTCGAGCACGTCGATGTCGAGGCCGCTCATGCTGCGCGGCGTGCCGGTCAGCTGCGGCAAGTCGCCCTTGATGCTGACGGCTGCACCCAGGGTCGAACGCGTGGAGTTGAAGAAGTTGTCGACCGGGTTCAGCGCATCGCTCAGCTGCGTGCCTTGAAACGACAGACCGTCGCCGTCGATCGTCGCGTCGCCCTCGAACGCCACGACGCCGAACTTGGCATCGAAGCCGCTGCCGGGGACCAGGAACCCGGACAGCGTCACGGACGCGGGGCCGCCCGGTTCGACCAGGTCCAACCCGTCGAACAGCGCCAAGTTGCGCTGCGGCTCGCTGTCGCGCTGGTAGAAGATCACCATGTACCAGGCCACGTAGCCGTAGGGATCGTTCAGGCTCGCGAGCGGAACCGAGGCCACATCGCTCACGCGGTACGCGCCTGGACCCTGCGCGGTCACGATGTTCGTCACGTCCACGGTGCCCTGGTACCAGAAGCGCGTGTTGTTGCCGCTCTCGGGCACGGCGAACGCACCGTCCGCCATCAACATCATGTCGACGCCGGCGCCCGGCCGCTCGAGGCGCACCGCGCGATCGGGGTTGTTGCCGTTCGCGTACGAGCCCCAGTACAGGCGCGCGTACGTGACCTTGGCGTCCATCGGCAGCTCGAGCACCGCCGTGCTGCGCGCGGCGTCGGGCTGGATGTTGTTGTCGGCGCGAGCCATGCCGTCGGACGGGTCGTCCGATCGCCAGTACACGTCGGGTGCGGTGAAGTTCACCTCGTTGCAGCTGCCGATCGTCCCGACCACCGGCGCGGGTACGGCCGGGGTCTGGCCCGCGCTACCGCACTCCTGCGCGAGCGTGTTGCCGATCACCCGGATGTCGCCGCGCTGATCGACTTGCTTGCGCAACGACGGGTTCGCAGCCGCGGGCGAAGCCAGCCCCGCGACGGCGAACGCGAGCAAGCTGAAAAACCCGACCGTTCGTATGTGACCACGCATGGACGTCATCATGGCTCTTCCTCCGGGTGGTGCTTGCTGTCGACGATGTGGAACTCCACGCGACGATTACGTTGACGGCCGGCGGCCGTGCTGTTGCTGTCGATAGGACGTTCCAGACCGATGCCTGCGGAGTCCAGGCGATTTCGGTCCACCCCGTGTTCGACGAGCCACTTCACCACGGATGCGGCGCGCCGATTGGACAGGCCCTTGTTGTACTTGGCGTCGCCCACGTTGTCGGTGTGGCCTTCGACCAGCACCTTGGTCAGCTCGTCGTGCTCGCGCAGGATCCCTAGCACGGCCGACAGGATGCCGTCGCTCGAGCCCAACAGCTCGGCGCTGTCGGTCTTGAACTCCACGCGCTCGGTGATGACGATCTGGTCCTTCTCGATGCGGGCCTTGGGGCAGCCGTTCTTGGTCGGATCGGGATCCGCCGGTCCCGGGACCGTCGGGCATGCATCTTCGGGATCGATGATCGTGTCGCCGTCGGTATCCGGGCAACCGTTGTGGCCTTCCACGTCGCTCGCGGGACCCGGCAGATCCGGGCAGTCGTCCTCGCGATCGATGATGCCGTCGCCATCGCGATCGGGCGGGATCGGGCAGCCGTTCTTGGTCGGGTCATCGCTGCGCGGACCTGGGTGATCCGGGCACGCATCCTCTTCGTCGAAGATGGTGTCGTTGTCGCGATCGCTGCGCGGACAACCGTTCTTCTTCGGGTCGGGACTCCGCACGCCCTTGACGTCCGGACAAGCGTCCTCGTCGTCGATGATGCCGTCGCCATCGCGATCTTCATCGAAGCTCGGCGCCCACTCGATGGTGCCGACCACGCGCACTTGCGGCGTACCCATGCCGCGCGTCAAACCCGGGCCCGCGCCGATGCCGAAGCGGAAATTGCGCGGGCGATAGTGCACGCCGAACAGGATCTCGAACGGCGTCGTCTCCTTCTCGAATGCGCCACCGTCGACGACGACCGTCGAACCCCACAACTCCGGGCCGAGCAACAGCTGGTGCTTCAACACAGAGAGACCTGCGGTCGCGTTGAACAACACGGTGGTGCCCGTGGGCACGTCGGTCGCGACTTCATCCGCCGCACGGTACATGAGCGACGCGCGCGCGGAATACGCAAAGATCGCGATGCGGCCCGCGACAGAGAGGTGGCCGAGCAAGCGAACCTTGCCGTCGCCCGTGAACGCCTCGGGATCGCCCGTCGGCAGATAGAGCTGAGCACCTATCGCCATCGTGATCGGCGTCCCATAGCGCCCGAACAAACGCAAATCGGCCGACACGCGAAGGTCACCGAGCGCAACGCCATCCGCGACAGTAATGACAGTGTCCTCATACGGCGTACTCGTACCGTTCGACACCAGCGCGATCGGTAAATTGGCAGCAAGACGCAATCGCTCTGCCAGTACGAGACTCGCGCCCACGTGCGCGAACAACTGATCCTTGATCAGCACCGCGCTCTCGTTGCCCTGCTCGTCGTACAACACGAGCGGCTTGTACGCGTAGTCGCCCACGACGCCGATGGCGGGACGAGGACTGCCCCTCAAATCCAGCGAATCACCGACGAACCAATCGCTTCCGCGCTCGGAGACGTCGAAGGTGCCGATGGCGATGCCTTGCGTCTCCTCCTGGGCGTGCACGACAACAGAGTTGGCAAGCCCAAGAAGAAGCAGAAGCGCGACGAAGAACGTCCGATTAGCCATACATCTCTGCGCCGAACCCCCTGAAGCGCCCTAAAAACGTAAATCGCGCAGGCTTCGGCGAGGCCAGCTGTAGCAGAAGTGCTGGAGGTCGGTAAATGTCCTTCTTCCGCGCCACACGCAATACCGCGCGATAGACCCTCGTTTGGGTTTCCCGCGTTAGGCCAAACCGCAAATTATGCGGGCGCTAGCGTGTATTTGGACTCGGAAGGTTGTGCTGAAGCTCTTCCATCGGATGTTGGGACACGTGCAGAAAGCCGCGGCGCGGTGTCTCCATGTCGAGCGTCACCCAGAACACGAGGCCGACGAACACCATATAGCCGAGCGCCGATACTCCCCGCATGCCGTCGGCGAGTCGGCCCATCGTGTACGTGCTGAACAGGCCGAATAACACGAGCATCAGCCCGACGGTTCCCGGTATGTGATCCATCTGGCCTTGCAAGCGATTGTCATACGCAGTGGTGAACTGATTCAGGTTGTTGACCAACGGCGTGTGCACGCTCGGCGTGTTGCCGGAGCGGATCGCTTGCTCCACCAGCGCGGTGATCCGACCTTGAGTCGAGCGCGTGTCCGCCATCAGCGGCGCGGTCTTCGGGTCCTCGAACTTCAGTCGACCGTAGAGCAGGCGCTCCTCGACGTAGCGGTGCACTTCGCGTACGAGTTGGCTGCGCTGCGGTTCCGCGAGCATGACGATGGTTCCGCTGAAGTCGCCGAGCGCGGTGGCCTCGCTCAGCACGAGCTTCTTGCGAAAGTCGTAGCGGGCCGCGGCGCCGGCGAAGCTGAACGCCAGCACCAACCCGAATAGCGCGAGTGCTCCGTCATCGAAT
The DNA here is from genome assembly GCA_035274465.1 of Polyangiales bacterium. GTDB lineage: Bacteria > Myxococcota_A > Polyangia > Polyangiales > JAFGIB01 > JADGRF01. The sequence continues at coordinate 13,336 of DATEOF010000403.1, forward strand.
CGCGAGTACACCCGCTCGATCTCGGAGCGCTGCCCCACACGAATACCGATGCGCCAGGCCAGCGCCATGAGTAGGACGAAGACGCAGGCTGTGAGCGCGGGGTCGAATTGAAGGACGAAGCGCATGAGGATGCCGTGGAGTGGTAGCATGGCGGAGCATCTCGCAGAACTTTGTCGGGAGCCTGCCGTGCGAGTCGCCGCGTCCGCAAGCGTTCTCCGCAGGCCCTCCCGAAGAGCGCTACTTTTCGCTAAAATTTGGGCGGATGACCGCGGATGCCCAGGAGGACCTGCCCGAGCGGATCGGCCAGCGTTACCGGGTGGTTCGGCTGCTCGGTCGAGGCGGCATGGCTTCGGTCTACGAAGTCATCGATGAGGTGACCGGCAAGCACCTCGCGGTCAAACAGTTGCACGCGCACCGCGCGGCGGCCGATGGACACCTGGCGCGGTTGTTCGAGCGCGAGTTCCACACGCTGACTCAACTGGCGCATCCGCGCGTGGTCGCGGTCTACGACTATCAGAACCAGAGCGAGGGCGCCTGCTACAGCATGGAGCTGCTGGACGGCGGCGACCTGCGCGAACAGCAGACGCTGCCGTGGCGGGAGGTCTGCTCGCTGTTGGTCGACGTCTGCTCGGCGCTCTCCCTCTTACACTCGCGCCGCTTCGTGCACCGCGACGTCACGCCCCGCAACATCCGCCGCACCCGCGACGGCAAGGCCAAGCTGATCGACTTCGGTGCGATGGTGCCGTTCGGCACGCACAAGCAAGTGGTCGGCACGCCGACCTTCACGGCACCCGAGGCGGCCACCGGTCAGGCGCTGGATGGTCGCGCCGACCTGTTCTCGCTGGGGGCGACCGCCTATTACGCGCTGACCGGGCGGCACGCCTACCCCGCGCGAAGCTTCGCCACGCTGCGCAACTCGTGGCGGACGCAACCGGTGGTGCCGTCGCGCTATGTGGCCGACATTCCTCCCGATCTCGATCAGCTGGTGATGGCCCTGCTGAGCCTCTCGGCCGCCCGGCGCCCGTCCAGCGCCGCGGCCGTGATCGAGCGCCTGACGGCGATCGCCGGCCTTTCGATCGAAGAGCAGCTGCTGGTGCAGCGCTCGTTTCTGTCCACACCGAGCCTGGTGGGCCGCGACGGGGTGCTGCAACAGATCCGCAAGCAGATGATCCAGGCGGCGCGCGGCCGCGGCTCCAAGCTGTTCTTGACCGGCCCCCGCGGCGTGGGGCGCTCGCGCATGGTCGATGCCTGTGCGCTCGAAGCCAAGCTCGCCAGCGCGACCGTGCTGCGCGCCGACGCCGCGGACGCGGAGGACGGCGACTGGGGCGGCGTGCGCTCGCTGCTCGAGCAGCTGGTGGTCGAGCTGCCCGGGGAAGCGACGCAGCTGATAGCAGCACAGGCCGGCCCGCTGGCGGAGGTTTGGCCGCGGGTGGTAGAGCTGATGGGTGTAGGCAGCCAATCGGCGTCGCCACCCCCCAACCTGCGCGCGCTCGTCCACGGCGCCCTGCTGCGCCTGATGGACTCCGTCACGCGGCGGGGCCTGCTGGTCGTGACCGCCGACGACCTGGAACGCGTCGACGAACCGACGCGCGCGTTCATCACGCTCCTGGCGCAACGCGTCGCGGGGCGCCGCATGGTGGTGGTGACGGCGGCCTCGAATGAGGCGGTCGCGCACGGCATCCGCGGGCTGGACTTGCTCCGCCAGGAAGAGTCGACGATCACGCTGCGGCCGCTGTCGGCGTCCGAGACCGAGCGGCTGCTGGTCTCGATGTTCGGCGACGTGCCCAACGTGCTGCCGGTCGCCGCGCACTTGCACGCGGTGTCGAACGGCGTGCCTGCCGCGACCATGCAGTTGTGTCAGCACCTGTTGGATCGCGACCTGGTCGGCTTCCGCGACGGCAGCTGGTTCTTGCCGAGCGAGCTCGATCGCGCCGCGCTACCCGGCAGCGTCGCGGACGCATTGCGCGCGCGCATCGCGATGCTCGATCCGAGCAGCCGTTCGCTGGGTCAAGCCTTCGCGCTGAGCGGCGAGCGCTCGTTGACGCTCGATCAATGCCGGCTGATGCTCGCCGAGGCCGACCGGCCGAAGATCCTGCGTTGCCTGGACGAGCTCGTCACGGCCGACATCGTGCGCGCGTCGGGCGAGCGCTATGCGGTGAGCCAGCCGATGTGGATCCCGCTGTTGCGCTCCGAGCTGGATCCCGCGCTCGAGCACTCGCTGCACGAGCGCATCGCCGAGATGCTGACGCAGCGCTCGGACTCGGACTTCAAGGCTGCCGGGCACCTTCTGGCGTCCGGCCAAGGCCAGAAGGCGATCGACCTCTTGCTCGCGCGCTTGCCGGTCGCGAGCAGGCAGCTGGGTGACGAACCCGCGCGCCTGGCAGAGTACATTCAAGCGCTGCCCTCCGATTGGATGCACACGCTCGAGGCTGCAGTGGCCGAAGCAAAACGCCTGGGGCTGCCCCGCCGGCTGCGCCTGACCCTGCAACTCAGCTGGCTGCAGCGCCTGGCGATCACGACCGTGCCGCGCTGTGACCTGGCGCGCGACATCGTCGATCAGCTGTACGCGGACAGCGGCCTGCGCGACTACGCCGAGCTCGAGGAGTCCGTACCTGCGGAGCAGCTGCTGAGCGAGGCGCTGACGCGCGCGCAGGCGCGCTACGACGCCACGCCCGAGGCCGATCGCGGCATGCCACCGGGCGACTCGATCCGCGAGCTCGTGCGCGTGACGGCCCACGTGATCGGCATGGTGGGAGCCGCGAATGACCTCGAGTTCTTGTCGTCGATGCCCTCGCTCGAGCCCTTCGCGCCGCTGTCCCCAGCCATTCGGGTGCTGCAGCGCAACGTCGAGTCCACCTGCCACAACTTCGCAGGCCGAATCGAGCAGGCTCACGCGGGGTACCTCGCCTGCCTCGAACTGATGAGCGACGCAGCCTCCGTGGGCGTGGGGCCTTCGCTGTATCGATACATGAAGCTGGCCATCACGTACGCTGTGACAGTGCTGGAGACGATGGGCGGGCGCGAGAGCGCCATTCAACGTCTCGACGCGTTGGAGCGCGAGCCGTTGTTCGAGGTGAATGCCACGCGGCTGCGCAAGGCATGGGCGCTGCGCCAGGGCGACACCGAGGGCGCCGACGTATTCGTGCGCAAGTCCGAGATGCTGCGGATCCGCAACGCGCCGAGCCAGTTTTTCGAGGGCATCGAAGGCTGGTACGAGGCGCTCGCGTTCGCCGAGATCGGCGACGTCGCACGTCTGCGCGCGACGCTGCACAAGCTCGACACGATGGCCGAGCTCTTTCGCGCCTGGCAGGCGGCACCGATCTTCGCGCGCGGCCAGATCCAGCTGTTGCGCGGCGACGCCGCGGGCGCGGTCGAATCGTTCGAGGCTGCGCTGGCGAAGTCCGCAGCCGGCAAGGTCTCGATCTGGTCGGCCAACGCGCGCGGCCTACTCGAGGCACTCGCCGAGGCCGGCCGCGTCGACGAAGCGCGCGAGCGCGGGACGAACATGCTGCGCGAGGCAGCTGTTGCCATGTTGACGGTGCAGCGCCGAGACCTGCACATCGGGCTTGCCAGCGTCGAGCTGGCGGGCGCGAACTATCCGGCCGCGCTGGCACAGCTGCGAGAGGTGGACGCGATCCGCGAGCAGTGGCCGATGGGCGCGGTGTTCGGCGGCCGCTGCTACGAGCTGCGGGCTCGCATCGCGATCGCGATGGGCGACGCGCGCGCCTTCGAGGCTGCGGCGCAGGACTGCGACGCGCTGTTCTCGCAGAGCAGGAACCCGATCTTGATCGGGCGCTACCAGCGCTTGCTGCAGGATGCCGAGCGAGCGGGCGTGCTCACCAGCAAGGCGAACGTCCGCGCGCGCACCGACGACGACAGCGCGGCGCTCGCGACCGAGCGCACGGGGCAACGTCCGGCGCAGATCGATCTGTCGGCGTGTCACGACCTCGACGCGCGCGTGCGCAGCGTCCTGTCACTCGTCGCCGAACGCGCCTCGGCGCGTCACATCATGCTGTTCCTGATGCGCGACGGGAAACCGAGGCTGGTCGGAGCCACCGAGCACTGCCCTGCGGCAAACGACATCGACAGCCTGGTGTCGCAGTTCCTGAACGACGAGATCGAGGACTCACAGACGGCGATCGATCCCGCGGACGTGATCACGAGCACCGTGGATAACGACGCCTGGACCGGACCGACCGGCGTTCAATTCGTACCCGCACTGCTCAGCCACGCCGCGCGGCGCCAGCGCGCGGTGACCGGCGTGCTGGTCTTCGACTTCGATGGACACGATCACCCGAGCGACGCGTTGCTCGCCGGCCTGAGCGTCGCGTTCACCGCAGCCAACGACGTCGTGCCCCTGGTCCTGGAGCCGCCTGCAGCCGCCGGCGGCCAGCGCGCCCGCGCCAAGGCGCGCTGAGCTCAGCGCTCGCCGAGCGCCAGGATCCACTCGCGTATCTTGTCCGCGTGCACGTCGTCGACGATGCGAGTCGCGAGCGGTGGCATTTGCTTGTTGTTGGACTCCGTCCCGTCGATGCGGCTGGTGATCAGCTTGTACAGCAGGCTCTCCTCCGGCTTCCCTGGCACGATGCGCTTCTGCTCTTGCCACTGCTGCGTGACCGCTTCGACGTCGATCAACAGCTTGAAGGTTTGAAAGTCGTTGGACGGCCGGCCATCGAGCACGGTGGGATCGAGCTTCATACGCAGGCCGGTCTTCTCGGCCTCGGAGTTGACGCCGTCGTTGTGACAGGCCACGCCGCAATTGATGTGCAGCCAGCCGAGTACGTCGGCGGCCTTGCCGGTGCCGTCGTCGCCGATCGTCAGCTCGGCGTTCTCCGGCGGATCGCTCAGCAGATCCTGATCCACGAGCTTCTGCAGCGTGAGCCCGCCGGTATCTGCACCGGGCAAGCCGAGCGAGACCGCCTCGAAGCCGAGCACGTTGTCCGGATGTCCCTCGTGACAGTCGTCGCAGAGCCTCGCCGGGGGCACGAGGTAGTCCACGCCGTTGCGGTCGAACTGACGGCCTTCGCCTTCGCGGGTCGCGTGCTCGCCGTCGTCGTCCCAGATGTACGTGGCCTTGAGCCACTTGTCGTCGCGCACCTTCTGGTACACGCGCGTCTCGGCGTGCGCTCCGTCCGCGTCGAACTGCTTCCAGAGCATGGTGTTCACTGGAAAGCGCCAGCGTCCGGGATCCGAACTGTCGATCTTCTCGCCGCGCGGCAGCTTGATCCAGCGCGACTTCCCCGCGTCGTCGGACCAGAGCGCGTAGGCTGGTTGGAACGCCTCCACGCCGTCCGCGATCGCCTCGCGATCTCCGCGCTCGTACAGACCGGTGCAGAACAGGTCGACCGGCAACCCGTCTTGCGACGCTTCGATTTGCTCCTGACACTCGTCGCCGCGCTCGATCGGCTCCGCGTCCGATTCCGAACCCACGATGTGCGAGCGCGCACAGCCGCTGAGCACGCTGAGCCCGAGGATCCACGACACTCCGATTCGAACCATAGCGACCGATCTTGCAGATCTCTGCGACCAGCGTCGATGGCCATATCGGACATGGTTACCTCGCAGTCACAGCGCAGCAATACTCACAGTAAGTTGCGCAGAATTTGCGTCACTGCGCTATCGTAGCGTGCGGAATGGACGAAACCACAGCCGAGCCTTCCGGCGCTGCGCCCGTGCTCGTGTCTGCGCATGGCCTCGGCAAGCGCTTCTCGGGCTTCGTCGCGCTCGATGCGCTCGACTTCGAGCTGCGCGCGGGCGAAGTGGTGGGCCTGTTGGGCCCGAACGGCGCGGGCAAGACGACGACGCTCAAGTTGCTGTTGGGCCTGTTGCGCCCGTCGACCGGCCACGCGCAGGTGTTGGGCTTCGATTGCACCCACGAAGCGCTGCGCGTGAAGGAACGCGTCGGCTTCACCCCGGACGAGCCGCAGTTCTACGACTTTCTCACCGGGCGCGAGACGCTCGACTTCACGATCAGCGCGCGCGGCCTGTCGCCCGAGCCAGCCTGGGCCGGGCTGCGCGAGAAGGTGACCGTGTTCGACTTCGAGGCGCAGCTCGGAGCGCTCACATCGTCGTACTCGCACGGCATGAAGAAGAAGCTCGCGATGCTGTGCGCGCTGGTGCACCGGCCGCGCGTGCTCCTGCTCGATGAACCGACCAACGGGCTCGACCCGCCGACCGCGCTGCGCGTGCGCGAGTTGCTGCGCCGCGAGGCCGACGCAGGAGCGACGGTGCTCGTGTCCACGCACTTGCTCGACATGGCGGAGCGCATGTGCGACCGGCTGATCGTCATGGATCACGGCCGCGTGATCGGTGCGGGCACCGCGGCCCACCTGCGCGCGCTGGCCGGCGTCGCGGACGACGCGAGCCTCGAGGACGCGTTCCTGGCGCTGGTCGGCACATGAGCGACTCGGTCGCGCGCGCACCGAGCGGTCTGCGTCAGCTGCGGTTTCTGATCAAGCTCTGGTGGCTGCAGATGCGCCGCCGTGCGGTGCGCGTGGGCGAAGCGCCGAAGCTCTCGCGAGCACCGACGTTCCTGCTGATCACGCTGTTCGGTGCTGCGTACCTGGGGATGATGGCGTGGCAGAGCGTCGCGCGTAACGTGCAGCAACACGCGAGCAACTTCACCTGGCACATGCTCGGCGTACTGCTGCTCGGGTTCGGAACCGGCATGGCCAAGCGCTTCGGCCGGCTCCAGCTCATGGGCACGCGCAGCGACACGTTCCTCGACGCGCTGCCGCTGCGCACGCTCGCGCTGGTCGGCCTGCCCTTCGCCGACATGGTCACGTTCATCCCGTTCACGATGGCCGGGGTGCTGGCCGCGATCTCGGTCCAGCGCGAGATCGAACTGTCTTCGATCGCCCCGACGCTGCTCGGCTTCTTCGCCTTTGCCAACAGCTACCTCGCGGGTGCGGCGGCGATCGCATGGCTGCGCGCGCTGGGGCCCGGCGCGCCTGCGCGTTGGGGCGGTTACGTCGGGCTGTCGCTCTCGTTGCTCGGCATGGTCGCAGGCATCACGCCGCTTCGACCCTTGATGTCCGGCCTCGGCGAAGCGTTCGCCACACCGTTTGCGCAGGCATGGGTCGGGCCCGCACCCTCGCTCGGCGCGTTGTACCTGGGATTCCTGGCGCTGGGGGTGATCAGCTACCTCGCTGTGGCCGCAGCTTATCGCCACGGCATCGACCAGCTCGATCCACAGCTGCGTGCACCCAAGCAGGCCAAGCGCTTCCGCGATCGCTTCGCGCTCGAACGCACGATGATGCTGCGCCACGGCGGCGGCGCGTTGCTGGTGGTCAACGTGATCCTCGTCGTGCCCGCGCTCGGGCTCGTGCTGATCCCGAGCTGGCACGACGTGCCCGTGGAAGTGCTGTTGTTCAGCGCAGGCTTCGTCCTCTACTTCGGTGTGCTGCAGGCGATCGGTCAGGCGGGCCGTGCGGCGCGCTCGGACCAGGCGGCGCGACCTTTCCTCTCCGGGCTGCCGATCTCACCGCACCAGGTGCTCGACGGAAAATCGCGTGCGTTGCGCCAGCTGCTGAGCCCAGCCCTACTCTTGCTGCTGCTGCTCGCGATCGGCTCGGCGTTGAACGAGGACACGAGCCACACCTACAGCATCGTGCTCTCGATGGTCGCGCTGTTCGCGCTCACGGACGGCGCGGTCAGCATCGCGTTTTTGTCCACGGGGGTGGGCGTACTCGGTGTCGGCGGCGCGCAGAGCACGACGGGATTCTCGACGCAGATCCTGATGCTCCCGGTGTTCGCGACCCTGCTCGCCCCCAACAACTGGTCGGCGACGACCGCCTGCATCGCGGCGCTCGCCGTCTGCTTCGAGTCCCACCGCGCCGCACGCTTGAACGTGCGCTGGATCGACGACCCCGGCGACGACATCGAGCGCGAGACCACGGTCTGGCGCGCGCTGCTGGCTGCGAGCGGCTTCTTCGCGCTGCAAGCCGTCTCGTATCGAGTGCTGACCTTGTCTGCGCTGCCGACCGGCTATGCCCTCGCCACCGCCTTTGCGCTGTCCGCCGCGCTGCTGGCACTCCTGACCTGGCGCAACGACGCGCGCATCGAACGCCCGAGCTTCCTGCCGCAGAGCCCGATCTACTGGCCGCTCGGCGCCCTCGCCGGCAGCGCGTCGGGCGCGCTGGCACTCGGGCTGGTGCGCGTGTTCCCGCCCGCCGGCGATGCCGCGTCGGCCGAGTTCAGCGGCGGCGAGGTCGTGGCGATGGCCCTGACCATGACCGTGATCGCACCGCTCGTGGAGGAGTACTTCTTCCGCGGCTGGCTGCAGCGAGCGATCGAGGCCGACCTGCCGCAGGGCAAGAAACACCTGGCGTTCGTGCTAGGCGCCTGCGCCTTTGCGCTCGCGCACCTGGGAAGCTACGGCGTCCCGCAGCTCGTGCTGGGCCTGCTGGCGGGTGCACTGTTCGCGAGAGGCCGCGGCTTGTTCCCGGCCATGCTCGCGCACGCGCTGCACAACGGGATGGTGTTGTGGTTTGGGAGCTGATCAGCTTTGCGTCGCGGCACCTGGCGCAGCGTGTTGATGAAAGCCGCGCCGGCATCGAGGATACTTCGCGGCATGCACTATGCGTTTCGAGTGCTGTGCTGCATGAGCCTGCTCGCATGTACTGACAGGCCCAACGCAGCGGCGCCGTCGACGGCACAGGCTGGGGCCAGCTCGCCACCTGTCGCGACCGCACCTGCAGCTGGCACCGACGCGACAGCCGCCGCGGGTGCCCCGGCGCCAGCAGCCGATGGCGGCGCGGCTCAGGTCGCGATGGACGCGATGCCGCCAGCAACGCAGCCCACAGCGGCGGGTGCGA
>DATEOF010000404.1:0-24540 GCA_035274465.1 Polyangiales bacterium
GCGATCAGGTGCAAGACCGCGTTGGTCGAGCCGCCGAGCGCCATCACCACCACCATCGCGTTCTCGAACGCCGCGCGCGTCATGATCTTGCGCGGCGTGAGCTCGAGCTCCAGCAGGTTGAGGATTGCGCGGCCCGCTGCCACGCACTCCTCGTGCTTCTTCGGGTCTTCGGCGGGCGTGGACGAGCTGTACGGCAGCGACATACCGAGCGCCTCGACCGCGCAGGCCATCGTATTGGCGGTGTACATGCCGCCGCAGGCACCCGCGCCCGGACACGAGTTGGCGACGATCAAGCGCCGCTGCGTGTCGTCGATGCGTCCGGCCAGGTACTCGCCGTAGCTCTGAAAGGCACTGATCACGTCCAGCACCTGGCCGCCGTGGTGACCCGCGCGGATGGTTCCGCCGTAGACCATCAGCGATGGGCGGTCGAGCCGGCCCATGGCCATCAGGCAGCCCGGCATGTTCTTGTCGCAGCCGGGGATGGTGATCAGCGCGTCGTACCACTGGGCGCCCATCACGGTCTCGATCGAGTCCGCGATCAGGTCGCGCGACTGCAGCGAGTAGCTCATGCCTTCGGTGCCCATCGAGATGGCGTCGCTCACGCCGATAGTGTTGAAGCGCATGCCTTGAAGGCCCGCCTCCTGGACGCCCTGCTTCACCGAGACCGCCAAACGGTCGAGGTGCATGTTGCAGGTATTGCCCTCGAACCACATCGAGGCGATTCCGACCTCTGGCTTGGCCAGGTCGGACTCGGTCAAACCGGCGCCGATGAGTTGGGCTTGTGACGCGCCTTGCGAGCGCGGCTCGGTGATGCGCGAGCTGTAGGTGTTGAGCTTCCGCTTCTGGGTCATGGCTGCCCACGTCGTACATCTAAGCGCATCGGAATGCCAGTAGCCCCAGGCGATCACGTCCGCGGCTTCGGAGCCCGCAGCGTGATCCGGTGTACGGCCGTGCATGTTGCAGCCAAGAGCAGCAAGGCGATCGCCGTAGATCCATGTCAACTGGCTACCGTATACTCGTGTTTCACTTGTTTTTCCGCGACATCGTGCCCGCCGACACCCTGCGTTACGACGCCTGGCCGCGGTGTACGAAGAAGCATGTCGCGCGAAGTGCGAGCGACTCAGGATGTCGCCGAGGAGCCCATGGCCGATAAAGCGCGAGGACAGAACATGCCGCCGCCGTCCGATGCATTGAGCACGGCGATCGACGCGGTCAAGCGCGAACCCGATAACGATCAGCACTGGGAGCTGGTCGAAGAGCTCGTCGACACCGCGCAACGTCCGAGCGACGTGCGCGAGCTGTTTCGTTCGGTGCTGCACAAGCGCGACCTGGGCGCGCGCGCGGCCTCGCAGATCGGCCAGCGCGCCGTGCGCTTCTACGAGGCATGGTACGGCGATGATTCGAAGGAGCTCGCCGAGCTGCTGCTCAAGGTCGTCGAGATCGACGGCAGCGCCGCCTGGGCGTTCGAACGCTTGACCGTGGCGCTGACCACGGCCGAACGCTGGGGCGACCTGCTCGATGTCTACGACCGCGCCATCGCGCGCGCCGATCACACGGCGCAGCGCATGAAGCTGCTCGAGGAAGCGGCGCAGGTCGCCAAGGACTTCGCGTCGCAACCCGACCGCGCCATCGGCTACATGAGCCAGCTGTTCGCGCTCGAGCCGGACAACGCCTCGCTCGCGGCGTCGCTCGAGCGCTTGCTCGAGCGCCAGGGACGCTACCGCGACCTGATCGCGCTCTGGGGCTCGCGCCTCGATCAGCAGCCCGCGCGCCAGCAACGCGACACGCGCCAGCGCATGGCCGTGTGCTACGTCGACTCGCTGCACGACTACGCGGCCGCGCTGCTCGAGGTCGAGAAGCTGCGCAAGGACGCGCCGGAGTACAAGCCGGCGCTCGATCTGCTGGAGCGCATCCTCGGCGCCGACAGCGCCGCTCCGACCGAGCGCAAGAGCGCGCTGATGCAGCTGAAGGAGCACTTTCAGCGCACCAACAACCCGAAGGACATCGTCCGCGTGCTCGAGCGCGGCCTGGGCTTCGCCGATCCCGTGGAGCGCCGAGCACTCTTGCGCGAGCTCGTGCAGCGCGCGCTCGACTTGCGCGACGACGAGCGCGCCTTCACCCACCAGGCTGCGCTGTTGGTGCTCGAGCCGAGCGCGCACGAGCGCGACGCCTTGCGCGTGCTCGCCGAGCGCACGCGCGACTTCGAGCGCTACGTGAGCGCGCTGGTCGAGGCCGCCCGCGCCAGCAAAGAGCCGCTGATGCAGGCCGAGCTGTCGATGGAAGCCGCGCGCCTGCGCGAGGAGCAGCTGGGCCAGCTGCCCGAAGCCATCCTGCTCTACCGCGAGGTGTTCGACGCCGGAGTCAGCGCGGACAGCAGCATCGCGGCCGGCCGCCGGCTCGTGAAGTTGCTCGAGCAGACCGAACGCGAGAGCGAGACGCTGGACGTGCTGTCGCGCATGAGCGAGCTCGAGCCCAACGAGGCCGTGCGCAAGACCATGCTGGGCAAGGTTGCGCAGCTCGCCGAGAAGCTCGGCGACAAGGACCGCGCGCGCCGCGCCTGGCGTTCGCGCGTCGGCGACGATGGCAGCGACGTCGAGGCGCTCGATGCGCTCGTCGCCGCGGCTGCGCGCGACGAGGACTACCCCGGGCTGGCCAAGCTGCTGCGCCAGCGCATGAAGGTCGCGACCAGCGTGCAAGCGCGGCGCGCCGACCTGGTGTGGCTGGCGAAGATCAGCGACGAGAAGCTGAAGGACCTCGACGCCGCCATCCAGACCTGGCGCCAGGTGCACGAGCTGCACCCGGAAGACCGCGAAGCCGTGAGCGGCCTGACCGACCTGCTCAGCCGCGCCGAGCGCTGGTCCGAGCTGGCCGAGGTGCTGAGCCACGCTGCGCAGGACGAGGTCGCGCGCTTCACCGCGCTGCAGACGCAGCTGGGTGACGCCTACCGCACGCGCCTCGGCAAGCCCGAGCTGGCCGTGCTGCGCTACCGCACCGCGCTGCAAGTCGAGCCGCGCAACCCGGGTGCGCGCGCCGGACAGGTCACGCTGCTCCAGCACGAGGCTTGCCGCTCGATCGCGGTCGCCTCGCTGGCGGAGGCCTACAAGCAGACCGACGAGTGGCAGCACACCGTGGCGCTGCTCGAGGCGCGGCTCACCTCCGCGCTCAGCTCCGCGCGTCGCGCCGAGATCCTGACCGAGACCGCGCAGCTGTTCGAGAAGCAGGGCAAGGATCCGGAACAGGCGCTCGAGTGTTACCGGCGCGCGTTCGCGCTCAGCCCCGATGATCGCGCGACCGAGCGCGAGATCCGCCGGCTGGCCGAGGCGCTCGGCCAGTGGCTCGCCGTGGTGTCCGCGTACCGGGAGACCATCGCCAGCTTCCCGAAGACCACGCCGCGCGTGGCCGAGCTGCGCTACGAAGAAGGCTTGGTGTTCGAGACGCGCGTGGAAGATCGCGAGGCCGCGCTCGAGGCCTACGTCGAAGCCGCGCGCATCAGCCCCGATCGCGTCGAGTTTGCCACCGCGGCAGCGCGCCTCGCCGGCCAGCTGGGCCAGTTCCGCACCGCGGCCGAACAGGCGGTCGCGCACATGATCGTCAAGGCCGCGCCGAGCGAGCCGCTGTTCAAGATGCTCGAGCAAGTCGCGGTCGAGGTCTCCGGCTACGACGCGCTGTGCATGGCGCTCTCCGAGGCGACCGTGGCGCATTCCGCGGCTTTGCCCGCCACCGTCAGCCGCGAGCTGTTCGCGCGCGTGGCGACCTGGCACCGCGAGCAACGCAAGGATCCGCGAGCGGCCGAGTCGGCGCTGCTGCGCGGCCTGCGCGCCGAGCCGGGTCACCGGCCGACGTTGATCGCGCTCGCCGAGGTGCAGCGGACCGAGCCGGGTCCCGCGCTCGTGGCGACGTTACGCAGCCTCGCCGAAGGCGACGACGAGCAGCTCGACGGGCTGGCGGAGGCCTCGGAGGTATGCGTCGAGCACGTGCGCGACAAGCGCCAGCTCGGCGCGACGGTCGAGGCGCTGTACGCGCGCGCCGTGGGTCTGTGGCGGCGCGGCAAGAAGGCTGCCGGCAAGCGCGAGGCCCCCGCGGCAGTCGCCTGGTCGGTCGACAAGCTCGTGGCGTTCTACCTGGAACAAAAGGATCCCGGTCGCGCGCTCGTGCTGCTGACAGAGGCGGCCGGGCTACCGTTCGAACCCGCGCAGCGCCAGCGCCTGCTGCACCAGGCGGCCGCGCTCGCGATGGGTCCGGTGGGCGAGCCGGATCGCGCGATGGAGCTGTACCGCGACCTCTTGGCGCAGGATCCGCGCGACACCAAGGCACTGGTCGCGCTCGGCCAGCTGTACACGGCGGGCGATCGACTGCCCGAGCTGTTGATGCTGCGCCGCCACGAGCTGGCGCTGGCGCCGGAGCTGGAGCGCAAGCTCGCGCTGCGGCTCGAGGTCGCACGCCTCGTCGGCGAGCTCGAATCTCGCGGCGATCGGATCGGCGTGCTCCAATCCAACTTGGCCGAGCGGGCGGGTCACAAGCCGTCGCTGGACGCGCTCAACACGCTGCTGCGCCAGAAGGGCCAGTACGCCGAGCTGTCTGCGATCTTCGATCAGCAGGCGCGCGGGCTGCGCGACATGGGCCGTGGCTCCGAGGCCGCCTGGCTGTTCCGCCAGGTAGCAGAGCTGCGCGAGCGCGCGCTGAACGACGTCGCGGGCGCGATGGTCGCGTACCGTGAGCTGCACGCGCTCGAGTCCGACGGCGATGCCAGCGAAGCGCTGGCACGCTTGCACGCGGGGCTGGGCGAGCACGCCAAGGCCGCCGAGTGGCTCGAGATCCGTCTGGCCGCAGCGCCGCAAGAGCTGCGCGCCGCCACTGCCATCGCCCTGGCGCGCGCCCAGCTCGCCTCGGGCCAACCGGCGCGCGCCCGCGCCTGCCTCGAACAAGCGCTGGCGCAGGATGCGTCGGTCGGCGAAGCCCGCGACTTGTTGGCCGAGCTGTACCGCAAGGACGGCGCCCACGAACAACTGGCGCGGCTGCTGGCCAGCGGCGCCGAGCTGATCACCGAGCCCGCGCGGCGGCTGGATTACCTGCGCGAAGCGGCCGATCTGTACTACGCGAAGCTGCGCGCGCCGGATCGCGCCATCCCGGTGCTGCTGCGTGCGACCGAGCTCGCGCCCGATGATCTGCACTTGCGCGTAATGCTCGCCGAAGGCTTCCATGTGGCGGGCCGCTTCGACGAGGCGCGCAGCGTGCTCAAGGCTCTGATCGACGGCTTCGGCCGCAAGCGCTCGCCGGAGCGCGCCGAGCTTCACTACCGGCTGGGCCGTGTGTGCGAGTCCGCGGGCTTGATCGACGAGGCCTTCGCCGAGCTCGAGCAAGCCTCGAAGATGGATCTCGCGCATCAAGGCGCGCTGCACGCGCTGGCTCGCCTGGCGCACACGCAGGGGGATCTGGATCGCTCCGAGCGCGCGTACCGCGGCTTGCTGCTGCTGGTGCGCCGGCAGAAGGCCGACGCCGAGGTCGTGCTCGGCCCGTCCGAAGTGTTCTACGAGCTGTACCGCATCGCGATCGCGCGCAACCAGCGCGACACCGCCTCCGAGCTGCTCGCCTCGTCGCTCGAGGCCGCCGCTCAGAGCGACAACGAAGCTCAGCGGCTGTCGCGGCTGCTGCAAGCCAACGGCGAGATCGACCTGCTGCTGCGCGTGCTCGATGCCCGCCTCGCGCTCGCACGCGAGCCCAGGCTGCAGGCCGAGATCATGGCCGCCAAGTCGAAAGCGCTCGAGGCCGTGCCGGCACGCCAGTCCGAGGCGCTCGATCTGCGGCTGCAGTCGCTCTCGCTCGATCAGCACTCCGATCCGATGCACCAGGGGGCACTCGAGCTCGCGGTGCGTATGGGCGAGCTCTCGCGCTACACCGACCACCTGGCCCAGCTGGCCGAGGACGCGCAGCGCAGCCGTAACCCGGGTGGGCCGCGCAATGCCGCGCTGCTCACCTTGCGGCTCGGGCGCGTGATCGAAGAGCGCCTGGCCAACTTCGACCACGCTGCGGGCCTGTACTCGAAGGTCGAGGCTTCGGGCGAGTGCGTGATCGAGGCCTGGTTCGCCATGGCACGTGTCGCCGGGGCGCGCGGTGATCGCGCCGAGCAGCGCAGAGTGCTGCAGCGCATCTCCACGCTGGACGAGAAGCAGGCCGACAAACAGGCGCGTGACGAAGCGCGCTTCCTGCTCGCCGAGATGGAGCTGGCCGATCCGCAGTGGCGCGACGACGGCGTCCGCTCGCTCGCTCGCGCGCTCGAAGAGCAACCGGACTACGCGCGGGCCAAGACCAGCTTGAGTCAGGCCCTTGCCGCTGCGCCGACCCACGCAGGCGTGATCGGCCTGTTCGAGAAGGTCGCGCGTACGTCGCAGGACGACGAGATGTTGTTGATGCTGATCGAGCGTCGGGTCGAGCTGCCCGACACCACGCTCGAGCAGCTGCGCGAAGGCATCGAGCTCGCGCTGCGCGTGCAGGCGCTGGAGCGCGCCGAAGGCTTGCTGGTGCGGGCGGCCGAGTTGGTGCGCAAGCACGGCGACTCGAGCGAGATGGCGACCTGGGTGTTCTCGGGATTGGCCGAGTGCCGGCTGCAGGCCAAGGACACCAAGCGCGCGATGGGCTACCTGCGCGAAGCGATCCAGTTCGCGCCCGAAGGTGAAGCCGACGCGCTGCGACGCGAGTTGGCGGCGCTGGCCTCGGGGCCCAATGGCGATCTATCGCTGGCCGCCGATGCCTACGCCGGGCTGCTCGAGCGCGAGCCCTCCGAACGTACGCTCTGGGAGCCGATGCTCGGCATCCTCGAGCGCCTGGGCGATCGCACGCGCATGGATGCCTTCATCCAGACCACGCTGGGTGCCCTGTTGCAGGTGCCGGAGCGCGTGTTCTTGATGCTGGGCTACGCGCGCTTCTTGATCGAAACGCTGCGCGCCGAGCGCGACGCGATCCCGGTGCTCAAGCAGATCTTGGAGGAGGACTCGACCAACCTCGAGGCGACCGACAAGCTGCTGGGCGTCTACCAGCGCCACAACCTGGGCGCCGAGTTCGCCGAGCTCTTGCAGCAACAGTTCGACCGCGCGCGCGACGAGCGCAACGTGGTCGCCATCACCGAGCTCGGCTTGCGGCTGGGATCGGCGTACGCCAATGCGCAGCAGCCCGAGTCTGCGGCCGACATCTACCGCGCTTCGCTGGAGTGGGACCCGGAGCATCGCGGCCTGCTCACGGCGCTGCTCTCGTGCCTGCCGCAGGACTTCGATCCACGCGAGCGCGCCGAGCTGATGCTGCGCTTGCTCAAGAGCGAGACCGGACCGCACGCCTCGGCCATGGCCGACAACCTGGCGGATGCCTTCGCCAGCTTCCAGGACGACGAGCGTGTGCTCCAGGCCCTCGAGCTGGGCGTCGCGGCTTGTCCGGACGACGTGGACCTGCGCCAGCGCCTGGTCAACTTCTACAGCGAGCGCGAGCAGTGGCGTCCGCTGGGCGAGCTGCTGATGCGCGAAGCCAGCCGGCTGCCCCCAGGTGAGCAGGCCGTGGCCTGCTTCAAGCAAGCGGCGTCCCTGTTCCGCGATCAGCTGGGCGACGTGGACGGCGCGGCCGAAGCGTTGCGCGCCGCGCTGCTGATCAGCCCGAAGGACTCGTCGCTGCTCGCCGAGCACGCGCGCAACCTGGCCGCCGCGGGTAAGCACGACGCAGCGATCGAGGACGTGGGCCGACTGCTCGAGTCACACTCGGAAGCTGACGGCGGCAGGGTGGAGCTGCTGCAAGTGCGAGCCGATCTGTGTCTGGCTGCAGGCCAGCCCGCGGCCGCGGTCGCCGACCTGAACGAGGCATATCAGATCGCCCGAGGCAGCGTGGCTGATGCACTGGTCGCCGCGCTCGAGCACCTGCGCGAGCACGCGCGCGCGGTCCAGGACCGCGACACGGGTCGGACTGCGGCACTGCACCTGGTCTCGGTGCTCGATGACGCCGCGCAGCACGATCGCGCGCGCGACGTCCTCGCCGAGTGGGCGAACGAGGCGCCGGACGACGCCGATGTGTTGCGCGCGCTGCGCGATCGCGACAGCCAGGAACGTCGCTGGGCCGACGTGGCCGGAATCTGCCTGCGCCTGATCGATGTGGAGCAGGGTGACGCGCGGATCGAGGCGGCGCTGGGTCTCCTGGACGCGTGCGAGAAGCTGGGTCAGCCGGGCGAAGCCCTGGCCGCGCTCCAGCGCGTGCACGAGGACGCACCCGATGCGCTGATCCTTCGCCAGCGGCTGCGTGGGTTGTACGAGCAGCTCGGTCTCAAACGTGAGCTGGCTGCGCTGATCAGCGGCGACGCCGAGCTAGCGGCCGATCCGGCCGACCAGCTGAGCTTGCTGCTGCGCGCTGCCGAGCTCTTCCTCGAGGTGGGCGAGCCCGCAGTGGCCAGTCAGCCCTTGCGTCGGGCATTGCAGCTATCGCCCGACGACGACCGCACGCGGCTGATGCTCGTCGATCTGCACATGTCGCTCGACCGCGTCGACGAGGCTGCTGCGATCGTCGAACCGATCGTCGGCAACGCCAAGCGCAAGCGCTCGCCCGAGCTGGCGATGTTCCAGCAACGCATGGCGCGCATCTGTGCGGCGCGCGGCGACCGTGCCACGCAGTTGCGCTGGCTCAACACCGCGCTCGAGACCGATCGCAAGAGTGGCGAGGTCGCGTCCGAGCTCGCCGAAGCTTCGATGGCCATCGAGGACTACGACACCGCGATGAAGGCGTTGCGTACGTTGACGATGATGGAAGACCCTCGCCCGATCACGCGCGCGATGGCGTTTTTGAAGCAGGCCCAAATCGCCGTGGTGAAGGGCGACGTTCAGCGGGCCCAGCACTGGGCGCGGAAGGCCAAATCGCTCGATGAAAATCTCGCCGAGGTCGACGATTTTCTGGCGCAAATAGGCGGCTGACCGGGGCCGGCTAGCCGGCTAAAAGCCCCGTAGGCACGTGGGTTTAAGTAGGGTCGCAGGACGCGCATCGTTTGTGGTATGGTGCCGGCCCCTTGCGACTCAAACCTTACAGGCGCCCCTGTTCAGCTGTGCGAAAAGAGTGTACAGTCCCAATTCGGAGGGCTGGTCGAGAAGCTTGACACCGCATCCGCGTGCGGTGAGGAAAAGCGCGCTTGTCCCCTGCAGTGACGTAGCGGAAAGGACCCACGGCGATGAAGGTTGTTTGTGAGAGTTGCCAGGCCAAGTACCAAGTTCCCGACGAGCGAGTCGCTGGCAAGAAGCTGAAAATTCGCTGCAAGCGCTGCGGAGCCACCGTGTTGATCCGCGGTGATCTCACGCAGATCGGCCTGTCGGACGCACCGCAGCCCACGGCCGAGCCGGCCGACCTCGCTCCCGCGGTCCCCGCGGCGGAGCTGGAGTGGCACGCGAGCATCGAGGGTCAGAGCTACGGCCCGTTTGACACCAGCACGCTCCTGCGTTGGCTGGACGAGCAACCCGGCGGCTGGGACGCGCACGTCTGGCGCGATGGCTTCAGCGACTGGGTCGAGGTGCGAAGCTGCCCGGAGCTGATGGCTGCGGCGCCCGCTGCCGCTCCAGTCTACGACGCACTGCCTGCTCCGCCCGACGACTCGGATGAAGGAGCCGAAGCCGAAGCGGAAGCTGCCAGCCTCGAGCACGAGGATGAAGGGCCCACCCGTACGTTCCAGAACGACGATGTGCTGGGGGCGCGTCGGCCGAGCCCGCGTTCGTCGGACGACCTCCGCGCGCGCGCCTCGTCCATCCGCACGCGTTCCAGCCCCGCACTGACCGCGGTCCCTGCCGCCGCCGTGGGCTCCGTAGGTTCCCCGTGGTCGAGTGGGCAAGCCGCAGCCGCGTCGCCCCGCGTGACCGCGGCTCAGGCGATGACCGGCGAACGTCACGAAGACTCGGTGCTGTTCTCGACCGCGAACCTGCAGCAGGTCGCGATGACCACCAGTCAGCCGGGCTACGGCCCGGGCAGCAACCCGGGTTTTGCCAGCGGCGAAGCCTCGGGCCTGATCGACATCCGCGCGCTGGCGTCGCTCGCACGCCAGAATCAGCCGCAGATCGCGCCCGGTGCGGCGTACGACCGCTTCCGTGCGGACGACGACTCGCGCATGGCCGTGATGAATCAGACCGGCGCGTTCAATCGCGTCGACAGTCTGGCGCCTGTATCGGACCGCACGAGCACGAGCAGCAGCGCTGCGGTGCCGCTGGCGATCCTGGGTGGCTTCGCACTGGTCGCTGCGGCTGCGTTCGCCGCGATCTTGATCACGCGCGAGGCGAAGGGTCCCGAGACTGCGGCGGCTGTCGTCCCCGAGACGACCGCAGCCACGGCGCAGCCGACCGTGACGCCCGAGCCGACGCCGACGCCCACGACCATGCCTGCGGCCGCGGCGCCCGAGCCCGCGAAGGCCGAGGAGAAAGTCGCCGAGCCTGCGGCCCCCGCGCCGGAGAGCGAAGAGCTCGCCAACGGCAAGGCGGCCAAGCGGCGCAGTTCGCGCACGGCCGAAGAGAAGGGCGCGAAAGACACCATGCCGGCCGACAAGGCCAAGCCGAAGAAGGAAGAGAAGGCACCGCCTCCTTCGCTCGACGAGGTCATGCTGGCGGAGAAGCCGAAGCCGGCCAAGCCCGAGAAGGTCGAGCCCGAGCCCAAGCACGAGCCGGCGAAGACCCACACCAGCACCAGCGACATCGACGATCTGCTCGGTGGCACCAGCAAGCCCGCGGCGAAGACCGCACCGAAGAGCCGCTCGATCGACGATCTGCTCGACACCGCGGTCGACGACAAGAAGGCAGCCAAGCCCAAGGAAGCGCCGGCCCCTGCGCCTGCGGCCGCTGCGGCGTCGAAGGACTCGGACGATCTGCCCGAGTCGCCCTCGCGCGACGAAGTGCTCGCAGCCATGCGCGGCGTCGAATCGGCGGTGCGCGCCTGCGCCTCGCCCGAGACCAAGGGCACGGCAATCGTCGAGATCAGCGTGTCTGGATCGAGCGGCCGCGTGACCAACGCGACCGTAACCGGCATCACCGGCGAGCCCGGCTCGTGCATTGCGAGAGCGGCGCGCAACGCCAAGTTCCCGCACTTCGCGAAGTCGCCGTTCCAGGTGAAGTACCCGTACCGCTTTCAGTGAGCCGTTGTGGTTGCGCGGGGTGTTTGCTAGCAGTGTGAGCTGCCATGGGCGCACCCCTCGCAGACCTCCGCGTGCTCGATCTCTCCCGCGTGCTGGCCGGCCCCTACGCCGGCCGCATGCTGGCTGATCTCGGCGCCGAGGTCGTCAAGGTCGAGCCGCCCGAGGGCGATGTCTCGCGCGTCTGGGGCAAGGTCACCGCGGGTTTGTCGGGCTACTTCACGCAGCAGAACGTGGGGAAGCTCGACATGTGCGTGGACCTTCGCAAGGAGGGGGGCCCGCAGCTGATCCGGCGCCTCGCCTCGCGCGCGGACATCCTGATCGAGAACTTCCGCCCGGGCGTGCTGGCGCAGTACGGGCTCGCCTATCCGGACCTCGCCGCCGACAACCCAAGGCTCCTGATGCTGTCCATCAGCGGCTACGGCCAGCGCGGGCCGGAAGCGGATCGTCCGGCCTACGCCTCGGTCGTGCACGCGGAGTCGGGGTTGGTGCACCGGCAAGCCGCGATCGACAAGGCGGCCCCCGTCGATCCGCACATCTCGCTGGCGGACACGAACGCAGGCCTGCACGGCCTGGTGGGTATCCTGGCCGCGCTGCACGAGCGCGATCGCACCGGGCGAGGGCAGCACCTCGACGTGTGCATGCTGGACGCGATGCTCTCGACCGACGATCAGATCCACCTGGCGCTCGACGAGCTGCCGATGCGCCACAACATGGTGAACGAGGTCTGGCAGACCGGTTTCGGTCAGGTTGTGATCGCGGGCGACTTTCGCTGGGTGTTCCGCCAGCTGAACGAGCGGTGCGACGTGCGCGATCCGACGCCGGCCGGGGCGCCGTTGGCGGAGAAGATCCGCCTGCGCCACGACGCGGTCAAAGAGTACCTGCTGGCGATGGCCGATCGCGCGACCCTGGCCGAGGCGCTCGAGCGCGCGGAGTTGGCCTGGGGCGAAGTCAGGTCGTCGGCGGCAGCGCTGGACAGTCCGACCGCGCGCGCGAGGGGCAGCGTCGTGGCGATCGACGATCGCGCCGGCGGCAGCCGCAAGGTAATCCAATCACCGTACCGTTTCTCGGCGAGCGCGAGCGGCGCGACGGGTAGGGCGCCTCATCGCGGCGAGCACAACGCCGACGTGCTTTCGCGTTGGCTCGGCATGAGCGCGGGCGAGATCGCCTCGTTCGAGAGCGCCGGCGTGTTGTTGAAAGAGACTCCCTAGAGCAAGGCCCGCACCGCCTCGAGGATCGGGGCACAAAAGCCGAGCTCGCGATCGACGTGTTCCAGCGCGAGCCAACGCACGCCTTCGTTGTACGCGGGTTCACCTGCCCGGGGCGCCGCCACCGTCGCGGCGGAGAGCGAAGCGCGAAAAAAATGCGTCGTGACGTCGAACAACACGCCGTTCCACACGAAGTCGTAGCGAGCCACGAGCTCGGAGTCCGGCGCGATCTGCACCTGATACCCCGTCTCTTCGACCGTCTCGCGCTCAGCTGCGGCCGCCGCGGTCTCCCCCGGCTCGAGCGCCCCTCCTGGAACGAACAAACGATCTACGCGCGACTGCGGGTCGCGCAGACTCACGCAGAGCAATTGTGTTCGGTACACACACACGGCCGACGCGCGAATCCTGCGTTTTCCAGCTTCGTTGCCCATATTCCGCGTTGTCATGTGGGCCCCGACCGCGTCTGTATGCAAGTTGGAATACCTAACGTGAGCTCGCTTGCGTAACGAGAACGGAGCATCCCGCGACACCCGCTCGCGCAGCGGGTGTCGGTCGTGCTAAAGCCGAAGAGGAATGGCCGACACGGCGATTCGCAGATTCTTGGAGCTGGTGGCTCGAGAGCTGGGCGCGGACGACGTGCGCGCTGAGCTCGGAGGCCGCGACCCCGTGGCCGAGAACATGATCTGGAAGATGGTCCCCGGCGGCTTCCGCATCGTGGCCATCTTCGACCAGCCGCCGGCCGACCGACAGGCCGCACAGAACCGCCTCGACCGCATGGCGGAGACGTTCGCCCACACGCTGAGCGAGCAGTTCCAGCAGGCGCCCGCAGCCCGCACGTCGACCGCGCTGCCCGCCCGCCGGCTGGACGACGCGCTCGAGGCGCTGCGCGCCCGCACGGGCGCCGTTTCGATCGTGGTCATCGACGGCAACTCCCCCGTGCTCTGGGGCAGCTCCGAGCCCGGTCATGAACTGGTCAACGTCGACGACCTGGCCCGCATCGGCGCCTCGCTCTCGGTCGCACGTGATCGCGGCCTGACGCTCGACCAGCTGGCGCTGCAGGACGCCGACGCCCTGATCAACGTGCTGCGCAAGCGCGGCATCGAGCGTGCCCACGAAGAGCTGCTGTCGATGCTCGTCACGCGCGGCTCCGACGAGTCCTCCGCGCGGCACCGGCTACTCACCACGCTGGCGATCGCCTCCGTACGCCAAAAAATGCATCGCGGCGAGCATGTACGCAGCGTCCACCACGAGCCGCAGTACGGCTACATCGCGCGCGGCTTTGCCAACATCTACCAGATTATCGCGATCTTCGAGGGTGCCTTCTCCGAGCTGCACGTCGAGTCGGCGATCCTGCACGTGTTGCCGGGCATCGAAGAGTTGCTGTTCGCCTTGCCGCCGGTCGATCCACCGCCCAGCAAGGGTCAGGTGATCCGGCTGCGGCCGCGCTGATCCGTGTTAGGCGTGCGCCGTGAAGAAGCTGCTCGCGCTCGTCTTCGGCAGCGTGCTCGCGCTGCTGATCTGTGAGCTCGCGCTGCGCGTGATCGGCTACGCCGGTGACAGCGAGCGGCTGCGCAGCGTGTTCGATCCGCGCTACGGCACGGTCGCCCGCGACAGCTGGATCTGGGACTTCGCGATCGACCCCGCGCGCCACTCGGCCGTGGATCTCGGCGGCGACGTGATCCCGCTGGTGAAACCCGCGGGCGAGACGCGCGTGCTGTTCCTCGGCGACTCGGCCACCGAAGGCGCGCTGGTCGGTCGCGATCGGAGCTTTCCAGCGCAGTTCGCCCAGAAGCTGACGGCGGCACAACACGTGCGGGTCATCAACGCCGGCGTCTGGGGCATGACCACGATCGACGAATATCACCTGCTGCGCGACAAGCTGCTGCCGCTCCGGCCGGACCAGGTCGTGGTCGGCCTGTTCATGGCCAACGATCTCAACTTCAACCTCGGACACCAGGAGCGCCGCGCGCTCTCCACCGGCACGTTCGACCGCTGGCGCAGCCACTCCGCGCTCTTGCACTTCATCAGCCTCAAGTGGCTGGCATTGGGCTCGCGCAGCACGCGTCCCGCGCCCACGTGGGCTCCGCTGCCGCTGCGCGTGGTCGACCGTCGCGGGCTCCACCTGCTCAGCTACCCCGAAGGCGAGCTGGCCACGTATTTGGTTCCCCCGTCACCCGAGATCGATCACGCCTTCGAGGTCCTGGAGCGCGTGCTGGCCGACTTCGTCCAACTCGGTCGGGAGCGCGGCTTCTCGGTGCGCGTGCTGCTGATCCCGTCGCCGTCGCGCGTGCTGTCGCGGCTGTCGATCTTGCACTACCCGAACCTGCTCGCCGAGCTCGCGGCGCGCGGGTTGGTGATCGAGCCGGCCGCAATCGACGTGGATGCGCCGACGCGCCGCGTGCTGTCGACCTGCGCCCGCGCCGGCGTCTTGTGCATGGATCCGACCGCGCGCCTGCAACACCTCGGCGCGCGCGCGTTCTTCCCGACCGACGAGCATCCGACCGTGCAGGGGCACGAGGCGCTCGCGCGCGAGCTAGCGGCGCATTGAGCGTTGCGGAACCGTCTCAACTCTTCTTCTACATCCCCATCTTCGTCGTAGTCCTTGTCTTCATCGTAGTCTTTGTCCTCATCGTAGTCTTCATCCACGTCGAAGTCGGTCGTCCGCGCGAACCCGCCCGCTAGCCGCGCGCGTGGGTGATCGTCACGCCGGCAAACGCTGCGCCTGCCGCTGGGCGTGCCCGCTGACATGCTCGGCCGCCAGCAATGACCGAGACGAGGATGAGGACGGGCGACGAGGACGGGCGATGAGGATGAGGATGAAGATGAGGATGGAGAAAGTAGGGACACGCATTGAACCTCCCGCTACCCTCGGCCGCCGTGCCCCTTGCAGCTTCAGTCCAACGCCTGGCGTATCTCGTCGGCGTGCTCGGCCTGGGCTTGACGGGTGTCACCGTCGCTCGCCGCATCGGTAGCCCGTGGCCCCTGGAGTGGATGGAGGGCGCATCGCTGCAGCACGCGTTGCGGCTGCTCTCGGGCCAGCCGATCTACGCGCCGCCCAGCGCCGAGTTCATCCCGTTCGTGTATCCGCCACTCGCGTATCTGCCGATGGCCGCGGGCGCCGCGCTGTTCGGGCCGCAGCTCTGGGCCGGGCGCTTGATCTCGGTGCTGGCGCTCGCGGGCTCTCTCGCCTGCATCTTTCGTCTGGTGCGCCGCGAGACCTCATCTGCCGCCATCGGCTGCTGGGCGGTCGGCATCTACGCCCTGGGCTACGGCTACTGCGGCGCGTTCCTCGATCTGCTGCGCGTCGATGGCGTGTTCATGCTGCTGATCCTGCTCGGCCTCGAGCGCCTGTCGGCCGACGCGATCGCTGCCGGGCTGGCGTGCCTCGCGGCCAGCTGCCTGGCCAAGCAGCACGGCGTGTTCTTCCTGCTGGCCAGCGCGCTCTGGCTCGTGCGGGAGACCCGGGCTCGCCACCTTTCGGCGCTGGCGGCCAGCTGTGGCGTGCTGCTGGCGGTGGCCGCGTGGCTGCAACTCTCGAGCGGCGGCTGGTTTGGAAAGTACGTGTTCTGGGTGCCGGCCGGCCACGGCATGGAGCCGCAGTTGTTGTTGAGCTATCTGCTGGTCGACGTGCTGCTGTACTTGCCGGTGCTGGCGTTGTTCGCCGGCCTGGGCATGGCGCGCGGAGCCGTCTCGCTGCGCTTGGGGCTCTGGCTCGCCGCCGGCTTGTTCGCCAGCGCGCTCGGTCGCGCGCACCCCGGCGGCGACGACAACGTGCGGCTGCCCGGCTTCGCGCTGCTGGTGATCGTGGCGGCCCTCGCGTTCCCGCAGCTGTGGGCGGCAGCGCGGAACGGCACGTACCGCGTGCTCTGTGCCGCCGGGCTGGCTGTTCAGGCGCTCATGCTCCTGCAGCTGCCAGCGGCATACGCCCCGCGCCCGCAGCAAGCAGAGGCCTTCGCGGCTCTGCGCGGCGCCCTGGCTCGCTGCGCGGGCGGCCAGCTGGAGCGCAGCGTCGCGCTCGACCATGCCCTGCTCACCGGCCGGCCGTTCCTCCACACGCTGGCGCTCTCCGACCTGAACCTGGCCGCGCCGGACACGCTCGGTGCGGTCGCGACCGCGGCGCTGGTACGTGAGCTTGCTGCGCCCGACGCGCCTCCCAGCCTCGCGCTCTCGGCGAGCTTTCCAGCGCTGCAAGCCGCGCTCGCCGAGCACTACGAGCCCTGCGCGGAGCTGCCTGCGCTCGCGCTGCCCACCGGTTACGCGATCGGTCCGACGCGGGTCTACCGCCGGCGCGCGGAGCTCACACGATAGGCTGGATCGGCTCGCTGAGCTCGACCTGCAGCACCACGCGATGCTTCACGCGGTCGACCAGGATCGACCCCCAGAGCGAGAGGTCGTAGTGAATCTTGTACTTGGCGCGCAGCGTCTTGAACACGCGTTCCCGCTCGGCCGGCTCGGTCACGAAGTTGCAACGTGCATGGTACCACTCCGTCGAGCGCCGCCCCCACACGTCGCAGGCTGCGACCTCGATGCGCGGCTCGCGGCGCATGCGCTTGTACTTGAACGTGCGGTCGTCGGTGTAGCAGCAGAGACGGCCATCGATCGGCACGCACCAGGTGGGTGTGTCGATGGGCGTGCCATCCTTGCGAAAGCTTCGCAAACTCATGCAGACCGAATCGCGGAATACGGCTTCGAGCTCAGGCAGCATGCAGCGGATCTAGCAAGCTCGCCGCAGCCCGTCCACTACCGCCGCCGCGACGCGTTCGGGCGCCTCGAAGATCAAGAAATGCCCGACGCCTTCGAGCTCCACGTAGGGGGCGTTCGGCAGCAAGGCGTGCAGCTCGCGTCCCATGGCCAGGTTCGCGATCGGATCCTCGGTCGCCCAGACGATGGACGCGATGGAGGCGCTGCGCGTGAGCGCGCCGATCCAGCGCTGCTTGTTCACGTAGCGCTCGCGCATGTAGCCCGCCAGCGCGGGCAAACGCAGGTGACCGTCCTGGTGCAGCATGAGCTCCGTCATCACGACCTCGTCTTCGGCCGAGATGGCGTCGGGCACGCGGGTGAACGCGCGCAAGCCGCCTGCCATCGCGCCGCCGATGCGTTCGCAGAGCTCGATGCCCTGTGGCAACGTCTCGTTCGACGCCAGCAGCTTCTGGAACGTCGTCAAGCTGGCGAGCCATTGCAGCATGCTGCCGTTCGTGAACACCACGTGCGGCAGCTCGAACCCGAGTCGGCCTTCCTCGCGCCTGGCCAGGAGCTCACACGTGACGCTCGTGCCCATGTCGTGGCACACGATGCTCGCCGCGCGGACGTCGAGTGCGCGCAGCAGGGCCTCGACGGCATCGGCCTGTTGGAACAGCGAATAGCTGTATGCGACCGGCTTGTCCGACAGACCAAAGCCCGGGAAGTCGAAGGCGATGCAGCGGTAGTTCGCGGAGAGCGTCGCCATCATCGCGCGAAAGTCGTAGCTCGAGGTCGGAAAGCCGTGCACCAGCAACAAGACTGGTCCCTGTCCGCGTTCCACCACGAACAAGCGATGCCCGCCCGCATCCACGAAACGACCCGAGTCCGCCCAGGCTTGTGTCGGCGCAGAGAACGTCATGCGCGCAGCATGGCACAAGCTAGGCGACGGCGCTGGCGAGTTGCGCCGGATCCTGCTGGCCGATCAGCTCGCGCACCAGGGTGATCAGCGCGTCCGGATGGAAGGGCTTCTGCAGGCGTGGGTTGTGCACCCCCGCGAGGAATTGCTGCGCGGCGCTCGTGAAGGCGCCCCCCGTCATGAACACGACTCGCTCGGCCAGCGCGGGGTAGAGGCGCTCGACATCGGCGTAGAACTCGAGCCCGCTCAGCTGCGGCATCATCAGGTCGCAGACGATCACGTCGAAGTTGTGCTCGGTTGCCAGCCACGCGAGCGCTCGGCGCCCATCGCTGAAGCCGGCGACCTCGTGCTCGATGCTGAGCATACGCCCGAGTAGCTCGACCAGCGCGGGCTCGTCGTCGATCACCATCACGCGTCCGTGTCGCGAGGGGTGCTCCGCGGTCGGGGGCGTCTCGCAAGCGGCATCGGACGCGGCGGTCACCGGCAGCCGCACGCGAAAGGTCGTGCCTCGCTCGAGGTTGGTGCGCACGTCGATGTCGCCAGAGTATTCGTGCACGATCTTGCGCGAGATCGACAGCCCGAGGCCGGTGCCCACGTCCCTGGGCTTGGTGGTGAAGAAGGGCTCGAACAGGCGGCTCTGCATGTCCGGTGGAATACCCAGGCCCGTGTCGCTCACCTCGACCTCGACGTGATTGCCGACCTGACGCAGGCTCACGCGGATGGCGTTCTCTGCGGCGTTGCCCTCGGGGATCGCTTGCGCCGCGTTGACCAGCAAGTTCAGGAACACCTGCCCGAGCCGATTCTCGTTGCCCGCTACGGGCGGCACGACTTGAAAGTCCTTCATCAGCTGGGCGCGGTGGCGAATCTGCGTCCAGGCCATACCGATCGAAGACTCGAGCACGCGACGCAGCTCGACCGGGTGCGGCTTGCCGTCGTCGTTGCGCGAGAACACCCGCAAGTCTTCGGTGGTCGCGCGAATTCGTTCGGCGCCCTCGAGCGCTTGCTGGAGCGCTTCGGAGATGATCACGTCGGTGCGCGGCGGCGGAGACAGTTGCTGCAGCGCGAAGGTGATGTTGCCTATCACGTAGGTCAGCGGGTTGTTGATCTCGTGCGCCACGCCGGCGGCCAGGGTTCCGATCTGTACCAGGCGATCGGAGAGCAAGAGCTGCTCCTGAAATGCCTTGTTCTCGCCGCGCACGGTCGCCTCGCGCAGTTCGCGTTCCACCGCGGGCGCCAGGCGCGCGAGCCGGTCTTTGAGCACGAAGTCGTGCGCACCGGCCTTCATCGCCTCGATGGCAGCTTCCTCGCCGACCACGCCCGAAACGACGATGAAGGGTAGGTCGAGGTGTAGCTCCTTGATGACCTCCAGAGCGGTCAGCGCATCCAGCGTGGGCAACGAGTAGTCGCACAGCACGAGCTGCCAGCGCGTCGTGAGCAATGCCGTACGCAAGCTCAGGGCATCCTCGACGCGTGTGTACTCGACCGCGTAGCCCGCGCAGCGAAGCTCATCGATCACGAGCTCTGCATCTTCCAAACAGTCTTCGACGAGCAGAACGCGAAGTGTGCTGATGCCCATGAACTACCTCCCCCTGAACAGCCGGAGAACCGTACGCAGAAGTTAACGCGAACGCCATCCTCCGCATCGGCCCCAACGCTTCGTAATCTGGCTGACGACAACACCCCAGTTGCAGAATGCTGCGTGCGGAGCATGCTTGCGCCATGTCGCGCGGGAGGGGCAGCGGTTGGCTGATCGGCGGAGGCGAGATGGGCCGCTGCATTCGCGGCTTGGAGTGGGAGCGCACGCCGCTCGGTCCACTCGAGTCGTGGCCACAAAGCCTGCGCACGGCCGTGGGACTGGCGCTGTCATCGCAGTTCCCGATCACCCTGGCGTGGGGACCCTCGCGCATCCAGATCTACAACGATGGCTATCGGCAGTTTTGTGGAGCGAAGCATCCACGGTCGATGGGCCAGGACTTTCGCGTGTGTTGGGAGTCGTGCTGGCCCGAGGTCGGTGAGCCGTTCGCGCGCGCATTTGCCGGCGTGAGCACGTATCTCGAGAATCAACGGATGTTCCTGGATCGCTACGGGTACCTGGAGGAGACCTTCTTCACCTACTCGTACAGTCCGATCCACGACGAGACCGGTGAAGTGGCCGGCATGTTCTGTCCGGTCACCGAGACCACGCCGCGCATGCTGAGCGAGCGACGCACGCGCATCCTGCGCGACCTCGCTGCGCACGCGAGCGCCGCCCAAACTCCCGAGGCCACGCTGATCGCCATCGCGGCCGGGCTCGAGGAGGCGAGCTTCGATCTGCCATTCGTGTTGATCTACTTGATCGAGGCCGAACACGCGCGCTTGGTGGCCAAAGCGGGCCTGCCTATTTGTGCCCTGACCGAGGCGCATCCGATCTGGCCTCTGCGCGAGGTGGTCGAGACGGCCAAACCCGTGCAGGTGGATGACATCGCGACTCACACGGTCGGCATCGGCGTGGGCCCGTATCCCGAACCGGTCGCGACCGCGCTCGCGTTGCCACTCAATGTGGCCGGTGCGGAACGACCGGTCGGGGTGCTGATCGCGGGAGTCAGCGCGCGCTTGCGACTGAACGACGCCTATCGAGCGTTCTACGATCTGCTCGCGGCAGGTATCGCCCGCGAGTATTCTGCCGCGGTCGCGTATCAGCAGGAACGTCAGAGGGTCGAGGCGTTGCAAGAGCTCGACCGCGCCAAGACGGACTTCTTCTCCAACGTCAGCCACGAGTTTCGGACCCCGCTCACGCTCATGCTCGGCCCGCTGGAAGACGAGCTGAACGAGCGTGGCCAACCCTTGCCAGTCGAACGCCATGCCCGGCTCGAGTCCGCACATCGCAACGCGGTGCGCTTGCTCAAGCTCGTCAACAGCTTGCTCGATGTGTCGCGCATCGAAGCCGGTCGCATACACGCGCACTACGAGCCGCTCGAGCTCGCGAGCTACACGAGTGAACTCGCCGGGGTCTTTCGCTCGGCGATCGAGCATGCCGGCCTCGTGCTGACCGTGGACTGCCCGCCGTTGCCCGAGCGCGTCTACGTCGATCGCGAGATGTGGGAGAAGATCGTGATGAACCTCATCTCGAATGCCTTCAAGCACACGTTCGAGGGCGGCATCGGCGTGAGCCTGCGCTGGTGCGAGGG
Source organism: Polyangiales bacterium (assembly GCA_035274465.1). Classification (GTDB taxonomy): domain Bacteria; phylum Myxococcota_A; class Polyangia; order Polyangiales; family JAFGIB01; genus JADGRF01. The sequence goes on from DATEOF010000404.1 coordinate 21,094, forward strand.
TCACGTGGAGCTGGCGGTGCGAGACAGCGGCGTCGGCATCGCCGCGGCCGAGTTGCCACACCTGTTCGAGCGCTTCCATCGCATCCGCCACGCGCGGGCGCGCTCGTTCGAGGGTACGGGGATCGGCCTCTCGCTGGTGCGCGAGCTGGCAGCCGCTCACGGCGGCACGGTCGCGGTCGAGAGCCGCGCCGACCATGGCGCCACGTTTCGCGTCCGGCTGCGCACGGGCAAGGCGCACCTGCTGCCGGAGCAAGTCCGCGAGTCGAGCGGAGAGCTGCTGCCCTCCAGGCAGATCGCGGCGTACGTGGAGGAAGCATTGCACTGGGTCTCGGCCGACGCGCACGTGCCCCCGCGGGCGCCCGACGCGCCGCGCGCCGAGAACTCGCAGCGGCCGCGCATCCTGCTCGCCGATGACAACGCGGACATGCGCGAATATCTCACGCGCCTGTTGGACGCCTGCTACGACGTGCACGCGGTGAGCAATGGGCAGCTGGCGCTCGATCTCGCGCAGGAGAGCCCGCCCGATCTCGTGCTGAGCGACATCATGATGCCCGAGCTCGACGGCTTCGGTTTGCTGCGCGCGCTGCGGGCGGCGCGGCGGACCCAGGCGTTGCCGATCATCCTGCTCTCGGCGCGGGCCGGTGAAGAGGCTGCCATCGAAGGCCTGAGCGCCGGCGCGGACGACTACCTGGTCAAGCCCTTCTCGGCGCGCGAGCTCCTGGCGCGCGTGCGCACGCACCTGGACATGGCAGAGCGCCGGCGCGAGTGGGCGCGCGAGCTCGAACGCGCCAATCGCGAGCTCGAGTCGTTCAGCTACTCGGTCGCGCATGACCTGCGCGTTCCGTTGCGGGCGATCGACGGCTTCAGCCGGCGCCTGCTCGTCCGGCAACACGAGCATCTGGACGAGGCGAGCAAGACCGATCTGGCGCGCATCGGCCTGGGCGCGGCCCGCATGTCGCGCCTGATCGACGACCTGCTCGGGCTCGCGCGCATCTCACGGCGGCCGCTGCGCAGGCGTCGCGTCGAGCTGGACCAGCTCGTGCAGCGCGTGTTCGAGGAGCTCCAGCCGCGCGGCTCGGAGCGGCGGGCCGAGCTCGAGGTGCAAGCCGGTCTCCGCACGGACGCCGATCCGCGGCTGCTGCGCGTGGTGCTCGAGAACCTGCTGAGCAACGCGCTGAAGTTCAGCCAGCGCCGCAGCGACGCCCACGTCAGCGTCGGCCGACTCGGACGCCCGGGGCCTGCGACGTTCTACGTCGCCGACAACGGCGCGGGCTTCGACATGCGCTACGCCGGCAAGCTGTTCGAGCCGTTCGCTCGGCTGCACTCCAGGCACGACTTCGAAGGTACCGGCGTCGGGCTCGCCACCGTCCAGCGCATCGTGGCTCGCCACGGCGGCCGCATCTGGGCCGAGTCGCAGCCGGGCGCCGGAGCGACCTTCTATTTCACGCTCCACGGCGGCGCGTAGCGAGCGGTCTCGGGCTTGTTTGGCGCTGCGGAACTGCTACATCGCAGCCATGCGGCTTATCGTGGCGTTTGTGCTCGCGTGGTCAGTGGCAGCACCCGCGTTTGCGGACGATCATGCGGTTCGGCTCGACCTCAGCGAGAAAGACATCGACATCGCCAACCGGACCATCCGCTTCTCGATGGGGACAGTCGCGGCGTTTGCCGACATCGAGGTGTTCACGCCGGAAGGCAAGTTGTTGCACGCTGGCCACGCGAATTACGACGATCCGGCGCCGGGTACGAAACTGGAGATCGGTTGGCCGGATCTCGGCCCGGGTCACGACAACTACGTGATGGATCTCAAGTTCACCGATACGGACGGCAGTTGGGTCGAGTACCACGTGGTTCGCTTCTACTTCGAGATTCCCCACGAGGAGCTCGAGTTCGACAGCGGCAAGGCGATCATCACGCCGGAGGAGCGCGCCAAGCTCGACACGCCGCTGGAGCTGCTGAAGGACGCGGTCGCGAAGTACTCCAAGATGGTGGACATCAGCCTGTACGTCGTCGGTCATACCGACACCGTCGGGCCGGCCGCGGACAATCAAAAGCTGTCGGACAAACGCGCCCAGGCGATCGCGAGCGTGTTCACGTCAGCCGGCATCAAGCCGCTGGCGGTCTCCGTGCGCGGCTGCGGCGAGGGTGCGCTCGCGGTCAAGACCGCCGACAACGTGCCCGAACGCAAGAACCGCCGCGCGCAGTACATCGTTGCCAGCTTCGTGCCGCAGATCGCCTGCCCGGGCAACTGGCGTCGCGTGCAGTGAGTCAGAGCCGCGCGGCGACGCCCACTCGGATGCTTGCGAAGTACGGGTCGGTCAGCTCGCCGGCGAAAGGCAGGATGCCGCCGAGCACGAGATCGACCGGCTTGTAGTGCAGGCGGAGTTGAGGCTCGGCGACTGCGGTGGTTTCGACTTCGTCCAGGAACGCTGCCGCGAGCCACAGGCGCGCGCCGAGATCCAGGTGCTCGCTCAGCTCGGCGCCCGCGAAGGTGCCGACCACGAGCTCTGCGACGTAGCCGCGCTCGGCGTCGCTGTTCGTCGAGATCAGGTTCTCGAGCTTCACGTACGGGTCGACGAGGAAGCGCCCCGCGCGCGCGTGCAGCGCGACCTTCGGCACGATGCCGACGCGATCGACCTCGAAGAGCGCGTTGTCTTCGAAGCCGCGCGACGACGCAGCAAAATAATTGACCACGGCCTGGTCGTACTCGGTGGGGTCCACGGTCCCCTCGAGCGCCGGCTCGTCTCTGCCCTGTGCGGTCGGGAGCGCGACGCCCAAGCTGAGCTCGAGCGCGAGGGTCTCGCTCAGCTCGATGTCCGCCTCGCCTTCGAGCTCGAGGTTGCCGATGGCGAATACGGAGTGCGTCGTCAACGTGGTGCCGGCCTCCGGGACGCTCGCGAAGGTCATCGGAAAGCGCACGCCCACGCCGATGCGCTCCGCGACTTCGTAGCCCGCGCTGAGCAGAAAGGACTGGCAGTCGACTGCGATCGATTCCGGCTCGCCCATCAGACCGGGAGGTATGGGCCCCTCCACGCCTCCGAAGCCGAACACGACATCGAGACCAAGCGAGAGCGGACCCTTCTCGTGCTCCTGCTCGTCTTCGCTCTCTTCCGCTGGAGCGGTGCTTTCCTCGGGGTCCCGCGCGCGCACCGGCGCGCCCCACAACAGCAAAGTACAGCCGGCTACGAGCGGTGTGACGACGAATGTCTTCATGAGGGGGCGCATTCGAACGCGATTTCGAGATCGAGTCCAGGCTCCGGGTGCATGAACCGTGGAGAGCATGCGCGCTTACCCCCGGAAGACAGCACTGGCACTGGCCAGCCTTTGGCTCGGCGCCTGTCACACCGATGGCACGCTGCCGGGCCCCGCGAGCGCGGCGGCGGGCACGGTCGCCGCGGGGAGCGGCGCAGTTGCGCCAGCTGTGCCCGTCGCAGGCGCAGCCGTGGAGGT
>DATEOF010000405.1:0-6818 GCA_035274465.1 Polyangiales bacterium
TGCGGGTGCGAGCGGCGCGGCGCCGCCGACTCCGGTCGAGTGCGGCGATACGGTCTGCGAGGCGCCACCGTTCTTGCGTGCCTGCTGCCTCGATGAAGCGAAGGGCACGTGCGGCATCGCGTCAGGCAATCGCTGCACTCCACCGCCGACCCCCGCCGAGGGTTGTCCCACGCTGGATTTCCCGGGTTTCTTCACGCTTCCGGGCTGCTGCACGTCGCGCGGCATGTGCGGCATCGATGCGACCATGTTTGGTGCACCGGGCTGCCTCGACCTCGCCACCGCGGCAGAGCGCGCGCGCAATGCTGGTGCGACGGCGCCGTTTCCGTCGCCGCGTCCATGTGACGAGGCCGACGCCGGAGTCGAAGGCGACGGCGGCGTCTGAACCTGCGCACCTGCCCCCGGTGCGTTATACTCGCCGCAGATGCGGTTCGCGGCGCTGAGTCTGCTGTTGATCAGTTGCGGGCCCGTGATGCTCGGCCACGAGCAAGCAGTGCGAGACGCGGGGCTGCGTGAAGTGGATGGCGCCTCGCCGTTCGATGCCTCGATAGCAAACGACCCGAACGTTCCGCCGTCGGTGTTCGTCGGGATCAAGTCGAGCGAGTGCGGCAAGTGTTTCGAGCTGCAAGCGAACGCTGCCGGCGGCAAGCCGCCGTACGACTTCGAGTGGGAGGATGGTTCGCTGCGCGCGCAGCGCCACGAGTGCGTCGAGGGCGCGGACGTGGTGCTGTCGGTGGTCGCGCGAGACGCGAAGGGCGCGCGTTCGACGCCGCACGTCATCACCCTGGAGGGCGTGACAGACGCGGGGTGCTCGGCGCCGATGGTAGTGCCGCCGCCGCCGCCCGGACCCGCGGCCAAGTTGTGCCTGATGAACCCTTCGTTCGACGGTACGCCGCAGGTAAACATCGGTCCGGAGGAGCTCTTCGACGCGAAGCCGTGGAGCACGTGCACGTTCCCGCCGAGCAGCAACTCGCCTGAGATCGGCAACGACATGATCGCGCAGACGGTGGATGTGCCCGCACCGACCGAGGGGCTCACCTTCCTCGGGATGACCGAAGGAGAACAGGTGTCTCAAGCGCTCTGCAGCCAGGTTCCGGACAACGAACCGCTGAGCCTGGAGCTCGACCTCGCGCGCATCAACATCAACGCGGGCCTCGCGCCGGAGACCGAGGCGATCTTCCTCGAGATCTGGGGCGGCCTCGTCGTGAACTGCTCGCAGAGCGAATTGCTCTGGGCCTCGCCGGCGTTGAAGACTGGCTGGCAACACTTCTGTGTCACGTTGCGGCCGCGCGCGTTCATGACGCAGCTGACCCTGCGAGCCAGCTCCGACGGCAGCTTGCCCAGCCCCGCCTACATGCTGGTCGACAACCTGAAACCCGTCGAACGCTGCCCCTGAAGCGGGCCGCTACATGACGCGTGCAGGCTGTACGTATCGCGCTACTTGGGCGACCCTGGAGGCGAACGGCCTGCATTGAGTGCAGCTATTGGCTGCGGCTATCATCACCCGACTCGGGGGATAACAGCGGGAGGTCTCATGACCGCGGGTGCCTCGCTTTCGTTCGTGTTGCAAGTCGATGACGTCGCAGGTGCGAATGCGCAAGAACGCGCGACAACCACCGGCCAACTGCAGGCCGAGCTGGCTCACCTGCAGCTCGACTCGATCCAGCCGCTGACCACGGCATCGAGCCAGCTGGCGGTCGTCGTCCCGTCGCCCACGCTGCCACGCTTGATAGACTTCATCCACGCCTGGTGCGGCCGCAACCACGGCCGCTCGGTCGTGATCAAGACGCACGACCTCGCGATTGCGCTCCCCGAGTCCAGCGTCCCCTCCACGCGCCTCGCCGAACGCCTGCGCATCGCCTCGGAGCGCCCGCCTCGGCGGTAAATCGGTGACGACGAAGTGCTCTAGTGTCGTGAGTCGGAAATCCTGCGACAGAAGTGGGCCGTGGGCTTCAGCGACACCTTCGGGCTCGCCGCATCAGCGCATTCACCGCTTTCGTTGCGGCTCGCGAACAGCCTGTAGCAGCGAGCGACAAACGCCGCGGAAGGGCCAGTTTAGGGGCCAGGGCGTCCACCTACTCATGCCCTTGAACGCGGGCAGGGGTCACGGAAGGGGGCAAGGGCAAGGGCAGGTTTAAGGGTACGGGTGGGCGGCATGGGAATGGTGGATCAGCAAGAGCTCGACATCTATCGTCACGCGCTCGCGCCGCTGAAAAATATGTGACGGAGATCAATCAAAATCTCCCAAAGGGCCGAGGCCAAGTCAACGAGCAGCTTGAAAGCGCCGCCATGTCGGTCGTCGCGAAGCCAGCGCGCCCATTTCCGTGCCTCAACCCATCCCCTTAAACCTGCCTTCGCCCTTGCCCGTTTCCGTGACCCCCGCCCTCGTCCAAGGGCGTGAGTAGGAGGACGCCCTGGCCCCTAAACTGGCCCTTCCGCGGCGTTTGTCGCTCGCTGCTACAGGCTGTTCGCGAGCCGCAACGAAAGCGGTGAATGCGTTTCTGCGGCGAGCCCTCCCGGCCGGAAGCTCAATGCCCGCCGCGCAGTGCTCGCTCGCCGGCGTGCTTCACCCACAACCCCGTGAGCGCGAAGAACAGGGCGCACAGGGCGTAGCCTATCGACCAGTGTGGGCCGCTGTTCCAGTGGATGTGGTAGACGGCGCCTGCGGCCGTGACTTCGCCGGCGTGGATGAAGCCGAAGAACGATAGTGCCGCTCCCAGCAGCATGAGCTTGCTGGCGCTGGCGAAGCGGCGATCGATCAGGTGCGCGCTGGCGCCGGACCAGATGAGGCAGGTGAGCATGAAGCCTTGCGAGAGCGCGACCAGGCCGGGCAAGTGCATGCCCACGCGCTGGAAGGCTGCCGGATCTTTCAGCACGCGATCCGCCAGGCCCAGATCTCCCAGCGCTGCGCCCGCCGCTCCCAGCGTCTGCGTCAGCACCAGCACGCCCCAGCCGGCGATCGCGGGGAAGAGGCCAAGCGCGACTGCCGGTGCGTGCTCGGGCTTGTTGGCCTGGAAGGCCTGCGCAGTCATCACGATGCCGATCCACAGCACGATCGCCATGCCGGCTTCGATCGGCACGATGGTGGCGATCAAGTGCGACAGGCCGAACAGCGCGATCACGCAGAAGAACACGCCGTTCAAGATCGAGTAGCCTGCGCGCGCACCCAGCGCCTTCCAGCCGGGATGTCCGATGTAGATGGTCGTCGGGAAGCACGAGCCGAAGGCCGCAGCGAAGATCGAGCCCAGGCCGTTCATCGACAGGCTGGACGCGGTGGGGTAGGAGTCTCCCGCCGCTTCGGCCGACTCGAGGTTCTGCAGCGAACCCAGCACGTTGAACAATCCCATCGGGATGATCACCGGCACCAGGAAGCCCAGCGTCAGCGGATCCGTGAGACCCGCCCAGAGGTCAGAGAGCACCGGCACTGGAGGGTACAACCCGGTGTGATCGAGCGCGCCGCGGATGGCTGCAGCTGAGACCGGCGTCTGCACGCCCGGCACCTGGGTCATGATCCAGGCGAGCGCTGTGCCGAGCAATACGGCCCAGGCGCCGCCCGGGATGCGCAGCGGCAACGACACGCCCGAGAAGTATGTGGTCAGGATCACGCCGAGCGGCACCAGCGCCACCAGCGGCATCTCGAACGTGCGCACGGCGAAGTCGATCGCGATGAACGAGATCGCGATGCCGGCCAGGGTCGAGAGCAGCGCCGCGCGCGGCGTGTTGCGGCGCACCCAGTCGGCCAGCGGCGCGCCGCCGAGCTCGATCAGGCCCGACCAGAAGCACGCTGCCAGGCCGATGCGCCAGGCGATCAGTGCGGCGTCCGCAGGTGTCGCGCCGCCGCTCTGAGCGGCGAGCTTGACCGGCAGCATGACCAGGAACACGTGCGCGAACAGCGAGACGGTGTTGATGCCGTAGGGCAGGGAGGTTACGTCGTTGCGTCCGCTCGCAGCCGACAGGCGCTGCGCCTGACGCGCGTAGTACACGTTGCCGAACACGATCGACAGCGCCGCGCCGGGTAGCACGTGCTCGAGCAGCAGCTGCGGCGTGAATTCCAGCACGCTCGCGCACAAGCCGACGATGAGCAGGAACTGGATCAGGTTGTCGATGGCCAGGCCGAAAAAGCCATCCAGGTCCCCAGCGCTCCAGAGCGGCTGCGCGCGTTGCGACGACGACTTCATGGGCGCGGACTGTAGCGAAAGCAGACGCGGCGCGACACGGCGGTGAGCCGAGCGAAAGCGAGGGTGAGCGAAGCGAACCTCGTGTCGCCAGTCGGCGGGGCCGGCGGCGTTCCGCCTAACCGGGGAAACGGCGACGTTTCCCCCGTTATTGCTGTAGGCTCGCTGCGATGTCCTCGCCGAGTCGGCGAATCGGGCGAAGTGCCTGGTCGTGGTTGCTGCTGTCGATCGCGCTGCACTCGCTGTGCATGGTCTTGTGGCGCGCAGAGCTGCCTCCGGCGGACGAGCCGCTGTTCAAATTGCCGCAGAACGTCGAGTTCGGGCTGGTCGACCAGGCGCCCGGACCGGAAGGTGCGCCGGCCCCACCGCCTGCACCCGTGAAGCCCGTGCACACGCCGAAGCCCAAGCTGCGCGTGGCGCGTGCGGCCGCGCCGGTGGCAGAGGCCGCGTCGGTGCCGATCGCCGCGGATGCCGGGCCAGCCGCGCAAGACACGAAGCACGAAGCAAAGCCCGACGCCGAAGACTCTGCAGCCGTCAGCGGCCTGGGTTTGTTTCCGGACGCAACCGGCAGCGGTACCGGCACCCAGGGCGATGGCACGGGCGGCGTGCGCGGCGCGATCCTCGCGTTGAACGTGGACGTCGAGCGGGTCAAGAACAGCGCGCTGCTGCTCGAGACCGGCGCGCTGCTCGAGATCATTCCCGAGTGGCAAGCGCTGCTCGCAGGCTCGGGCCTGGATGCGGTGCGCGACTTTCGCCGCGTGTTCGTCGCGGCGCCGAGCGCGGACCGCGCTTCGCTCGTCGTGTCCGCGCAGCATGCCCTGCCGCGCGGACGCATCGACTCTGCCGTCGCGGCGCTCGCGGCCGAGCGTGGCAGTCCTGCAGCGTTCCATTCGCAGGCGGGCATTTCGGTCGCCGCCTGGCGCAACCGCGGCCCCACCGAACGCGTGATCGCGCTGACCGCGCCCGACCAGCTGGTCATCACGCGCGAAGCCGAGCTGACCCGCGTGCTGTCAGTCGAACGTGCGCTGAGCACCGCGCGCAAGCAGCAAGGCTTCGATGCCGCGGAGGTCGAGGCGCGCGGGGGTTTACTTGCGATGCAGCCCGACGAGGCGGTCGCGCTGTGGGTGGAGGGCTTGTCGCGTTACATCTCGAGCGCCGTAACCGGAGTGCCCGAGTCGGTGCGCCTGTCGATCTTCCGCGTCGATCAGTTCCACACCGATCTGCGCGTGGCCGGCAACTATCGTTCGGCGCGCGCGGCTAGCGAAGCCCTGCAGAGTATGGAGAGCCTGCGGCTCGAGCTCAGCAACCATCCGAGAGTGATCTTTCTGGGCCTGAAGAGCGCGATGGACGCTGCCCAGATAGAACAGTCGGCGAGCACGTTGCGCCTCTCGGTGCGCCTCACGTTACACCAGACACGGTATCTTCTGGGCTTCGTGAGCCGCGTTTTCAGACCGCGTGTGACTCATTGAGCGACTCAGGCGAGCCAAAGCTTTTGGTTTGCAATTGTTATCCCCATTTGGGGCTACGAGTTTCTTCGCCTGCAGCAGTAGATCCTTGTCGATGCATTGGCAGTCGCTACGGAGCCGTCTGGCGGTGGGCAGTATCTGCCTGCTCTGGATCGCGGCGTGTAGCGAGAGCCCCGAACAGCCGACGGTGGGCGAACCGGTCGCGGCCGCGGTGATCGGTGGCGAGCCCGTCGACAGTTGTGCGTGGCCGACCACCATCGGCGTCAACGCCTGGGGTTCGTGCACCGGCACACTGATCCATCCGCGCGTGATCACCACGGCAGCGCACTGCCTCACCGGCCCCACCGCGCAGATCTTCTTCGGTGCGAGCCGCCTCGCCCCGGGCTCGTTCAGTTTGACCGGTCGCTGCAAGGGCGGTGCTCAGAACGTTCTCGGGATCGGCACGAGCCGTGACTGGGGTTACTGCGTGCTACCTCAGGATGATCGCGTCGATCGGATCCCGATCACACCTCCACTCGTCGGTTGCGAAGCCGACCGCTACCTGACGGTCGGAACGCCGGCCTGGGTGGTGGGCTTCGGCACCACCGGCCCGGATGGCGCGACTGCCGGCATCAAGCGCCAGGTACAGGTCAAGATCAACGCCATCAACCGCTTCGGCCCGAACACGATCGAGGTCGGCGACGCCGAACGCGGCGCCTGCTACGGCGATTCGGGCGGGCCCGTGTACATGCGCGTCGGCGACGCCACGCACGACTACGGCTACCGCGTGCTCGGATCGACCACCAGCGGCAGCAGCCAGCTGTGCAACTGCAACTGCAGCGCGGTGTTCGTCAACATCGCCATGCACGTGCGCGAGATCGAGGCCAACGAGGGCATCGACGTCACGCCGTGCACCGACGCGGATGGCAAGTTCGAGCCCTCCGAGAGCTGTCGGCAGCTGCCGATTGCGCCGCAAAACGGCTCCGGCTTCTTCCCGCTCTGCAGCCTCGCGCGCACGAGCGGCCCGATCGACAGCTGTCAGGGCGTCTCGCCGCCGATGGCGACAGCAGCTGGCAGCGGCGGCGCCGGTGGCTCGCCCCAGCCTGCCGCGGGCAACGGCGTGCTGGGCGTCCAGGGCGGCGCAGGCAACGCGGCGCTGATCGGCGGTATCGAGGCCATCCGCGACGCGATCGCGCGCGGC
>DATEOF010000406.1:0-12839 GCA_035274465.1 Polyangiales bacterium
GATCGCGCTCTCCGACCCGCTCTTGCCGGACGACGTGCGCGGCGACGACGCACGGCGCCTGTTCGCCGCTGCCTCGGCGCGCGATCCCAAGCTGTGGGCCCCGGTGGCACAGCTGGCAACGCTGGCGGCGCAGGCCGGCCGCGTGAATGAGTCGATCGCCGCGTTGCGCAAGGCGCAGGCGACGTGGCCACAGGTGACCGCGATCGGCCTGGCGCTCGCCGAGCAGCTGCGCGGGAAGGGCTATCAAGCCTCGGCGGATCGTGAGATCGCCCGGCTGCGCGAGCTGGTACCCGACGCCTGCGCGCCGTTGACCGCGGAGCTCGAGTCCAAGCGCGCGCGCCAGCGCTACGCCGACGCGGCCGAGCTGGCGCAGAAGCTGGTGGGCTGCGACGCCGAGTCGAACGCGCTCTACAACTCGTACGTGGAGCGGCGCGACTTCGCGGCGGCCAAGCGCGAGCTCTCGCGCCTGGCTGCATTCCAGACCGAGTCCGGGCGCTACGCATCGCTCCTGGCCGAGCTGTCGCTGGCCAAGAACACCGGCGACGAGAAGGCGCTGTGGTCGACGATCCGCGAGCTGCGTGCGCGCTACCCGCGCTCGTATACCGGTGCACTCGAAGAGTTCGACACGCTGCTCGCCAGCGGCAAGTTCGAGCAGGCGCGCGACGCGCTGCACGCCGCGCTCGCGGCCGAGCCCGCCAGTATGTCGGGCTTCCACCGCATCTCGCGCGCGTTGCTCGGCGAGCACGCGATGGCGTCGTACCGCAGGGATGGCCTGGGTGCGATCAAGGCCTTCGAGGCATCGGGCAAGAAGTACGACGGGCCGCAGGTGCTCGTGCTCGACTACATGGCCGCGCGCGTGTTCGACGACGGATCGTCGCTCGAGCTCGTGCACACCGTGCAGAAGGCGCAGAGCGACGAAGCCGTGAACGAGCTCGGCGAGGTGCAGGTGCCCGAGGGCGCCGAGGTGCTCACCTTGCGGTCGATCAAGCCGGACGGGCGCACGCTCGAGGCGGACAGCATCTCGGGCAAGGAGACGATCTCGCTGCCCAGCCTGGCTCGCGGTGACTACGTCGAATTCGAGTACCTGCGCGCCAGCGCGCCTGCTGATGGCTTTCCCGGCGGCTACCTGGGCGACCGCTTCTACTTCAAGAGCTTCGAGGTGCCGTTTCATCACAGTGAGATGGTGATGATCCTGCCCAAGGATCTGCAGTACTCGGTCGATCCACGCGGGCCCGCACCGCAGCTGAAGGAGACCGTCTCGGGCGACTTCCGCGTGCTCGACTTCGCGGTGGACGAGAGCCTGCCGTTGGTCGAGGAGCCCAACTCGGTCTCGTCGCGCGAATTCATCCCGTCGATCCGCGTCGGTGCACACGCGACCTTCCCGGCGATGGTCGACAGCCTGCGCGACGCGCTGATCGATCGCGAGGTCTACGATCCGTACTACGCGATGCTGGCGCGGCAGATCGTGGGCGACGCCAAGCCCGAAGATCTGCGCCTGCGCACCGAGCGGCTGTACGCCTGGGTGCTTTCGAACATCGAGAACAACAACGAGGTCTTCTCGCAGGCGGCGGCGATGTTGCGCGCCAAGAGCGGCAATCGCGCGCGCGTGTTGCACTACCTGTTGCGCATGGCTGGTGTGAGCTCACAGCTCGCGCTCGTGCGTAGCTTCGCCGGCGATGCGACGCCGAGCACGATGGCCGACGGCGACACCTACGACCACTTGCTCGTGCGCGTGGATCTGCCGAAGCAGGAGCCCATCTGGTTGTTCACGGTCGAGCGCTGGGCGCCGTTCGGCTTCTTGCCGTCCATCCTTCGTGGCCAGCCGGCACTGCTCTTGGCTGCAGGTGCGCCCGAGACGCGAGTCTCCCAGGGCCTGCTCGGGGAGGACAGCCGCGACTTCAAGGTTCAGGTCACGCTGCGCGCGCAGGGCTCGGCGAAGGTCGACGTGGTCGAGACAGTGCGCGGCGCAGAGGCCGTGGGCTGGCGCAGTCAGCTGGAGCAGATCCCCGAGGCCGAGCTGAACCGGCGCATGGAGCAGGACTACGTGGCGCGCTTGTTCCCGAGTGCGTCGCTGGTTTCCCTCGAGATCACCGGCCGGGAACAGAACGTGCCGGAGCTCTCGCTGCACTATGTCGCCGAAGTGGGCAGTATGGCGCGGCCTGTCGGCGGGGGACTCGCGCTGTCCGCCCTGCTGCCATCCGAGTTGGCAGCCAATTACGCGCGCACGGCCGCGCGAAAAACCACCGAACTGATCGCCGCGCCCGTCCGTACCAAGGTCGAAGTGGCGGTTACGTTGCCACCTGGCGTCGCTGCACCTGCAGCGCTGGCGCCGATCGCGCTTTCCGCAAAGTTACCGGGAAATCCGAGTTTTGCCGAAAGCGTATCGATCGGGACGGGTGGCTTCACGCTGCAACGCACGTTGGCTCTGCCGCGCAGCAGGATCTCGCCCGACGAGTACTCCGCGTTCGCAGACTTTTGTCGACGCGTGGATGCAGTGGAAGACCGCGAAATCGTGTTGCCTACGCGACGCTGAACGTGCGCGCGCGTGAAGGGATCTCGCGTGTCACAGCAAGTGTTCGGTCTGCGACAAATGAACCGCGCTGCCACGCGGCGCGTACTGCCTGAAATGCCGCCGCGGCCGGTTGTCAGTCCACAACGGATCGTCCATGCTCCGGCCGTGCAAGCGGGGAGCGATGCAGATATCGAGATCCTGCGCAGTGTCGCTGCGGGGGACAAGCAAGCGCTCGGCGTGCTGTACGATCGCCACTCCGGCGTGATGCTCGCCTTGGGTCTGCGCATCGTGGGCGTGCGCCGCGAGGCAGAGGACCTGTTGCACGACGTGTTCCTGGAAGCCTGGCGCCACGCCGGCGACTACGATCCGAAGCGCGGCAGCGTGAAGACCTGGCTGCTCTTGCGCATGCGCTCGCGATGCCTGGACCGCGTGCGCTCGCACGGCTTCTCGCGCGTGGAGTCGCTCGAGCACGAGCCAGTGCGTCAGGGTGCGGTCGAACGCACCGAGCGCAAGCTGGACGGAGCACGGGCGCGCGCCTTGCTCGAGACATTGCCTGCAGCGCAGCGCGAGGTGCTGGAGTTGGGATACTTCGAGGGTCTGTCGTTCTCGGAGATCGCTGCCGCCCTGGACATCCCGATAGGCACGGTCAAGTCACGCGTATCGGCGGCCATGAACAAGTTGCGAGAGGATCTCGGCGTGCGAAAGGAGGCTTCATGAAGCGCTCCGACAAGCGCGCGCTCGACGCCTTCTTGCAAGACCTCGGCGAAGAGATCGAGCCCCACGAAGCAGAGCTGCTCTCGGGCGCCGGACTCCTGGCGTTCGGCGATGCGCTCGAGGCGATCGAACCCCCGCCGGCGCTGCGCACGCGGCTGCTGGACGAGCTGACCAGCAAGGGTCGCTTCGCGCGGTTCGCCGAAGGCACTGCCAAGCTGCTGGACATCGGCCTCGAACAAGCCAAGGCGCTGCTCGATCGGCTGGACGAGCTCTCGAACTTCGAGCCCGCATTTCCCGGCGCCTCGTTCTTCTGGGTCGACGGAGGCCCGAGCGTCGCGAACGCGGTGCGCGGCTTCATCCGCGTGAAAGCCGGTACCGACTTCCCCGAGCACGAGCACATCGGTGACGAGATCGTGCTGGTCTTGCAGGGTTCGTTCGTCGATACCACGTGCAAGCAGGCCTACGGCGTCGGCGCACAGGTGCTGATGCCCGCCGGCACCTCACACGAGTACACGGTTCCGGCAGACGGTCCGGATTTGCTCAAGCTGTCGGTCACGCAGCAGGGATTGCGCGCGCTCGGCCAGACGTTCCTGCCGCGTTAGTGCGCCCGTGACCGCTGCTGTAACAACATTTCCTACACAGATAAGGTCAGGCGGCTCGGGGCCTGCGATGCTAGAATTTGGCTAGATGGCAGGACCCAGCACGGCTGCCCGCATGTACGCGCCGTTTCCGCCCTTCGAGCGTTGGCCAGTCCACGGCTATCACCCGTCGTACGGATACTGCTGGTTCTCACGGGCCGGTTCGGCGCTGATCACGCAGACGCAGGTGAAGCGAGCGGATCTGCGCGCAGCGAAGGTCGTCACCGACTGGATCGACCGTGCAGTTCAGGAAGAGCGCGATGTGTGGAGTGCGAGCAAGGGGCTACTCATACTTCACGACTGGCGTTCGCTGAACGGATACGACAGCGACGCCAAGGCGCTTGTGATCGAGCGCCAGCGTCAGCGACCGAAGGGCTACGCCCGGCGCCTGTGCTGCGTCGTCGAGCCGACGCCGCTCTGGCGCATGGCCCTGACCATCTCCGACTTGACCCTCGCGCTGCTCGGGTGTCCGCCCGCGGGGATGACGCAGGACGTTGATCGGGCTCGCAGCGAGCTCCATGGCGCAGAGGCAGACCCCGTCGCTCCGAAGTGGCTTCGAACCAAGTAGGGACGGGACTCTTTTCGTGTTCGACTGCTGCGTGTACACCGTCGCCCCTGATGCGACGCCACCAAACGCTCAGCGTCCGCCTGCGTAAACCGCTCGAGCGCAGCCTGCGCTCCGGCCATCCGTGGCTCTACCGCGAGGCGCTCGAGGCCTTCGAGGCTGCTCCCGGTACGGCTGTGCGCGTGCTGGATCGCAAGGGCGGCTTCGTGGCCAGTGGTTTGTGCGAGGCGGGCCCGATCGCGGTGCGCGTGTTCTCGGTGCAGGATCGCGCGATCGATGCGGGCTTGTTCGCGGAGCGCATCGACGCGGCGCTCGAGCTGCGCCGCCGCTTCCAGCTGCCGGAGACCGACGCCTACCGGTTGCTGCACGGCGAGGGCGATCGGTTGCCGGGCGTCGTGTGCGATCGCTACGGCTCGCGCGCGGTGCTCAAGCTCGACGGCGAGGCCGCGCTCTCGCTCGCTGCGAGCTGGACGCAGCTGCTGCGCGAGCGGTTGCCGGCCCTGGGCGTCGAGACCTTGCTCGTGCGCACCAGCCGCAAGCATGGCGAGAGCGTGAGCGTCGCCTGGGGGCCCGAGCCACCGCGAGAGCTCGAGGTGCGCGAGCGCGGCATGGCGCTCGTAGTCAACTTGTACGACGGCCAAAAGACGGGTCTGTTCCTCGACCACCGCGAGAGCCGTGCGCGCGTGCGAGGCCTCGCGGCCGAGCTCTCGGTGCTGAACCTCTACGGCTACACGGGCGGCTTCTCGATCGCGGCCGGCCTGGGCGGCGCGGCGCAGGTCACGACCGTCGACCAGGCCAAACCGGCGCTGGCACTCGCCGATCGCAGCTGGACTGCGAACGGGCTGCCGGCGGAACGCCATCAGAGCAGGGCAGGGGACGTGGTCGAGTACCTGACGGCCGCCGCCGACCGCGGCGATCGCCACGGCTTGATCATCGCGGACCCGCCGAACTTCGCGCCGCGTCAGAGCGCACTCGAGCAGGCGCTGCGGGCGTACGAGGCGCTGCACGCGGGCGTGCTCAAGCTGCTGTCGCCGGGCGGGTTGTACCTGGCGGCATCGTGCTCGAGTCACGTCGATCGCAGCGCGTTCGAGCAGACGCTGTACGATGGCGCGAGGCGTGCGAGGCGCGTGCTGCAGGTCTTGGAGCGCAGCGGGGCACCGGCAGATCATCCGCGCCTGTTGGCGTTCCCGGAGGGTGACTACCTGAAGGTGGCGCTGCTGCGCGCAGATTGATCTGCTTGTTTTCCGCTGGAAACTGCGCGCACGATGCCCGGCATGACGCACCTGCCACGCTACCGTGACCTGCCCGCAGTTCCTGGCCAACCCCCGAAGACCGCCTGGGGGTTGTTCGGTCCGGACGACAACGTCGGCATGTTCAACCTGCAAACGCCCGAGCGCATCGTGCGCGCCGCGGGCTTGGTGAAGCGCGGCGCCGTGTTCGCGATGAACTGGGAGCAGACCAAGCCGGATCCGCCGCTGTTCAACCGCGGCGCGCTCAAGCACGTGATGCACCGCTCGATCAAGGTCGGTCACCACGGCGACGATCACTACGACAACTTCTATCCGCAGGCGTCGAGCCAGTGGGATGGTCTGTTGCACGTCGGCGACTACGAGCACGGTTTCTGGGGCGGCGTGCGGGTCGAGGCGCTACGCGAGCACGACGACAAGCAACGGCTCGGCATCGATCACTGGGCGCGACGTGGCATCGCCGGTCGCGCGGTGCTGCTCGACGTCGGTCGCGAGCGCGCGCGTCAGGGTCGACCGATCGACCTCGGGGACTCGGACAAGATCACCGCCGACGATCTGGAAGCGGCGCGGGTGAGCGCGGGCATCGAGTTCGAGGTGGGCGACGTGTGGTTGATCCGCTACGGCTGGGTGGGTTGGTACGAGCAGCTGCCGCAAGAGGGGCGAGCGGCGCTGGCCGTGGACGCGCGCAAGATGCGCTTGCCGGGGCTCGAGTGCAGCGAGGCCATGGCCGAGTACATCTTCGATCGTCACCCGTGTGCGGTGGCCGCAGATTCGCCGTCGCTCGAGAGCTGGCCACCGCCGAGTTTCTTGCAGCCGGACGGCTTTTTGCATCACTTTCTGCTCGGCCGCTTCGGCATGGCGATCGGCGAGATGTTCGTGCTCGATGCCCTGGCGGAGGATTGCGCCGCCGATCGCGTGTACGAAGGCTTTCTCACCTCCGCGCCACTCAACGTGCCCGGCGGAACGGGCAGCCCGCCCAACGCGTTGTTCATCAAGTGACATGAAGCAGAGACCGGCAAAAAAGGTTGCGCGCGCGAAGACGCCGCGCAAGGCCGCGGCCCCGACACCGCGGCGCCGGCTCAGCGCGGAAGAGGCGCGCAAGCGCATCCTCGAGGCGGCCGAGCGCGAGCTGATGCGGGTCGGCCCCGAAGGCCTGCGCCTGACCGACCTGGCGCGCGAGCTGCGCGTCTCGCATCCGGCCATCCTGCATCACTTCGGCAGTCGCGAGGGGCTGGTCGCCGCGGTCGTGCAGCAGACCATGAGCAAGCTGAGCGACGATTTACTTGCGGGGCTCAAGGACGCGAAAGATCCGGACCGCTTGTTGGACATGGTGGCAGACGTGTGCACGGGCCGCGGTTTCGCGCGGCTTTCCGCCTGGCTGATGCTCTCCGGCCGCGCGAGCGCGCTGCTGCCGCCGTCGGACTTTCCGATCAGGCGCATGGCCGAGGCCGTGCACGCGCTGCGCGAACGTCACGTGAAAGACGCGAGCTACGAGGACACGCTCTTCGTCCTGCAGCTGCTGGCGATCGCCATGCTCGGCGACGCCATTTTCGGCCCAGGGGTGCGGCGATCCTCGGGTGTGGAGCCGACGCCGGCCGCGGCGCAGGATTTCCGCCGACGCCTCGTACGCCTCCTGCCCACGTAGAGACGACGCGTTCGCGATTTGAGGCCGGCTGGTGTAACGTGCTCGGGCGATGGTTTGGCCTTCGAGGTCTATCGGCGGACAGCGAGTGCTGGTGTTCGCATTGGTCGTGAGTGTGGCGGGCTGGACGCCTGCGTCTCGCGTGCGCGCTGAGGCTCCCGACGACGCGCCTGCCGAGGGCGACAAGCCCGCTGCCGAGGCTGCAGAGGCGCCCGCCGAGGCGCTGCCCGAGGCACCGGCCGATGACCTGGAAGAGGTCGCTGCCCCCAAGGTCTCCGCGGCCGCCGGCGAACGCGCAGAGCTCGAGAAGCAGCTCCAGGCCGTGACGCTGGAGCGCGAGAACAGCAGCAACCTCTGGCCGTGGCTGTCCATCGCGCTGGGCGCTACCGCGGTCGTCACGGGCACCACCGTGGGCGTCGCTCGGTCGTTCGAATGCGAAGTGGACGAGCCCGGCTGCAATGCGCCGCCGTGGGCCGAGCTCACGGTGGTGATCGGCATGCTGATCGGCACCCTCGGCACGGTCTGGTTGGTTCGCACGAACCACGCGATCAACGAGCTGGAGCTGAAGAAGGACAAGATCCGCTACGACCTGGATCGCCTGGACGCGGCGCGCGCGCGCAGGACGGGGCTGGCGCGTGCGTCGGGTTCGCAGCTGCAGTGGACGCTGCAGTTCTAGGTCAGTCCAGCGTCTTCGAATACTCCTCGGCCAACGACCAGAAGCGCCGGAAGTTGCCCGCGCTGTTCCTCCACAACTGCTCCAGCTCGCCCGCGTTCGCGCTGTAGCGCAGCGAGTGCACGATGCGCGCGTTGTTCATGCGCCATGCGTCCGGCTCCTCCGCGGGGAACAACCCGGTGATCGCCGCTTGCAGCTGCACGAAGATCTGCTCGCGCTGCCGCAGCTTGTCCCTGTCTGCGATCGAGCTCGCGTACAGCTTCTCGAGCCTGCTCCCGGCCTCGGCCACCAGCGAGTCGAACGTCACCTTGCGCTGCGCTCGCGCCTTGACCTGCTCCGGAAAGGGCGTGCCCCTCCACCGCGCAGAGCTGAAGTAGAGCTCGGCGCCGCGCTCGCCGACGAAGCTCGCCAGCGCTTCGTTCCAGTCGGTGTGTCCCGGGACGTACAGCCGCGCGTGCGCGAGCTCGTGGATCAGCACGTCGACCAGCGCCGGCAGACCATCGCGCAGCATGGTCGTGATCACCGGATCGCGGAAGATCCCGAGCGTCGAGTACGCGCGCGACGGACTGATCCACGTGTCGTAACCTTGCGCTTCGAGGTCGCGCGCTTCCTCGACCGCATCCTCCTCGTCCCAGTACGAGCGGTACTCGACGCGCCCCGCGACCGGGAACCACCACGCGTACGGCTCGAGCCGCAGGCGCTCGCAGGCGGTGACCACGTAGGTCAGCCCCTTCTGCTCGGTCTCGAAGTAGCCGGTGTAGCTCTTGCCCGGGAACAGGCCGATGCTCTCGGCGGCGAAGCGCCGGATGCTCGGCACTTCGGCGAGCAGCATGCGTCGCTCCGGATCGCGTTCGCGGGCGATCGCGCGGTCGAGCCGCAGCTGCCCGTTGATCAACTCCAGCTGCCCGCCCGCCAGCCGGCCGAGGCCGCAACCGCAGAGCAGCAGCGCCGCGAGGAGAGAGCTCTTAGGTGCTATCACGATGTACGGTGCTCGGGCTGAACGCAGGCAGACAGACCGATACGTATTTGGCGCCCTCGGGCGTGCGGTAGCGCACCCACTCGCCGGCCTTCGTCAGTACGGCCTGGCCCGAGTTTACCCGCAGCACGCCGCCGGCATGCTCGACCTCGATGTTGCCTTGCAGGACCAGCGTCCACTCGTCGAACTCGGGCTTCTGGCCCGGTTCCTCCCAGTCCGAGGGGCTGTTCATGACCGCGATGCTGAGCCGTCCATCGTCGCTGTTGACGTGGCCGACGTACTCGTCGATCAGCTTCGGCTTGTTCCCGGCTGCGGTTACCCGGGTGGGGGTCTCGATGAGGATGGGCATGGCGTCATGCAGCTTCGCCGCTATGTTTGAGCAGGTCAATCTGAAGCTTAGAGCGCCTCAGATGGGCTTCAGGCTTCGGGCTTCGGGGTCCGAGAGCCGAACCCGGAGTCTGGCTTCATGGCCACGGCATTGGGTCCGCGAGCTCAACCGAAAGTCCGATTCTGTGGCTGCGGCTTCGGGTCCGAGAGCTCAACCGCAGTCCGGCTCCATGGCTGCGGCTTCGGGGGCCGAGCTCTGATCCGAAGTCCGGAGCCTGGAGCCTGGAGCCTGGAGCCCGCACTGGGGCTTCTGCGTTTGAAGCATTTGCGCAACACTCCCCC
This sequence comes from Polyangiales bacterium, assembly GCA_035274465.1. Taxonomy (GTDB): domain Bacteria; phylum Myxococcota_A; class Polyangia; order Polyangiales; family JAFGIB01; genus JADGRF01. The sequence continues at coordinate 9,637 of DATEOF010000406.1, forward strand.
GCATGGACGACCTGATCCCAGCACTAGGCCGGATCGTCGGTAGCGCCCACGTCTTGACTGCGGACGCGATCGCCCCGGAGTACACGCACGACGAAGCGCTGACGGTGGCCGCGGTGACTCCGCGCGCGGTCGTGCGGCCGGCTTCGACCGCCGAGGTCTCTGCCATCCTCGCGCTCTGCGACCAACGCCGTGTGCCCGTCGCAGCGCGCGGCGGCGGCACGGGCCTGTCGGGGGCCTGCACGCCGCTGCCGGACGGCATCGTGCTGTCGCTCGAGCGCATGCGCCGCATCGTCGAGATCGACGAGGTCAACCAGTGCGCGGTCTGCGAGCCGTTCGTGCGGCTGGCCGAGCTGTACGCAGCCGCTGAGGAGCGGCAGCTCATGTATCCGATCGTCCCGGGTGAGAACAGCGCGACCATCGGCGGCAACGTCGGCACCAACGCGGGCGGCATGCAGGCGGTCAAGTACGGTGTCACGCGCCATCAAGTGCTCGGATTGACCGCGGTGTTGGCGAGCGGCGAGGTGATCCGTGCGGGCGGCAAGTTCGTCAAGGTGGCGAGCGGCTACGACCTGACACAACTCATCATCGGCTCCGAAGGCACGTTGGCGATCGTGACCGAAGTCATCCTCAAGTTGGTACCGCGCTTGCCTCATCGCAGCACTGTGCTCGCGCCGTTCAGCACGCTGGAAGAGGTCACGCGCGCGGTGCCCAAGCTGCTCGCGCTCGGTCGCCAGCCGTTGATGCTCGAGTACATCGACCTGATGACCATGGCCAGCATCACCTCGCGCAGCGGCATCGATCTCGGCGTGTCGCAGGAGATTCGCGAGCGGGCGCTTGCGTACCTGGTCATCGTCACCGAGGGGCGCGACGAGGAGCGAACCGCCGAAGATGCGCACGCGCTGGGCGAGCACTGTCAGGAGCTCGGAGCGCTCGACGTGTTCCTGCTGCCGTCCTCCGCGGGGCGCAAGCTGATCGAGGCACGCGAGCAGAGCTTCTGGGCGGCGAAGGCCGCGGGCGCAGGCGACATCATCGACGTGGTCGTCCCGCGCGCGCAGATCTCCGCGTTCGTCGAGCGCGCAGCGCAGGTCGCGCAGCGCAACGCGGCGTTCGTGGTCGGCTGCGGCCACGCGGGCGACGGCAACGTGCACTTCGCGATCTTTCACGGCGAGGCCGACGTGCGAAAGGCGGTCACGCGCGAGCTATTGCAGGCCGGCATCGAGCTGGGTGGCGCCGTCAGCGGCGAGCACGGCATCGGCCTGGCGAAGAAGGCTTTCTACATGGAGTTCGAGGATCCGGTGCGGCTCGCGCTACAGCGCCGCATCAAGGCCGCCTTCGATCCGCACAACACACTCAACCCTGGCACGATCTTCGATTAGTGTTGTGACCAATCTCTCGGTCACAGCACGTACAGCAGGAGCAACGAAGTATGACGAGGACTGCACTGGTCACGGGCGCATCGGCGGGTATCGGCAAGGCATTCGCCGAGCACCTGGCGAGCGATGGTTACGATCTGGTCTTGACGGCTCGCCGCCAACAGCGGCTGGAGGAACTGGCGCGCGCGCTCGAGGTCAAGCACGGCGTGCGCGCGCAGGTGATCACGGCCGACCTGGCCGATCCGGGCGCGCCCGAGCAGATCATGCAGGAGCTGCGCGCGCGCGAGCTGGAGGTCGACGTGTTGATAAACAACGCAGGCTTTGGCATCCGCACGGCGTTCGGCGATACGCCGTGGACGCAACATGCACAACTGATTCAGGTCGAGGTCACGGCAGTTGCCCACCTCACGCATTTGTGTCTGCCGGGCATGCTCGACCGCGGCTACGGTCGCGTCGTGCACGTCGCATCGCTCGCAGGTCTCTTGCCGGGCGCGCCCACCAGCACGCTCTACGCTGCGGCGAAGTCGTTCTTGATCAAGTTCTCCGAATCGTTGACTGCAGAGTTGAAACACACAGGTGTGCATGTGTGTGCGGTGTGTCCTGGCTTCACCGTCTCAGAATTCCACGATGTGATGGGAACGCGGCCGATCGTGTCGAAACTGCCCGCGGCGATGTGGTCCAGCGCCGAGCAAGTTGCGCGCGAAGGCATCGACGCGGTCATGCGCGGCGACGTCGTGTACGTCCCAGGCCCTTTGAATCGTGCGCTGGCGGTGATCTACCAGCATTTGCCGTCCCGAGCGGCACGCGGATTGATGCGCAAGAGCGGTGGCCGCTATCGTGCCGTGGGCAAAAACGCCTAGCAGAACTCATCCGGATTTTAGGACGCGCTTACGGTAGGTGTTTAGTAATGTCGAAAGCATCTCTCGCAATGCGCCTCCAGCTACGGTATTTTTACGCACTCGGAGGTTTTTTTAATGAGCACGGACAAGCGCAAGCAAAGCCTCTATTTCCCAGAGACCATGTTGAAGGATCTCCAGCACGAAGCCGATCGGCTGGACCGCTCGTTGTCGTGGGTCGTACAACGCTGCGTACGTATCGGCATGCTGGAGCTGAAGAAGCTGCCATCGACTGACGAGCCCGCGCGTCAGATTCCGAGCTGACCGCTCGGACGGACCGTGATCGGTCGCTCGATTCGAGCGCCGCGCGACGATCGGTAGGATGCCGAAGCGCACGCGGCTGCAAGTAGCGAGAGACGGATGCGTTCCGTGTTGTACGGTGCCGAGTAGCGGTGAAATGCCGCAAGCGCCGAGTTACGAGCCCAACGTTGTAGGGATTGCTGCGCAGCCGTACGCTGCGTGCAGCGCGCGGCTGCACGCGGCCGCAGCTCGTCAAAGACCGCCTGCGACCCGCGAGCCCCGCTCCCGCGCGTTCACTGATAGGTGAAACGCAGCTCGTAGTCGCAGATGCGGAACAGATCGCCTTCGTCGATGCGCTTGCTCTCGAAGCGCCGGCCCTGGAACTCCACGCCGTTGGTGCTGCCCAGGTCCTTCAAGTAATAGGCGCCGTTGTGCAGCACCACCGCTGCATGACGGCGCGAGATGTTGCCGTCCTTGATCGCCAGATCGGCGCTCTTGCTGCCGCGGCCGATCACGAACTCGTCCTTGGTGACCGGGATCTTCTGCCCGTTGAAGATGATGTAGAGCGGTCGCGACCGCGCGTTGTTGCCACTGGGCGCCGCGGGTCGCGCGCCGCCGGGCAGAGGTGGCGGATTGCTGACTGCCGGCGTCGCGGCTCCGCGCGAGCCGGTGTTGCGCGTACCAGGCGGCGGCG
>DATEOF010000407.1:0-52653 GCA_035274465.1 Polyangiales bacterium
CGTCGGACAGCGCCACGCGCATCAACTCGACGTCGTCGCGCAGCAGGATCAGCCCGGGTTGATCCTGCAGCACGCACGGGCTGGCCTTCTCGGGTGGCGTGAGCGGCACGCCCGGCAGGCAGCGCGACAGGCCGCTGTCGGCGGCGGCAAGCACTTGCAACAAGCGCCCTCGGTGACGGCCGTTCGCGAGCTGCAGCTCGACCTCGGCGCCCGTCAGGCTGCGCGCCAGCGCCTCGAGATCGAGCGCGGCGCTGCTGTCGGTCGGCAAGCGCGCGAGCGCGCGGCCCAGCTGCTCGGTGACGCGTGTGTCGAAGCTCACACCCTCGAGCTTGGCATCCTTCGCGTCGTCGAGGATCACCAGCGTCTTGAGCGCGTCGTCGAGCTGCGTCGCAGGGATCGGCAGGCTCGCACCGCCTCGCAGCCGTCCGCTGCGCTCGAAGTAGCCCACACCGGCCTCGTACAGCCGCACGCGTGTGAGCGGCAATACACCCGAAGCTTCCGCGCCTGCCGCCGAGGGCAGCAACAGCCAGGCACAGCACAACAACAGCCGAGCGCCGGCACGTCTGGACATGTCGCGATCGACACCGCGCAGCAGAGCAAGTTCCTGCCGCCCTCCGCTGCGAGTCGCGTGTCCGCGCCGCTGCGAGCATGTCCGGAGATTCGGCGTCCGTCCGGACTCTCGATCGGCGTTTCACGCGGGAAAACAGCCCTCGATAGCGGGCATGTGGTGTGCATGAGCGGCACGCGCGCACGCACGAACACGGATCTCACCGCTATTGGCGGCGGTCATGGCCGACTGAGGAAAACATGAAGAATGCAAGACAACGGCGGCTGATGTTGATCACGCTGGTATTCGCCTGCGGCCTGGGTGCCGCTTGCGAGCAGTTCCGCAAGGGCGAGAACGTCAACGGCGCCAACATCCCGTTCGACGACAAGGCGCGCGCGATGTCGGGCCGCGCGGGTTCGGCGAGCGACGTCGAGACTGGCACGGGTAACAACTCGAGCTCGCGCGGTGGCGGTGCCGGCGCGGACAGCGACGTGCCGGTGGTGCCAAACGACGGCGCGTGCCGCGACGGCGTCCCTGCGAACGCGAGGCCGGTCAGCGGCAGGCTCGAGCAATCGACCACCTGGGCCGGAGTGGTGCACCTCGACGGCGACGTCACGCTGCGCGGCAGCGGCACCAAGCTGACGATCCAGGCCGGCACGCAGATCTTCGTCGACGCCGAGCGCATGCTCGAGATCGGCTGGAATTCCACCGAGCACACGATCGACGCGCAAGGCACGGCCGAGGCGCCGATCCGCTTTTGCCGTAGCCAGAAGACCGGCCGCAACTGGAAGGGCATCGACGTCGGCGGCAACGTGACCTCCTCGAGCACGCTGAAGTACGTGGTAATCGAAGGTGCAGGCGCCGGCGCAGACGCGCTGGTACTGCGCAAGGGCATCGTGCTCGACCACGTCACGGTACGCGACTCGGCGAGCAACGGCGTCAACGCGGTCGATTTTCGCGACGACAGCAGCACGCTGACGGTGACCAAGAGCGCCAAGGCGCCCCTGGTGCTCACGGACGCCTGGGCGCTGCAGCGCCTGCCCGAGGGCGGCACGTATACCGGCAACGGCGAAGACGTCGCGCACCTCAGCTTCGCGAACGTGACGATCGAGTTGCAGGTCCGTGAGCTCGGCGTGCCATACCAGCTGGACGCCGGCCTGTCGCTGCGCCAGGGCGGGAAGCTGGTGGTCGATCCGGGCGTCGAGTGGCGAGTCGGACTGGACAAGCTGATCGAGCTCGGCTGGAACTCCGGCGAAGCCGAGGTGCAGATGGTCGGCACGGCGGCCGCCCCGATCACGATCCGCGGCGTGGACGTCCGCCCGGGCTCGTGGCGCGGCATCCTGGTCAACGGCAGCATCTACCGCACCTCCGCGCTGAAGCACCTGGTGATCCAGCACGGCGGCAGCAACGATGGCAGCGCGCTCGTCCTGCACTCCGCGATCACTGCCAGCGACATAACCTTCAAGGACAACAACCACGAAGCGTTCGCGATCGACGCGCAGGGCCTGTCGGCGGAGTCGGCGCGCTTCACGGTTACGGACACCAAGGGCGTGCCCGGGCGCGTGAATGCAGGGGCTCTCACCAGCCTACCCGCAGGCGGCAGCTACCGTGGCAATCTGAACGACTACATCCAGGTCGACGGCGGCAATATCACGCGCACCGGCACCATCCCGGAGGTCGACGTGCCGCTGCAAGTCGTGGGCAACGTCACCCTGCGCAACGGCGCAGTGCTGACAGTCGCACCAGGGGCCGAGTTCCGTATGCAAAGCGGAGTGACCTGGGACATGGGTTGGAACACGAATCCGGGCACGCTCAAGCTCATCGGCAGCGCTGACAAGCCGATCAAGTTCCGCGGCATCCTGGAGGAGCCCGGTTTCTGGGACGGCATCCTGGTCGAGAGCTCGATCACGGCAGATAGCGTCATGGAGTACGTCCAGATCGGCAACGCCGGCCCGGGATCGAGCGCCAACCTGGCCCTCCGCGCGCCCATCAGCGTGCGCAATTGCAGGCTCTATGGCGCCGCGGGATTCGGCATCTCCGCAGCCCAGAGCTTCATGAAGGATTACGCCGGGCAAAATATGTTCGAAGCTAACGCAATGGGTAACCTACAGCTGAAGTAGGCACCACTGTAACTGTCCTGGAAATATGCTACGCACGCGCTTCGGGTTTCGAGGTGCGGACTTCAGGCAGAACTGCCTTCTTTCTACTCATGCTTACGGGCGCGGGCGCGTGTTCGAGCGTGTCCGAGCCACTGGCTGAGCTGTGCATCTCGGGCGAGGTATGGAGCTGCGATTGCGCGAAGGGTCGAAACACCGGTCGCCGGCGCTGCCGCAGCGATGGCACGTTCGACGCGTGCGACTGTAGTAGCGGCGGCGGCGGCAGCAGCAAGCCCGCCGCCACGAGCATGAATGGCGCGACCGCCGCAGGGCAGCCCGCCAACGCCGGTCGCTCGGGTGGAACAGCAGGTAAGGTCGCGACCTCGAGCGCAGGTGCCGGGGTCAGCGGGGCGGCTGGTAAGCCGGCCATCGCCAGCACCATCCCGCCTGCAGCGGGCGGCGGCGGCGGCGCAGGGCCGTCCTCGGTCGCAGCCGGCAGCGGCGAGCCGACCGAACCACCGAAACCGGAGCTGACCCTCGAGCCGCAGGACGACGCGGCGTACGTGTTCGACCAGACGAAGCTGCGCACGTACGACATCGTGGTCGCGCCGGCCGATCTCGCGAACATCGACGCACGCCCATCGAGCGAGACCTGGGTGCCCGCGAGTCTCAAGTTCGAAGGCACGACCTACGGTCCGCTGATGGTGCGCTACAAGGGCTCGGCGGGTTCATTCAAGTACCCGTGCACCAAGTCCGGGCCGGACGACCCCAAAGACGGCAAGTGTTCGATCAAGCTGGGGTTCGACGAGATCGACGAAGAGGCGCGCTTCTTCGGGCTGAAGAAGCTCAACTTCCACGCGATGATCCAGGACAAGTCGTTCCTGCACGACCGCCTGGGCTACAGCTTGTTTCGCGATCATGGCGTGGCCGCGTCGCGCGCCGTGCACGCCCGCGTGTTGATCAACGGCAAGCTCGAAGGCCTGTTCATCGCGGTCGAACAGGTCGACGGTCGCTTCACTCGCGCGCGTTTCGGTGAGGGCGGCGAAGGCAACGTCTACAAAGAAGCCTGGGTCACGATGGACACGCAGGCCGACTACATCGAGTCGCTCGAGACCAACAAGCGCGAGAACCCGAGCGTGCAGCGCATGCTGGACTTCCAGTCCACGGTGCGCTCGCGCGGAGATCTGACGCGCTTCATCGATCCCGACTATTTGCTGCGCTACCTGGCCGTCGACCGCGTGATCATCAACGACGACGGCATGCTGCACTTCTACTGCGACGTGAGCAGCCCGAACTATCCCGGCACCAGTCACAACTTCTACTGGTACGAGGCCACCGCGGGGGACCGTTTCTGGTTGATACCCTGGGATCTGGACTTGGCGTTCGACGCCACGCCGTACGTGCACGTGAGCCCGGCGTGGTTCGCTCCGGCGACGTGTACCTGTACCAACTCGAACTTCGGCGCACAGTTTCCACCCTCGTGCGATCCGTTCGTGAAGCAGCTGATCGCGTGGCGCCCCGACTACGAAAAGGAAGTGGACCGCTTCCTCGCCGGGCCGTTCACAGACGCCAAGGTGGAACAAAAGCTTCGCACCTGGATCGAACAGATTCGGCCCGCCGTGGTCGAGGCCGCGGGCGTGAAGCACGCCCCGACGGAGCGAGAGTGGAACGACGCGGTGGGGGAGCTGCGGCTGAAGATCGCAGCCACCCGCCTCAATCGCGGTTACAAATACTAGCGGCCTACAGGTAGGACCTGGTAGGTGGCCGGGCTTATACTCGTGGCCCCAATGGGATCACGCGCCGTCGCGCGTTGGGCCATGTGTATGAACAGGCACTCGCAGCTCCCCGACCCGAAGTCGCCGATCCTGCCCGGGGTCGGCGACCGGATCGCCGATCGCTTCGTGGTCGAGAAGCAGCTCGGGGCGGGCGCGTCGGGCGCGGTCTACCAGGCCTTCGATGAGCAGCGCGGCGTGCTGGTCGCGCTGAAGTTTCTGACCGCGATCGATCCGGGTGCGGTGTTTCGGTTCAAGTCCGAGTTCCGCGTGCTCGCGAACCTCGTGCACCCCAACCTGCTGCAGCTCTACGAGCTCTTGAGCCACGGCGACGCCTGGTTGCTGACGATGGAGTTGATCCAGGGCAGCGATTTTCTGGCGCATCTACGACCGCAGACCGCGTCGAGCGAGGAGCTGCAGGCCCCGGCCGACCAGACGCTGATCCCGGGGCAGTCCGAGGACGCGCTGGTGAGCGCGGTGCGGGGCATGACCACCACCAGCGAGCGCCCGCAGCAGTACGACGACCGGCGCATGCGCGACGCGTTTCGCCAGCTGTGCGAGGGCCTGTTCGCGCTGCACCGCGCCGAGCGCCTCCACCGCGATCTCAAGCCGGGCAACGTGCTCGTGAGCAGCGCCGACTCGCGCGTGGTGATCTGTGACTTCGGCCTGGCGGTCGAGGGCGTCGGCATGGCCGAGGCGTTCGACGACGAGCCGGACGACAGCGCGGGCTTTCGCGCCACGCAGCGCGAGATCGCCGGCACGCTGCCGTACATGTCTCCGGAGCAAGCGCAGGGCCAGACGCTGACGGCTGCGGCCGACTGGTACAGCGTGGGCGTGATGCTGTACGAGGCGCTCACCGGCTACTTGCCGTTCGCGCGCTCGCTGTCGCTGCGGCCCGCGGTGCAGGCCAAGCTCGACATCACGCCGACGCATCCGCGCCGCATTGCGCCTGCGCTGCCGAGCGACATGGCCGAGCTGGCGCTGGCGCTCTTGCGACCGAACCCCGCCGATCGACCTGGCTACGCCGAAGCCATCGACGTGTTCGCGGGCCGAGGGGCGCGCGAGCAGAGCCGGCGCGAGCCGCGCAACCGGCGCAGCTTCGTCGGCCGCGACCAGGAGATCGACGCGCTGTTGCGCGCCTTCAGCGACAGTCAGAACGGCTCGCCGACGATCGCGCTGGTCTCGGGCCTGTCCGGCATGGGCAAGTCATCGCTGGTGCAGCACGTGCTCGCGGAGATCGAGGACGACGCGCGCGCGCTGGTGCTGCGCGGGCGCTGCTACGAGCGCGAAGAGTTGCCGTACAAGGCGCTCGATCCGCTGATCGACGCGCTCAGCTCGCACCTGGTGCAGCTGGATGCGGCGGTCGCGGCCGAGCTCCTGCCGCCCACGATGCCGTTTTTGGCCGCGCTGTTCCCGGCGCTCAACCGCGCGACGGCCGTCGCCGCGCTGGGCCCGGCTCCCGAGGTGGCAGACCCGCGCGATCGCCGGCGCCTGGCGTTTCGTGCGTTGCGCGATCTGTGTCGCAAGCTGTCGCAACGCCGGCCGCTGGTGTTGTTCATCGACGACCTGCAGTGGGGCGACGTGGACAGCGCCCAGCCGCTGCAAGAGCTGCTGGCTTCGCCGGACCCGCCGGCGGTGTTGGTCGTGTGCGCGTACCGGCGTGAAGACGAACAGCGCAGTCCGCTGGTCGCGCTGCTGCGTCAGACGCATGCGTTGGATCCCAAGGCCCTGCGGCTGCTGGACGTGCCGGTGGAAGCTTTGCCTCCTGCCGAGGCGCTGCGCCTGGCGTGCGACCTGCTGCCGGACGAGCCCGCAGCGAAGGAGGCGGCCGAACGCATCGCGCGCGAAGCCGAGGGCAGCCCGTTCTTCGTGCGCGAGCTGGTCGAGTACGTCCACGTGCACGGCCCGCAGGCGGCAGGACGCGTACGCGTCGAGGCGCTGGTGCGCGAGAAGCTCTCGGCGCTCGAGCCCGACAGCCGGCAGCTGCTATCGGTGATCGCGGTCGCCGGCCGGCCGATCGCGACCGGCACGGTGCGCGAGGTGACGCGCATGCCGGGAATGTTCAAGGCGCTGCGCGAGCTCGAGCGGCGGCGGTTGGTACTGGCCACGCAGGGCGGCGCGGGCGAACAGCTCGAGTGTTATCACGACCGGATCCGTGAGGCGATCTGTCAGGTGTTGCCCGAAGAGCGCCGCTATGGGCTGCATCGAGATCTGGCCGTGGTCCTGGAGTGCGCGCCGGTTCCGGACTCGGACGCGTTGCTCGAGCACTGGCGCGCCGCGGGCGAGCGCGACAAGGCAGGCGAGTACGCGCTGCGCGGCGCGCACAAGGCCGAAGCAGCGCTGGCGTTCCGGCGCGCTGCCGAGCTGTACCGCGAAGCGCTCGCGCTCTTGCCCCTGGCCGACGCGCGGCGCCGCCAGACCCAGGAGCAGCTGGGGCACGCGCTGCTCCTGGCCGGCCGCGGCACGGAAGCGGCGGCCGAGTTCCTGGCGCTGATCCCGGGCGCAGAGCCAGCGCACGCGCTCGACCTTCGGATGCTCGCGACCACCCAGCTCTTGCGCAGCGGCAAGCTGGAAGAGAGCTTCTCCGAGCTGGAGCGCGCCGACGACCTGTTCGGTCTGCGCTTCCCACGCTCCGAAGCGCGCGCGTTCGCGATGCTGGTGGCGCGCAAGCTCAAGATCCAGGTGGCGGAACGCCAGCTCACGATCGCGGACCGCGACCGCGACCCGGTCGCGCGCGCACGCTTGCATCGCTTGTGGGAAGTGGCCGCCGCCGTCAGCAGCGCCGACCTGTTGCGCGGCGGCGTGTATGGCGCCGAGTTGATGCTGCGCGCGATCGAGCTCGGCGATCCGACCCACATCGCAGGCGCCTGCGGCCTGGAGGCGGTGGCGGCAGCGGCCAGCGGCAACGCCGCGCGCACCGAGAAGATGCTCGAGCTCTCGACCACGGCCGAACGTAAGGTCTCTGACCTCGCGCTCCTGGGTCGCGTGCGCGGCATGCAGGCCATCTGCCGCGAGCTCGCAGGGCGCTGGCTGGAGGCGATCGACCTTGCGCGCGAGTCGCAAGCGGCGCACCTGCGCAAGGCCCAGCTGAACTGGGATCACGCCATCATGATCTGGTGGGAGATGGCTGCAGCTTCGATGGCCGGCCGCCTGCACGAGATGAGCAAGATCCCGGAAGCGCTGCGCGACGCCGAGACGCGCGGCGACGTGTACATGGCCACGTCGTTTCGCACCTACCGGCTGAGCTGGGCCTGGCTGGCGATGGATCGACCGGACATCGCCGACGCCCACGTCGACACGGCCGAACGCGAGTGGACGCCGCAGGGCTACCAGTTCCAGCACTGGCACATGACGTACTCGCGCACCGAGATCGACCTGTACCAGGGCCAACCCGCCCGTGCGCTCGCGCGGCTCGAAGCCGAATGGGGGCGCGCGCGGCTGGTGCGTCAGGTGCAGCAGGTTGGCTGCGAGATGCTGTTCGCACGTGCACGCCTGCTGCTGGCCAGTGCCAAGCACGAGCGCAATGCCAGCCAGCTACGACAGGCCGCCGCCGACAGCCGCAAGCTGAGCGGAGTGGGGCGCCCGTGGACGCTCGCACTCGGCACCCTGCTGGCTGCTTGCGTGGCCTCGTTCGAGCGCCGCGCCGATGCGCTGCGGCTGTTCGATCGGGCCGAGGGCTTGTGCCGAGCCGCCGACATGGAGCTGCACGCTGCCGTCTGCCGCTTTCGCCGCGCAGAGCTGCAAGGCACCGCGGAGAGCGGACAGCGCGCGCTGGCCGCGCTCGAGCAGATCCGCGCGCTGGGAGCCAAGGAGCCGCGCAGCTTCGTGGAGCTGCTGGCGCCCGTGAGCTACTAGCTGGCGCTTGTCACCGGCGAGCTGAGCTGGCGGCGGCGACCTGCAACGGACTGTCCCTGTGGGGAACGTGTTCACCGATCAGGCTGCCGTCCTTGAACTCGAGGACGCGGTCGCTCGCGGCGGCGGCCTGAGGATCGTGCGTGACCATGAAGACTGCGCAACCGAAGTCGCGAGCTGCTGCCCTGAGCAGCCCGAGCACGTCGACGCTCGACTTCGAGTCGAGGTTGCCCGTGGGCTCGTCCGCGAACAGCACCGGTGGGCGGGGAGCGAGCGCACGAGCGATCGCGACGCGTTGCATCTCGCCGCCGCTGAGCTCATCCGGCGTGTGCTGCCGTCTGGCTGCGAGCCCCACGAGCGTGAGCATCTCGTCGGCACGCCGTTCCGATTCGGCCGCTGACGAACCTGACAATAGCAGTGGCAGGGCGACGTTCTCTCGTGCACTCAGCAGCGGCAGAAGGTTGAAGAACTGGAAGATTAGACCCACCTTGTCTCGACGCAGGAGTGTGCGCGCCGTGTCGTCCAACTTGGACAGTGGGACGCCAGCGATCAAGACTTCTCCGGAGTCCGGCCGAGCCAGCGCCGCGAGCAGATTCAACAAGGTCGATTTGCCCGAGCCCGATGGACCGACCATGGCAACCATCTCTCCGGCCTCGATCGACAGCGACACGCTCGCCACTGCGTTGACGTCGAGCTTACCGCGACGATACCGCTTGCACACCGAGTCAGCTCTGACGACTGTGTTCATGCCAGGCGATCGCATATACCTCATGACCGGCTACAGATGTTCGAGCGCGGATGGCGTGAACTGCGTGTCCGCGAGATCGTCGCGACGCTCGAACGAGTCTATGAATAGATCGGTCGCATGCACGACTTGCTCGTTTTGCATGCGCGCCTCCACGACCACGAGCCTTCCATCCACGTTCTTGATGCGGCGCGCGTAGAGAGTTTTGGCCAGCCGCCCCGCCCGGTCATAGAACTTCGTACGCAGCGCGATGTAGTCGCTCTGGCGCGCCCACGTCACGATCCTTGCGTACGGCACCTTCGAGCTCCGCTCGGTCGTGGACTCGATCACATAACACGCCTCGGTCCCCACCTTTTCATCGGCCAAACGCACGTGTGTCGCCTGCTTGGAATCTACTCCCTGCATGTCTGCATAAGCGAAGTCGCTGCCCATGAAGCTGCCTTCGCGCTCGCTGCCGGCGATCCGGCGCGTGCGTTTGAGCCCGGGCAGGTAGATGTATTGCTCGGACTCTTCGCTGCTGCGCTCGAGCACCAGGAATGCAGTCCCGGCGACATCGGCCGGGTTCAAGAAGCGCATGATGCTCTGAAACTTCCCGTCCTTCTTGCGACCCATGACGTCCATCACGCGCTCACGCGCCTTGCCGGCCGAGTCGGTCAACACCATACGGACGCGCGCTCGGCCGCCGCCCCAGCCCAGCGCATCGGGCCGCACGACTCGCTCGGCGATTTCGCGGGCTGACAGCGTGGTCGCATCCGCGCGTGCGCGCCCGAGTCCACTTTCGATCCAGCCGCCTGCGAGGACGACGAGACAGAACGCCTGCAGCACAACCTGTCGCCCGCTATTCATCGTGCGTCGCTCCGACGTTCCACATATCGACTTCGATGGAAGTCCGAGTTTGATATCAAACTGTCACGAGCGTTGCAAACGTGCTTAGTTGTCACCACCTAGAGCGGCCGGTCGACTTGCGACGCTCTGATAGAAGGTCCGCGCGCGATGAGCTCGACGCTGTCTGGTTGCAGTCTCCTGTTCGCAGTTGCTTCGAGTTTAGTCGTAGCTGAGCATGCAGCTGCGCAAGCCGACCAGGTCATTGATGATCCTGAGCTTGGCACCGTCAGCAACGCACCTGCGAGCACCGAATCGACTACCGGAGAATCACTTCCGGCCAGCGTGAGCGGGGCACGCCTGCAACTCCACACACGACTCGGAGTGGACCTGCAGCACAGCGACGCGCGCGAAGAAACCTGGGAGAACACGACGATTGCGCTGCTCGAGGCCACGGTCCGACGCTCCGAGGACCTGCGCTTCGCGGTCGGCATGCGCGCGCGCTATCACATTTCCGCATTTAGCCACGACGTACCGGATGCGGCAGCCGAGCGGACCGAGTTGGACGCCGCACCCACCGCTGGGTACGTGGACATCAAAGTCGGCAACGGCGCGAACCTGCAATTCGGCTACCAAACTGTCCACATGGGTCGTTTCGACCTCTTCTCCGCGGTCGATGTGCTTTCAGTCATGGACCTTCGAGACGGGCCTGCGACCCTGCCGGAAGCCCTGGACGTGGCCCAGCTCGCAGTGCGGTTCGACTATGATGCGACGAGCAATCTCGCGTTTCGAGTGCTGTACGTCCCGTTCTTCACGCCACACATTCTGTCCCTGACCGAGAGCGACTATGCACTCGCCCACCTGACCGAAGCACAGGTGGAGTCGGGCCTCGCTGGGCTCGGCATCAACAATGAGGTGCTGGCAGCCAACTTGTCGCGCGCCGATCGCGAGCGATTGGCAGAGAACGGTTTCGCCACGTTCACACCGGAAGCTGGGCTCGCATCGCAACAGGCCGCGCTGCGCGCAACGCTACGCGGCGCGGCCGGCGAGCTCTCGCTGACTGCGGCGACGGCGCTCGAGCATGTTCCCGCGATCTATTTCAGCCAAGAGGCGATCGACTACCTGCGCGACCCGAGCGTCGCGGAGCTCGCAGAACGTCTCCAGAACATCGAACGCCCGATCCGCGTGGAATACGGGCGTTTCGCGCTCCTGGCTTTGGACGCAACCCTGGATGTCGAACCGTTCTCCCTCGGTTTCGAGGCGACATACATGTTCGGCCGCACGCTGTACACACTCGGCAGTGGTGCATATCCGGACACGTTGCCGCTGCCTGACACGACGGACGTCGTCCAGGTCGGCGCACGGCTCGAGTACCTGCACGGCAGCGAGCTCGTGAGTTCGCTGGAAGCATTCGGCGCGTACACCATCAGCGCGCCACACGTCGCGACCCGAAGCTGGGTCTCACTCGAACGGGGGCGTTACATCGCGGGAGTCGGCGCCGCCCTGGGTTGGATGGCTGATTTCGGACTAAGGCTCCAGCTGGGTGCCGTGGCGTTGACGGGGTATACGCTCGTCGTCGTGCCGCGAATCGCCTACGTACTCCTCGATACCCTCGAGCTCGAGCTGGGCGCGATCATCATCGAAGGGTCGCCACCACCGCTGAGCCTCACTGCTCACATCGGGATCGGAACGTTGTATGACAGTACCGATCAGGTATTCGTGGGACTCAGCTATTCGCTTTGACCTGTCACTCGTACTGCAGCGCCTCGACGACCTCGAGGCGGCTGGCCCAACGCGTGGGCCACCACGCTGCGAAGAGAGCGACTGGGACCGCTAGCAAGAATGTCTCGGCGAACACCCAACCCGAGAGGTGCAACGGAATGTTCCACCCCACTTCGATGCCGACCGTCTCGAACACCATGTAGGCCGAGAGCGCGGTCCCGAGCAGCACGCCGACGAACGCCGACGTACACGCGATCAGCACCGCTTCGGTCAGCACGATTCGGCCGACTTGCTTTCGATCGGCTCCGAGCGCCTTGAGCACGCCGATCTCGCGCCGCCGGTCGAGAACGCCGACGAGCAAGGCATTGATGATGCCGAGCCCGGCGACCAGTACCGCGATGAGCTGGGTCGCCCGCGGCAGCTTCATCGAGCGCTCGATCAGGTTGACGAGCTCCTGCTTGTAGTCTCCGCCACCGAGTGCGAGCACGCCGTATCGCGCGCAAAACCGCTCCGCGATCTGGCCTCGCACGCGGGCGACGGAGTCGGGTTGTGTCACGTACACGCTGTACAGATCGACCAGATCGTCCCGGAAGACACGTCGATAGACCGCGCGCGTCGTCAACAAGACGCCGATGTCGGCGCGATAGTCCGTATACACGAGTGCGATACGAAACGAGCGAGGCCCGTCGGGCGTGTCGAGTGTCAGCGTGTCATCGAGGCCGATGTGGAAGTGGCGCACGAACAACTCACTGGCAGCGAGCGCTTCGCCGGCTTCGATCTGCGGCAACGCCTGCGCCAGATCTCCAGCGACGACCGGGAGCTCGTTGTATTTGCGGTAGCCCTGAAAGTCCTCGGACATCAGATAGTAGGGCTCGCCTCGAAAACTGCCCGGTGCCATGCGAAACGCCTGCACGAACTCGACGCCTGGAACGCTGCGCAGCTCATCGTGCAGCGCTGCCGGCAGTGGATGCTCGAATTTCGCGTGTACTTCGCTGCCGGCGAAGACGAAGATGTTTGCTCGGAACGATCGGTCCAGCCACACCTGAGTCGCGCTTTGCATCGAACCGATCAACGTATCGGTGGCGACCAGGTTGGCGAGCCCGAGGCCCAGCGCGGCGATCGAGACTGCGTTGCGGCCCCGATTGCGCGTGAATGCGACAGTGCCGAGCAGGGCTGCGGGCCCGACGTGCTTGGCATGGCGATGGACGAGACGCCCCACCAACTCGGCGATCACCGGGACGCAGCACACGCCTCCCAGCAACAGCAGACACGCTGCCAGAATGGCCGCAGAAACGTTCACGTACGTGTGCGCAAGACAGCCGATACCCAAGGCCAGCGCGAGCACTGCCGCTGCTGCGCCGAGCGCGAAGCGCGTGGAGGGGACCGCGACATCCGCCGACTGGATCGTGTCGGTCAGCGCCTCGACCGGATCGATCGTCGCGGCGCGCCGGGCCGGAACGAACGCGGCGAACGTCGCGGAGCAGACGCCGAGCCCGAATGCACGCAGCACCTCGGTTGCGGTGACCGTGAGCGTGCCGACCTTGATCGGCATGTAGAGCGACGAAATCGCCGCTGAAACGGCGCCGAGCGCGGCGTGCGCCAGGCCCAAGCCAAACGCCAAGCCGAGGGCCGAACCCAGGATGCCGATCAACAGTCCCTCGCCGACGAACAGCGACAGCACCTGCGCACGCGTCGTCCCGAGTGCTCGCAGGATGCCCACTTCCCTGCGCCGCTGGGCCACGGCGATCGCGAGTGAGTTGAAGATGATGAACGCGCCGACGAACAACGCGACCACCGACGCGAGCGACAATGACAGCCGATACCCGGCCAACACGCGCTCGGACTCCGCGGCGCGATGCTCGGGGCGGCTGATGGGAACCTGGTGATCGAGCGCGCTGTTCAAGGCGCCCGCCAGCGCGTCGACTTCGATGCCGGCTGCGGGAATGACGTCGATGCGATCGAAGCGCCGCCCGCGCTCGAACGCGATCTGCGCGGCGTACACATCCATCAGCAACAAGTCGCCGCCGTACACCGTGGCCATGCCGCGCGGCTCGAGCGTGCCGTGAACCGAGAATTCCCTGCGCCCGGCCGATGTGTCCAGCAGCAGCCTGTCACCGACCTTCACACCGGTTCGCTTCGCGTACCCGGGCGTGATCAGCACGCCATACGGGTCGTTGAGAAACGCCACGATGTCGTCGATGTGCGCATCCTGGGCGACCACGTCGTAGCCTCGCGCCGAAGGGTCGGACAGCGTGTCCACGGCGATGACCGCGAGCTGCACGTTCGTGCGCACGTCCCGCAGCGAGATCTCGATGACGGGGATCGCAGCTGCGACGCCGGGCACGCTGCGCACGCGCTCCAGTCGATCTTCGTCCACACCGACGCCCGCACCGACGTGCAGCCTGGCCTTGCCTGTGATGCTGGCGAAGCTCTGGCGCATCGCCTCGAGCACCGAGACGTTCACGACGCTGACGGCAAACACGACCCCGACGCCCAGCACGATACCGAGCATCGTCAAGAGCAGGCGACCACGAGTGGCAGCCATATGCCGGAGCAAGATGAGGCGTACGACGTGTCGCATGGACTCCGGGTTCGGTCGTGGCGTCTTGCGTTACATCCTCCCCGCGGTACTGACAAGCGCCGCTGACGGCCAATCATCATCAGATGGCCGCATTCGCGCCGATCCGGGACACCCGCAGCCATTCACACGGACCACTTAGCATTTCACGCCGCGCGGGCCCTAAAGCCCTCGTCGATAGTCGCGCGGGCTCGTGCCCGTCCAGCGCCGGAAGGCGCGGTTGAACGCGCTCGGCTCGGAGAAGCCGAGCAGGTAGGCGACCTCGAACACTGCGAGCTGGGCGTCGCTCAGGTACATCCGGGCCAGCTCGCTGCGCACGTCGTCCAGCAGCTGAGCGAAGCTGGTTTGCTCGGCGCGCAACCGCCGTTGCAGCGTGCGCTCGTGCAGACCCAAGAGGCGCGCGATCTCGCGCTGCTCCGGCTCGCCGTCGCGCAGGCGCTCGACCAGACACTGGCGCACGCGCTCGGCGATGCCTTGCGTGTCGCGCAGCTGTGATTCGAGGGCTCGCGCGTGACGCTCGAGGTAGGCGTACAAGCTCGGATCGGGGCGGCGCAACGGTCGATCGAACACGCTGCGCTGTACCGCCAGGCTGGTCTCGGGCGCGTTGAACTGCACGGGGCAGCGCAGCTCCTCGGAGAAGCGTGCCGCATCGGAGGGCGGCGGGTGCTGGAAGGTCGCCTCGAGCGCGAGCGAGGCGTGCGAAGGCAGCCCAATCAACTCGTGCAGCAACGTGAGCGTGCCGAGCGGCACACTCAGCGAGAGGCCCGACAGCCGCGCCAGACGCGGTGGCTCGACCTTGTGGAACAGCACGCGATCGTCGCGCTCATCGATCTCGGGACTGGCGGAGTCGCCGATCAACTTGCGGAAGCGCGTCAGGCACCCGAAGGCCGCGCGCACGTCGGGCGCGTGTTGCATGGCATAGCCGACCACGCCCAGAGTTTGCACCGTGACCGCGCGCGCCAGTGCGATGCCGAACTCACGCGCTTCCGGGCGCGCATCGATCGCCTCCCAGAGCGCGATCCAGCTGTCGGTCGGGACGCGCCCGTCGGGATCGCGCAGATCATCCTCGCGCAAGCCGCTGACGGCTGCGAGCTGGTCCACCGGCAGGCCGTGCGCGCGCGCCGCCGCCAGCTGCCCCGATACGAGCGCGCTCAAGACGGTGGCCCCGGGACTGTCGGGCGAGGTCGAGTTTTTGTCGCTCGGGGACATGGGGGCCAAAGGCTGTCCGGGCTAGCTCTGTGGTGCGCCGTTCGCGCAAGAAACCAGGAGAAATCACGCCATGTTACACGCAATCCGTAGCGCCCGAAGCCTGTTCATCGCCAGCCTGTTCTGCCTCGCTGCCGGCCACGCCCTGGCCGACAAGACCGACCGCACGCGAGACCTGGAGCGCCTGGCAGAGGCCGAGCGCACGTGGGTGCGCGCGCTGGAGACGGGGGATGTCCGGCTACTCGAGACGTTCGTCGACGAGGCCTGCACCTTCATCGGGCCGGATGGGCAGTTCGAGGAGCGCGAGGCGTACCTCGCGGGCTACCGGCAGCTGCCGAGCATGGGTGTGCAGGTGAAGAAGATCAGCGTCGACCAGGTGAAGATGCGCGTGCTCGGCGACACGGCGATCGTCACAGGGCACGTGGTCGCACAGCTGTCGATGCAGGGCCAGCCGCTGGTGGAAGACGTGCGCTTCACGCGCGTGTACGCGCGGCGCGGGGACAAGTGGCGGATGGTCGCCGGGCAGGGAACGCGCCTTGCTCCACCGGCCCGCTAACCGCGCTTGGCGCGGAGCTGATCCTGGAACGAGCTGATCAGATCGATCGGCAAGGGGAAGACGATGGTCGTGTTTCGCTCGACGCCGATCTCGACCAACGTCTGCAGGTAGCGCAGCTGGAGGGCGGCCGAGGTTTGTTCGAGGATCTCTGCGGCTTCGTGGAGCTTCTGCGAGGCCTGGTGCTCGCCCTCGGCCGCGATGACCTTGGCGCGGCGTTCGCGCTCGGCTTCGGCTTGCTTGGCCATGGCGCGGCGCATCTCTTCGGGGAGCTCGATGTCTTTGATCTCGACCGCCGAGACCTTCACGCCCCAGGCATCGGTGGCCTCGTCGATGATGCGCTGCAATGCCTGGCCGATCTTGTCGCGCTCGGCGAGGATCTCGTCGAGCTCGTGCTGGCCGAGGATGTTGCGCAACGTGGTCTGCGCGTAGAGCGAGGTCGCCGTGAAGTGGTTGGCGATCTTGATCACCGCATCGACGGGGTTCATCACGTTGAAGTACACGACCGCGTTGACCTTGATGGTCACGTTGTCCTTCGTGATGACCTCCTGCGGCGGCACGTCCATGGTCACGGTGCGCAGGTCGACCTTTTGCATGCGATCGATCAGCGGCCAGATGATGCGCAGGCCCGGGCCTTTGACGTTGGCGGGATCCACGCGGCCGAGCCGAAACAGCACGCCGCGTTCGTACTCGGTGACCACGCGCACCGAGGTCGCGAGGATGGCCATTGCGAACGCCAGAAAAGACAGTACTGGAAGCGAGACCATGTCACTGCGCTCCTTTGCGTCGGACCAAAAGCCGCATCGGCGCCGTGGAGACCTCCACGACTTCGATCGCGTCACCCTGCGCGATCTCCCCACGGGCGATCGCCTGCCACAATGCACCGTCGACGAACACACTGCCAGTGAAGTCCGCGTCCTTTTGCACGAACGGGCTCTTGGCGGTGCCGTGTTTGCCGAGGAGCGCGCTGGGTCCCAGCTGTGGCGGCGCGCGCATGGCCCTGCGCGTGACCGCGACCAGCGCGAGCAACATCAGCGCCATACTCGCTATCACTGGCAGGAACAGCGTCAGATCCACGCGCTGCACGCCGCCGAAGTAGCCGCTCTCGTCGATCATCACCAGCGCTGCGGTGCCGAGGGCCAGCACGCCGCCGAGTCCCAACAGCCCGTGCGTCGGAATCGCGAACTCGAGACCGATCGCGATCAATCCGCCGGCAAATAACACGAAGCCCACCGTCTGCACCGGCAGCGCGGACATGCCCAAAAGGCCCAGGCAGAGCGAGATCAAGCCCAAAATCCCGCCCAGCCCAATGCCAGGAGCCGCCAGCTCATAGGTGATGCCGAGCACGCCGACGCTGAGCAGGATGGATGACAGCGTGGGGTTCGCGATCGCGTCGAGCAGCTCGTTCGACCACGACATCTCGATCTCCAGCCGTCCGGCCGCGTGCGTCTGCAGCGTCAGCGACCGATCGCTCCACGCGAGCTTGCGACCGTCGAGCTGGCGCAACAGGTCGGCCTCGTCGCTGGCGATGATCTCGACGATGCCCTTCTCTTTCGCCTCCTGGGCGGTGTAGCTGGTGGACTCGCGCACCATGCCCTCGGCCAGATCCTGGGGACGGCCGCGGCGTGCCGCCAGCGACTTGGCCAGCGAGGCCAGCGAGTTGGTGGCCTTCTTCTCGACGGCGCCCTCGAGGTTCTCGCCGGCGCCCACGGGGTGGGCCGCACCCACCCGCGTGTCAGGCAGCATGGCCGCCACATCGGTGGCGAGCAGGATCAAGGCACCCGCCGACGTCGCCTGGGCCGAGCGCGGCTCGACGAAGCCGACCACCGGGACGGGGGAGTTGCTGATGTCGGAGACGATATCCTGCATCGAGGTCACCAGGCCCCCGGGCGTATCGATCGACAGCAGCACCAGGCTGGCGTGCTCCCGCTTGGCGCGCTCGAGGCCGTGCTTCAGGTGCCGCACCTTGATCGGGTTCACGACGCCGCGCAGCTCCAGGTGAACGACCAGCGGTGGGGTCGCCTGCGCCCGGCCACCGAGGAGCGCACACACCAGCAGCAACCACGCGCGGCGAGATCCCATGTCGACTATCAAGAGCGCAGGACGCGCCGCCGTCAACCCGACCAGTGCCGTGACCGAGCGGATTTGACCCGTTATCGCGAAGGGCCGGGCGCGCAGGGCAAGGCGCGACGACGAGGAATAGCGGTGACTATTTCGAGGAGGAGCAACGCAGCCATGTCCGGAACGAGCGAGAACGGGTTAAATCCGCTCGGTCACGGCACTAACCCCCGAACATTTGACAACCCTCGCCAGCCGCCCGACGCTTGACGGATGCGCACCTTGCGCGACCTGCTGCAAACGCTGCTGAAGCTGGCTACTTTTGCCGCGCTCGTCGCCGGGGTCCTGCGCATCTTCTTCGTGGACGTGGTCGTGATGCCGCACAACGGCATGGCGCCGACGCTGATCTACGGCGACCGGGTGCTGGTCTGGCGCCGGGCCAAGCCCGACCTGGGCGAGATCGTGCTGTGCGAGCACCCGGACAAACCCGAGGCCAGCGTGATCGGCCGGGTCCTCGCCTTCGCGGGGCACACCGTCAGCACCGATGACCGCGGCCAGGTATTCGTGGACGACAGCCGGGCCAGCGTCGAGGGGATGGATACAGTGCAGTTCTACGATGTGCTGCGCGAGAAGATGTTCACGATGAAGCGCGCGTCGATCGACTATCACGGCAAGCACCGCCACGAGTACTTCGTCGAGCAGGGTGAGCCGTTCCAGCTGCGAACGTTCGGGGTCGAGCGCGGCATGTACTTGCTCGGAGACAACCGCGCCGACACCTACAACGACAGCCGCGAGTTCGGTGAGGTCGACCCGGCGCGTTGCCACGGCGAGATCTTCATGCGTCTCACACCCGCGCCGCACACCGAGCCCGACGACATCAACCACGGGTACTTCGACTACGTGCACTGAGTTGCTAGAGTCGAACGCAGTGGACCGCTACCCGAAACGCATCGTCTGCCTGACCGAGGAGACGACCGAGGTGCTGTACCTGCTCGGTGCGGAGGATCGCATCGCCGGCATCTCGGGCTTCACCCAGCGGCCGGCCCGCGCGCGCCGCGAGAAGCCGATCGTCAGCGCGTTCACCAGCGCCGACATCGGCAAGATCGAGGCGCAAGCGCCTGATCTCGTGCTGGCGTTCTCCGACTTGCAAGCCGACCTGGTGCGCGAGCTGATCGCGCGTGGGCACCAGGTGATCACCTGGAATCAGCGCAGCATCGAGCAGATCCTCGACATGGTGGTGATGCTCTCCGGCCTGGTGGGCAAGGCACGTGAGGGGCAGGAGCTCGCCGATCAGCTCGCGCGCGGCGTGGATGAAGTGCGCGAGGCGGGCGCGCGGCTGCCTCGCCGCCCGACGGTGTACTTCGAGGAGTGGCCCGATCCGATGATCAGCGGCATCCGCTGGGTGAGCGAGTTGATCGAGGTCGCGGGTGGACAAGACGTGTTCAGCGAGCTGCGGTCGAGCGGCCTGGCGCGGGATCGAATCGTGAGCGCCGAGCGCGTGGTCGAGAAGAATCCGGAGGTCATCCTGGCGAGCTGGTGCGGCAAGATGGTCAAGCCGGAGCGCATCGTCAGCCGGCCGGGTTTCGCGACAGTCCGCGCGGTGGTCGCAGGCCGGTTACACGAGATCAAGAGCACGATCATCTTGCAACCGGGCCCGGCGAGCCTGACCGACGGGTTGCACGAGCTGCACCAGCACATCGCGGCGGCGGCCCGCGAGACATGATGCGATGACGTGATGCTCACGAGATCAATCAGCGAGGCCTTGCGGGCTGTAACCGTAGCCGGTTTCGAGTGGCCGCCGCCTCCAGAATCTTTTGGTTCTCTGCGGCCAGCTGCGAGGACCACATGCTGCCTCGCCCTCGAGAACGCGCCAAACGTTGCAGGCCGTAGGACAGCAGTTGATTGTCATCCGTCACGATCGGATGTCCGCGGCTGAGTGCGCGCAGGGCGTCCGCGTCGAGAAGAAAACGCGCTGAGACCGCCGGGGCAGCGAGCGGCAACGGCGCGTCCGTGGTGCGGAGCGACCACGGCTGCAGGGCTGCGACCAGGATGCCGGTTCCCTCGGGATCGATCCAGAGCCGCGCATGCGGGAACGCCTGGACGAACGTGCCGATGATCGCTCGCATGTGTTCCGGCGCGATCAGGTGCAGCGGCAGCCACTGCGCCACGCTGCCCTCCGCGCTCAGACGCGCGCGGACCAGCGCGTAGAACTCGCGCGAGTACAGGTTGTTCACGCCCGCGTGATTGGGCGGCATGGGCTCGAGCGTGATCGCGTCGAAGCGCGCGTCAGGGTTCCTGCGCAAGAACGCGCGGCCGTCCATGACCACGGCTCGCACGCTGGGGTCGTCCAACAGCGCGTGGTTCGACTCGAACAATGGCGCTGCCTCGAACACTGCCGGGTTCACGTCGACGACCGTGAGGCGCTCGGGCCGGTGTCTGCGCAGGGCGTCCGCTGTTTGTCCGGTGCCGAAGCAAATCACCAGCGCGTTGCGCGGCGCAGGCGTGGCGAGCGCAGGCAGGTGCCCCATCCAGCGCATGTAGCCGGTGCCGGGGCCTTCGCCCGAGGCTCGAAAGCCGTCGATCACCAGCACGCGGGCACCGTTTTCGCGTTCGCGGGCGACCCACAGCGTACTTTCGGGGCCTTCGTCGACAAAGGCCAGATCCTCGAAGTCTTTTGACGCGAGACCTTGCACGCGTTGTCGCGCACCACCGTCGTGTCGCAGGAGCGCGAGTCCGCCGCCCGCTGCTGTGACGGCCGAGACGAACAGCAACATGCGTTTGCTGCGCGCCCACACGAGGCCCATCGCGGCGGATACGAGCCCAGCCAGCCAGCTCGTGGCGCTCGCACCGATCCACGGCAACATCGCGAAGCCGCTGATCAGCGCACCTGCCACGGCACCGAGCGTGTTCACGGCCATCAGGCGCCCTGCATCCGTCGTCGTCTTGAACTCCAAGAGGAGCCACGGAAACGGCATGCCCAGCAGCGTGACCGGAACGAGCACCAGGCCCAACACGGACATGAAGCGCACGAACGGGGCCGCTGGCGAAGCTCCGTCGCCGGAGGTGTACTGTTCGAGTTGATCGGCGGCGTGCGTGGTGTACAGCACTGCGAACGCAGCCAGCGCGAGGATCGCCGGCAAGGCAGCCGAGGCACGCGCGCGAATGCGCGGCGCATACCAGGCGCCCAGCGCCAGTGCGATCAGGAACGAGGCGATCATGATCGAGAACGTCTCGGTCGTGGCGTTGAGCGCGGCGCGAAAGGAGCGAAACCAGCTGACTTCGAGCACGAAGATCACGAATGCGCTCGAAAACGCCAGAGCGAGCGCGCGCGCTGGAGGCCACGGCGCCGGAGCGTGCGCGAGCTGACTGCCGGCGTACGCAGGCCGGGTGATCGCCCAGAAGCCGACCAGGCAGTCGACCGATGCGGTGAGCCAGGTCGTGGCCTGGACACCCAGGAGCGGCAGACCTGCGTACGTGACCAGCAGCACGCCGAGCACGGCACCTGCCGTGTTGAACGCATAGAGCGTGGGCAGCTTGGTGTCGACGGTCTCGACCCACGCGGCCAGGAGCGGGAGGGTCGCACCCAGCGCTGCGCTCGGCACCAGCAGCAGCGCGCCCACCCCCAACGCCTGCACGACAGCGGCCAGCTGGGGCGAGCGCGCGTACACGGCCGTATCGATGTTACCCAGCACGGAGAAGCCGTACGGCACACACAGCCCGGCGAGGCCCACGCTGATCTCGGCGATTCCGTAGGCTCGCAGCGGGTGTGGCACGCGACCCGCTCGAGCCAGGCGTCCCGCGAGTAGACCGCCGATGCCGAGGCCGCCCATGAGCGCGGCCAGCGTGACTGCCGTGCCGAACGCGCCGCTGCCGAGCGACAACGCCGCGAAGTGCTGCCAGAGGACCTCCCACGTGAGGCCTGCGGCCCCAGAGATGGACATGGCGAGCCACAGCGCAACGCGCGCGCGCGGACCGACCTGCGCGCGATCCGTGGGCAGAGCCGCATCGCCACTCATCGGCGCAGCCTATCCGAACACACTCGGTGAGTCTCGCTGTCCCTGGCGCGACGGACCGCGGTTGGGTACACCAGCGAGGGTGAAGCTCGCCTTCCTCGCCATCATCGCGTTGGTTGTGTGGCTGGCCTACCGCCGCTTGAATTCCTAGCGCGCGCAGCCGACGAATCTGACGCTGTCTGTCTCCGCTTGCGCACGACTTGCAATTGCTCGCGCGTGACGTCTCAACCATCATGCGTACATCTCATTTCTCCGGGGGGACGATGTGTACTTTCGCGTTGAGCGCGCGCCGCTGGACTTTGGCGGTAGCTCTCCTGCTTGTTAGTTGCGACGACAAACCTGCGACCACCGAGCAGGCGACCACCAAGCCCACCAAGCCCACGCTATCCGCCACCGCCCAGTCGCTGCTCGAACAACTCGTCACGCTGACGAGCGGGGCCGCTGGTCGCGCGTTGACGTATGCCGGACCTGAAGAAGCCGTGGCCGTGTACAGCGTGATCGGCGTCAATACGCAACGCGGCGCTGACGCGCACCTGGCGATGCAATGCGCGGCAGAGACGAAGCCCTCGGGGCCCACTTGTCACTCGGCTCTCCCCGGCCAGACGCCATACCTCGACTTGTTCGATACATGCTTCGTGACCGGCTGTACTGGAGCCAAACAGTCGTACGTGGATGTGTACATCACGGCCGCGCCGCTTAGCGCGCCCGACGATCGAGCTCCGATCACCTATCCGATGACGGCGCCGTTTCCACCAGGGACAGTGACGTACGATCCCAATCCACTGACGCGTTGGTGGACGGACGCGACCGATCCCAACGCTGTTCACGTGCGCGCAGAGCTCGACGCGAACGTGCGCGTGGCCGTCGAAGGCGAGACGGATCTGGACTTCTCGTACGAAGGTGTCGTCGAGGGGACCAACGCCAACAACGTGCGCAGCCTGACGCTCGACTTGCACCTTCCGAACCTGATCCGATCGGAGCCAGTCCAGGTATCTATGCAACACTTTGACGACAAGCCCACCCTTGGAAAGATTATCGCCGGCGACGTCACGCTGGCCGACATCGTCGAGGACTCGATCATCTGGCAGAAGTCGCACTAGCGCCGGAGATGCGGGTCCGGAACGCCCTGACAGGTCAGGTGCAGTCCTTCGCCCAGCGGACCGCAGAACGACACGCACGGAGTCTCGGACGCGAAGCAACTACACGTCGCACTCGGCTTGCACTGCGCAGGCAGCGGCTGGCAATAGTGTCCAGTCGGAAGCTGCGGGACGTCGCTGAGGTAGATCTCGCAGTACTCGCTGCGCGCGTCGCAAGTCTTGTCGCCACACGGGATGTTGCGTGCGCACGCCGTGCTCAGAAACGCGGCGCATAGCAGCGACGCTTTCAGCGCTGCCTCCGGCGCAGCGCGACGAGCAGTACGAGTGCGAACGCGAGCAGACCCACGGGCATGTCGTGCGCCGGTCGGCCTGGCGCGTGGCAGTCGCAGCCCGCGTCGTCTTCGGGTTCCGTGCTCGCGCCGGCGTCCGGGTCGGGTTTGGCTCGGCCGGCAGCGCCGCCGCTACCAGCTGCAGCTCTGCCAGCGGCATCACCGCCGCTCTTACCTGCTTCCGGGCTCGCCGCACCTCCCGTCCCTGCCTTGCCGGCTGCTCCCGCACTCCCCGCACGGGCAGCGGAGCCGCCTGTCCCACCCGTACCGCCCGTACCGCCCCTACCGCCCGCTCCGCCGCTACCCGCTGCAGGCGCAGCTGCTCCCAGCCAGCCCGCGACGCAGTGCTGCTCGGCATCGCACGCGCACTCGGCCGGGCATTTGTCTCCGCAGGGCCCGCTCGCGATATTCGTGTACTTGCCCGAGCGGAACTGCATCGAGTCTGCACTCGGCTTCCCGTTGGCCGCGAGCGCGCAATGCGCCGTCGCGATTCGATCGATGTTTGCAGCGCTGCAGGTGTAGGGCTGGTCGCCCGACGGATTCTGCTTGTTGTTGCAAATGTCGCCTCCGCCGTTGGGCCCGGGACCTTGCAAGATCGACAGGACGCGCTGGCGCGCTGCCAGGCTCATGTACGCGACGACGTACTCGGAGCGCTTCACGTCGGGATTCGGTACGCCGAGGGCATCCCACTTCACGCCATCGCCCGACTGCAGCGCGAACATCTCGCTGAAACCCGCGAAGCCATCGCCGTTCGGCATCGCCGCAAACACGTTGTCGAGCGCGACGACCTTGGCATCGGCGCTGTCGCCGCCCGGATAGAAGCGCTTCTTCTGTGCCGCGGCCGCTTTGATCAGGTTCTGATCGCCGCTGTCTTTGCCGATCTTCTCCATGATGTGGAAGTCCATCAGGTTCGGAAACGCGCTCTGATGATCCGCCCACCAATCGGTCGGCCAACCGGGGCTCGACATGCCCGTCCAGACGTTGATCGCCTCGTGCAGCGACAGCAAATAGCCCCAAAATCCCGGCGCGCCATACGCGGATCCCGTGAACGCGTCGTACGCCACGCCCGCACCCAGCTGCCCGCAGCTCGTCCCCGTGTGTGCTCCCCCGGTTTGGGCATCGAGCTGAAACTCGAATACACCTTTTGCCTGAATGTTGAACACATCCTCGAGTGTGGTGACGACCGTATCGCCGTACTTGCAGAATGCCGCGGGTAACGCGTTATCCCGGTTTTGCACGTTGTCTTGCACGCACCAGCGGGATCGAGTGAGCTTGGCGCCCGAGCAAGCGCTCACGGCGCTGTAGCCGGAGCAGCACTGGCCCTGCGCCGGTGCCGCGCTGACAAACCCGAGCAGCATGCCGAGGGCCACGTACACGCACGTCCGCATGTCTCTTAGAGGCTGCGAGCCGCGAGTTTGGGGTCAACGATCTTCAGCCTGCATCGACCAAGCGAGTGGTCGGCGGGGGCTGCGCAGGGCTTGGGTCGTGGGGCGGCCGATACGGAACAACATCTGGGCGCGAAGCGGCGTACCGAGCAAGTCGTCGAGGACCGTGCCGAACCGGACTGCGGCGGCCCCGGTTTGTTCGCGATCCTGGCGTTCGACCAACTGATTGAGAGGTTGCAAGGCCAGCCCCTGGCTCGTGGCCCAGAGCGCGATGCGTTGGTACGCGCGCCCGATGTTGAGTTGCTCCTCACGCGTGTTGGCCTTGGATGCTGCCAACAAGCCGTAGGCGGGCGCTTGGGCTTGGCGTTCGCGCGTGGCATCGATCCAGTACTTCCCGGCTTCCGCTGCGTCCGGCCGGGCGAGGATCTTGGCGAGCGTGCGTGTGAAGCCGTCGAGGCCGGTACAGTCGAGCGTGAGGCCGTCGCGGTGGCGCTCGATCTCCGCGTGGCTGTGGCGATACCAGCGGTGACCATCCTCGTTCATCGGAGTATCGGCGACGATTTCACGCGTCGCGTCGACCGTGGCCTTGGCGAAGCGTTCGCGGTCAGCCGGCGAGATCAGCAACTTGAGGCTGACGGATTGGTCGGCGGCGCACGCTGCAAGGTACTGTGCGGTCTCGGTGCTGAGCGGTTCGTCGCTGTACGCGGCGCGGTTGGTGTGCCGGCGCGCGATGGCATCGAACAATGAGTCGGGCTGGGGTGCGGCGCGCGTGAAGCCGATGCGTGCGACCCAGTCGGGATCGTTCGGCTCCGGACACAGCGTGATGCTCGGGGCGAGACCGAGGCTGCGCGCGGCGATCGCGGCGTTCTCGATCGCACACCCGAGACCGATGTGCAGCTCGCGGCGCAGACCGTCCATCAAGCCGACGTTGCGCAGCGGCGCCGCGCGGACGTCGATCTGCGCGGGCGTCACGCGCAGCGCCCAGGGTTGCGTGTTGTGCGGGCTGCAGGCCAGCAGTGCAGCGTGTGCGACCACGCGCTCAGGTCGAGCCTCGGCGCCCGGGAACGTCCAGGGTTCGTAAGCCACGCCACGCTCAGCCGCGTAGTATCCGCAACCCATTGCGCCTGCACTGCCGGCTGCGAGCGCGAGGAATGTGCGCCGATGCAGGTACGGTGCTTGCTTGGTGAGAGTCATGCGAGTCGTCTACCAAGTATACGCGCGACTCCACGCGATGGTTTCGCGCCTCGTGTGACTATCGGTTCGGGTCGATCTCGGTGGCCAACGGTTGGAAGCCGCAGCGGTCGACCAGACAAGCGACGGGACCTTGGTCGCTACAATCGTATGCACAGCTTCGGCCGCCCGTTTCGTAGTCATGGATGAGCTCGCGCGCTCGACGCTCTACCTGTTGCTTGTGCTTCGCGTTGATCGCGACCTGGCAGCCGAGCGGGCACCCCGGAGATACGACGGCGCACTCGTCGTCACGTTCACAGGTGTTCGACGCCTCGACCAGCTCGTTGAACTCTCGCTTCACCTCTTCCTCGCTCGCGCCACACGCGATGCCGAGCACGGCACAGGCGACGAATGCGAGGGGTTTGAGCGACGCGATCGACATGCCTCGACTATGCGAAGGACACAGCGCAGATACCAGTACTGGCACGCACATTGTGTCGTCTGAATTGAGCCTGGATGTGCAGAAACGACGAAGGACTGGCCGCGAACGCAGCTGTCAGCGGCGCCGCACCGTGCATCGGCATGCAAGTTGCTCAGCTTGCAGGGTGCGCTGGCGCGTGTGCCGTATTGTGCAGGCGGTTCGCCTTCCCATGCAGACAGTCCCAGTTGCCCTGGCCTTCCTGCTACTCGTCGCCGGGTGCAACGATGCCTCGGACGACTCTGCAGCTCAGGGCGGCAGCGCAGGTGGGCTGTCGGATGGCACCGAGATTGGCCTGACGCGAGACCTACTCGGCCGGCTCTGCCTCGACTTTCGCTGGCGGCCGAGTCGCCCGCAGGACGGTGACCACTACTCGGCCAAAGTCGTCGATGGCAGCGGCATGACGTACCTGCTGCTCGATCACGAGATCCAGTACCGAGACACCTCGATCGGACGGCCTGGCGCACCGTGTTTTCAGGACTGTAAGTTGGCTGAGATCGATCTGCGTCAAGGCGCGCCCTGACGCTGTCGGAGCTTGTAGATCGCGCGCATGCGGGCCGCGAGCACCGGGCGCTTGTCCGCGTTGAACGCAGCCACGTCGATGTCCACGAACTCGTGGCCCTTGCGCTCGAAGAGATCGTGGACGCGAGGCTCGATCACCAGCTCGGTTCCGTAGGGGACAGGCGCGAGCTGATGAGACCAGGTCTGCACGTGCAGCCAAGGTCCGAGCCGAACGTTGCGTGCGAGAGCCCAGTCGGTGATGCCGAGCAGGAACGCGAAGTTCGCGTAGCCCGAGGGCGCAGGGGATACCAGCGCGGGCTGGACGTCGAGGCTCGCGTGGTAGCGCGCCATCTCGTGCTCGGCGTCGAAGCGCGCGCGCAGGGAGCCCAGGCCCTGCACCTGCAGGCGCGCGAGCGTCTCGCGGGTGGCGGGTTCACGCTCGGCGGCGCGCGGGGCTCTGGGCAGACCGCTCCACGACGGCAGCGGGACGGCAGGCGACTCGCGCAGCTCGAACCGACTCTCGGCCAGGCGCGTGCCCTGCGCGTCGAACAGCGCCGCGCGATGGCCGCTCGCATCTTGGCCCTCGAGCTTCACCTCGAACGCATCACCGTCGTACAGCGGCTTGTGGACCACGACCTCCGCGTAGCTGCCGCTGAGCGCCGGCAGCCCGAAGGCACGCAGCGCTGGATCCAGCAAGTACGCGGACACGACCACGCCGGGGACGAGACCGCCCCGAAAGCCGTGCTGGCGTGCGATCTCGTCTCCGTGGATCCGATTCTCGGACTGTGGGACCGGGTTGTAGGCGGTTCCACGGAAGCCCTGGAGCTGGTCGGTCATGGGCTGCTTGTATCCCGAAACCGACCGCCCCGTCTCCTGGCGTGCGACCGCGTCAGAGCAACTTGCTGAACGCGCCGCCGGGCCCCTCGTCGATCGACAGCTCCACCGTGATCCGTTCGCTCGAGGGGTCTTCCACGAGCTGCAGGATGCGCGACGAGAGTGGACAATCGAGCTCGAGCTTCGCGGTGTTCGTCGCTTTTTCGACCTCGTCCTCCAACTTCTCTCGCTCGGCCGACGAGAGCACACACAGCCGGCCGTCGGGCGGAGGCGGTGGAACGCAGTCGAAGCCGCCGCCAGGGCACTCGTCGCCCGTTCGGCAGTAGTAGTCGAACACATCATCGTGGCTATAGTCGGTCCCGCGGCGCTGGTTCGTTCGCTCAACCGCGAGATCTTCTGCTTCACGCTCGCACGCATCCGTGCGTTCGCGTTCTTCGTCGGTGGCTCGGCGCTTCGAGACCAAGTGATAGCCCGGCTCGATCGCACGCTTCATACCGACCGCTCGCGTGACGTACGCGTCGGCAGGCGCCCTGTCTGCCAGGTACAGCACCTGATAGTTCGTCGAAAACCCCGCAAACTCGTGGAGCGGCTCTGCTTTCAGCTTCGCGTCACCTTCGCTGCTCAAGATCGTGCACTGCTCCGCTGGAGAGTTGATCTTCGGGCACGATTTGCGCTCGTTATAGCAGTCATCGTCCGCACACCAGGTGTCTTCGGTCACGCAAGCTTCGGTGGTCATGCATGGACCACCGTCGCCGCAGTTCGTCGGAACGCATCCCGTGATCGAGTGGCCGGTGTGCCAGTTCGCGTAGCGAACCATTTCGGGGTGACCTGCCGCTGCTGCGGTGATGTAACCGAGGACAGCCGCGGGTCCCCCGATATGCGGATCGGGCGTTGGAATGAACGGGGGCGGTTTACGCACCTCGAGCTGAAAGTCGGCGGGGAACGTCCCCTGGACGTCGACGTCGAGCACGTCGAAGGAGAGGCCTTGGCCTTCCCTCGGAAACAGCAGCGCGGGCACGAGCGGACCCTCCGGTCGCTGCTGCGTGAGCTCGATGCTTCCCCGAAGCGTCAGTAGCGATTCTCCTGTATAGCCGGCGGGTGCCTGTGCGTCGCAGCCCATGGCTGCAACGCCCAGCATGCTCCACCACCGCAAGATCTGGCTCGTCTTCATCGCTCGTTCCTCCACACAAGTTGAAGTATGGCGATTAGGAACGTGAGTCCGCGGAGACGCGCAGAGAAATCGAACGCACGGCCACCGCAGACTCTGACGGCCTCGGGCTGCGATGCGAACTACACTACGCCGCGCGACGCATCAGGTGTGTCGCTGCACATCTGCGAGTGAGCGCAGACCTTTTCGGCGTACATACGCGTGATCTCGATGTTACAAGGGACGCATGTTCGGGAGGTTCGCGCTGTGCTTGGTCGCGATGGCGTGCGCGTGCACACGCATTTCAACGCCCGATGCAGCCCTTGCGGCTGACTCCGGCTCAATGGAGCCCGGTACGGACTCGGATCGCGGCGCCGTCAGCGCATCCGACACGCACGACACCACGAGCAGCGGTGCTGCCGCTGAGAGCAGCGGTGCTGGTGCTGAAAGCGGTGGTACCGCCGCAACGAGCGGCGGTTCGACTGCTGCCAGCGGCGGTGCCAACGCGATGAGCGGCGGTGCCAACGCAGCGAGCGGCGGTGCCAACGCGATGAGCGGTGGTGCCAACGCAATGAGCGGCGGCGCTGCCGCTGCGAACGGAGGCGGCGCAGCGGGCGACTGCGCGTCCGCGAGTGAAGTCTGCGATGGGCAGGACAACGACTGCGACGGAAAGGTCGACGAAGCGCTGGCTCGGCCCTGTGGTGCGCCGATGGTCGGGGATTGCAAGCCGGGGGTCGAGACCTGCGCCTCCGGGTCGTGGCAGGCGTGCATGGGCGCGATCGCTCCAGTCGCCGAGGTGTGCGACACGCAGGGACACGACGAGAACTGCGACGGCAGCGTCAATGAAGGCTGCGCGTGCGTCGACGGCACAACAGAGGTCTGCCCCGGCAATGCTCGCGGGGTGTGTAAACCGGGCAGCCACAGCTGCAACGGCGGCAAGTGGTCTGCGTGCGACGGACTGATCGCTCCCAGCCCCGAGAAGTGCGATCTGCTGGACAACGACTGCGACGGCGTCGTCGACAACTCCGCGAGCTGTCCGAGCGGGTCGCGCTGCGAGTCAGGCCGTTGCGTGCAGTGCCTGGCCAACGCGGAGTGCAGCAGGCTCAGCGGGGCCTGCACGGAAGGCTTCTGCGAAGCTGCGAGCGGCACCTGCAAGCAACGCTCGCTCGCGGATCGCACGCCCTGCTCGGGTGGGATCTGCCGCTCCGGCAGCTGCTTCAACGGCTGCATCGTGGACGGCGACTGCCCGGCCGCAGATCAGACCTGCGTGTCGAGCCGCTGCGTCGTCGTGCCGCGTTGCGGCAACGGCACCGTGGAGGTCGGCGAGCAGTGCGAGGCGGGCAGGATCAGCGCCACGTGCCGCAGCCTGGGTTACGACGGCGGCACCTTGGGCTGTCGCTTCTGCGGCTACGACACCAGCCAATGCTACAACGACGATCCGCCCCCAACCGGCGGCTCGGGCGCGTAGATCGCGGGCTCCCGGCACAACCTGACACATGCGAGTCCGCGATAATTCGCGGGATTTCAGCCTTCACGGCGTGGCACATCGCTTGCTGCACGCAGCGCTGTTGTCCACTCGAAACTCGGTGAATCACATGCGGACTCGGCCCACGTACTGGTTCGCGGTGTCGCTCTCGGCGATGCTCGCTTGCTCCTCCTCGTCGTCGAAGGAAGGTCGCGCTTCAGGCGTGCTCCCGCCATCAGCCGATCACTCGCAGTTCGTCGGGCAGAGGGCGGCGAGCCCGAACACCGCGGCTGCGTCGAGCAGCGCTGTTCCGAGCGCCTCGAATCCTGCAACGCGTCCTGCTCCCCCCGCGATCGGCACGGCATCCGCCGCAGGCAGCGCCGCGCCCGGCGTGCCTCCAGCCTCACCGCAGGTTGACACCAGCCGCGAGAAGTTCACGGACGTGGGCGGTAATCCGTTCGTGATGGTGGAGCACGATCCGTTCTCCACGTTTGCGGCCGACGTCGACACCGCGAGCTACGACATCTTCCGGCGCAACGTCGAATACGGTCTGGTGACCACTCCGAGCGCTGTGCGCGTCGAGGAGTTCTTGAACTACTTCGATTACGACTATGCCGCGCCGACCGACAGCGACGAGCATCCGTTCCGTGTGAGCACGGCGGCGGCGCAAAACCCGTTCGGCCGCGACACCGTGTTGGTGCGCGTGGGGATCCAGGCCAAGGATCCCGCGCCGGCTCAAAAGAAGGCGGCCAACCTGGTATTCTTGATCGACGTCTCGGGCAGCATGATGGCCGAAGACAAGCTGCCGCTCGTGCAGTACTTGCTCACGCAGTCGCTCGACGTGCTCGACGCCGACGACAAGGTCTCGATCGTCACCTACGCCGGAGACACGGCGGTGCGCCTGCCGCCCACGTCGGTCGTGGAGAAAGCCAAGATCAGCATGGCCGTCAACGGCCTTGCAGCGGGCGGGAGCACCAATGGAGCGGGCGGCATCCAGCTCGCGTATCAGCAGGCCGAGGCTGCGTTCGTACAGGGCGCCATCAACCACGTGATCCTGTGCACGGACGGTGACTTCAACGTCGGCATCTCCAGCACGGATGCGCTGGTCGAGTTGATCAAGGAGAAGCGCAAGACGGGGATCACCCTGACCGCGCTCGGCTTCGGCATCGGGAACCTCAACGATGCGATGATGGAGAAGGTGAGCAACGCCGGCAACGGCATGTACAGCGTGATCACCAGCCACACGCAGGCCAGCCGCTACGCAGAGGATCGCATGCTGCGCACGTTCGTCCACGTGGCAAAAGACATGAAGATTCAGCTCGAGTGGAACCCCGCACACGTCGCCGCGTACCGCTTGATCGGCTACGAAGATCGCGCGATCGCCGATCAGGACTTCCGCAACGACGTCGTGGATGCAGGCGAGGTCGGCGCCGGCCACCGCGTGACCGCGCTGTACGAAGTCGTGCCCAAAGGCAAGGCGATCCCCTCGATCTCCTCTGCGCCAGCGATCGAGCAAGGCGAACCCGTCACCGGGGACCGACAGATCAGGGCGGCGGACATGGTGCTCGTCAACGTGCGCTACAAGCAGCCGGGTGCGGCCGAGAGCGATCCAGCGCGTGAAGTCGGCGGCTCGATCCCGGCCAGCAGCATGGCGACGCCGTTCGCCCAGGCCGACGACGACCTACGCTGGGCTGCGGCGCTGGCTGCGTACGCGGAGATCTTGAAGCAGAGCCCGTACGCTACACTGGACCAGCTGGGCGTAATCCGCGAGGTATTCGCCGGCCAGCAAGATCGGGACATCGAACGCAAGGAATTCTTGGGCTTGTTCGACAAGGCCAAGACATTGCTGCCCCCACAGCGCTAGCTCTGGCCGGCGCGCGACGCTGCGAGCAGACCGCGCAGGATGTCCGCGCGGTCGAGGACTCCCACCAAGTGCTGGCTGGCGTCCACGATCGCCACGAGCTTCTGCTTGCCCTGCAGCATCGGAACGATCGCACTGCGCAACGGCTCGATCTCGTTCACGATCGTGACGTCCGTCGACATCAGATCGCTCGCAGTAGTCGCACGGGCGTGCTGCTCGAGCCGCTGCTGCGCGGGTTTCGGCTGCACGAACGGCAGCCGCCTCATCAGCGAGTGCACGACGCTCGGGCGAATCGAAGGCGTGACTCGCTCGAGGAGCTCGGAATCGGTGATCAGACCGAGGACTCGTCCGTCGCGGTCGACGACGAGAGCGCGGTTCAGCCGTGTCGAGACGACCGCCTGCATGACTTCGCTGACGGGTGTGTCTGGATACACGCTCGGGACATCGCGACGCATGACGCGCGACACCGGCAGATCGCTGTTCAGCCCGATGTCGCGCGGCTGTGAGTCGTCGCCGGAGAATGCCCTGGCCACCGTGCGGAGCAGGTCGAGGCGACCGATCATGCCCACCAGGCGCTCGCGTTCGTCCAGCACCGGGAGACGCTTGAGCCGCCGCTCGATCATGAGGGCCGCCACGTCCGGGAGGGTGGTCTTCGCGTGGACGGTCGCAGGCGCCGGAGTCATGATGTCTCTCGCTTTGAGCGGCGTCGTGCCCAGGCGCTCGAGCTCGATCTCCAGCTCGCTCTTGCGCAGC
Organism: Polyangiales bacterium; assembly: GCA_035274465.1. Lineage (GTDB taxonomy): Bacteria > Myxococcota_A > Polyangia > Polyangiales > JAFGIB01 > JADGRF01. The sequence continues at coordinate 32,985 of DATEOF010000407.1, forward strand.
GCCGGCAAGAGGTCGAGGCGAACCGAGAGGTCGCCGCGCACCACGAGATCGGAGTTGGCGATGATGCCGATCAGCGTGCCCTGCTCGACGACCGGCACCGCGCGGTAGCCTCGCTCGTGCATGCACTCGACCACTTCGCGCAGCGATGCATCTGCGGCAACGGATGCAACTTCCCGCGACATGACGTCTTCGGCTCGCAAGCGCCTGGACACCTCGCGCACGCGACGCGGCTCGTACATCGCGACGTAGGTGTCCTCGACCGTGATGAAGCCTCGTCCGAGCATCGTCTTGAGCTGGCCGAGGAGCGCCTCGACTCGTTCCGCCGAGTCGATCCACTCGACGACGAAGGGCAGCGGGCCGACGAGGTCGATCCACCGCTCGGTGTGGATCTGGCCGCTGGCTCCGAACCCCTCGCAGCCGCGAAACACGGTGGCGCCGGCAGCGTCTTCCTTCCGCAGGAAGTTCACGATGGCTACCCACGCCTGCGTGTGACCGATCAAGTCGCCTTGGTGCACGTAGAACCGCACCCGTTTGGCTTTCCCTTCGAGTGACATGGCAAGCCTCCAAGTCTGCTGCGGTTTGAACTCCCGGATAGTATGCCACCGCGCGGGACCGAAGGAGAGCTGCGTGACCAAACCGCCGCCCCGCGCGTATTCCAGCATGGAAGGCACAGCTCGGGGCGGGCGATGGAAGCTAGACGGCTCTTCTATCCAGAGGCAGGCGTGGATCTCGAACGAATGCGCCGCCGAGCACGCGAGGTGGTGCGGAGCTCGAGCCTGATCGGCCACGCGTTTCATGGCGACCGGAGCGCGGCCGAGGTGCTGCACATCGGGTTTTGGCCGTTCGTTCGTGAATTCGAGCGGGCGATCGATCGCCACCCATTTCCCACGCGCTCGCTGATCCGGCGCTTTGGCCCTGCGGCGCGCGACAAGCTGCACGTGATCGCGGGCGATGTGCGCGCGATGCGCGACGAGGAAGACGTCCACAGCAAGCACTGGCAAGAAGACGCGCGCAGCCTGGGGCTGCAGAGCCTCGAGGGCCCGATCGCACCCAAGGTGGTCGAGCTGTTGCGCCGGGCCTACGCGAAAGATCACACGAGGTTCTTCACCGTCCTCGCCGGCACGGAGCTCGTAGCCGAAGAACTGGGCGCGTTCTTGATCTCCTCCCGCGCGTTCACCGAGTTGTTCGACCGCAAGCGCTGGATCTGGGGCGAGATCCACGTCGCCTCGCACGGCGACCGGCCTTCGCACCTCGACATCGACCTCGATCTCGCGCGCGCCACGGCGTCCGATCCGCAGGACGCAGCCAGGCTCGAGGCATGGGTGGTCGAGACGATCGAGTTGTTCGCCGAGGCGGCCGTTCAGGTCGAGGGCGGCGGGCCACGGACCTAGAACAGGTTCTATTCTCAATTGACCGCCGAGCGTGTACGTTCTCGGGCGGCATGGCCCGATCGCTCTTTTACTGTGCCCTCGCGTACGCCGTCGCCCTCGTCGCTGCAATCATCGCGGCCGAGCTCCTACACGGGCTGCACCCGTTGTGGGTCGCGTTGGGTGCCGACGTCGTCGCGACGCTCGTGGTATTCGGGTTCAGCGTCGCGTTCGACAACTCGAGCCTCTACGATCCGTACTGGAGCGTGGCGCCCGTGCCGCTCGCCCTCTACTTCGCGCTGCAGCCTTCGGCGGCGGACAGCTTCGGAGCTGCGCGCGGCGTGCTCGTGATGGTGCTGGTCGCCGCCTGGGCCGGGCGACTCACGTACAACTTCTTGCGCGGCTGGGGCGGCCTCGATCACGAGGACTGGCGCTACGTGGAGATCCGTGGGAAGACCGGGCGCGCGTACTGGCCGGTGTCGCTGCTGGGTATCCATCTCTTTCCGACGCTGATGGTGTTCGCGGGTTGCCTGCCCATCTACGCGGTGTTTTCGTCCGGGGCGCGCGCGCTACACCTGCTCGACGGCGTCGCCGCTGTCGTTACGGCGGCCGCGATCGCGATCGAAGCGCTGGCAGACGCGCAGCTGCGGCGATTTCGGCTCCGGACCGACCGTCGTGCCGACGAGATCCTGGAGACCGGTCTCTGGGCCTGGTCGCGGCACCCGAACTACCTGGGCGAGATGCTCTTCTGGTGGGGCCTGTGGTTGTTCGCGATCGCGGCAGGTCCCGGTCACGCCTGGACCGCAGTCGGCCCCGCGGCCATCACGCTGATGTTCCACGTCGTCAGCTTGCGACTCCTCGAGACGCGCATGCTCGAGAGGCGGCCGGCGTACGCCGAGCACGTGCGCAACGTGCCGGCGTTCGTGCCGTATCGGATACCGCGAAAGAAGCGCGCGGTGTGAGGTCCTACGCCGCAGCACGCCGGCCCGTGCAGTACACGACGCCTTGAAACAGCCAGCGCTTCTGTGCTTCGACGCGCACGTCGACGAAACCTGCCTGGGTCAGGGCGCGTGCGCCGTCTTCCGCGCCGTGCAGGTCGCGCCCGAACAGGCGCCCGTGTTCGCGCGTGAAGTCGATCAAGTGCAGGCTACCCGCGGGCTCGAGCACGCGGAGCGCTTCCTTGAGCAACTGCAGCTGCGCGGCGGGCTGCAAGTGATGGAGCATGAACGAGGAGAACACGCGCGCGAAGGTCGCGTCGGCAAACGGCAGGGCATCGCCGAAGCCTCGCTCGTACTGCACCTGGACGTGCGCTCGGGCGGCTTTACGTCGCGCGCGATCGAGCGCTCGCGGGTCGGGATCCAGCCCCGTCACTCGTAGCTCGGGCTGCGCCCGCTTGAGTGCGATGCTGAGGCTTCCGGTCCCGCAGCCGACGTCGAGCACACGCTGGCCGGCTCGCAGATCCGCGCGATCGATCAAGATTTGCCGGCGGGCGCTCGCGCCGAACAAGTCCGTCAGTGGATCGTACAGGGGCAACGCGAAGTCGTGCCCCGCCGCGGGGATGAATGAACGATGTCCAGAATGCATGTGACTCCTTCGGGCTCGACAAGGCCGGCCTACAGGCCAGAATAGGTGTTGCTCAGCTTGGTCCGGCGCTTGCCACCGTCGCAAGACTTCCGGGACAATCGAGCCCTCCTGTCCAGGAGATCCGCATGACCCTACGCACCCGCCCAGTCGACCCGCGCGTGGCCCGGACGCAACGCCAGTTGCATGAGGCCTTGCTCGAACTGACGCTGGAACGCGGCTGGGATGCGCTGAGCGTGCAACAGGTTTGCGAGCGTGCCGGCGTGGGGCGCTCGACTTTCTACGTACACTTCGCCGACAACGAAGAGCTGCTGCTCCATGGCTTTCGACGCGAACACCTCGTGCCGCACGCCAATGGCACGTTCGGGTTTCTCCGCCCGCTGGTCGAGCACGTGAGCGAACATCGCGCGCTGTACCTGGCCCTCCTGGGCACGCGCTGCGAGCGCGCAGTCCGAAACAGGTTCATGGGCATCGTCTCCGACTTGATCGAGACGGATGTCGCGCGTCTGGCGCCGGCCAGCCCGCAGCGAACGGCTGCGGTGCGTTACCTGTCGGGCGCTTGCCACGAAACCTTGACCTGGTGGTTGGAGCAGCGCACGCCCCTGCCCACGCTCGAGATCGAGCGCTCGCTGCGTCAGTTCTCCAGCGGAGCGATCGCGCAGCTGCGTTGACTCGCCAGTATCGTCAGCGCGTGAAGAGCCAGCGAGTCCGCGCGTGCGCCAGCGCGTAGTGTAGGCACACGCTCGCGGCGTCCACGAACGCCAGCGTGGCGTGTCCGATCGCCGCGATGGCCGCTGCGCCCGCCGCGAAGAACACCGCCTCGATCAGCAACCGCACGGGGCCGGGGACCGACACGGGCCCATCCTTGCCGCGGCTCGGATCGCCCGGCACCGTGAACACACCCCAGATACTCGCCGCTATCAGCGGCAAGGCCGGCGCGAACACGTAGCGCAACGCGCCCTCGCTCATGCTGTATCCCCACGAGCCCAGCGCGCCGAGCGCAAGCAACTCGAGGAGGAAGCGCAGTGCGGCGTTGAGAGGGTGCAGCGTGGGCCTCATGCCCGACTCAGGATTTACACATCTGCGTGTCGTAGAGACACGTAGTCAGATTGCAGCGCAGGACGCCTCCACCCTTGAAGCCGAGGCTCAGACAGGTGGCTTGGTTGAGCTCTGTTCCATCGCACTGTTCGATGGGCTCGATCAATCCATCCCCGCACACGGCCGGTGTCGTCGGCGAGTTCGGCGGGACGATGCAAAAACACGCTTTTGCCCAGTTGCCTCCCTCGCACTCTGCGAACGCTGTTCCCCCTGCCGCGAGGCAAGTCGGATCGTGTTGAGGGCACGGATCGCTCGCCGAATGCGGCACGCTCATCTCGCCCTTGACGCACACGGGGGATGACTGGCGACGGCTCGATTCCTTGCCACTTTCGGCGGCACGAGCTCCCCCGGCCTCACTTCGCGATACCTGTTTGCCGTGGACCTCGGCCGCGCACGCGCTCAACAGCAATACGACGACCCCCAGTTTGGTGCGAAGACGCTGCGGCATGTGCTCGATTCCCCCCGGACAGACTCGACGCGTGTCGGTGAATACGTAGCAGCTCTTTGCGCCGCGTAAAGGCACTACCGTATTGATTGCGAGCACTACTCCACGCGCGCGAACGCCGCCTTCAAGTACCTGCCTTCGTCGAAGGCGGCGGGCGTCGGATGGTCGGCCGATTGCTGACCGATCGCGAACACGGTCAGACCGCGCTGCGCATCGGCGGCTGCCAGCGCGAGCGTTCGCAGGAAGTCCTGCGTCTGCATCGCCGCCGAGCAGCTGCAGGTGACGATGACTGCGCCGCGTTCGCAGAGCTGGAAGGCCAGCGCGTTCCACGCGCGGTAGGCCTTGCGCGCGTTGTCCAGGTGCTTGATCGAGTGCGCGAGCTTGGGTGGGTCGAGGACGATCAGGTCGTAGCGGTCGGCCTTGCCCAACAACTCGGGTAGCGCGCGCTTGATGTCGGCGCGCTCGAAGCGGATGCGTTCGTCGAGCCGGTTGCGGCGCGCGACGTCCTGCGCGACCGCGAGCGCGGGTTCCGAGCGGTCGAGCGCCGTGACTTGGCTGGCGCCGCCGCGAGCTGCAGCGAGCGAGAAGGCTCCGACGTAGCAGCAGGCGTCGAGCACGCGGCGACCGCGAGCCATGGCCTCGAAGCGAGCACGGTTTTCGCGCTGGTCGAAGTAGAAGCCGGTCTTCTGCGCCGCGCCGAGCTCGAGGCGATAGTCGAAGCCGCGCTCGCGAAACTCGAGCGCTTCGATCGCGTCGCCCGCCACCACCTTCGCCTCGACCGTGAAGCCTTCGCGTTCCTGGTGCTCGGCGGCAGGCAGCTCGACGATGCTGCGTACACCGGTCACCTCGCGCAGGGCAGCCAGGACTTCGGCCTGGCGGCGCTTCATACCGGCGCTCAGGAACTGGATGACCGCGGCGTCCGCGTAGCGGTCGACGATCAAACCCGACAGGCCATCGCCCTCGGAGTGTACGAGGCGATAGCCCGTGGTCTCGGCGTCGGGCAGACCCAGCGCCTGGCCGCGAAAGTGCTGGGCTCGGCTGAAGCGGTCGCGGAAGAAGCCGGCGTCGATGGACTCGCCTGGAGTGCGGCTCAGGATGCGAACGGCGATGGACGAGCCGGGCGAGAAGAAGCCTGCGCCCAGCCAGTTGCCCTGCGCGTCCAGCACGTCCACCAGGTCGCCGGCGGCCGCCGTGCCCTCCACGCCGGCCACAGCCTGGGCGTACACCCAGGGGTGGCCCGCCCACAGGGGGCGCACGTGCCCCGCTCGAATCCGAACTTTCGCCATGACGCGCAATCTACACGACAAGCTTGTTCAGACACGCGCGAGCCGATCCGCGCCGTTTGCTGCACAAATACAGGAGGCTCGCCGCGCGCGTCTTGCGCGGCCCCCCGGAGGAACGAATGAACCGAGGTCGAGCTCGACTTCCCCTTCAGCGCCAAGGCGCGGCCTGGCTGCTGGGCGCGTTGTTGGCTGCAGCTTGCGGCGGCGACAGCGGCCAGGGTTTGCCGGCCCCCGTGCAGACCGGCGCGGCGGGCTCGCCGCCACCAGCGGCAACGCCCACGGCGGGTGGCCCGGCGTTACCCGTGCAGCCGATCATGCCTGCAGCCGACGGCGGCCCCCAGCAGGGCCCGGATCAACCGGCAGCGCCCGCCCTGCCCTGCGACGTGGCCGACGTGGTCTCGAACAAGTGCGCCGGATGCCACGGCAGCACACCGGTGGGCGGCGCTCCGATGTCGCTGATGACGCCGGCCGACTTCGCAGCGTCGCTCAAGTCCCTGCGCACGGCCCCGGGCGAGACCATGGAAGTGGCCAAGCTGGTGAAGATGCGGATCAACGACGCGGCCAAGCCGATGCCACCGGGCGCGCTCTTGCCCGAGGCCGAGCGCAACCTGATCAACGGCTGGCTGGATCGCGGCCACCCCACCGGCACCTGCGCGGTCAAGCAACCGATGACGCCGCCGAAGGTCGACGACAAACCGCGCGTCACGCCGGGCGGCGTCACTTGCTACACGTTCAAGAACCACGGCCAACCGCAGCCGGGTGACACCACGCCGTACGGAGTGATCCCGGGCGAGCACTACGTCTCGTTCTACTACAACGCACCCTGGAAAGAGCCGTCCGAGCTGATCAGCTGGCGGACCATCTACGACAACCGCAAGGTCCTGCACCACTGGTTGTTCTACTCCACGCTCGGCTCGACCATGGACGGCACCTTCGCGCCCTCGATCGGTACGCACGTCGGCGACGCGGCGAACCTGTTCGCGGGTTGGGCCGTCGGCGGCAACGACACGAAGATGCCGCCCGACGTGGGCTTGAAGTTACCCGAGCCCGGCGAAGGGCTCTTGCTCGAGTGGCACTACTACAACGCCTCCGCCGCACCGGAACAGGACAGCTCGGCGGTGGAGATCTGCACCGTACCGGCCGGCTCGCTCAAGCACACCGCAGGCATGACCTGGCTCGGCACCGAGTACTTCAACGGCGTCGCGGGCATGCCCCCGAAGGCCGAGAGCAAGTTCGGCGGCACGTGTCTGCCGGGACGCGCGGGCATGACGACGAACGAGCCGATCCACATCTTCACCTTGTGGCCGCACATGCACACCTACGGCCGACACATGCAGAGCGTGGTGACGCGGGCGGACGGCACGAAGCAAGAAGTCTTCAGCAAGCCGTTCGACTTCAACTATCAGATCACCTACGACGCATCGATCGACCTGTTCCCGGGCGACTCGATCACCTCGACGTGCACCTTCCAAAACACGTCGGACTACAGCGTCGCGTTCGGCCCCTCGACCGAACAAGAGATGTGTTACCAGTTCGCCTTCGCCTATCCGGCAGGCGCGCTGGAAAACGGCGTCTTGAGCCTGGTCGGCGCGACCAACACCTGCTGGTAAGCCCCGCAGGCACCGAGTATTTTGGCAAGCATGCACGTAGCCCTGAGACATCACCGCGACGACGCAACAGGTGCAGAGCAATGTTCTAGCTCATGCTGCGGTGAGGTCTTGTGCGGCTACGAGACGTCACGCGTCGTCACTGTAGTCGAACTGGACAGCAAGCTCCCTGAGCATTTGGAAAGCATCCTTGTACTGGACTCCGAACTGCACACAGACATCAGGAAGCTTGATCTCTCGTTTTGACTCTGGTGCGGGCTGCTCGTTCGTGACAACGACGCCGTTCTGGACTGCAGCAAACGCCACAAGCCAGCCGTCGGCGCCGGACGCGAATTTCGCCTTCGCGGCGCGACAAAGCGTGGGCTTCGTTGCGCCCACAGCATGATCTCCCCGTACTTCGTCGTGACGTCTCCGGCTTCATCCACGTTGCGGAAGAAGCCGCGGGGCACGCTGTTCTTCGTCCACTGGACGAGGTCCTCCGTTTCTCGCCCAGCAAGCAGTTCGCTTCTCACGCGGTCGATGCTGTACACGCGCCCGTCGTGGTGCTTGCGGACAATGCTCTTCCAAAAGCCAGGACAAATCTCGAAAGCGTAGTAGCGATTCTTAGCAGTGATGAATACGTCTGCATCAACGAAGTAGGTTGGTCCACTGGGCATCACACGTCGACTCCCAAGCGGGCTGCGTATTCCTGGAACGCGCCACCATGTAAGTCAGTCAGGTCATACGCTTCCTTGAATCCAATTCGGCCTTCCATCGCAGCGCGGATGACATGGCCCGCGAACAGTGCTCCTACGCGCGTGTTCTGATTGTTGTAGAAGTCCCCGCCCCCCGTGCGCGGCTTGCTCTGGCGCTCGCGCTGCGTGTACTCGTGGTAGAACGACGAGAACGCGTCGCGCGCTATCAGCCGGAGATCCAGTGCCCGTCGCGCCGCAACGATGGGACTTACCTTGAACTCGCGCGCTAGCGTCTCGAACGGGTGCTCGGTGCGCTTGGCTTCCCGCCAGTGAGCATGAAACTCCTTCGCGGGAACAAGGAACTCGGCCGCGACCTTGTTGCACCAGTTCTCGACGACCGTCCCGAGTGGAAACAAAGCCTCGAAGCCGGACAAACCTTCAGCACCGAGCCAAACGTGAGCAAGCTCGTGAGCGAGCGTAAACATCTGGGCTGACCGTGCGTCTGCGCCGTTCACGAAGATCAACGGGGCATGCCCATCCACAATGGCAAAGCCCCTGAACTCGGCGACATCGAGAGGCCGGTGCGTGTTGTTTCCGACGATGCCGTTGATGATGGTCATCACGCCGAGCTTTTCAATACGTCGGCGCAGTTCGAGGACAGCTTCTTGCCAAGTGCGAACGGAGCGAACGGAGTCCGTCCAGGCATCCTCGAGGCCCACGATTCTGCGCATCTCCGCTGCAATCGACTCTGGGGAGTCCTCGAGTCGCGCACTTCCAACGAAGGGCAACACATCCGCGCCGCCTTCGACCAGCGCTTCGTGAAGCCACGCTTGGCGCTGCTGCATTGCGTGAATTGTGTCGAGAAGCTCGGGACTGGGCCCTGCATGTAGACTGGCGGCAACCGCGCGAAAGTCCGGCATGGGCACCCGCTCATCGGGCGGCTCCGGCAGAAACAGATAGCCCAGAGGAGTCCGGGTGGCCTTTGCAAACGCTTCAAGCTGCTTCAAAGTTGGCTGCGCTTTTTCGGCCAACCAGTCGCCAAGACGCGGGATACGTTCGAGGAACGGCTCGACGCCTTGGCCGCTGCGCTCGCAGGCCCACACGAGCATCTTGGGCGGGATGTCGACGCGAGGCATGGGACCTAGCTTACCCTACCTTGCGGTTCATCAAAGTAACCGGGCAATGTGACAAGCCGCATCCAACGTCTCGCACAGCGAGGTGTTCCCAGGAAAGTGCCGGGTACTCTTGCTTCGTTAGGAACGACCGATACCTGCTGCACGTCCAAGCGCTACCGGCAGTCGACGACGGAAACATCATACGCGATCGGCATCGACGTACCCATCACCTTGACGTTGTAGGTTGTTCCTGCCGCCGACTTCCATCCCATGGGGATGATGCTGATCGCGTACGTGGATCCGTATCCGCTGCCGAGCTGAGTCACCGTGACAGGAAGATCCATGCCGCCAGCCGAGATACTGACTTGCGCGCTCTTGAGGTCGACAGAGTCGCTCTGCAGGCTCCAGCCCGTTTGATCGATCGAAGTCCGGGATGAACCGAATGCCTGGATCGGGACTTGTCCGGGTGGAGGCCAGGCGATCCACGGCTTGGAGCCGGCCTTCGGCCGCGTCGCGGGTTGATATTGACACGAGAACTTCCCCGACGAGCCGAACCCGACACCTGACAGCATGTTCGAGAGGATCCAACGCCGATGACCCAGCGTGGTCGGGTTGCCCGGATCGACCATGTACCCGTCCACCGATGAGATCGCTCCACCACCGCTGAGACTCGAGCTGCCCGCCGTGGAGGCGCCCTCCATCGTGGAGCTGGGCCGCGCGGCGAAGGTTGGACGAAGCCTCGAAAAGCCGGCGGATCCGCGCAGCGCAAGTGCTCGTAGCCACAGCATTCTGAAGCCCGGTGCTCAATCGGTGCTCAAAGGTTCCGGTCCAAAGCAGTCGGTCAGCAAGTCGGCGCGTGCGTCCAGTCACGTCCTGTCAGACTTCAGTGCTCACACGCCGCTCGATGCTTCCGGCTCCGAGCCGGCTGACGATCCGGTGGGAGGTGCGTTGGCTGACGCTCTCGCGCGTGCATCCACAGCCGAGCAGTGGGACGTGGTTGCACGGCTAGCCAGTGAGCTGCAAGCACGACGGCTTGCACGTGCAGGCGTGACAGATCTCCGGACTGCACCGGGCAAGCGGCGCAAGCCACGCGCGAAGAGCCGCTGAGGGGCTGCCCAGTGCAGACCGTGGTGCAGGTGGCCAGCGCGTGCAGCTGGCCGGCCTGCACGCCGTGGTAAGACGGCAACGCCCACGACCATGGCTGTGGTCGCGGGCGTTTTTTGGAGAGCCCCAATGCCGAGCTCACCACGGCGCAACCTACGCGCCTCCACTCCGCATCGCAAGCGCAGCACCGCTGCGTCTGCACCTGCACCGGAAGCCAAGTCGTCAGATCCGGTGCTCGCGCTGGCGCTGGAGTGGCACGCACGGGCACTTCGCACCGGCGATCCGGTGGATGCCCTGCTCGCACGGACGCTGGACGTTGCAGAGCTCTTGCAACGACGGTGCAGTGCCGGTGCAGAGCTGGCGCCAGCGGAGCTGCTGGGCGAGTTGGAGCACGTGCTGGTCAAGATCGCAGCCACCCGGGAGGACGACGAGCGCATCGTGCCCAGAGCTCCACAGCCCCGTGCGTATGAACGCGCGACTGCAGTGCGGGCACTTTGCGCACGTGCAAAGCAGGGCATCACCCTCGTGCAGAGCGACGCATTGGGGCAGTACGAGGTGATGGCGAAGGTGGTGGCCAGCAATCTGCTGGTGTTGGTGAATGAGCTCGGGCTTGCACCACCCAAGCAGCTCCGGCTTACGCAGACGAGGAAGCAACGAGCACAGGCACAGCGTCAGGCGGCACGTCTAGAGCTTGAGCTTGTAGATGCCCTGCTCGATGCACGCGCGCACAGCGAGCGAGTGGCCATGTTGGCGCTGCGCTGCTGCGGCGTGGACCGTGTTGACGCTGAAAATTGGGTGCGCGGCAAAAGTCAAGAATCGTCTCACATTCGTCCAAAGTGAGACGATCCGTGACACCGCTGGCAGTTGGGTGCAGGCCAAGCCGTACAGGAGGACCTGCATGCGTTTGCCCACGCCAACCGAACCCGCACCGGCACCTGCACCGGTGTTCGACATTCTCGTCGCTCGCAAGATCGCGCTCGCCATCCGGTGTGACCCGAGGACAGTCATGCGTGAGTGGCAGAATCCCGGCGCCGTGCGCGGCACGATCGGGATTCTGATCAGGCGCGAGCTCGCACCACTGCGTGCACGTATTCGCAGCAACAATGCAAGCCGGCCCTCGGCCTGCGCTCGGTGAAGCCATGCCCAGCTCCACTCACGCGTGTGCAGCTGATGGCTGCAGCGATGTTGTTAGGAGGAGCGCCGGCCCGTTGCGAGCAGGCCGGCGCTGCAGGAAACAAAAACCGAGCACAAACGCCATGACTATCCATCCTCAACGCTCTGTCCGCAAGCCGTTGCACCGAGGCACCCCATGACCGGGCAGGACACCGCACCGGTGGCTGACGCCAAGCCGGTGGACGATGCCCTCTACTTCGTGGCCTGCGGGCTCCGGATACTCCCGGCCGGGCAGTGCTGCGGCCGGCTACTTCTGCCACGGCACCACGCCACCACGTGCGAGGCGACCGTGCACACGTGGTGGAGCACGTGGCCGGCTGCAGCCGTGGCGCTCGACACGAGTCGGCACTCTAAGGCCATCGCCATCGAGGTCTTCGGCACCCTCGGTGAGCGCAGCCTGCTCGAGCTGCAGGCACAGCATGGCGAGCTGCCCGATTCGCCGTTCGTGCTCACCGGGCAGAGCAGCCGGATCCTGATCTTGCCGCGAGCAGCACGGTTCGCAGTGCGCAAGCCACTCGGCCCCGGGCTCTCACTTTGGTACCTCGGCGAGCGGATCTCGAAAGTGCTTCGCCGGCGCCGGCCTGGCATCCGGCTGCTGGAGCACGTCGTGTGTCCGCCACGTTCGCAGAAGGCGGTGGCGTCATGACGATGCAGCCACCAGCTGCAGGCAGTGAGCGTCCCACGGCGCTGCAGCACGCGCTCGTGTTGGTGGAGGTCTACGGCCTGCGTATCGTACGTGCGCACTACCCGCTGTTCGGTGGTGGCTGCAGCTGTGAGCAGCCCGACTGCGACTCGATCGGCAAACACCCGGTCGTGCGTGGATGGCCGCTCACGGCCACCAGTGACCAGGTGGAAGTGCACCGGATCTTCGAGCTGCACCCGCGGTGCAACTACGGTCTGTTGTGCGGCATCGCCGGTGGCTTGATCGTGCTCGACATCGACGGCCCGGAAGGCTTCGCCACGCTGGCTGCATGGGAAGCACAGCACGGTCCGCTGCCACCGGCTCCACGCGTGCGCACGGGCCGGGGCGAACACCGGTACTTCCTGGCGACGTGCCCGATCAAGAACACGGCCGGAGATCGTGGCCGTGGGCTTGGCCCGGGGCTCGATGTGCGCGGCGAAGGTGGCTTCGTGATCGGACCGGGCAGCCTGCACGCGAGCGGGCACTTCTACGGCTTCATCGAGGGCTACCGGCCGGCGGAAGTGCCTCAACTGCACCCGTTGCAGCCTGACATGCTGGTGGTGCTGGCCGATGCGCTGCCGCCGCCAAGGGCTGCAGATGAAGTGCCGACCCAGAGCTACACCCGGCACGCGCCGCGAGAAGTACGCGGCCAGTGCGCTGGAGCGTGAGGTCGCCAATGTCCGGCAGTCAGTGAAGGGCTACCGGAACGAGACGTTGAACACGGCCGGCTTCAACATCGGCCTGCTCGTGGCCACCAGAGCTCTCGACGCTGCAGCTGCGAAGCGTGCACTCCGCGATGCAGGTCTGGCTGTGGGCTTGCCCGAGTTTGAAGTGGCCAAGACGCTGGCCCGTGCCTTCCAGGATGCTGCGAAAAAGGATGTGCGCCACGGCCCGGCTGGTGATCGCGCCGACTGGCGTCCGAGCGACCAAGCGCCCCACCGGCCTGCAGCCAATAGCTGCGCTGAGCCGGACGGCCCGGATCCGGACGCAGCTCCGGTGCCACCGCCACCTGCAGCTTATGGCGGCGGCTACGAGCCACCCGGCCCGAACGAACCCACGGCCAAGCCGCTGGAATGGTACTCGCTGCTGGCTGACAGCGTGGTGCTGCAGCTGCAGCCGGTGGGCGCACGGCTCGCCACTGGCTTCGAGACGCTGGACAAGGCACTGCGTGGTGGGCTGCCGATGCGCCGGCGCGTGGTGGTGCAAGGGCCACCGGGCTCCGGCAAGACGAGTCTGCTCTGCCAGCTCATGCACCACTGGTCGCAGGCCGGCATTCCCTGCGTGTGGCTGGCAGCTGACGAGGCGGCCGGCGGCATCATCACGCGGCTCGGGCAACTGGCCGGCTTCGCACGTGACGAACTGGAGGCCGAAGACGCTGGTGGCACTGCAGCGCGTGCACGGTTTGCCGCGGAGTGTGGAGGTCAAGAGGTCGTCGTGATTGATCCGGATGCAGACCTCTGCACGATCGAGGATGCCGAGCGTGTGCTTCTCGACCTGGAGCCGGACGGTGCACGCGTGCTGTTCGTCGACAGCCTGCAGACTGCACGCTGCGCTGCTGCGAAGGGCATCGACTCGGTGCGTGAGTGCATCGACTGCAAGCTGGAAGTGCTGAAGGGCATTGCACTGCGCGGCACGCTCATCCTTGCGGCCAGTGAAGTGAGCCGGGGCGCCTACCGGTCACAGGACCGTGCACAGCGCATCGACCCACTGGCAGCCGGCAAGGAATCAGGTGGCATCGAGTACGGCGTCGACGTGCTGCTGTCGCTCAGCAACGTGCGCGGTGGTGCTGGTCTGGTGGACGCCGCGCTGCCGAAGAACCGGCTCGGCGAGAAGCTGGCCTTCAGGCTGCGCCAGGACTACGCGCGCTCCAGCTTCACTGAGACCGAGCTGCCGCCCGAGCAGGGCGACGATGAGCACGCAGCAGACCTGCACCGTGCTGCCGTTCAGCGGGTGCGCGAAGCCGTGCTGAGCAATCCACGCCTGGAGTCGCAGCGTGACGTGCTGACGGTCTGCAAGGGCCGCCGGGCCGACAACGCACGGGCCGTCCGGTTCATGGAGCTGGAGCTCGAGCTCGTGCGGGTGGACGGCTTCTACCGGCTGCGAGGACCGGTCGATCCGGAGGCCAGCGATGACGAGTGACACACGGGCTTGTGTCCTCATGCTCGGAGGCGTTTCCCGCTCGGGAAACGTTTCCCGGAAACACCGTTTCCCGCGTTTCCCGCGCTCTATAGAGCGGGAAACGCGGAAACAGGAAACGGTCTGGTGGCCTGATCTCTCTGCACGTGCCGGCACACCTGGGAGCTGCAAGGGGTGCAGAAGGCCGCTCGCTGCCCCGCCAGTGGCGTCGAGCCGGCTGGCCGTGGCCTCCACTCATCCGTGTGGTGCTGCGAGGCGCAGACGGGCTGCCATCAGAGCGTCAGGGTGTTTCCGGCGTTTCCCGGCCGAAGCGTTTCCCGGGAAACGCCGGGAAACGGTCAAGCGTTTCCCGAGCCAGCGCTGCTCGGTGATCGCCTGTAGTGCTACCAACTACGGACGCATCACAAACGTACACGAATGTAGTCACGTGTACGACATGGGGAAGGCAGGCAGGCCCACGCCTCGGTCTAGCGCTCGCTGGGCACCCCCCCCGTCTAACAGTGTGGCGACGGGCAAGCGTTCCCCCGCCTGTCCGCAAAAACCGGGCACCCACGAACTCGACGGCCGGGGAATATCCCGGAAAACGCCGGCTCGAATCCCACTACGCGGGTGCTGGCTGCGCAGCCGCGTTCCACGTGGAACGCGACCGCCTCTTTATAGGCAGCTCACCAGGGCGCGCGTGGGGCGCTGCTGGCTCTGCGCGCTCGTGGCCGGGCACACCACCCAGCTCGAGCTACCGGGCCGTGCAGCTGACGGCTGCAGCGCAGCAGCGAACCAACGTGCAGCCGCGAGCTGCAGCACTGCGGAGGAAACATGGCTGACTTTGAGCTAGACGATCTGATCACGCCGGTGAGCCGGTCTGAAGTCCAGCAGTCGATCTACGACGTGCTCGCCATCGTCGGCGTCAACACCACATCGTGGAAGCCCGGTGCAGTGGTGCGCACCATGATCGTTGCGGCATCGGCCGTGCTGGCTTCACTGAGTGACCTGCAGGCCAAGATCGCTCGCAGTGGCTTCCTGCAGTTTGCCGAGGGCCAGTGGCTCACGCTGCTGGGCCGGTACGTCTACAAGACAGAGCGCATCGAAGCCACCTTTGCCACGGGCACGCTCACGCTAAGCAACGGTGGCGGTGGCGTGTTCAGCTTCGACCCGGGCGATCTGATCTTCACTGCCGGCGAGGGCAAGAACTACCGCAACGTGGAGGCGGTCAGCCTCGGCGCGTTCGGCTCCATCCCGATCACGATCCAGGCCGTGGAAGCTGGCAGCGGCGCCAGCGTGGGAGCTCATGAAATCGACGAACTCGTGACCGTGGTGTTGAACGTCACGTGCGACAACGAGCAGCCGATCGTGGGCACGGACGCAGAGAGCGATGCAGCTCTTCGGTCGCGTTGCTTGCAGAAGCTGGGCAGCCTGTCGCCAGCGGGCCCGTGGGACGCGTACGGCTACGCTGTCCAGTCGGCCACGTTCCCCGACGGCAGCTCGGTGGGAGTGACCCGGCTGCGCATCACGAAGGACGGCTACGGCGGCGTCACTGTGTTCGTGGCGGATGCGGACGGTGGTGTCGATGGTGACGTGGACGACCCGGCCACATCGCTCGGGCTCCTGCACCAAGCCGTGCAGCGCCAGGCTGTGCCCGTGGCCGTCACTGCCGTGGTGGCTTCAGCTGTGGAGCATGCGATCAACTACACCTACGAGGTCTGGCTGTACGACAGCACGCTTCTCACCGAGGACGAGATCAAAGACGCCATCGAAGCTGCAGTGGTGGCCTTCCTGTCAGCGCAGCCCGTGGGTGGCAACGTCATCGGCAGCGACCCGGGCAAGATCTTCGTGAGCGCACTGCAAACCGCGATCTTCAACTTCATCCCGGAGATCTTCCGGGTGGTCGTGACGGTGCCGGCTGCCGATGTGGAGCTGGACCCCGAAGAGGTCGCGACACCGGGCACACCCACCGTCGTAGACGTGCACCTGGAACCGAAGGCGGGCATCGCAGGATGACGCAACGCAAACACGCCGCTGATGGCGGCGAGAGAGGGCAACGCTATGACACTCGGAGCAACCACGAAGCCTGCACCTGTGCTGTTCGAGGACCCACCGCCGCAGCAAGTGCTCGACACTTTCAACTCACTGCTACGCGGCATGACCGCGGGCTTCATCCGGTGGGCTGGCCACGCTGCCGGCCCTGTGAGCGATGAGAAAGCCGATGAGATGTTGCGCCGCATGGCTCAGGCTGCAGCCCGCACCGCTAACCGGGTGTGGGGTGACGAATCGCAGCCCAGCAGCGGTGCATGGCCAGCGCTGTAATCGGTACGTCAAACCAACAACGAAAGAAAATGTCATGACCCAACAACACCAGAGCAAACACGAAACCGAGCTCGCAGCCGCACGGCGTGAGCTCGACGCAGCGGTGCGCCAGCAGCTTGCAGGCATGAGCAGCGCAGAGCGGCAGGCGTACGTGAGTGCATTGCCACCAGCACACCGCAAGCTGGTGGAGCGCATCGCCGGCATCGCCAGCCAGCAGAGCGCAGGCACAGTGCGGCCTAACCCGGCCTTCGCCGCGATGGACGCAGCGTGGGGGCTGGGCCAGCAACCTGCAGCGAGACCAGCCCGCAAGGCGCAGCCGTCAGCTGCAGCGAGCGTCCCACGGCCTGCACCACGCCGCCCCGGTAGGGCGCTCCACGCGCCGTCACGCCACAGCCCGGATGCCGAAGCCATGGATCGCGCTATGGGCTTCTGCGGTGGCGATCCACGTGCAACTGCAGAAGGGAGCCGGGGCCATGTCTGACTTTCGAGAAGAGCTTGCGGCAACCGTTGCGACCGCGAAAAACTCACTGCATGCGATCATGGCAGCCAGCGAGCGTACGGATGTGCTGACGCAGGCGCGGCGCACTGCCATTCAGCTGGCGGAGAGGGAGCGTGCACGGCTGCGCCGCGAACTGTCTGCACTCGACACGGCAGAGCTCTCTGCGTGTGACGGGCTCATGCTGGCTGCGGAGACCACACGGCTCGAGCGTGCTGCAGCTCTGCTGGCACAAGTCTTCGACGAGGCTGACCCGCACTCTGTAGTGATGCTCGTGGCGGCCTGGCGCCGTGAGCCCACTCGCGCCTTGACCCTGCAGCTGATGCAGCTGTGGGCTGCACTCCGCACCCGGGCCGAAGTGGAGCTGGGCCAGCAGCTCGGCGACCACGTGCTGCTCGCGTGCTTCGTGGATGCGATCGCGGCGGAAGTTGGACCCGGCAGCACGATGTACCTGAGTGCAACCGATGCCGGCTGCGGCCAGAAGCTCGTGACAGCGCTGGCCAAGTTCCGCAGGGCACTCAGCCCGGGTGATGCCGGCGATGCCTTGCAGGACGCCGAGAACCGGTTGCTCGGTGCTGCTCGCCGCGGTGTGGGCAGCCCGATCGAAGCACACCACGGCGAGCGCATGCGAGCACGGCGCACGTGCGCCACGGTCTCCGACTACGGCCGTGTGACCGGCGAGATCGATGAGAGGGTGCGAGCTGCAAAACAGAAGCGCTTCGAAGAGACCTACGAAGCGCCGCCGCCGCAGCAGTTAGGTCGCGGCACAGTCACCTGGGACTCGCCACTCGATACGCTCGATGACCTGCCCCCGATTCCACCAGCACCGCCACCCAACTGGCCCTATGGCCCCTGAGATCTTGAGTCTGCTGTCAGCCACTGATCCGCGGGGCTGATCGTGTCACAGCGACACGAGGACGTGCAGGCCGGGTCGCTCGACCTTTCCCCGGCACCACGTCTCGACAGAGCGGCCACATCCCCGCCGGTCGGCTGGCTTGCCCGGCCGGCGAGGGATGCGTGTTTTCCATGTGCAGCTGATGGCTGCAAGTGCAGCGCCCCACCCGCGCCCTGCACCGGTGGATGCAAGGGCGTGCCGCCCGGGGTGGGGCGCTGGCATCCCCGCCGCCCATCGCTACAAAAGGACGCAGCTCCGCTGTCACGCCCAAGCTGGTCCCTGCAGCTCGAGCAGCCTTCTCTGCGCGTGAGTCAGCCCTGCAGACGTTCGTTCAGCTGGGGTCCGTACGGCCGCCGCGGAGTCTAGCCGGCAACGCTGACACCAACGCGTTGCGGATCCACTCGCGCTTCCGGTGCTCGAAGCTCCGGTGTTCGACTGCACGGTCCTCGATGTAGCGGACCAACTGAAGCGCGCGGTCTGGTGGCGCTACCCCCATGTACTCCGGCACTCCATCCATCGCGGCTTCGGCATTGCACATTCCGGCCTGATATTCGCTCGCGTCCGCATCCTGTCTATGCCCGAGCGATTGCATGAAGTGGATTGCGACCCTGCAGGCATTTTGTTTGGCGATATCCAACTGTCTACTCATCGGCCCTCCAATCGTTGCTACGCCCCGATTCGTCCACGGGTGCGCGCATTTGGTTTCGCTGAGGCGCCCTGATCGTCAAGGCACCAAAGAACTCCAAGAAAGAACGGAAATCACGCACGCGTTTGCTGCCCGTGTTCACCGGGCAGCGTTGTTAGATTTGCTCGCGCGTGCGGCTTTCTAACTGATCACTCTGCACGAGGCGCTCCGCGCGTCAACGTGGTTTCTAAAGTTGCGACCAACAATTCAGTTCATAGCAGTGCAGCACTGGCGGCGACTGGCTGTGGGTGGCTAGTCGCACTGCGGTTGGACGCAGATCGACGATCGCCGAAGTGTCATCTCACAGGTACATGCTGGGCGTTGCGATCGGGCCGCAAGCAGACGATCAGACGGTGTGCACTTCAGGCAGGTGCTGCGCACGGATCGGACGCTGCCGGTTCTGTCATGAGGCTCGGCGTTGCAAAGAGCTGGCGGGCACGATCGATCTGTGGGTGCGAGGGCATTGCATTCCAGATTCTCAGCACGTGCACCGGGCTTGACCTGCCGCAGCCCGGGGCCAGCTGATGCGATCGAGGGCCGGGTGGTGCTCGCTGGAGTGGTGCTCTGGACACGCGCGATATATGACGCCGACGACACACGGCAGGCCGCCGCCCTCCGCGGCAGGCACCTGTGGTACAAGTCCAGGCATGAAGTGGCCCCGCGCTGCGCTAACAGCCGGGGCCGTGGCCCACCCCGATATCAGCGGAGCAAGCAATGTCAGTATACCGATGCGGGAGCACGCCCGATGCCTAGGCGTGCAACCGGAACGAAACCCAAGTGGACGAAGGCCGGCTATGCCGTTGCCCGGGTCCGAGTGCACGGCCGTCAAGAGAGCCTGCGCTTGCCGCACTGCCGGACGGACGCCCAGGCGGGCGACCGCGCCGAGCAGCTGGCCCAGCTCGCCCAGCGTATGGCCCTCGCCGGCACCGAACGTGCTGACGCCCTAGAAGGCCTGCAGCGTGTTGCACGGGCACCTGCAGGTCAGTCACTCCGGCAAGCCTGTGCACGGGTGGAGAAACTGATCGGG
>DATEOF010000408.1:0-40747 GCA_035274465.1 Polyangiales bacterium
GCCTGCGCCCGAACTCACAGGGCTACCGCTGCTGCCCGCACCGCCTACCCCGGGGCTGCTGCCCGCTGCGCTCGGCCTGCCCGCAGTGCCGCCCGCTCTTCCGGCGACCGCGCCCACGCCCGCCGCGCCGCCTGCTTGCCCTGGTGCTCCAGCAGCGGCAGGTGCAGCACCCGCGGTGCCGCCTGCACCTGTGACTGCGGGTTTGTTCGAATCCTCGCTCGGCCCGCACGCCACGAGGACCACCAGGAAGATCGACCACCTCACGCGAGCATACCTGCGAGCGGACCGGTACCCGAGCCCTTGCCGAAGTTGGGCGCCTCGCTGGTCTTGTCGCGGGAGACCGCGGTGATCAGCGCGTTGTGCACCTTGTTGTTCGTGCTGTTGGCCGCGTCGATGAACACGCCCTGCTTCAGGTAGCCACCGCCGTTGCCCGCGATGATGTGCGGGACGTTGCGGAAGCTGTGGCTCGGGCCGTCGGCGACGTGGTTGGTCCACAGGATGAACGATTTGTCGAACAGCCCGCGCGCTGCGAATGCGTCGAGCCCGTGCAGGAGCGTCTTCATGCGCAAGACGTCGATCTCGGCGTGCGCTTGCTCCGCCGTGGGATTCATACCGGTCGCCGAGTCCGACTGCACGCGGTGGCTGAGGTGGTGGAACGGCCAGCCCAGGCTCGCGTTCGACGGGACGTTGTACCTGGTCGCATCTGTACCGTCGCCGTGCTGCAGCGTCGCGACGCGGTTGAAGTTGCAGGAGAATGCGAGCGCCACGAGCTCGAGGTGAAGCTTGGCGACATCTTCGATCATGCCGTCGGTCTTGAACGCGAGTCCGTTCTTGAGCGCCTGGATCTGCGAGGTCGCGAGGCCGTCGGCGGTGCACGCGGCCGCCATCCTGCCCATGGTGTTCTCGACGTCGCGGATGCTGTCGAAGTGCTGCTGCAGCCGCTGGCGATCGGCCATGCTCAGCCGCGTGTCTTTGAGCAAGTCGCTCAGCTCGGCGTGTACGAAGTCGTTCACGCTCCTGCGCGCAGTGATGAGATCCGCCGCGGCGGGGTCCGGCATGCTGCCGGAGCTCGGAGGCGGAGCCGTTTGCGTGAGCCCCACGAGCCTGGAGTAGAGGGTGTACGGATTGTCGTCTGCGGCGCGAACCTGTCCCGCGCCACCGCCTTTGAATGAGATGCGCTCGGCGATGTAACCGTTCTTGCGGTTGCCTGCGTAGAGCGTGAGCGGATCTGTGCCGTTCGGATTCACGAGCTTGGCGATCGCCATATCCACCGAGATGCCGGTCGAGTACGCGTTGTTCTGCGCGCCCTCGGATGGTGCGGCGGTCAGCGATTGACACAGGCCTTGCGCGTGTCCGCAGCCCGTCACGTTGGCCATCGGGTAGTTCACGCCCTTCATGAAGAGAAGGTTCGCCGCGTGAGGCGCGAGCACGCTGGTCGCTTTGTCGGTCATGCCGGCCAGCGAACTCTGTGTCAGCGGACCCGTGGCGCTCGGGAAGAACTTACTGCCGACGACACCACACGCGGCGACTATGAACAGGCCGAATACCGGCGGCTTGTCCTGCGCCCACGCGGAACGCAGCGGCAGGCCCTCGAGGAACGGCAACCCGATGGCAACTGTGCCTGCACCGCGCAGGAACGCGCGGCGGTTCAATCGTGGAAGGCTCATTGGCCACCTCCGGAGCGCACTCGGAATGCGTCGTTACGAACGAGCGCGAGGATAGTGTTCTTGATCGAACCGTTCTGCATACTCGCCTTGCTGAGTGCCTCGAGCAGCGCGATGTCCTTGTCGACGATGTCGCGCTGCAAGCCGAAACTCGCCAGCTTCTTCGCGTAGCAAGTGTGGGCCTGCTTGCCCGCCGCCATGCTGCGCATCAACTCGGCTGCTCCTGCGAACATCATTGGACCTTCGGTAAAGGTGAAGGTGCCGCTGCTCACGATCGGCAGGTTGCCGTTCTCAATGTCGCGGTAGCGGCCCATGCCATCGAAGTGCTCGAACGAGAAGCCCAGCGGATTGATCTGCTGGTTGTGACAGACGCCGCCGCAACCTTCGGTCAGCTTGGAGATGCGCTGGCGGTTGGTCTGACCCGGTTCGATCGGCGGAATCGGAGGTAGATTGGCCGCAGGTGGGCCGAGCACCGTGCACAGCACGTCGAGGTTCATGGCGACGCCGCGGTGGATCGAGTCCGGCTCGGCATTGAACGCGTTCAGACTAAGGAACGGAATCTGCGTGAAGTAGCCGACGCGCTGCGCGCCGAGATCCACCTCGGCGTAGCCACTGGCAGGCGCGCTCACCCCGTAGAGTGCAGCCAAGCGCGGCCCGACGAAGCCCAGCGTGGACGTCAGCATTTCTTTGACGCCCAGGCCTTGGGTGAAGAGCTTGTCGAAGAAACGCCTCGAGCTCTCGAGGTATTCGACGTTGAGGCTCGGGTCGTAGTCGCGCACGCCGACCTTGGCGATCGTATCGTAGCGATCGAAGTGGTAGAGCTCGTTGTGGAAGTCGCGCATCACGGCGACGGCGGTTGGCTCCTCCAGCATCGCTTGGGAGAGTGCTGCAGCGCCATCGGGCGTCTCTAGCCTACCGGGTCCAGCCGCCGAATCGAGCAGCTCATCGCTCGGCGTCGTGCCGCGCAACCACAATGATAGCTTCGCAGCCACCTCATAGCCGGTCAGCGCCGTTCCCACGTTGCCGAGCTCGGTGCGGTACAGGAAGTGCGGCGATTGCAGCATCGCGCGGATGACCAGACGCGCGCCCTTCGCGAACGCGCTTTGCGCGCCGGACAGGGCCGCACCTTTGTCGAAGAGCGCTTGGTACGAAGCAGTTTCAGCAGTGCTGAGCGGCCGGCGATACGCGCGCCGTCCGAGCGTCGCGATGAAGCCCGCTGCGTCACTGCCCGGATAGACGCGCTGGAGCGAGCTCGGCGACCCGATCACCATGTCCGCGAGCGTCTCGGCGGCGCCCTGAAAGTCCGATGCTGCCCGCTGATCCACCGTGAGCACGAGCTCGTTGTTGGTGAAGTCAGTCGTGCCCGCGACAGGCGACTGAAAATTGCTCTCGAGCCCGGGCGCCGCCGACAGCCGCAGAATGTCCTGAACGCTGCGTGCCCACTGCGCGTTCGTGAGCCGCACGAAGCGCGTGTACTGTGGCGCGCCCGCGAGGTTCAGCGTGGTCGAGGGGCCAGTGGCCGTCGGACTCCCTGGAGCGCCTGGAGCCCCTGGAGCGCCTGGCACACCCGGAGCGCCTGGGGCGGCAGCGCCAGCCGCGAGTCCGGGCGTAATCGGGGCACCGTTCCCTGCGAACGCGGAGCCGGGACCAGGCCCAAACGGACTCGTGGCACGCGGGTCATCCCGCGTCGCGTCTTCGCCGGCACAACCGAGCAAGACGAGCAGCGCCAATGTGGAAGTGATCGACCAGCGCATCGCACCCGCCCTTTCCAGAACACTTCGCAGTGGCGCGCGCTGCGGCGTTCCGTCACGGGAAGTTCGAAAGCGAGCGCGGCCATCGGCGGCAGCCTGCTCAGCGCTTCTCGTAGATCGTCAGGTTGACTGCCCCGGCGGCAACGGCCGGATCCGAGCTGAGCCATCGATCCTCATTCAACCAGGCGTACTTGCCGTCCTTCCGCGCTTCGAAGACTGGGACGAGACCTCCGCCTGGGCCGCAATTGCGCACGATGATCAGCTCGCCGTCGGAAGTCTCGAGCGTGTAGCGCGCATCGATTTGAAAGGCTCCGCTGAGGATTTGGTAGTCACCGCCGCCCGCCAAGACCTTGCCAACGACGCGGCCCGTCGTGGTGCCGCCGGTGATCGGAATCACGTTGCGTGTGCCGCGCTTGCTGGCTCCAACCGAAAGCGAGCTGCCGATGCCTACCGATTCTTCGTAGACCTCGGCGCCTTTTTGACCCGAGAGTTTCTTGCAGTCCCACGCCTGATCGGGCACCCCGCTCGGGTTTTCGATCGAAACGGTCGGTGCGCCGGCTACTGGTTCCACACTGCTGTATACAACCAACTTCATGGTCCGATTGGCTTCATCGAGCTCGCGCGTTCCAACCAGGCGGCCAGTGTTCAAGAAGGCGTACGAACCAGCGTTGGGCGCCTCGATGTCGGGCACCATGCGAACAGAGCTCGACGCGCTCGGCGCCGTGCCGCAGCTACGAAAGAAGATCAGCACGCCGTCCTTGGTGCGCAGCATGTTGATCTGTTCGATCTCGATCGCGCCGTTCGCGAGTCTGAGTTCATAGTCGAGGCCGCCGGTGAGCACAGTGGCATCGATCTTCGGACCTTTCGCGGTGCCCGATTGGATGTCTGATGCAGTCGAGATCGATCAGAAATTCCCCTCGGAGCGCCCAAATCTTCTTGCTTGGTGCCAAGATGACTGGTCATATTCCCGCCCCATGCCGCTATGCCGAGTTCAGTCGCCGCTCCTGGCAGCATATGATGCGCAGCGCGCCGGAAGAGCCCGTACCGGCGATCCGACACGTGTTCAAGCAGATGCAAGTACCATCACGCTCGCAATGGCTTTTCTGCGGGGTGCCTGATCGGCAACTTTGCCGCCGAGATAGCGCTTGCCAGCGACGTATGCCGTGAGCGTTTGCTGGTCGCGCAGCTGGCCTGGCGTGAGCGCTTGGCGGGACTCATCAGCGAGGGTCAAAAGCGCGGCACGATTCGCGACGACATGGCCGCCAAGGCGCTATCGGCGCTGACTTGGAGCGTTTGGGAGGGGGCGTTGCTGCGCATGAAAGTGGAGCGCTCGGTACGCCCGCTGCGCGAGAGCATGGACCTGGTGTTGGATCGTGTGTACCAGCCGCTCACGCCGCCAAAACGCGCGCGGCGCTCCGGAAGGACGAAGCTTTCTGTATGAGACCCAAGCTGTCTGGAAAAATCGCACTCGTGACAGGCGGCGGAGGCGGCATCGGACGCGCCGCCGCGCGCGCCTTGGTTCGTGAAGGGGCCAAGGTCGCCGTGGTAGACATCGATGCTGCGGCAGCCGCTGAGGTGGCCAAGGCCATTGCCGCTGATGGCGGCGAGTCCAGCGGCGCGATCGTCAACACTTCTTCGATCGCCGGGCTGATCGGTGCACCACGTCAGCCTGTCTATTGTGCGACCAAGCACGCTGTAGTGGGTCTGACGCTGCCAAAGTCGCGCGCACTCCCGAGGAGCTGGAGCGCTGGACGAATGTGCTCGCGCAGGCTGGAGTCGATGCGATTCACTGCTCGCAGCGCCGCATCCTGGAGCCTGAATTCCCGGACGTCGACGGTCCCAAGGGACTCAACCTCGCCGGCTGGGTCAAGAAGCTGACGGGCCTACCCACAATCAGCGTGGGTTCGGTCGGGCTCTCTTCCGAGTTTACGGGCGCGTTCCGCGGTGAGGGATCAGCCGCAGGCGCGATCGACGAAGCCGTCGAACGCCTCGCGCGTGGCGAGTTCGATTTGATCGCGGTGGGTCGTGCGTTGTTGCAGGACCCCGAGTGGGCGCTCAAGGTGAGTCAGAATCGACTATCTGAGCTGCGGGACTACGACGCGGTCGCACTGAGGAGTTACTACTGACCTTGGACGGGTTGCGGAAGATTCCGTGACAGAAAGCCGAGACGTGCGCCAGTGCCAAGTGCTCGTCACTAGCATGACTAAAAGCCGCTTGTCCAAGACACGTCTCGGGCCCGGATCGCGCGTGCACCGGCCGCACTGCTGCTGCTCGTCCTGAGCGTACGTCCGCAACTTCCCGTCTAGCCCCGCGCGCGTCCTAGACGTTCCCGAGTCAGCCGCAGTGCCGGCCTCAACCGTCCTCGGCTGCTTTGCCCTTGTCCGCGCCCTTGTCGTCCTTCGGATTGTGGCACTTGCCGTCGCGACATTCGCCGGCGGGCTCGCAGCTCTGGCCGCACTTGCCGCAGTTGGAGCGATCGGTCTTCACGTCGACACAGTCAGCGCCGCAGAGCTGCTGAGGATTCATGCAGCTCATGGCGGCCGGACCCCCACCCGCCCGAGCTCCAGCCATGCCCGCTGGGCCGGCTGCGCCACGTCCCGCCTCGCCCCTTCCCGCCTCGCCCCTTCCCGCCGCACCGCGTCCGGCCCCCGGGATCGGGGTATCGCTAGTCGTGCCTCCACCCGTGCCCGCAGTGCCGACCGGGCCGCCGTTCGAACCAGCACTCGGCATCGCTGCGGGCTGCGGCTGTCCTGCGGCACCGGGAGCGCCTGCGGTTGACGCCGCGCTGGAACTGGAGCCGGAGGCACCGGCCGCGGCTCCGTCTTCGCGACTCGGCGCTTCGCTCGAGCCGGACGCACCGCCCGCCGATGTGTCCGTTTCAGGTTCAGGTGGCGCGGCGTCCGCTATTTCGGGTCGTGCATGGGCGCCGCTCGTGGAACTCGGGTCCCGCCGAGGCTCGTCGTGCCTCGTTCCCGCGTCTCGCATGGCCGACGGCGTCGACCCGGGATCCGTGGCAGCGGTGGTCGCAGCCTTTTTCTGGCCGCGCGAGGCACGAACGCACACGTCGTCGCTCGAGCAGACGAAGCCCTCGAGACAGCGGCGGCCCTGTGCACAAGGCCAGCCGTCCAGGCTCTCATCCAGCGACGCGGAACAAGCGCCGAGCCAGCTCAGCGCGATACAGGCCGTCCCACCAGCACGTAACACTGTCCACATGCCGCCAATCTCCTCGAAATTGAAGCAGCAGAGACAATATGCTCAGTTCGGACGGCGACAAGGGGCTGCCGCGGCCTCGCGCATCACCGCAATCGCTCGAATGCCTGCTGCCTCGCCACGCGCGATTCCGCGTCGAGCAAGACATCCTCGAACACCACGACGAGCGGCGACAGGCGAACCTCGGGGATCGCGGCGCGGGGGTTCCAGCTATCCCTCACCGCACCCTCCCAGGGACCTACGCTCGACGTCATCGTCACGTGCTCGACGAGCTCGCCCAGTGAGTAATCGATCCTGGCCATGAGTCCTCCGCGACCAGCCCCGAACGTCGAGCAGCGTTGCGCAACGTAGATCTTTCGGGGGCTCAGCGCATCGCGCAGTACCACGGCGTGAATGCAGAGATGCTGGAGATCAACTCGCACCTCGACCCAGGCAAGGCCGTAGCCGGAGGCCAGGGTTGCGTGCACGACCTTCCACGCGCTGGACGGCAGTGCACGGAGCCTGCGTCCGAACGCACTCGTGCAGAGCGGCAGGTTCTCGAAGAACGTCACCGCGTCTTGGAAGCAGGTACCCGTCAGATGCATCTAGCGACGACTCGTAAAAATAGGTTCGACAGTTCAAACCGCTTACAGGCCTGGTCTCGCTGCGACGAACTCAAAGAACCGCTTAATGCGCAGTGGCGGCAGGGATGCGAACCCATCACGAAAAATGCGACTCAATTCTCGTTACTCTACCCAAGTCTCTTCGTGGTGATAGCGCTTAGTAAGCTGATGGCGTATTCGTTACAAAGTGCTCTACGAGCCGCGTTGTATCGTCAAACAGTGAGCTCGCTCCACACGCCCGGGGCACTGACGAGAAGGGTCGCGAGCGACGTGGAGGAACAGATGTTGCGGACACATTGCGCATTGTCAGCAGGCGCTGTCTCGTGGATGGGGCTGGCGTGTCTCTTCGTTGCTTGCGGATCAGACCAGGCCACCATGGCACCCCAGACCGGAGGAGCCCAGCTTGCCGGGTCGAGGGCTTCGGCCGGCAGCATGGCAAGCGGCTCCGGTGGGGCAGCGACTGGAGCAGCTGGAATGAGCTCGACGACCATCGCCGGCACTTCGGGAGCAGCGGGGATGCGCGCGACAGGCCGAAGCGGTAATACCTCGGGCGCACCCGGGGGAAGCGGCAACGGGGCCCCGTCGACAGGTGGCCGGCCGGGAGCCGGTGGTGCCGGGATGACTGCGGCTGGAACCGGAGCGTCAGGTGGACCTGCAGCTGGCGGCGGCGCAGCGGGCGTAGGGACGACCACCACGGATCCGCCCGACAACATGGGCGCCTGCACCGCATCCATGCCGGCGAGCGCGAAGGCATCGGGCAGCGGGATGCACAAGGTGGTCATCGAGACCAACTCCGACCCAGGCATCAAGGAGGGCACGATCTACCGTCCGATGGACCTCAAGGGATCCGAGCGCTATCCGATCTATATCTGGGGCGAGGGTGGCTGCGCTCAGCAAGGACTCTCGAATCAGGCGGCCAATGCCGAGATCGCCTCTCACGGCTACTTCGTCGTCGCAGACGGCACGCCGAGCGGAGGCGGCGGCAATCGCAGCCTGGGAGGGGCGGACGCGGGCAAGCCGATGATCGCATACATCGACTGGGTGATCGCCGAGAACAGCAAGCCCTGCAGCGCCTACTACCACAGCATCGACACGACCAAAATCGCGACCAACGGCTTCTCGTGCGGCGGGTTGATGGCCGAGGGCACGGCCGCCGACCCGCGGCTCACGACGTGGATGATCAACAGCAGCGGCGGGTTCAGCGCGGATCAGAACCTCTACAAGGCAACCCACGGACCCGTGCTGATCGTCCTCGGCGGAGAGAGCGACATCGCGTACGAGAACGGCAAGCGCGACTACGAGAACCTCAGCAAACTGACCCATCCGATCATGCTGTTCAGCAAGGATATCGGCCACGGCGGCGACTTGTTCAAAGCGGGAGGCAACTTCAACAACCTGAACCTCGCTTGGTTGAACTGGTGGCTGAAGGGAGATCAAGGCACGACGGGCAAGGGCTTCCTGGTCGGTGATGGTTGCACTTTGTGTAAAGACAGTACGTGGGAGAAGGCTTCGGCCAACATCCCGCCGTAGTGCATCCCACCCCTTCTCCACTCTGTCCGGACCGGCAAACGAGTGTCCGGCGCGCCGCACACGCCTCGAGCTAGCTTGAGCGCACTCAAAGGAGGCGCTCAGCCATGTTCGACCTGTTTGCAGCGGCACCGGTGGATGTGCGGAAGGCCCGGCTGGCGGATTATCGGCAGTATCTCGTCGAGCGCGACGGCGAGGTCAATTTGCACGATATGACGCTGTCCAGACGTGAGGCGGCCATGAAGCGCTTCGAGACGCCACCCGCCCTGAGCAGGCGCCTGGACGAAGCGCAGTTCCGCGCGAACTATGCGTCGTTCGACAAGAAGAGGCCTCCGACCGAGGAGATGACGTTGCTGCTGGCGCTCGTCAAAACGAACGCTGCCGAAGCGTACGGAGTGTCGCGCAGCATTCAGAAGGCAATGCAGCACGCTCTCCGCAGCGATGACGATGTCGAGCTTCGCATCTTGGTCGAAGAGAGCTACCACACCCGGATCCTGTTGAGCTCGGCGAACCACTACGGGCTGCAGGTGACTGATGCGTATCATCCGCCGTCCGCGCTGCGGATCATGATCGGCGGCATTGCAGGCACTCCGCCTTCGATCTCCCGCCCGCTGGTACTTGCGAGCGAAATTTTGGGTACCTTGCTGTTCGTCAAGCTGCTGGACGTCACACGCCGAGTGCTCAAGCATGACGCCGAGACGCGCGACGCGATCGAGGAACGGTTGGTGGAGATCTGTACCGATGAACGGGGGCACATCAGCTACAACCGCATGCTCTCGGGGTCCGCAGCCCTTGCCCAGACTCGATTGATCCTCCCGCTGGTCTCGCGCGGGCTGGCCAACGTGCTGCCCGAGGTCGTCGCACTCGGCGCCTACCCGACCGACCTGTGGCGCGAGCTGCCGCTCCTCGCCGATCCCAAGCGCTTGCCTGAAGTCGTTCGGCGTCAGTCGTTCGTCGCCTAACGGAGACAGGTGCCCGTCATGCAACGCAAACACTTTCTGGTCGCAACGGCTGCACTCGTCGTGATCTCCGGCGCGTGCAGCGGCTCGGATGACTACGTTGCGCCGGGATACTACGGCGCCGTTCAAGCGGGGACCGCGAGTTGCGTGCAGCCGTCGGCGGGCAACGCCTCGGCACCTGCCACGCGTGTCGAAGAGGCTGCCGATGTGGCGAAGCCATCCAGCGGCGCGGGTGGGTCGATGACGCCGAGCGCAAGTTCCAGCCGATGCGATTTGAGTGGTCGCTGGATCCTCACGACACACACGACGACCGATGCGATCGGGCAGCTGCAACACGCCCACTACTATCTTTACTACGACATCGTACAGCAGGGCGCGAGCTTCAGCGTGCGCAAGGGCCTGATCTGCGGCACTGACGCTATCGGCGGCGGCGCGTTCGCGGTGAATGTCGACTTCAGCAGCGCGCGCGCAGCCATCATGCGCAAGCTCTCCGGCACCGGTCGGACGGGGAGGAGCTCGGAGTCAGGTACCGGTTGCAAGATCGAGGTCGACAAGTTCTATCTGGTCCTGGGTGCGACGCTGCCCTACTACCTCGATCCGTCGCGCGCTCTGCCCAGCGTCGACGACAAAGCCGACGGCAACACCCCAGGATGGGAAGATTGGGATCAGGACGGGAACCCAGGGATCACCGGCGTCGTCTCGGGAATCCTCAGCGGCAAGGTCTTCACGGCGCCGCGCAGTTGGATGTGGATGACCGGTGAGGCACGGGACGTGCGAGCATCTTTCCGACTTCCTCTGCAATGGGATGCCGAGCCGAACGTCATGGCGGTCGACGGCAGTCCGCTGCTGGCTTCGGACGCCGTGCGGGCCGCCGACCCGAAGCTCCACTTCGCCGAATTTGCTCGCTTGCAACCGGATCAGGCGACCGGGGATGACGACACCATCTGCAGTGGCATTCGCCAGCTCGCGCCGAAGCTCACGCCGACGGCGGCCGGCCTGTGAAGGGATCGTTTCGGGCCGAACGCACGAATGCCTGAAGGCTGCGTCTGCTGCGAGCAGCCAACTGTCATGGCGAACTGCGTACGAGACGTGACGCCGCAGGTGCAGGTTTCGACCGTGATGGTCCGCAGCCTGGCGGGCGTGATCCGCGAACGCGTGAAAGCCCCCCAGGGAGTTTCGCTCGGAGTCATCGACCAGATCTGCGCCGAATCCGCAGAGCGGATGTTCCCGTTTTCCGAGCTGCAAACATTGCTGGCAGACGCAGTCCGGAAGACTGGAGAGCCTGCCCTCGGTCTCCACTGGGGCATGCACGCGAAATCATCGAGCTTCGGCCTGATGACCCCCCTGATCTCGTACGCCGCGACATTGCGGGAAGCACTCGCCCTCGTCTCACAATTTTGCGCGCTGATGGCGGAAGGAGCGCGCCTCCAACTCGAGGAACGCATGGGCCTCGCTCGACTGAACTGCGCTCTACCACCGGGGACCAACATTGGCGCAAATCCACTGGTCGAGATGATGCTCGCCGGCCTGGTGCGCATGTTCGGAGAGTTCGGGTGCACACCCAAAGATATCCGCGGCGTCTGTTTCGAGTATGCGCGCCCGGGGCACTACCCCGCGTACGCGCTGGCGTTCTCCGGCACCGAGCGTTTCGCGCAACCGTTCACGGGCATTGAGTTTGCCGGTGAGGCTCTGGACCGGCGACACATGCACCGTAACCCAGAGTTGCTCGAGATCATGCGCGCGCAAGCAGAGCGCAGCTTGCAGAGTCGCCGACGGCCCCGTCGCTACGCGGACCGCGTCCTCGCCCTGCTCTACAGCTCGCCGCCAAACCAGATCCCTGAGATGAAAGACATCGCACGCCTGCTGGCAGTGGGCGAGCGAACCCTACGACGGCGACTGCATGAAGAGCGGATCACGTATCGCGAGCTCACACAGTCGTTCCAGTACAACGCGGCCTGCTCGATGCTGCGCAACGCCGACCTGACGCTACAGCAGGTCGCGGGTGCGCTCGGCTTCGGGGACTCGGCCGCCTTTCACCGCGCGTTTCGACGTTGGTCCAACCTCACACCCGAGGAATATCGAGACTCGGTGTTCGACGCACCGCCGCGCGAGCTCACGACGTGTATGTTCTGAGCCGCTCCCCTGCTCACTGCGCGATGCACTGTTCGACCATCTTGGCCCAGATGGCGTCGCCGACGTGCTGTCCACCAGAGACAGTCGGATGCAGGCCGTCAGTCGTGTCTCCGTTTTTCCATACGGGCCTCAGATCCACCCAATGGCACTTCGGTGCGGTCGTCTTCATGCAGACGGCTTCCATCTTGGGCATCAGGATGTCGAGGTTCTTCTTCAGCGTCGTGAGCGAGCCCGGTGGGTTACCTGGCTCGGGATAACGGGTATAGATGACGTTCTCGACGCGATTGTCAGCCATCGTCTTGAGCAGTTTTTCGAACACCCCGGGACACATGTCACAGGGAGATGACATGCAATCATTTCCGCCCCCGTCCATGATCACGACCTTCACCGGCCCTACCCCGATGGCCTTGTCGAATTGACTGGGGATCGTCCCGGTCAGTAGCTGACCGCTCACCGAGTAGTTGCGATAGCTGTCGCTCATCCCGATCGTCTGGGCCGCTTTGGCATTCTTCTCGATCTGATTCAGAATGTTGCGATTGATGGCGTAGAACGATTCGCCGATCACGATCACTTCGCTGGCTTTGATCTTGCCCTTCTCGCAACCGGCGGGGGGCATCGCCGCAGAACCCGCCATGGCAGTGCCGGCGCCGGCCTGTCCACCGCTCCCCGCAGCCGCAGGTGACATACCTCCGCTCGCTCCGCCGACGACCGACGCAGCGCCTGCTGCCGTGGTATTCGGAGCCGGAGCAGGGCTGCCGGCCATTGCAGAAGGAGCCGGCGCGGCCATACCCCCAGTCGATGAGGTAGCGCCAGCTGTCGGCGTACTGGGTCTGGTAGGCGTCGACGGCGTTGTCGGCGTCGTGGGCGTTGTCGGCGTCGTCGGCGTTGCTTGTGCGCCCCCGCTCTGCGAGGCGCCACCGGCACCGCTTGCTCCTGCAAGCGATTGCGACGAATTGGACGCCGGTGAGCAGGCGAACGACAGCGAGCAGACGAGCACGAGGCTCAGACAGTTCAACGAATGGCAATGCGTGTTCATGAATCCCTCAACCAGAGCTCATGCGAGATCCAATCGAAAGCGATCACGGAAATCGACCAGAGTAATCATTATCAACTTCGGTTACTGATCCATCATCTTGCGCATTGTCGTCCACGTGGCGGTATCTTTGCAGAGCGAACATTCGCCGTAGAACATCGGCCGGAGCGCCGTGTCGTTCATCAAGTGCACCCGAAACCAGGCAGTCGTGATGAGGTGAAAGCCGCCTCCACGTAGCCAGCTTCCGTGATCGACTCCGAGCAACTCCGCGTACATCACGGGTTGATCCGAGATCGCATTGAACGAGCGCAGGTTGCCGCTGCACGCGACGACATCGTCCATGCCGCCGCACAGGCCCAGTACGGGGCCATGCAAGCCCCGACTCGCGCCCAATGTTTCGATCGGGGCGATGGTCGTGATCCGCGGATCCGTGCCGGCGCTGCTCGCTGCAAAAGCGCCTTGAGAGTGACCGGTCGCACCAATGCGTTCGCGATCCACATGGCCGAAGAGCGCGGTTCCCGCGGTCATGTCCTGTTCGAGCACCCAGGTGACTCCGTTCAACATCGGCGGAGGACTGCCCTGTGCCACGTTCGGGCTGTTCGAAGCGATGACGATGAAACCGTGCGACGCGTAGAGGTTCAGCAGCCCGCGATACGAGGACGGCATGGCCCCGGTGCCGTTACCCCACGTGATCACGGGATGACGCTGTGTGAGCTCCTTGGGCCGAAACATCGTAAATGCCATGTCCGGCCCAACATTGTTCTCGGTCACGGTCATGAAGGGACCCGTCTTGGACGGATCCGCCGCCGGCCACGTTCCGGGCGGACCCACGACCGGCGCGCCGGCGGTGTTCGAGCCCCCGCCGCCCGCGGCTGCAGCATTCATTCCGGCACCGCGCATCACCATGGCATTCATGCCGGCGCCGCGCATGGCTGCAGCTCCGGCGCCGCCCGGAGCCGGAACGCTCATGCCGCCGGCATCCGCGCAGGCTACCCAGGCAGCAAAGGCACTGCAGATGCAGCCAATTTCGAGCCAATGCAGGAACCTCGCGCGCATCGGCAACCTCCATCGCGAGCTGTACAGCAGACGCCCGAAGTGGCCAGGTGAGTTCGTATCGGGAGGCAGTGCGGGTTACTCGAGAGATCCGTTACGAAAAAGACCGCGCACAGTTCGTCCCAAGGCGCGGACTAACAGACAGACGGCGGTCAGCGCGCCTGCAGCGTGGCCGTGCGCTTTGCCAGCGTGGCTGCTGCTCCGCGAGCCGCGCCACACGCGCCGTGTCGAACGCGTCGCCCAGGATGCAGGCTGCATGCAGCGCAGCCCGAGCTGCGGGTAGTTTCTTGTTCCGAGTTGCAGATGATGGACCTCACTGCATTGCCAAGTCGGGCAACGCCGAGCCCTCGCCCGGGCTGCTGCAGCTCGTGGCGGCTTTCCTCGCCAGCGAGATCGCCAACGACACCGAGCTGACGCGAGAAACCGATGCGGAGACCGATGCCGCGGATCTGACCTGGCGCACGGACGACGACACTCGCTATCGCCCTGTCGTACTGGGAAACTACACCAGCGGTCGGCACGTGGTTCAGGGTGTCGCGGTGCTAGAGCTCAGCAGCGAGCAGCCATTCGTATATCCGGCAGTGGTCGCCAGCCAGCTGGACTATGTCAGTGAAGAGGCTACGAGCCAGCTCTAAGCTAGACTCTTGAAAGAGTGGCACCGCTGGCGCCGAGAAACCAACAAAACCCACCTAGTTCGCTGCCCTGCGCGCACGTGCGCACGGGGTCGTCGGCGCGCCGCCGTTAGCGGCCGTCGCTGACAGCGGCAGTTTTCGTGACGGATCCACGCGAGACGTGCCACTGCGCTCGGAGGCTGCAGGAGATCGAGACTGGTCGGTAGCCCTCCCACTTCTACCATTGCCTGGACAGGCGCTGGGCTGTTGCGAGAGCATTCGAAGTGAAACGGGTCGCGCACGTCTATGAGAGAGATCTTAGTGCCGCACGACGAATCGCGCGGGCCACTCTCCGCAGTGCGTCGAATGCTCGTTCATTCGTCGATCTCGGAGCTGCAACAGCTCGGCGTCTACGAGCGGTACTGCGAGCTCGTCGATCGCGCGGCGCTGGCACGCATCAATCAGCTCATCGGACCCGGCTGGATGCCGGTAGAGCTCGCGCTCGCGCACTACGACGCGTGTGACCAACTGCGACTGAGCGACGCCATCGTCACGGCAGCTGGTGTACGTGCCGGCGAGAACCTCAGTAGCGCCTTGCTCGTGGCTGGATTGGGAGTGCAGGATCGCTCTCCCTGGTCATTCATCGGCGCGTTCTCGCGGATGGGTCGCCGGATCTACGAGGGTGGTTCAGCGCAGTACGTGAAGCTCGGCGAAAAGATTCTGGAAATCGAGCACGTTCGCAATCCGCTGTTCTCGTTTCACTACTATCGAGTCGCGCACGGTGGGTTTCTGCGCAAATCGTTCGGTAGTCTCGGCGCCGACATACACGAGGTAACGTTCGCGCCATATCGGGCAGAGGGACAGATTGAGGTTCGGCTCTCTTGGCGATGAGGGACGCGTGCGACCTTCCCTTACAAGCGCCCGCATCGCTGAGCTTGCAGCTCTCGAGGATAATAAGAACTCGTGCGTAGTCGGTGGAGACGATGACCGGGAACTCCGCGACCTTCGAGCCTCTGCCGGAAGCTGCAGTGATCGCAGAGCGCTACGAGGTTCGGGCGCTGCTCGGGCGCGGCGGGATGTCATTCGTCTACCGAGTCCGCGATCTCGTCGCGAATCGGGAAGTCGCACTCAAGCAGTTGGTCCTGCCGTCGAGCGCAAGCAAGAACGTAGTCGGCGCGCTCTTCGAGCGCGAGTTTCACACGCTGGCGCAGCTCCGGCACCCGCATGTGATCGATGTCTACGACTACGGGCTATCCGACTCGTCATCGTACTACACGATGGAGCTCCTGGATGGCGGCGACCTGCGTGAACGGGCACCCGTCCCCTGGCGCGAGGCCTGCCGGCTGTTCTTCGACGTATGCTCGTCGATCGCGCTGCTGCACTCGCGGCGCTTGTTGCACCGCGACATCAGTCCGCGCAACATCCGCTGTACGCACGACGGCCACGCGAAGTTGATCGACTTCGGCGCGATGGCACCGATGAACGGCGGCGCGGCGGAGGTCGTCGGCACCCCGCCGTTCGTCGCGCCGGAGACCGTCCAGCGCCTGGCGCTCGACGCACGTACCGATCTGTTCTCACTCGGCGCGACGCTCTACTACGCGCTTACGGGCCAACTCGCCTATCGAGCGCGCACGTTCGCCGACGCGATGGCCGCCTGGCGCACCAAGGTCTCCCCGCCGTCGACGGTCACACCCGGAGTCCCGGGCGCCCTGGACGATCTCGTACTCGCGCTGATCGATCCTGAGCCGATGCGCAGGCCTCAGAGCGCGTTCGACGTCATGCAGCGCTTGGCCGCATTGGCGGGGATCGAGCCAGAAGAGTCGGCCGCCGTCTCGGCGTCGTATCTGACGACACCGACGCTCGTCGGGCGCGATGCACATCTGCACGAGGTCCGCGAACAATTGGCGGCGGTACGGATGTCGCGTGCGAAGGGGCTACTGATTCATTGCGCATCGGGCGTCGGTCGCTCGCGCATGCTCGACGCCATCGCGCTCGAAGCCAAGACGGTTGGTTTTAGCGTGTTGCGCGCAGCTGCCGGCGTGCCGGCCGAACCCTTCGCAGTGGCGCACGCGTTGACGCGGCACCTGCTCGAGATCCTGCCTAGCGCCGCCCTGCAGAAGCTCGCGCCGACGCTGCTCGAACCGGAGACGCACGCTGGGACCGCGCACGAGCCTGCCACGGGACCACGGCTCGCGCTCAAACAGTTCGGCGATCCCGCGCTCGATCCGCAACCCTTGCAGGACGCCTTCTGTGCCCTGTGGACGAGCGTGAGCCGGCGCTGGCCCTTGGTCATCGCGGTCGACGACCTACACCGCATCGATGCGAGCTCGGCGGCTGTGCTGGCCGAGTTCCTCGATCGCGCGCACAAGCTCCCGGTGTTCGTCGCGCTCAGCAGCGAGAGCGACGATTTGGCGAAGCACACGGTGCACGCGCTCGCCCGGCGCTGCAGTCTGGTCGAGCTTCTGCCGCTCACGGCGGCGGAGACGCGCGCTCTGCTAGGCGCTCTGTTCGGTGAGGTGGCAAACCTCGATCTGCTCACCCGAGAGCTACACCAGATCGGCGGCGGTAACCCGCGTCAGACCATCGATCTGGCTCAGTATCTCGTGGACCGGGGCGTGATCCGCTACGTAGCCGGGACCTGGACCTTGCCGTCCATGCTGGGCGCCGCCGACGTTCCACACAGCTTTGCGGATGCCTTGCGAGCTCGCGCACAGGGACTTTCGCGCGACGCGCGCTTCCTGGCTGAGGCCCAGGCGCTGGCGTTCTACGAGTCCTTCAGCGACGCCACGTACCGAGAGTTGTTGTCCGAAGCGAGCTCGCAGCGGGTGGAGCGAGCGATCGGCGAGTTGCTTGCCATACAGGCGCTCGCGGGTGATGGGGCGACGTATACGTTGGCCAACCGGCTCTGGGGCCCAGCGCTTACGGCGGCACTCGACCCGGCCGAAATCGCCGAACGTCATCGCGCGCTGGCCGCGATGTATCGACAGTCCTCACCGGTCGCCTTCATCTATCACGGCTTCGCTGGCGGACTCGAGGAGGAACCGCTGCGCGCCTTGATGAAGCTCAACGAGCACTACGCATCCGTGATCAATCGCGTCGAAGTCATCGAGCAGAACGTCGCAAAGATGATGGTCTGTTACCCGCGAGCGCTCGAAGTCGCGGAACGAATCGGCCTCGGCGCACGCGAGATCAATGAGCTGCGGCGCTGGAACCTCGTCGGGTCCACCACCGCGGAATACAGCGAGTATCCGCCGTCGGGGCGCGACTGGTTGGCCCAGCTGGAGCATGACTCGGGCCTGGAACTCTATCGCGCGGACACGGATCCCGACGCGGGGCAGCGCTTGATGCGTGCCCTCGGGACCGCGCAGCAACGCCACCTCGCGCTCGACCCGGCAGAACGGGTCTACTCCGTGGAGGAAGCGCTGCGGCGACTGGCCGAATACGTCGCGGTCTGCATCATGATCGGCGGCCGGGCCTACGACACCGCGCTGCTTTCGAGCTTGCCGCCGTTGCTCGAGCCGTTCATCGCACTTTCGCCGATGCTCGACGCGATCTGGAACAACGCGGTCGCGACCTACACCATGCTCGGCACCGGAAACCTTGCGCTCGCGCGCGAGCGCTGGCTTCGAGTGCTACCGAAGGTCGACAGCGCCTCGTCCGCCGAAATGACCTTCGCGCACGAGATCGGCAACGCGGTTGCGTTCGCGATCGGGGGCGCAGAGGCGCAGCTCGGCATGCCTTCGGCGACGAGCTGGGCCGATCGTTTGGAGAAAGATCCGTATCAACGAGTTGCCGCACTGCAACTTCGACGCGTGGTTCGACTCGAGCACGGCGACGCAAAGGCGGCCGAGCGCCTGCGGCGGCAGGTCGAAGTACTCACGCTGCAGGCGCGCGGACCCCAAATGTTCAAGTCGCTGCTGCTGAACGAGCTGATCGCGTGTTTCAATGCGGAGGACCTGGTAGGCATCAAAGATGCGCTCGAGCGCCTGCGCCCGATCGCTGCGCGGTATCGCGCCTGGCTGCCGCACGTCTGCTACGCGGAGGGTTGTTTTCACCTGGTGCGCGGCGACAGCCAAGCGGCCCGACTGAAGTATGAGGAGTGCATCGAGCTCGGCGAGCGGGGCACGCTGATGTGGTACGCCGGCACAGCCGGTCTGGGCGAGGCGCTGCTCGCGCTGGATCGGCTGGCCGAGGGGCGCGCGAAGCTGCAGGAGGCGCTGGACTTGCAGTCGCAGCAGCAGGGCGTCACGCCCACGGTAGAGCTCGTGCGATCGCTTGCGCTGGCAGATGCCAAGCTCGGTCGGCCGGACGCGGCCCTCAGCCTGGAGGCGTCGGTCGCCGAACAGCAACGTCTGGGTGCCAGCGGTGTACGACTCGGTCGATCGTTCGAAGCGCGTGCGCAGATCGCATTGTGGCAGGGTGATGCAGTGGCATTCGCGCGCTATGCCGAGCTGACCGCGCGCGAATACCGGTACGGTGCCGGCTCGGCGCTCGGCGCGCGCTACCAGCGTCTGATGAACGAGGCACGCCGACGAGGGTTGCAGCCTGCGGCGGCGCGCGGAGAGCTTTCACCCATGAACACGGTCGAGGGCAGCGCCGCCCTCGCGGGCGAGATCAAGACCCTTGTTTTGCTCACCATGTCGCACGAAGCGAGCGGCCCCGGTCGCGCGCGCGCCGCGCTCGAGATGATCTGTGCGGCCCACGGCGCCAAGCGCGGACTGTTGTACGTTCACGTGAACGCAGGCCTCGTCCGCGCCGCGTCGATCGGTGCCGAGCCGCCGCCTCCCGAGCTCGCGCAGCTACAGGAGCTCATCATTCGCGCCGGCGAGCGTGCGTCCGAGTTGGACGAAATGACCACGGACGCGCTCAGCCAAGAATCGGCCGGCGAGAGCATCGAGGTGGGTGCTATACGCTACGAGCTGCTGCTACTCTCGTGCGCTGTCGCGAACGAGAACCGCGTCGCAGGGGTAGCGGCGGTCGAAGGTGGAGCAGGTACGGTTGATCGCGTGCGTTCGGTCCAGCTGCGGCATGCGCTCGCCGGTCACATACTCGCAGCTGCCGATGGCTCGTCCGCGTTTCTCGAGTGATTGAAGCCGACGAACTTCTTGCGCGTCGATGGCCTGCCGCCGGCCGCCCATCGCGGCCGAAGCGGCGCCACCACCCATGCCGATCACCCCGCCCGCGCGGCCAGCATCAGGCGCGCCGCCCATGCCAGCCGGGCGGGCGGCACCACCATTCACCCCCGCCTGCGCTCGAACCGATGGTGCCACCCGCGCCGCTGCCACCCCTCTGCGTGTTGCCGGAACCCGCCGCCGCACCGCCGCCGCCACTGGCAGCAGCCACGCTGGCGACGCCGCCCGCTCCGACAGCACCCCCGACAGGAACAAAATTGCCGCTCACGGCTGCCGCCCCGAGCGCGCCGCTCATCTCCGGGCTCTTGCCGCAAAGGCTCGATACGAGCGCAATCGTGAGCACGATAGAACGCAGGCTCGTGTTCGACGAGTCACGAGACGACGCCATATCGGGAGCAGTGGCAGCATGCCCAAAAATCCGCCGAGCAATCTGGAGTAGTTGCCGTACTCGAACGCTTTTGCGAATACCGGAGTCGCGGTAGGCATTGTTAGGACTTCGAGAGGAACCGAGTCGCTGCTCGAGATGCTGCCGAACAGTTCGCTCGACGGAAACGGTAGACAGCTGCAACTGCACCCTCGTGGTGAAGCGTAAAATGAGCACGCAAACCATCGGCGTGCTCGTCGTCGATGCCTTGGTGATGGTTTCGTGCTTGATCGGTTGTGGCAACTCGATAGACACGGGTCTAGATCGAAAAGATTGCGGGCCACACGGCGAGTGCCTGCCGGGATGGACTTGCTCCGACGACCACATCTGCGTGCGCCCGTCGCGGCCTCAAGGGTCGGAGCAGTCGCGGCCCATCTCGAGCGGGCGCGGCGTCGACGCGGGCGGGCAGGATGACGCCGGAAGCCCCATGACCTGCGAAAACGGCTTGGCTTGCGACGGACGGTGTGTCGATTCGATGTCGGATATCGACAACTGCGGTGCTTGTGGACTTCGATGTCTTTCGGCGAATGCTGCGGGAGTCGCGTGTCGCGACGGCGCGTGTGTGCTCGCCTGCAAGGAAGGCTTCGCGCGTTGCAAGGACGGCTGCTATCGCTTGAGCGACGACATACGACATTGCGGGGGTTGCGGTCGGAGTTGTCCTCCGCTCGAAGGCTGGACCGTCGAGTGTGCGGCCGGTACGTGCCAGCGGTCTTGCACGGAGGGTCTCGTCGAGTGCGGCGGCGCGTGCGTCAATCTCGATGACGATCCAAACAATTGCGGGGAGTGCGGGCTTGCATGCGAGAAGCTCGCTGGAGCGAGCACAGTCTGCAGCCACGGGACGTGCGTCAGGCGGTGCGACCAGGGTCTGACCGATTGTGGTGGCGCATGCGTCGATACCAAGGCCGACCCAGTGAATTGTGGCACCTGCGGAACTGTCTGCCCCGTCGATATCCGTCGCAGCGTGCCGACCTGCGCGGATGGAACCTGCAACAAGGCGTGCCAGGCGCCGTACGTCGCATGCGAGAAGGAGTGCGTTCCGGAAGAGCTCGCGAAGATGGCGAGCATCTTCATGAGCTGCACCACGCTCGCCGCAAGGCAGGACCGCTCCGAGTGCCAAGGCATGGGCTACAACGGGGCGATCTGTGGCGGCGTATGTGTCGACACGCTGACGGATGCAAAGAACTGCGGCTGGTGCGGCCTGAGCTGCGGGAGCGCGACTTGCGTCAACGGCTTCTGCTGGGGATTCTAGGCCCGCTCAGAGTGCGGCGGTACGCCTGCGCGGAACATGGTGGCCCAGGCGTTGGGCGTGCTTCTCATGCGGTGTCCACTCCACTGCGCGCTTCGGCCGCGCACCTTCGGCGCACAGATGGAACCGCGTACCGCTGAACTCTCACCCGGGAGAGAGTTACGGGCCCGACCCACGCTTGGCCTATCATGGACCGACGCGACAGGCCGAGGTGTTCGCGCTGCGCGCGCGCGTGCCTCCGCTGTTCTCGACCCTCTCGGTGGAGATCTCGGCGCACGCCTTCGCTCGCGACCTGGGCGGGGTGAAAGACGTCATCGAGCGCGAGCGCGTCGAAGCTGCGCGTCATCCCGGCTGGATCCCTTTTCTACAGGAGGCCGAAGCCCGCTTCGAAGCTCGGTCGGCGTGATCGTCCTCAGCCGTACATTGACATGGAGGCCGGCCACGGCTTGCGACAGACAGCGTCTGGTGTCGTCGCGTTGGCGTTGAGCCGCCTCTTGGGTTCGAATCCTGCCTCCAGTTCAATCTCTAGAGTGCCCCCTCAGAGGAACAATCGGTACCCGAGACCGACGCCCAGCGACCCCGCGCTCGTGTCGCGCAGTACGTAGCCGTCGACCTTGGCCCAGGTCATCGAGAGCTCGAAGAGCGCCGCACCGGGGCCGACGTGCAGCTCCGCGCCGAGGGCGCCGAAGATGCCGATGTCCGTGCCAGTCTCGTCGTTTTCACCGAAGTCTTCGCCGCCCGCGCTGCCGGACACCGTCGTGCGCATCAGGAACAAGCGCGGACCAATCGAGGCGTAGGGGCGCACGAGCTTGGTGGGGAGGTGCAGACGGTAGGTCAGACCGAGCGTGAGCAGCG
This sequence comes from Polyangiales bacterium, assembly GCA_035274465.1. Taxonomy (GTDB): domain Bacteria; phylum Myxococcota_A; class Polyangia; order Polyangiales; family JAFGIB01; genus JADGRF01. Next base: position 22,201 of record DATEOF010000408.1, read on the forward strand.
ACTCTTGCTGCGTGAGCTCGTAGCTGGCTGGGCCTGGTAGGCGTTCGTCCTTCAAGTCTTTGCCCTCTGCCCCGGGCGCCGTGTACGCGCCTGAGAGGAAGACCGCGAATGAGCGCTTCGCGACGGGCAGCGTGTAGCCGACCTCGAGCTCGGTCAGAAACGACGTGCCGAGATCTCCGAACGGTTGGCTGAAGCCGCCGCCCAGCTTGAGGCCGAGCGTGATCCCAGCGCCTTGGCCGCGCTCGTATGGCGCGTCCTCGGAGTCGTTCGCTTCGCTGCTCGGAGCTCCGACGTCGTTCATCGAGACCTGGCCCTCCGTTTCGGCTTCGACTTGCGCCGTCGCGCGAGTCGCCAGGCAGAGGCCCACCACCAGCGCGCCCAGCATTCTGATCGACATCACTGCACCGTCCTCTGCGACGACTTGATCGCGTTCGAACCGTCGTGACCCCCCGCGACGAAGAAGAACGCACTCTCCTGCGCGGAGCCCGTGTACATGCGGCGCGTGGTCGCAGCACCGAGTGCGTTGAACGCGCCAGACTTCAGATCTGGCAGCGCACCGCAGCTGCCCATGCCGTCGCACAGCTGGGCGGAGGTTCCGTCGGAGTTGCCTGCGATGCCGCCAAACGTGTACAGCTGACCGTTCGAAGCACCGCTGCCGAAGCCCACGAGCGCACCCTTGAGCGGATCGGTCGCCACGAACGCGTTGAGGATGCCCGCCGCACCGAGCTTGCCCGCTTCGAGCGTCAAGTTCGTCGCGTCGCCCGTCGTACGGCCACCGCCTGCGTACACCCAGACGTCGTCCGGAGTGCCGGAGCTGGCGATCTCGTTGGAGTTGTGCTTGCTCATGACCCAGACCGCGAAGTCGGCGCGCGGCACTGCAAGCGTGTCGGTGCCGGGCGCGAAGTCCGCGACGGTTTGGCTGCCATCGCTCGCGATGGTGACGGTCGCGACCTCGTAGCTGTCGAGGTACGTGCCGCTCGCGTTGCGACCGCCAAACGCGTACAGGAACCACTGGCTCGCGTTCGCGGGGTTTTCGAACGCCGTTACCGCAGCCCCCTCACGAGCGCTGGCGAGCAGACAGTCACCGCTCGTGCAGCGCGCGCCGTCCACCGCGTGCCACACGCCGAGCGAGCCCGCGGGGAGCGGCGTGCCGCTGGCCTGTGTCGCCGCTCCGTCGTCCAGCCAGCGGCAGCGCGATGGGTCGGACCCGCAGTTGCAGCTGTCGCCGGCCGCGCCGCAGACGATCTCGCCGAGCAACTGCAAGCTATCTGCCGCAGCGTTCGGCTGCGGAGAGCGGTAGATGCGGTAGCCGTGCGCGCCAGCGACCTCGTTCCACTTCAAGGTGAGCGCGATCTTCTCGGCGCGCTCGGGCAGCTGCACCGGCAGGAGCTCGCCGCCGAGCGTCTCGCCGCCAGGGTTGTGGAGGTCGCCACTCGGGCGCAGCGCTGACACGCGGTAGTAGTACAAGCCCTTGTTCAGGCCCTTTTGACCGTCGCTCAGCGCGGCGTCGATGTCGGTGATCTCCGGACCGGCCAGCGGATCCAGGATCGCCGCGCGCAGCAGCGTGTTCGTGGCGCTCGTGCCGTCGTGACCACCGAGCAGGTACACGAAGCGGCCGATGCTGGCAGCGCCTGCAGCCGTGCGCGGCGCGGTCAAGTGGTTGCGCTGCACGCTCCAGTCGCTCATCGCGCCGAACACGTCGACCTGGCTGGCTTCGATGCTGTCGAACACGCTCGTGCCGCGTGACGCGGGCTGGTTGGCAGTGCCGCTGTCGCCGCCGATGGCGTACAGGTAGCGGCTGGTCGTCGTGGGTCGGCCGGCTACGAGCGCGAGCGCGCGGCGCGCGGTCTGCAGATCGGGCGCATCCTTCCACGGCGAGAGGTTGAGCGACGAGTTCGTCACCGAGAATGCGGAGTACTCGAAGAAGGCGCCGTCGCTGTTCGTGAGGCGCACCAGGCACACGCTGCCCGCGTCCACGGCCGTCGGAGTCGCCATCGACATGGTGATGCTCACGAAGACGCTCTTTCCGTCGCCGCTCGGCGCCATCTCGGTGGTCGGGATGGTCGTACGCGTGCCGCTCGTGGTCTGGCAGTCCAGCTCGACCGACAAGCCGGTCTTGAAGCCGGTGCCGGCGATGGTCACCGCGCGACCCGTAGCGTTCGATGGCAGCGACGCGGGCGTGACCGAGGTGACGACCGGCGGCTTGTCGGCAGTGATCGTGACGCCGTCATCCAGCACGTCGACCTTGCCGTCGGGGTTCACGACGATCAGGTCGTAGGTGCCAGGCGTGAAGCCGCTCGGGATTACGGCCGTGACGGCGTCGCCGCCTTGCTTCACCTCGACCGCGCGCAGGGCCTTCGCCGAGCCGCTCGTTCCCGAGGCCGTGAGGTACACACGCGGCACCGCGGACAGCCCGGAGCCCGAGATCGTCACCGCGGTGTCTTCGGTGGTAGACGCGTAACTCGGCTTGATCGAGCTCACGAGCGCATCGGTCAGCGTATCGGTGACCGTCAAGCCGCCGGGCAGCGTACCGGGGCAGCCGCCTCCGTTCGAGACCACCAGGTCCCACGCGCCCGCCGCGAGATCCGCGGGCACTTGCGCGAGGATCTTGTTCGGCCGACCGGCGCTCGTGAACGTGAGCTCCTTGCGCATACCGTCGTGCACCAGCTCCACCTTCGTCGCGGCACTGGACAGTCCCGAGGTGAAGATCGTGACCTCGACCGGGATCTCCCTGTAAGTCACGGGCGGATCGACGAAGAAGACGATCGGCGACGGGTCCACGGTGAGCGCCATCTGACGCGTCGCGCTGCACGAGCCGGCGTTCGTCACGGTGAGGTTGTGCATGCCGGGCGACAGGCCGGGCATCGACACACCGAGCTCGGTGGCGCTCACGAATGCCACGGACGTCGCCTCGACGTCATCGACCTTGACCGTGGCGCTGGGATCGAAATCCGTGCCGCTCACGGTGAACATCGTCGACACATCGCTGCACAATTCGGTCGGATTGACTCCGCTGATCGTCGGCAGACCTGCGATGCGCAACTGCAGCTTCTCTTCGGTGTGACACGCCGCGCTCTCCGGATTCGTGAGCACCAGGTCGTGCAGGCCTACAGGCAGCGCATCCTTCGCGAGCGTGAGGCGCGCAGTGTCGCAGGACTCCGCATCCGCGTCGTCTTGTGCGATCTTTCCGCAGCCCTCGAGCTCGGAGACATCGAAGCTTTCGTCACCTGCCTGCAGGGTTGGCAGACGGTCCTGGATCCGCAAGAACCCGCTGCCCTGGATGCTCAGCTCGCCCGAGCTTTGCGCGAGGCACAGCACCTCGGGCATCGTCGACGCCACGGTCGGCTTGTCGACGACAGCCAGCACGGCCTTCGCAGAAGCCTCGTTGCGATTTGGGTTCACGATGCGCGCGTCGTAGATACCCGAGGGCAAGCGGCCTTCGTCGCCATCGACGTCGAGCTGCTGATCGATCGTGAACTTCATCTGCTTCTGGTCGTTCCAGGAGAGCTTCGGTGTGTTGCTCGGAGCCGTCGGGTCGCCGCCGTACAGCAGCTCCACCTTGGATGCTTCGCCACCATCGACCGCCGCACTCCGCGTGAGGGTGAGGCTCGGCAGCGCGATCGCAGGCTTGTTCGGAACGTTCACCGGGACCGGCGAGAGGTGCTCACCGTTGAGCGTGAGATCCGTCGTCAGCTGATCGCCGCACACGATGGCCGGTGCGACGGGCGGCTGGCTCTTACTCAGCGTCGGCGCGGGGCCGGAGAGCTCGTCGCTACAGCCCGCACAGATCAGCAAGGCCGCGACGAACGCGGAGATGTTGGGTGTGAGAGTCCGGCGTCGCGATGAGACAACGATGGCTGGGTACATGCTTGCAAAATGATAGTGAGGCGCGAAGACGCCGGGGTTGAAAAAATCGTAGTCGAACGAGTGTGAGCGCCGCCTACAACTGCATGGTTTGTGAGCAGCGCGGCGTATTCTCTGCTGAGCGCCCGCGCGATCTGGATGTCACACGCCAGACCGAGTGATGGTCATGGCTGCGGTGCACTCTGCAACGTCGAGAGGGCTGGGCGAACCAAACCGCACACATCGCTGCAACGGATTGGGGGCGCTAGACTCATTCGAACAGGTTGGGGAAGCACAATTGAAGTTCGCCTGGGTGACTCGGACTCGCGCGCATATCCATCACACCTCGCTCGTCGCAGCGCTGCTCGCAACGTCCGCATGCAGCAGCAACAACCCGCCGCCGCCTGTCTGGACTGGAAGCGATGGCGGTACCGCGGCTGGCATCGAGTCAGATGGTGGCAATACCGTAGCTTGTAAGTCGAATTGTACGAATCGTGCTTGTGGCGACGATGGATGCGGCGGAAGTTGCGGCAAGTGCGGCGCCGATTCGTACTGCGATGCGGCAGCTGGCACTTGCATCGTGCGCGGATGCGAACCGTCCTGCGAAGGTGCCGCGTGCGGTCCAGATGGCTGCGGCGGTGCCTGTGGCGAATGCGGCTCCGGTCTCGCTTGCGCGTCCGACCACTCCTGCGCCTGCGCTCCGAGCTGCGACCAACGAAACTGCGGAGCAGATGGGTGCGGCGGATCATGCGGCTCGTGCACACAAGGCAGCGTCTGCGGAACCAGTGGCAACTGCATCTGCTTGCCTGAGTGCAACGGCAAAGCCTGCGGCGATGATGGCTGTGGTGGCCGATGCGGAACGTGTTCCGCGGGCCTGACATGCAGCAGCGATGGCAGCTCCTGTCAGTGCGTTCCGAACTGCGGCGGCAAAGCCTGCGGCAGTGACGGCTGCGGTGGCACCTGCGGCAGCTGTGCGAACACCTTGACATGCAACACGCGCAACGGTCAGTGCGTGCACAACTGCCGACCGGATTGCTCTGGCCGCGTCTGCGGCGACGATGGCTGCGGTGGAACCTGTGGAGCGGGATGCGGCGCCGGACAGGTCTGCACGAGTGCGGGGCAATGCAAGTGTTCCCCGAACTGTGTAGCCCGAGCGTGCGGCGATGACGGGTGTGGAGGCAGCTGCGGCAGCTGCGCCTCCGGCACGACCTGCAACGCAAACGGTCAGTGCGGTTGCACGCCCGACTGTTCGGGTCGCAGTTGCGGGGATGACGGTTGCGGTGGAACCTGCGGAACCTGTACGGCTCCCGAGGTTTGCTCGCTCGGGCAATGCGGGGCCGTCTGCGTTCCGAACTGTTCGGGTCGCAGCTGCGGTGACGACGGGTGCGGTGGAACCTGCGGCACCTGTGCCGCGGGCCAGACCTGCAACCAAGGTAGCTGCAGTTACGCGAGCAAGAGCTTCGCAAGCGACGTCTATCCGATCTTCAATGCGTCGGGCTGCAGCAAAAATGCGTGCCACGCCGGCAGCCAGCCTGCGGAAAATCTCGACCTCTCGAGCGCGAGCAAGGGCTACTCCGAGCTCGTGAACGTCCCTGCGTCTCAGTGCAGCACTCGAACTCGCGTCATGCCTGGCCAGCCCAACAGCAGCTATCTCGTGAACAAGCTGACGGGCGCCGACATGTGTTCCGGTTCGCGCATGCCGAAGGGTGGAAGCGCGTTGAGCGCAGGCGAACTAGATACTGTGCGAGCCTGGGTCGGCGGCGGTGCGAAACCGTAGATCGCCGCCCTGAGCCCGGCTGCGACGGAAGCGCGCACGCCTCCATGCCTAGACGACATGGAGGCGTGACGACGCGAGTCGAACCGGCGCGGGACTCAGTGCGCGGAAGCGTGAGCCGCGCGGGCAGCTTCTCCCTTCTCGTGCGCTGCTTCGCGCTTTTCAGCGGCAGCCTCACGGCGTTCAGCGGCGGCTTCGCGATGTTCCTTGGCGACTTCGCGATGTTCCTTGGCGGCATCGCGGTGCTCCTTGGCAGCTTCGCGACGCTCCTTGGCGTGGTCGCGGTGCGCCACAGCAGCGTCGTGACGCGCGCGGGCTGCCTCGCGACGCTCCATCGCCGCTTCGTAGCCGGCCTGGCCGTGAGGATTGCGGTGCTCGGCGGCCGTGGCTTGACCGTGGTGCGCGTGTTCGTCCTTCGCGGACCTGTCGGGCTTGCCGCGCTTCTCATCACGATCGGCACGATGCTCAGCGGCCTTGGACTTCTCCTTTGCGTCGTCATCGCGACGAGCGTGTTCCGCTGACTCGTCGGTCTTGCTGTCCTGATCGATGTCCATTCTCGGCACGCTCTGATTCGCGGACGCAAACTGCGCGGGAGCTAACAATGCGAGGGCGATGAACAAAGCGGAAAGTTTGGCTTTCAACTGCATGGGCTCTCCTTAATCAGCTCTGGTGAGGAGCTGCCCGTGAGACGGGGCCGCCGCTTCGAAAGTTCCCCGGCGTCGATCGAGCCGCATGTAGTGAAGTTCCCCCCTCAGGAATTCTCATCGCGGCAGGCGCCTCGGACCACAGTACAGATCGCAGTGTCGTTTTTAGATCGACGCCTGCTCGAGCGAGCGCAGCGCGGGGATTCTGCCGCGTTTGCACGGTTGGTCTCGCCGCACGTCGACTCCGTTCGCCGCTTCGCCTACTCGTTCGCGCGGGATTGGGCGACCGCCGATGATCTCGCACAGGAGGCTTTGCTCAAAGCGTTCCAGGCATTGCCATCTTTTCAAGCGCGTTCGTCCATCACGACGTGGTTGTACGCTGTGACGCGCAGTGTGTGTCTCGACCATCATCGCTCGCGACTCGCACGCACAGCGCGACTGCACGACTCCCTGGACGACGCGCTGCCCGAGCAGCAGCCAGGCCCGGAGGAAATCCTCGAGCAACGCGACGAGGCCGAACGGCTGTGGCAGGCACTACGGGGTCTGGACCCCGAGTTCCGCGTGGCCTTGGTGCTCTACGACATCGAAGGCCTCTCGTACCATGAGATCGCGCGCGTCGAGCAGATTCCTGTCGGAACCGTACGGTCGCGCTTGGCACGTGCGCGCCGCAAGCTCGAGCAGGCGCTGCGCGCACCCGAGGTGGTAGAACTCCGAAAACGCACGAGCTCGGGCACCGGAAGCGATTCAATTCCGTCCAACCCAGCGGAGGAGCCCGCTCCATGACCGAGCTGGAAGAGACCGCGTTGCGAGCCCGGCTGCGCGCCCTCAAAGTGGCGCCGCCGTCGGGTGATTTCGAGCCGCGTCTCCTCCAGGCATTGCAGAACGTCGAGTATTCGCGGGCCGCCTCGCGCAGACCTGCGCAGGGGCGCCGCTTCGTGCCGCTCGTGGCGGCCGGTGTGATGCTCGTAGCCACGAGCGCGGCTGCCTGGTTCACTGGGCTGACGATGTTCGCGCCGGCGGCCCGGCCGGGGAGCGGCGAGGAGCGGCCCGAGTCGGACAAGAGCCGGCGTGCTCGACGTCCAGCATTTCCGCGCAGGGGTGCAGCGTCGCCGGTGCTACCGATCGCGGGCGACGCGCCGGAGCCGCCGAAGGTTGCCTCGGAACCGCAGGCGCCTCTTCCCACAGCAGCGCCGGACGTCTCGGCACGGGATGCACGACCGCCGCTCCGGGCACGCATCACACGCGAGCGCGCGACTGCAACCAAGTCGCGTCCACTACCACAGGAGCCTGCAACGTCGCCGCCGCAAGCGCCAAGGCCGCAGACGGTCGAGCTCGTGAAGCCAGAACGCCTGCAGATCAGCGCGCCACTGCGACAAGCCCAGCCGATTGCGCCCGAAGTTCGCGACACCGCCGCGCGAGCGGAAGAACGTGGGCGTGAGATCGCGCGCGAGCGACTGGAGAGGCGTGACGCCTCTCCGGAGGCACACACGGCGCACGAAGAACGAGCACGCCGTGAACGCCCGGCACGGGAACACCAGCACACCGATCGGCGCGAAGACCGCGGTCATCCCAGCAAGAATTGATCTATCTACTCAGCTCGGTCGCTGCCACGACGGTTATGCTTCTCTTTACGTCTTGCCGCCATTAGCTTCAGCACGGCCAGTGAGTTTGCGGCTCGGCGGCAGGCTCCGCTCGTGCGTTGCCATCGTGCTACTCGCCGCGACGTCGCAGCTTTGCGCGCCCCAGGCGCTGCGCGCGCAGGTTGCCCCAGAGGCGCTGCAGCAAGGCGACATCGCCGCCGATACAGCGAGTTTCAACGCGCTCGTCGCAGAAGCTGTGGACCGCTTTCGCGCCGCCGACTACACGTCGGCCCTCGAACGTTTCGACCGAGCCATCGCGATCGCGCCGGCCGACGCGGACATCGCCACCCTGCACTTCAACAGCGCCGCCAGCCTCTACGAGCTCCAGCGTTTCGCCGCAGCCGAGCAGCGCTTCGAACGCGCGGCCGACCTGTCTGGCGTGCTTGCGCCGCTCGCCAGGCTGAACGCCGGTATGGCCGCGCTGCGCGACCGACGGACGCAGGCGGCTGCCCAGCATCTCGCGCTCGCGCCGCCTGGCGATGCCGAGGCGGAGGCGCGTCGTGCGGAGCTCGCGGGGCTCCTCGACGACGCCACACGAGCAGCTCAGGAAGACGCATTTGCGCGCGAGCTCAAGCTGGGCGTGAAGCTCTATGCGGCGGGCGAGCTGTGGTCCGCGCGCAAAGCGTTCGAACGATGCTTGGCCGCACAGCGCGGCGCCATGGCGACGGACAAAGCGTTCGTGCACGTCACGCTCGCGCAGATTGCGTATGAGCTCGGTGACTTCGCGGCAGCGCGACGCAGCGTGCAAGATGCGTTGGCCCAGGATCCCGACAACGCAGAGGCGCACGTCACGCGTGCCGAGCTGGCGTTGCAAGCTGACGATGCGGCGACTGCGGAACAGGCTGCCCGGCGCGCGCTGGCGCTCGAGACGAACGGCGCGACGGCCGCTCGAGCACAGCGCGTGTTGCGACGGCTCGATCAGCTGCCGCCGGCAGGGCCATCATTCGTTCTCACACTCGGGGGCGGGTACGACTCCAACGCCTCACAATCCGGCAGCGCGGAGCTCGCGGGCGCAGCGGGTCTCGGGTCGCCGCAAGCCAGTTGGTTTGCAACGGCCGGCATCCAACTCGACTACACGCTGCGCCCCAGTGGGGTCACTGCGGTCGTGCCGTACTACCTGGGGGATTTCTACGCACCAACCGCCGCCGCGCTGCAGTCGCTCGCGTTCCAAGGCCACGAGGTCGGTGCGCACCTCCAGCTTGCTCTGGGCCGCGTGCTGCAGCTCCGTCTCACCGCCGGCACTGCGCTCGTCTTTTCGGGACTGGATCCGATGCAGCCATTCACCTGGGAAGGCGTATTCGGCACGCGGGCCACGTTGACTACTGGGCGAGCGACCACGACGAGCCTGGATCTCACAGCACGACCGAGCCGGGGGCTGAGTCAGCAAGACTATTTGAGCGGCAGCACACTCGACGCCTCGCTCGAGGAGCGGACACGCCTGGGCTCGGTCCGCCTCGCGATCGGGGCCGGCTACCGGTATTCGAGTCGCGGGGGCCAGGAGATCGCCATCGACCAGCCCGACTGCCAGCGTGGCCCGTGCAACAACCAAGCGTACGTCGTGCCGCTCGGATACCACGGACCGTGGGCGCGCGTGGGAGCGCTCGTCGAGCTGTTCGAGCGACTGGCGATCGGTGCCAACGCCAAACTGGAGTACCGCAGCTATCTCGATCCCAACTGGGTGCGCGGGATCCCGGCCTCCCGCAAGACGCGTGCGGACATGCGCTACCGCCTGCGAGGCTACACTGAGCTCTCGCTGGATTCAGCCGAGCACCTCAGCGTGCTGGCGAGCTACGAGGCTCTGATCAGCCGCTCCAACATCGCCTACGATCCGAATTCCAGCGAACATCGCTACGACTACGGCGATCGCAACTTCGTCCAGCACGTCATCGATCTGGCACTCGAGCTGCGCTGGTGAGCGCACATCAGCGGCGACTGCGTTCAAGCTGAACGTCGAGTAGGCGACCTGGTGACCGAGCGTTACGTGCCGCGAATCGCTACGCGATCCTGGCGGTTCTCGATTCTGCGCTTCCGCTAGCGGTCAACTTCACTATGAGCTCCGCCTTTGATGGCCCGTCGCCCCATTGCGTCACAGTGCATCCCAGCTCCGCACCCAACGCGACCTGTTGTGAGTCGGCTTGCGGGCTCAGCGTGCTGCCGATGCGCAGCGCGAACTGCCTGCTCGTGCCGGCGACGGTCAACGTCAGCGTCCCGAGCACAGCCGTACCCGGGTCGGATGTACCCACGCGGATGAGGAAGTCCGCTTTGGAGCTCACGATTTGCTGCACCTCGAGAACGAGTGTCATGGTCGCGTCTCCCAGCTGAGTGTCATTCTACGGGAGTGGCAGTGGGTGCGAGATCTTCGCCAAGCCCGAGGCCGCCGAGCAGCGATGCCGCATTCAAGACGTTGAACGTGACACCGATGTACGGCTGCATGTTCCAGTGATGCTCATGGTTGGCAGCGTTCTCGAACGCGTAGAGACCCATCGAGAATCGCAGGACCGTTACCGGGTTGAAGCTCAAGCCCAGGGCGAAGGAGATAGTGTCACCCTGGCGAGGGTCCTGGGTGTCGAGGGTCTTCGCACGAATCCCAGCGTCGAGCGACCAGGCGCGCCCGAAGCCGTGTGCGGCGTCCCAGAACACGTCGTCCGGCGCCAAGCAGCCCTCCCAGCCGCAAATCGTGATCAACATCGGCACCACCGCGTCGTGGAGCCCTGCCACGTAGATCACGCCGGTAGCGATGTCGTAGCGCCTCGGCTGTGCGGCTCCTTCCAGTAAGGTGGAACCGATCTCCTGTCGCGTGGTGCTCTCGAGCGCGGTGTCGATCTCGGCGAGCATCTCAAGCTCGCGCTTCGCCCATGCGGCTTGCAATACAGGCTTCTGAAGGAGCTCACGCGCGTAGCGCAGGGTGCGAGCAGAGTATGTATCGCCGAGTTGTACCTGGAGCAGCAAAATATTGCTCGCGTTGCCGACGTCATCGAGCCACGACGGCGTCGCATCCGCACCTGCGAGTGTCCGCAGCCGCTCGCTCTTCGCCGCGACCTCTGGCGGCGCATTCGGCTGCTGGGCAGCAAGTGCGGCCAGCGTCTTCATACATTCGCGAAGTGACTTCTCCTGCTCAGCTGCCGTTTCACCCGGCGGGATACAAGAGCCTTCGTGGTCGCCCGGCTCTTGTTTTGCAAGCTGGGCTCGGAGCTTTGCGATCTCCTCGACGCTGCGCGCCGCCGCTCCGTCTTCGAGTCGAGCGGCGGCGATCGCGACGAGCTCGTTGGCCCGAGTGGCATCGATCTCCCAGCCTTTGTCCGGAACGCTCCGTAGGCCCAGGGCGTCCGTGACGACCGCCAGTCCATCGCGTCCGGTCGCCGTCGAATAGCGCTGCAACGTACTCGCCGCCTCGCTATCGAGCGAATCAGCGAGCGCTTTCGCGAACTCTGGGCCACCCGACCCTCCCTTGGTCGCGGCTGTGTCGAGCACGCCATCGACGACCTCACGGCTCGCCTTGCTGAGCCGTTCCCGGTCCGAAGTCGAGAGCGCGAACTCGTACCGAAACGTCAGCTCCGCGATTTCGTTCGGCTTCGGCCGATCGGCGAAGACGAGACGCCAGCGATCGTTCTGGCGCTCCGCTTCCTTCGTGCGCACACCCTCGTCTCCCCAGCGATAGCTCGCGACCAGCCGCTTCGGCTTGTCGTGCTCTTCTGGTTGCCAGATGGGCACATCGAGTGCAAAGCCTCCGCCTTCGAGCGCAGTCGTCGTGGGACTACCCTTCTCGCGGTCGGCGACCGTACTGCCCTCTCGATTCGCCTGACTGCCGGCGCAGGCCGCCCACATGAGCGGGACGCAGGTGACGAGAAGCTCGAAGCGGATGAACGAACGAATCATGGTGAGACCCCTGCGTCGTTGTCGTTGGATGCCTCGGTCACGTGCGCTGAGAGACGTGCTGTGATTGAGGCGCTGGGCTCCGTCGGCTGTTTCACGACCGCGATCACGACCGCATCGCCAACTGGAGCCGCCTCGAGGGCCCGCAAATGCGTGCTGGCCATCCCATCCGCGGAGACTCCTTCGACACGTCGGAATGCCGTCACTACCGTGAGCTCGTGCGTTCCACCGTCCGGACCGTCCACCGTAAGTCGCGCGTCATCAGACACCACGAATGTCACCTCAGCTCCGTTGGTACCTCGACCCTCGTCATCCAGCGCTTGCACTGCGATCAGCGCAGACTCACCGGGCTTTAGCTCGATCGCGGAGTCACCGGAGACGATCAACTCGTGCACTGGAATCGCCTCCGCTTCATCGAGGCAACTCGCGAAGACGAGCATGTACATCGAGCATGCCGTTCTCATCCAGAAGCGCATGCGAGTCCTCCTACCGAACAACATGAGCACCACTGCGGAACGACCAAGACCACGGTAAAGCCAGTGAGCGCTGCGACGCAGTGACGCCCGTCACAGAGATCGCGCTGCAATCGACACCTGCACCGTGGGCTATGATTGCTTGCGTAAGGCCAAGCTCAAGTCCGGCAGCTGCCAGATCCCCCAGGAGGTCGGCCGAGGCGCGACCTCCTAGCACCACTGCTCCCAATCGTTCGCCGGCCCTCGCTTGTCCCGCGCCGCGGTCCTGCGCGATCATCCAACGAACGATTGGGAGCAGTAGTGCTGGGCGGCCAGCGTCACTTGCGTGCAGGGTTCTACTGCGACGGAGAGCACTGCGTCGAGGTCGCCGCTCCAGGTCAGCCCTGCACGATTCACGAACAATGCGGCGAGTGACGGTCCACCAGGCCGTGCGCTCACTCCAGCGAGACGGTGCCGGTCTTCACACAGTAGCTGCCGCGCACTCCGGGCGGACCCTCCGCCAGCGTGGGCACGCACGAGAAGCCCGGCTTACATGCACACAGGTCGCCGGGGTCGCCTCCCGGAGCATCACAACGACAGCTGCAGTATCTACGTTGCGCGATGTCTTCTTTGGTGGGGTTCTCGCTGAACAGTTGATAGATCAGACAGGCACCGGTCGCGCAGTCGCGTGAACCGGTCTCGACGTAGGCCAGTGATTCTCCGAAGCCTCGGTTGGGACGCGACGTCGGCGTACAGGCGCGGCCGACATCCTCGGCATGCGCTGCGCTGTCCTCGGGCAGGCTGCACACGCCTGGATCGGTCTCCGTGAGCCGACCGTCTCGAGCGAGCGTTTGCGCGCCCGCACAGAACGGTGAGATCGTGACTCCGGCCTGGATCGGTATGCCCGAGGTGAAGCGAACACATTGAGTGCCCGGAGGGAACCCGCGATAGTCGTCGACGTAGTAGAAGCCCTCGCTGTCGGGTTCACCCGTCGCGCGGCGCGCCTGACACACGAGCGCGACGTCGCCCGCAGAGCGAAGCGTGACGTCGGCGTCGTCCAAGCCGGGCACGTCACTGCAGCTTTGCACGGGCTTGCCGTTCGGAAGCGTTACTCCTCGGTCGAAGCCCACGTACACGCGGCAGTCCGCGAGATCACCGGGCTGGTGCGTGGTGAACACGCAGACATCGGACGTGATCGGATCGGTGTCGGGGTCGGGTGTGAGGTACAAGATATTGCTGGACTCACGGACCAGGCAGGCAGGCTCTGCACGACCGAGCGCCCTCGGACAGATATCGTCCGGACACTCGCTTCCGATCTCGTGCGTAGACTCACAGCCGAACAACGCGCAGCACATGAGCATCGAGTAACACCAGCGATCGATCTGCATCTTCGAACCTCCCACGAGTCTATGGGTGGTCAGCAGCGGTTGGATTTGTCACTGGAAGCAACGGTCGCAGTTGACGTGCGTGCGGGGATGTCGGGTACCTGGCGAGAAAATCCGCCGCCCGAGTGAGCGCGGCGTTGCGTTGCTTCAGCTTGAGCAGCGCTCGGATCGCGATCATCTCGCGCTCTTGAACGAACAAGCCCTGTGGGTACAGCTCCGCGTGTCGTTCGGTGCGTGAGAGTGCGGTGCGCGGGTCGCGCTCGAGCGCGCGCTGAGCCTCGGCGAGTAGCTCGAGCTCCGCCTTGGGGTCAGCCTGGAGGGTGGCTGCTTTGGGCGGCGGACTCGTGCGCCTTGGATATTGGCGCGCGGGCGGCATTGCTGCTGTCGGCTGCGGTGGCTCCGGCACTTGCGCACTCGCGATGGTCGGTTGCGGCGCCACGGGAAGCGGCGCGGGGCTGGGCGCCGCAGAGGGCCGATGCAGCGCCGGAGTCGTCGGCGGCCGGCTCGATCCACCGAACTGTAGCGCTGCGTAGAGACTCACCCCGAACGCGAGCAACATGGACACGAACCATTTGGTCCATGGCGCGAGTTGCGGCAGCGCGTGCGTCCCCATCTCGGTGGGGGCGGCCAGCTGCTGCGCCAGGCGCAGACGCAGCGCATCGATCTCGCCCGCTTCGGCCTTCTCGGCCTGCAGCGCGCGGATCCCCAGCGCCAGTTCGAGATCGCGAGGGTCGGTGGATCGGCCGATGCGGGAGTTATTCATCGCTGGCCTTCCTTTCGCACAGACCTCGTGATGCGATCCCGCAGCGCACGCCGCGCGGCACGCAACCGCGCGTAAGCGGTAAAGCGCGGGCACCCCACCGCGCTCGCTACTTCGGACATCGCGAGCTCCTCGATTTCGTACAGCACGAACACGTGCAGCTGTTTCTCGGGCAACTGCGCGAGCGCACGTTCCAGCTCCAGTGCACGCTGATCACGTTCGAGCCGTGTCTCTTGATCCGCCTCGGTGCGCTGCGCTTCGAGCGCATCCGGGAGCAGCCGCTCGCGCCGCTGATAGGCCTTGCGCCGATACTCGCTGCTCTTGCGCAGCGCGATGCCACAGATCCACGTCTTGAGACTCGAGCGCCCTTCGAAGCCCGGCAGCTGCGCGTGCACGACCACGAACACCTCCTGCGCCACGTCTTCCAGGTCTGCCTCGCGTACGCCGAGCCGCCGGAGAAGCTGCAGGACGTAGGCAGCATGACTCTCGAATACCTCGGCAAATCCGTGGGCGGTCGTGGGCTGTGCCGCCAGCGGCATCAGGGGTACGGCGACGTGGGGACCGGGCTTGGACAAGGCAGGCTTCAGAGCTGAGTGGCGGGTTGCCGGTCGGATTGTGATCAAAATTGGAGGCCGGCGCCGAGCTCGAGGCGCAGCGCAACCTGAGGCATTCGGTAGAGTTGGCCGCTGGTAGATGCAGAGCTGCGGTAGGTGAAGCGCTGCTGGATCAACGGTACGGCGAGCTCCGCCGCTGTGCGCACGAGGAAAGTGTCACCCAGCTCCAGGCGGAGCACGGCGTTCGCCAGCACGTTCACAATCGGCGCATCAGTCGGCTCCGGCGAGACCGCAAAACCGCTCGGCAGCGCGCGCAAGCGACCCGCCTCGAGTCCGCCGCAGACCGAGAACGCGTCCAGCCACGACCACGGGCAGGTCGCAAGCGAGGCGAGCAGCAGCTGAAAACTGCTCTCGCCCTTGTCGGGTGCGACTGCGTATGCGTTGCGCTCCGTGTACACGCGCGCGCCGAGCTCGATCGGCCAGACACCCAGCACGCGCAGTTGCACGTGCGTCGCGAGCCCGAAGCTCAGGCCGGGCAACTGACCGAGGGCGGCGAAACCCGTGACGTCGACGCCCAGGTTCCAGCTGCGCGGCTCCGCGGGTGAGGCGTCTTCGAGCGCGGTGCGTTGCGAGCGAGTGGGCGCCGGCGTGGGCTCGAGCGGCGCGCTGGTCGGCAGCGCCTCGGGGTCGGGCTCATTCGGCTCCGCACCGAACAGTGCATCCAGGCTACCCTCGGTCCTGGAATCGAGCGGAATGCCTGCATCCGCGAAACCGATCTCGGGGTACAAAGTCACCGCGATCACGAGCGCCACCCCCTGGTCGATCACCGCGCAGCGCTCGCCATCGAAGTGCATGTCGCGCCGGCCGAACACTTGTCCGCTCGGACCGCTGACCTCCAGGTGAACGTCCCAGCCGCCCTGCGCGGCAGGTCGTACCCAGCCATCGACGAACAGCTCTGCCTCGTCCACGGCGCCGAAGCGCAACGCGCGCACGTGATCGCCGACGCGTTGGGCCAACACCGGCGCGCTCAGGCACTGCTCCGCACCCTCGAGCCGCACCCAATTGATGCCCGGCACTGGCGGAGCCACTGCAGCGTGAGCGCGCGCAGCGATCAGCGTCGCGACGAGTAGGCACGCGTGGACGATCGAAGACAGGTTGCTTCGACGCTGGTGCTGCTCGTGCGGCGCGAGGCTCACCACGTCGCGCAAGGATACACTCGCGCATTGGCGCTGACGCTGCAGCTGATGGCTGCAATAGGTTGCTGGCATCACGAGGCGCCACGCGCGAACGTTGCAAAATGCAATTTGGCATGCTGCCTTCCAGAGCCCCACCGGCTCGAGAACGACGCAGCGCTTCGCTCTCCCGTCCACAATCACGGCATTTTTACCGTAAGGACCGGCGCCGCGGCTTAGCTTGTTGAGTCGATAGGCTCCGAGGGAGATACCGCCGTTGTACGTTTATGTGCCACTACTTGGCGAAGTGTTGGGAGTGGCGCATATGAACGGAAGAATTGCTGGATTAGTTTGTCTCATCGCGCTCGTCGGTTGTGGCGGGGACGAGCCTGCGATGGGTGTGATGCCGACTCAGCCTGGTCCCGCGGGCATGTCAGCGCTTCCTGGCGCAGCCGGTATGTCGAGCATGCTGGCAGGCCGGGCTGCTGCAGGGATGGGCGCCGCAGGCAGGACCACCACGCCGATGACCGCGGCTGGACGCGGCGCCGCAGGCATGGGCGCGTCCGGATCGGGCGCGGCCGGCATGGCGATGGCCGGCGCCGGAATGATGAGCATGGCGGGCGGCGGTGGCAGCGGCGGCATGGCGATGTCGATGGCAGGCAGCGGCGGCGCCGCAGGTATGGCGATGGCTGGTGCCGGCGGCGCGAGCGGTGGCGCCGCGATGCCGGGCAAAGGCATGTGCTGCAAGGACGGCAACTGCCTGTGTCACGGACCCGACCCGATGGGGCTCACGTCCTCCAAGGGTCCGTACAACACCAAGAGCTACACGGTCGGTGCCGGTTGCATCTTCTACCCGACTGATGCCGAACCACCGTTCGCTGCCGTCGCGGTCTCCGATGGCTTCCTGGGCGCGGGTGGCTGCAGCAGCTTCCAGACGGGTCAGTGGGGTCCGTTGTACGCGTCGCACGGCATCGTGGCGATGATCGTCAACACCGGCAGCAGCGATCAGCCCAACCAGCGCGCGCGCGCTCTGGCGAGCGGAATCGCGGCGTTCAAGTCCGAGAACATGAAGAGCGGCAGCCCGCTGATGGGCAAGCTCGCGGGACGCTACGGCACCTCGGGCTTCTCGATGGGCGGAGGCGGCACGACGTACGCGGCCCGCGACGACAAGACGCTACTCAGCGACGTCGCGATCATGCCGTGGGGCCCGGTGAACAGCGGCGTCACCGTTCCGACGCTGGTGATCTGCGGCTCGAGCGACGGCACCGCACCGTGCGCTTCGCACGGCACGCCCGCCTACAACGGCATCTCGAACGACGTGCCGAAGATGCGCATCCAGATCAGCAGCGGACACGCCGGCCAACCGAGCTCCGGTGGAGGCCAGAGCGGCAAGGTCGGCCTCGCGTTCCAGAAGGTCTTTCTCGAAGGCGACGAGCGCTGGCGGCCACTGCTGGTCGCAGCACCCAACGTCGCGACGAACATCAAGTAGGGGACGCCAAACGGGAAGGCTCTTCGGGGGGCCTTCCCGTTTGTTTTTAAGGCGCGGGGTTCGGGGAGCGCGCGTCGCGCTGACTCGTCTCAAACTTTCCAGAATTGTTGCGCGCTATCAGGCCTTTCCCTGTGAGTGGGGCGAGTGTGATGTAGTCGCCTACGAGAGATGCACGTAGGAGCGAGGCTTGAACGGGCACCTGTCGACTTGAAAGGATCTAGCCAGGGGCGCCGCGGAGCCGAGCTCCGGTAGCGAAGGTAGTTCTCTGGTCGTGCAGAACTTAGGTGCGGATAAACAGACGGTGCTGCTGCTCGGAGGCGGCGCGCTCGCGGATGCCCTGCAGCAGCAGTTGGGCAATCAGGAAGTCGTCGTGGAGCACGCAGCCCGCGGCCAGGAAGCGGCCACCGCACGCGCTCTCGCGCCCGATTTGATCGTGCTCGTCGGCGATGCCGCGCAAGACCGCGGCGCCGGCGTGATCGCGCATTTGCCAGAGTGTCCAGTGCTCGTGGTCTGCTCGGCGGAGCCCGAACCCGCGCCAAACCATATCGGCTTCCTCGCAGCCGACGACGATGTCAGCGAGTGCGTGCGACGTGTTCAAGTGGTGGTCGAGCTATTCATGGAGCTCGGTTTGGGCTCCTGCAGCTTGCAGCAGCTCACCGACACCGCCGCTCCGCGGCCGAAGCCGAAACCCGCCGCTGCCGTGGCCGCGCCCGTCGTCGCACCGACCAAGCCGCCGACCACCCCGCGTGCCTCGGTTTCGACGAGCGCCACCGCGAACCGGTCTGCGCCAGCACCGCGTTCGACCGCCGCCTTCCCGTCCCGAAAGCCCCCTGTCCAGGCGCAACAGCCGCCATCAGCTGCAAGCGCGGGCGCGCAATCGCATCAGCCGCTGAAACCTGAGCGCCGCGCGGCGCCCGCAGCGACGGTCGCGCAGTCGCCCGAGCCGCCGACGGCACTCGAG
>DATEOF010000409.1:0-22491 GCA_035274465.1 Polyangiales bacterium
CTGGCGCCGGCACCACCCGCACTCGCGCCAGCGCCACCTGCGCTCGCTCCAGCGCCACCTGCACTCGCTCCAGCGCCACCTGCGCTCGCTCCGGCGCCACCAGCACCCGCGCCGGCATCGCCAGCAGCACCAGCACCAGCACCAGCGCCGCCCGCACCAGCGCCCGCCTCGCCGCGCGACTCCTTACCCGACCCCGCGCTGGGCGCCGTACTCGCGTCCTCGCCAGCCTGCCCGCCTGCGCCGCCCTCAGCTGCATCGCGATCCTCTCGGGGCGAAGACGCGTCCGGCTCACTCGCCGGCGATTTGCGCGAAGCGTGCTTGGGTGTCGAATGCGTGTCTTCATGCGCCGCGCAGCTGCACAAGAACCAGAATGCACATGCCGACGCGACCAACCTGACACCCATGGTCCCCACCTTCGTATGATCGCTTGCTGTGGGCACGATCTGGCACACTTCATAGCGCCAGCGGCCAAAACTGTTAGACTCGTAGGTATGCTCAGGCAGCTACTGGCTGCAAGCCTTTTTCTTCTCGGCTGTACGCAGGCGCGGCCCGGCGGCGCTCCCGAAAAGGACGCGGGCCCTGCATCTCACGACGCGTCTCAGCCCACCGCGGACGCTGGCGGAGCAGGCGGAGGCGCCGTTCCTCGCGACGCGTCGCAGCCGGGCCAGGACGCCGGCGGAAAAGTCCCCACCGAGGACGCCTGTCAGCCGGCGAAGGCTTCGGACCGCGCCGCTCCGATGCTGGCGAGCGCACAGCTGATCCGAGGCCCGGCAGGGATCGTCGCCATGACGGCGAGCAACGGCGCATTCCGCGCGCTGCTGCTCGACGACGAAGGCACGCCCGTCGGATCCGATCGCGAGGTGTGGTCCGGCGTGCGCTCGTCTTCGGAAGCCACGCTCGCGATCTCGGGTGACGTGCTCGCGATGGCGATCGGCGCGACCGACGCGAGCGAGCGGCGCGTCTGTCAGTTCGCGCTGGCGAGCCTTTCCGATCTCTCGCAGCTCGCTCCGCCCACGAGGTTCAGCGATCCGCCCGACGGCGCAACGATCCTGAACGAAGCAGACTTTTGTTCGATCGTCGGGATCGACGATGGTTTCATGCTGGTCTGGCAACAATTCGTCAGCAACACCTCGGTGGAAATGCGGCTGTTCGCGCAGCAGATCGGACGCGACGGCAAGCCGACCGGCGAACGTCTCACCCTGGTCGAGGGGTTGCAAAAGCCTGGAGAGCCGGGCCTGGCAGGCGATGGCGAACGCGTGTTCATCGTGCACGAAGCCGAACGCAGCGGCGACCGAACGCTGTTCACCATCGAAGGCGGAAGGGTGACTCGAGGCGCGCTCGAGCTGCCCGGCTCGACGGATCGCGGCCGGCTGCGCCTGCAGGCTGCGCACCACGGCTTGCTGCTTCAATCCGGCAGCTCCGTGTGGACCCTGGATCCCGACGGACGCGCAGTGGCGGGGCCGCGCACGATGCGTCCCGAGGGCTTGATCGCGCCGCTCGGAGACGGTTTCGTCGTGTTGGAGCACGCCGAGTTCCTCACCGCGACGACGCTCGATGCGAGGCTGGAAGCACCTTCCAACCAACTCGGGATCAGCACGGATCGTGGCGCGTACGCCCGGGCGCTCGTCGGACCGCCGGAGGGCAGCAAGACGCTGCTCGTCTATCAGGCCGAGGGTGCCACGCGGCTGACTCGCCTGACCTGCGGTGACACCGATCCGGCGCCGCTCGGCCCGCAGTCGTGTCCCGCGAAGGAGCCGCTCGCACCGCTGGACGACGGTTGCGAGGACGCCGTGTGTCAGGTCGCGATTCGCCTCGACGCCCTGACGCTCGGCGTGCGCGGCTGGACCGCGACGGGCGGAGCGAAGCAACCGATGACGTCCACGCAAGTGGGCGAGACCGCAGCGCGCCTGTTCACGATGAAGAGCGAGTACGTGTCGAATCCTCCCGAGGTCACGGGGCCGACTGCCGGCGTGTACCTGGCGTGGGTCGACCCGAGCGACTTCGGTGCGATTGCGCTGATCGGCGCAGACAACGGCGCGGTCATCGCAGCGGGCGGCGTCGTGTGGTCCGGCATGGGCAACTACTGGGTGCCCGAGACGTGGCGCTCTGCCGACGCGATCGCTTGCGGTAAGAACGGCATCCAGCCGGCCGAAACCTTCCTCGGCGGAGGCTACTGCACCGATGATCCGAAGATGAAGCCGAAGTCAGCCAGCGCGGCGTTGGACGTGGCGCTGCGAACCAACCTCGCTGCCCACGTCGCGACGCGGGGGCCCGTCGCGGCGTACGTGCACATGTATTTACCGACCGTGGGCGCGTGTAACCCGCGCGTGGCCGAGTACCTCGTGGTTCTGACGACGGTTCACTAGGCTCAGCGAGTCGCCAAGAACTCGCGCAGCGGGTCTATCAGCGCTTGCGGGCGGTCCTCGGCAAAGAACAGCTTGGCATCGGCGACGGTGACCGTGCGTACGACGCGCGGGAGCGTCCTTTGCAGCCAGTGCGCCCACTTCAGCTCGAAGAAGATGTCATCGAGCGCGCAGACGATCAGCGCCGGCGCTTGCAACTGACGCAGCAACGGTTCGATCGCGACGGTCTGGGCGTTGTCGAATGCCAGCCAGTACCTGTGGAAGTTGGCGCGCGTCTGCTCCGTCGCGCACAGTGGCTCGATGTAGACGCGGTAGACTTCGTCGGTGAGCACCGAGGGATCGGCGAAGGCGCGTGAGAAGCGCGTGAGTCTGCCGGCGGGGTCGTCGAGGTAGCGCGCGAAGCTGTCCAGCAGCGTGCCTTCGCGCGCGAGCGCGATCTGCGGCGCAATCGCCGGGGGCGGCCAGTTGTCGTGGACATCGCAGTTGGTCAGAGTCAGGGTGCGCACGCGCTGAGGGTTGTACGCAGCGAACAGTTGCGCCACCGCTCCGCCACTGTCATTGGCGATCACGTCGACCTGTTCGAGGTCGAGCACGTCGATGAAATGGCGCAGCATCTCGGCCTGGGCGCGGAACGATACGTCCTGCGTCGAGGCGATCTGCGTGTAGCCGAGACCCATCAGGTCGGGAGCGATGCATCGCCGCAGCATGTGCAGTTGGTCGATCACGAAGCGCCAGTGGAAGCCGTTGAACGGCACCCCGTGGATGAACAGGGCGGCGCGTCCGCTGCCGCGCTCGAAGTACGCGATGCGGCCGGATGCAGTCTCGACGTGGCGGCGTTGCGCGTGAAAAGTTGCGGCGTCCATGCGTGAGGGAACTCTAGACGCCCACCTCCACGTGCGCTGTCACGATCTTGCTGAGCTCGCGCGCGATGCGGCCGTTCGCGTGGCGCCGCAGCACATGCGGAGTCCAGCCGAACAGTGCGTGAAAGCGCGCCGTGAAGTGGCTGTGGCTGGAAAACCCCGCGTCCAGCGCGATGCTCGCGAGCTCGGCGTCGCTCTCGAGCACGGCCGGCAGCGTGCGAGAGAGTCGCGCGTGCAAGACATATCGATAGAGCGAAAGCCCGGTGGCCGCACGGAAGCCATGCGCCAGGTGCCACGGCGAGATCCCCGCGAGCTCGGCGAGCGAAGCCAGCGTCCACTTGCGCGCCGGATCGAGCGAAACCGCTTCGATCACCCGGGCGACCCGGCGGCGTTGCAAAGCGGAAGTGTCTTGGAGAGCGCGTTCTCGCGCCAGCGCCAGCGTCCCCAGAAGCACGCCGACACCGAGCTCCTCGATCCGCAGCGCGTCGCCGGTGCCACTGCTGCAGCAGCGCCAGAGCACACTGCGCGCGAGCGCCAGCCGCACCGGCAGCAAGACCTGCGACCTGAACCGCGCCATGTCGAAGCGCTCGCTGCGCATCACTTGTGGGGCCACCCGGGCCAGCGCATCGGGCGAGAAGCGCAGCGTCAGACACTCGTCACCGACAGCACCGGGCAAGCTGATGCGGTACGGCGTGTGGCGTGCAATCAGCGTTGCGTGCTCGGGCGTGGCAAGGGCGTGGCGGCGCGGCCCGTCGTGCTTCGCGAACACACCCGCAAGCGGAAGTACCACGACATTCGAATCCTGACGCTCGACCTGTCCCGGCGCAGCGGACGCAGCGCGTGCACGCACGTAGACAGCCTGGAGCAACTCGCTCTCGAACAACGGCCGTCTCTGCATTTCGATCTGCATGACTTCGTGTAAGGTACGCGAACCATGACCACTCGCAAAGCCAGCTGCAGCTGCGGGCAACTGACGCTCGAAGTATCCGGCGAGCCCGTGCGCATCTCGATGTGTCATTGCCTGGCGTGCCAGCGCCGCACCGGGAGCACGTACGGCGCGCAAGCGCGCTTTCCCACGGCGGACGTACGTATCCAGGGTCGCTCGACCACCTGGGTGCGTACGGCGGAGAGTGGCAACCAACTGACGTTCTCCTTCTGCCCAGATTGCGGTGCAACGGTGTACTACCGCGTGGACGCAGTGCCGGAGATCACAGGCGTGCCGATCGGCGCATTCGCCGACCCGGTTTTCCCCGCACCCAAGTTCTCGGTGTGGGAATCCATGCAGCACGCCTGGGTGAGCGCACCAGCCGACGCAGAACGCTCGCGCTGAGGTTCGACCGGCGACGCACGCGACGGTAAGGTACCCGCGGGAGGTGCGAGATGCGACCGGCAGCCCTGGACGAATTGCGCATTTTGATCGTGGTCGACAACGAGACGGACACGCTCTCGAGCGTGGATGACGGCGTTCCACAGCGGCCCGAGCTGCTCGGACACATCGCGCGTGGCCCGCGGCGTTCCGTTGGAGAGCATGTGTGTTGCGAACCGCTCGGAAGTCTGTGCGTGGCGTGTCACGGGTTTTCGGCCCTGGTGACCGGACGCCGCGACAAGGAGTCGCACACGGTGCTGTTCGATGCCGGACCCTACTCTGCCGTCTGGCTTGACAATGCGCAGCGGCTCGGCGTCGAGCTGTCGAGCATCGAGCGCGTGTTCCTCTCGCACTGGCACTACGATCACAGCGGCGCGATGCCCGACGTGGTCCAGGCGATCGCGGCCGAGCGCAAGCGCCGCGGCTTGGCAGCTCCGATCGTGGACGTGCATCCGGACCGCCCGGATCAACGCGGCTTCAAGTTGCCGGACTCGAGCCTCGCGCTGTTGCCACCGGAGCCCACGCTCGAAGCATTCCGGGCCGTGGGGGGCGTGGTCGACCTGCACGCCGAGCCGCACGCGATCGATGGCTTCTTCCACGCGAGCGGCGCGATCACACGCCAGACGACCTACGAGACCGGCATGGTCGGCCATCACTCCCTCCGCGCTGGAGTCGTGTCGTCCGATCCGCTGATCATGGACGAACGCTTCCTGGCCGCCGAGGTGGCAGGGCGCGGCGTGACCGTGCTTTCAGCTTGCTCGCACGCCGGCATCGTGAATGCAGGCCTGGCGGCCGCGGAAGCCTTCGACGGAGCCGCGATCGATCTGCTCGTCGGTGGCTTTCACCTGGCCGGAAAGCGCATGGAGGAGCGCATCGATGCGACCGTGAGCGACCTCGCGACGCGCGTACGTCCGCGCCTGGTCGGTCCCGGGCATTGCACTGGTTGGCGCGCCAAGGCGGCGTTGGCAAAGCAGTTCGCCCCGCTGCACTACGCGCCCAGCGTGGTCGGCAGCATCTACGAGCTGCGCGGCTGAGACCTCTCAAGATTTCGCGGCGGACCCGGGTGCGGCCATCTTGCGGTGCTGCTCCGCCATCAATGTGGCGGGCATGACCTGTGAGATCGCGGCGCGCAGCTTGTTCTGCCAGCCGGTGATCACGTCGGCGTCGCCGCGCATCATGGCCTCGAAGCCCAACTTGGCGACTTCGTCCGCCGCTTGTTTCTTGCCTGCACCGACCTTGGTGTCGAGCATGTCCGCGCGCTCGAAGAACTCGGTCTCGGTCGCACCCGGCATGAGACAGGTGACGCTCACGGCCGTGCCCTTGAGCTCGGCTCGCAACGCAAACGCGAACGAATCCAGGAATGCCTTGCTCGCGTTGTACACGGCTTGATAGGTGCCGGGCATGAAGCCGGCGATCGAGCCCGTGATCAAGATGCGCCCTTCGTTGCGTACGCGCATCTGGCGCCCGATCCTGTGGATCAGCTGGATGGTGCCGGTGACGTTGGTGTCGATCACGAAGCGAACCGCATCCCATTCTTGATCCAGGAACGCATGGCCGAGGCCTCTTCCGGCGTTGGCGAGTAGCGCGTCGATGGGTCGACCCTCCGCTGCCGCACAGAGCTCGTCGACACCTGGCTGCGTGGCGAGGTCGACTTGCACGTGCTTGACGTTGGTTCCGTTCATGCGCAGCAAGTTGGCAGCCTCTTCTATCTGCGGCTCGTCCGCGGCGATCAACAGATCGAAGCCGGCCTTGGCGCAGCACTTGGCGAGCTCGAGCCCGATGCCCGACGAAGCGCCGGTGACGATCGCAAACTGACGTGATTGAGTAGCCATGACAGGACCTCCGCCTTCAATTCCATGGTTTCAGCACGACCTTGGTGCAGTTGTCTTCCTTCTTGTTGAACATCCGATAGCCGTCGGGCGCCGCTTCCAGCGGCAGGCGGTGCGAGATGATGTCGTCGGCCTTCAGCTTGCCGCTGACCACCATCTGCATCAGCTCGTCGATATAGTTGTGCACGGTGGCCTGGCCGGTCGAGACGCGCAGTCCTTTGTCCAGCATCTGGCCGAGGGGGAAGTTGTCGTACGTGGTGCCGTACACACCCATGATGCTGACTCGGCCGTTGCGCCGCACCGCACTGAACGCCATCTCGACCGCGGTGATGCTGCCACGCTGCAGGTGCGCGACGTTGGCGATCTTCTGCAGCAAGCTGCGATCGACCTCCATGCCGACCGCCTCGATCACGACGTCGGCACCGCGGCCCTCGGTCAGCGCGCGGATCGCCTCGACGGCGTGCGTCTCCGACGCGTTGATCGTCGTGGCACCGGCCGTGGTACGCGCCTTCTCCAGCCGATACGGCAAGATGTCGACGCCGATCGTGAGCCCCGCACCCATGATCTTCGCCAGCTTGAGCGCCATCAAGCCCACCGGGCCGCAACCGATCACGGCCACCGTCTCGCCTGGCTTCACGTCCGCCCAGCGCAGACCGGAGTAGCCCGTCGGGATGATGTCACTCAGGAACAGGACCTGCTCATCGGTCAGCTCCTCGGGAATCTTGCGCGGCCCGTAGTCCGCGTAGGGCACGCGTGCGAACTGCGCTTGCCCACCGCTGTAACCACCATACAGATCCGTGTAGCCAAAGAGCGCGCCGCCCTTTTGAGCCAGCAAGCCACCCTCGGGGCCGTAATGCTCAGGGTTGGAATTCTGACACTGCGTCGGCGCCCCATGCTCACAGAACCAGCACTTGCCGCAGGCGATCGGAAACGGAATCACCACGCGGTCGCCGCGCTTCAGGTTCGTGACCTCCGGCCCGACTTCCTCCACGACACCCATGAATTCGTGGCCCAAGATCAGCGATTTCGGCTGAGGAAACGCGCCGTTGTAGATGTGCAGATCGGACCCACAGATCGCGGTCGACGTGACGCGCAGGATCGCGTCGCGCGGCTGCTCGATCTTCGGATCCGGCACGCTCTCGACCGTGACGTGCTTCGGAGTGTGAAAGACCAGTGCCTTCATGTTCGTCCCTCGCTCGATTGGTAGATGAGAGACCAAGCAAGACACGCGCCGCCATCGAACCGCGTGATCAGCCGGCAGTGACCGGCGATCGAGCAACATCGTCCGACGCAGTTTGTCGCGCTGAGACAGATCGGCGCCGGCTCGCGAGGCCGAGCCAGGCCACGAACAGCGCGAGGCTGAGGCCCGTCAGCCAGGTGCCGGCCACGATCCACATGATCAACCCACCGAGCTGCTGATCCGCGAGCGCGGAGACGCCCACGCTCTGGGTTTGGTCCGGATACCAGGGCCGGCGTGCGAAGGCCATCAGACCACCGAGGGCGCCGGTGTGCAGCATGGTGGCGAACACGAACACGACTGCCACGCCGTAGCCCGCGCGTCCGTGCATGCCCTGCATGAGGGCCCACCAGAACGCGAGTGCCGTGAGGAAGAAGCTCGCATGTTGGATGCCGTGGAGCAGCTCGTCGTGCAAACACGCCTCGAACAGCACCGGGATGTGCCACAACCAACGAACGGCGCCGTGCAGCAGCAGGGCCACGCCGGGCGCCGTGAGCGCGCGAAACGACCAGTTGAAGGGGCGCGTGCGGATCACCTCGAGCACGCGCGCGCGTGCACCGTGCGGCAGCGCCCAGAAGTAGAGCTCGAGCGGCCGTGACAGCACGAGCAGAGGCGCCGCGACCAGCATCAAAAGCTCGTGCTGGACCATGTGGGCCGCGAACAAGCGATCGCTCCAGGCGTCGAGCGGCGAGAGCAAGGCCACGAGCAAGCTGCCGAGGGCCAGTGCGAAGTACGTCGCGCGCCTGCGCCCCTCGCGAAGGGGCGCGCCGAGCCGCGCGCGCAACACGAAGTATCCGCGCGAGTAGAGCGCGGCGCAGACCGCGAGGCCGAGCCATAGCCACAGCGTCGGCGTCCAGTCCCGGATGCCCGGAGCGACCGCGGGGTCGTGCGCGTGTGCCAGCGCGGGCACGCAAAGCGCCACGAGGGCGCTGACGCCGCCGAGCCTAGCCACACGTCACCCGCACACCGAGCGCGATCGCGAACGCGATCACGACGAGCAGGCAAAACATCTGCAGCGACTGTGCGCCCAAGAGCAACCGCTGAGCGGCCAGTGCCGGCGCCGGTGCCGAGCCTCGCAGGCGCGAAAGCGCGAAGCTGGCCGCGCCGCATCCCGCACCCGCGCAGCCGAGCGTGACGGCGATCCAGACGCGCGCCGGCCACTGGCAGCTGCGCGCGGACAGCGCGTACCCAACGACCAGTGCCGCCATCGTGACGAAAGGTCCGAGCGCCGTCCAGAAGCTCACACTCAGCGTGCGGCGGTCACTCTCGGTGAATCGTTCGGGTGCAGGTTGCGGCATGGCTACCTCAGCAGCGGATCGAGGTACAACACGACGACACCGATCGCGTCAGTGAGCACGATGAAGTACCAGTACATGCCGTTCACCGCGACGTCGACCAGGTGCTTTTCCTCCACGGGCCCGCGCGTGAGCACGCCGAGGATGGTGAGGTTCTCGCCGCTGGCGAAGAGCCCGTGCAGCGAGTGCAGCACCAGGATGCCCCAGACCAGCGAGCCCTGCGCGTGCGAGTCCCAGCGCATCGTGAGTTGTGACAGCTCGAAGCCGCGCAGCACCAGGAACCCGAGGCCGAACAGCGTCGCAAGCGCCAATCCCCCGCGCATGCCCACGAGGCTGCCGCGCTTGGCTGCACGGCTCGCCCAGCTCATCGGCGCACAGCTCGCGACCAGCGCACCCAGGCCCGCGAGCGCGAAGCCGAGGCTCGGCTGACCGAGCGGCGCCGACGGCCAGGCGATCGCACGGTCGCGCAGGTAGAAGTAGCTCACGTATAACAGCACGAACACGCCGCCTTCGATGGCGAGCATGCACACGATTCCCCACCACAGCGGATCACGCGCACCGAACGCCGTAACCGGCAGCTCGCCTACCTCGAGCAGCGGAGCGCTCCCGCTGCTCGGTTCGGCCGCAGGCGACGTGCCATCGCCCTTGGTCTCGAGCTTGCGGCGCGTGCGCTTGGGTTGCTCGTCCGCCAACTCGTCGGCGTGCGGGTGGCTCGGCCAGTACCAGAAGTACAACGCCAGCGCGGCCAGCGGCGCGCCGATCACGAAACCCCAGGGCGTGAAGATCAGCACGATGAAGGTCATCCCGCTCGCAAGCGCCGTCGCCAAAGGCCAGAGCGTGGGTCCGGGCAACTCTGTCCGATGATCCGGCTCGGCATCGAACAGGCTCGTGACGAGCAGCTCGCGGCGATCCGAGCGCAGGCCATGCACGACGGACTGCTCGGCGACGCGCGTCCACAGTGCGTAGCGACTGTTCACGGTCGGCAGCTCGATGAAGTTGTACGCCGGCGGCGGCGACGGGCTCGACCACTCCAGCGTGTCGGCATCCCATGGATTGTCGCCGGCGAGCACGCCATGCCTGCGACTTCGGATCAGGTTGATCAGCAACGCGAGCACCCCCAGCGCGAGCACGCCCGCCCCAAGGCTCGCGAGCATGTTGAGCGGCTCCCAACCGCGGTCCGGCAGATAGGTGTAAATGCGGCGCGGCATGCCCGCGAGCCCGAGGATGTGCAGGGGGAAGAACACCAGGTTGAAGCCGGCGAACACCAGCCCGAAGCACCAGCGGCCGAGCCGCTCGTCGAGCATGCGTCCCGTCCACTTCGGGTACCAGTAGTGGATGCCGCCGAGCAGCGGGAACATCGCGCCGCCGATCAACACGTAGTGCAGGTGCGCGACCACGAAGAAGGTGTCGTGGAGCTGCAGATCCAGCGGTACCGAGGCCAGCATCACCCCGGTAATGCCGCCGATCAAGAACACCGCGAAGAAGCCGAGCGCGAACAACATCGGCACTTCGAGGCGGATCGATCCGCCCCAGAGCGTCGCGATCCAGCAGAAGAACTGCACGCCACTCGGCAACACGATCAGCACGCTCGCCGCGCTGAAGAAGCTGGCGCCGATCAACGGGATCCCCGTCGCAAACATGTGGTGCACCCAGACGCCGAAGCCGAGAAAACCCGTAGCCACGAGCGAAGTCACCAGCGCGATGTAGCCCACGATCTGTCGGCGCGTGAATGTCGTGATCAGCTGGGACAGGATGCCGAGCCCCGGCACGAAGATGATGTAGACCTCCGGGTGCCCGAAGAACCAGAACAGGTGCTGCCAGAGCAGCGGATCGCCGCCGTACTCGTCGAAGAAGTGCGTGTGGATGAGCCGATCGGTCGCGAGCATCATGCTGGCCAGCATGACTGCGGGCATGGCGAACACGATCATCACGCTCTGGATCAGCATGGACCAGACGAACAGCGGCATCCGATCCAGGCGCATGCCGGGTGCGCGATTCTTCAGGATGGTCGCGATCAAGCTGACCGCGCCCGACAGCGCCGAGAGCTCGGTGAAGGTCACCACCTGCGCCCAGACATCTGCACGCTTTCCTGTGCCGTAGAGCGACCCTGCAAGTGGCACGTAGCTGAACCAACCCACGTCCGGCAGGGCATCGATGACGACGCTGCCGTAGAGCAGCAAGCCACCGATCAAATAGGTGTAGTACGCGAACGCGGTCAAGCGCGGGAACGCCAGGCTGCGCGTGCCGATCATCAGCGGCACCAGGTACACGCCGAGGCCGGTCATCACCGGCACCGCGAACAGGAACATCATCGTGGTGCCGTGCATGGTGAACAGCTGGTTGTAGCGGTCTGGGCCGAACAGATCCTGGTCGGCTCGCGCCAGCTGCAGGCGCATGGCCAGAGCCTCGAGGCCGCCGAGCAGGAAGAAGGCCAGCGCCGTCACCAGGAAGCGCTTGCCGAGGACCTTGTGGTCGACCTCGGACAACATGCCGCGCAGACCCGAGAACGGGTTCTGCCAGCTGCCTCGCAGGCGCTCGGCCAGCCGACGTGCAGCATCCTCCGGCGGTGGTGCGCTCCGGCGCATGCGCACGATCGGCAGGCTCTCGCTCATTGTAAGGACTCCAGATAGGCGACCAGCGCCTGCAGATCGCGCGCGGGAAGCGTGAGTCGGGGCATGTGCACTGCCGGTTTCATCGCAGGCGCGCCGAGCAGCCAACCCGCGAGGAAGCCGCGCCGATTCGGGAAGCTCGCTGCACCGATGCCGATGCGACTGCCGGCGTGTGTCAGGTCGGGTGCCCAGTTCGCTTGCGCGCTGGTGCCGGAGATGGTGTGGCAGGTCGGGCACTGCGCGCGCAAGAACACCGCGCGGCCCTCGCGCTGCAGCTCTGTCACGGGCTCGCGCGCGCTCTGCCGTTGCTGCGTGCACCATGCCTCGTAGTCGGCACGCGGCTCGGCCACGATCCACATCGCCATCTGTGCGTGCGCGCCGCCGCAGAACTCGGCGCACTGCATCCGGTAGCGTCCGGGGCGGTCGACGCGCAGCACCAGATCGTTGTCGTGGCCGGGGATCAAGTCGCGCTTGCCCTGAAGGTTGGGCGCCCAGAAGCTGTGGATCACGTCCGCAGCCGAAAGCCGCAATCGCACGCTGTGGCCGAGCGGGAGGTGTAGCTCGTTCGCGGTGTTGAATACACGCGTCGGCTCGGGGTCCAGGTAGCGTACCTGCCACCACCACTGCCTGCCGGTCACCTGGATCTCGATGTGCTGGCCGCCGCTCAGCGCCTCGAGCGCATTGCTGGTGCTGATGCTCTCGGCGAGCAGCACGATGAGCGCGATGGCCGTCAGAACCGTGGACAGGATAATGCGTGCTCGCCCGCGCTTCTCGCGCCCGGCGTCGAGTGGCGCGATTTGCCGCATGGGCTCACGCTCGGGCATTTCTTCAGCAGCCAACGCGGGGGTGGTGAGGCCGCTCGAGCGCGTGCGGCGCTTGATGATCGCGAGCGCCACACTGCAGAGTACTGACACAACGACCACGCTGAGCAATGCAACATAGAACCAGAACAAGTGTTCGATGGCATGCGCCTGCGGACCTGCAGCGTACAAGGCGTGCTGATCGAACGACCCACCGGTGAACCAACCCATGGCTCCAACCCCGAACGACATACCCCCGGGAATCGCTGTGGCATCAGGGTAGTACGCGATCTGCGACGATTCGCGCGATCCGAGCTCTCTGTGCCGGCACGTTGCTTGCGAGCAAGCGAGGCACAGGAGGGCACTCATGCCAAACAAAGTTGAAGAACTTGCATCGAAGGCGGTGGGCACCGTCAAGGCAGCGAAGGCGACACTCGAAGGAATGCACGGGGTGTTTCGGCACCTCATGCGCGAGCACGGAGAGGTCTCCGCGCTGCTCTTGCGCCTCAAGGCGAGCTCCGACCCCGATACCAGGCGCGAGCTCTGGCCGACCATCCGCAAGGAGCTGCTCGCCCATGAGCAGGGCGAGAAGCGCGAGGTCTATCCGGTATTGCGCCACGAGCCGGACACTCAAGCGATGGCCGACGAGCACGACAACGACGCCGAAGAGTTGGAGGACGCCATCTCGGAGTTGACGGCCACGGCGGTCGACTCGGATCAATGGCAACCCACCCTGGAGCGGGTGATCCAGATGGTGCAGGAGCACGTGCGCGACGAGGAAGAGGAGTACTTCCCGATCGCAGACCGGGCGTTTCGGGATCGCTCGGACGACATGCTGGAGCGCTTCGAGAAGGCCAAGGCCGAGGCGATGCGTCAGCTGAATTCGACGCCGTGAACCACAAGCAAGCATCCGCGCAGCGCCAGATTCCCAGGGGCTCTGGCGCTGCGCGACAGCTCGAGCATCAGGGCGGGCAGCTGCGCAAGACCGCGCAGGCGCGACCCCAGTCCGGCGCGGGCCACTGCCTGCTGCTGGTCGACGTGATCAACGGCTTCGACTTTCCCGGGTCCGACAGGCTGGTGCACGCGGCCGAGCGCGCCGCACCGAAGATTCAGCGGCTCTCGGCCCGTGCACGCGCCGCAGGTGTGCCTGTGGTCTACGTGAACGACAACTTCGGCCGCTGGCGTTCGGACTTCGCGGCGACCATCGAGGCTTGCACCCGACCCGACCAGCCGGGTCGATACGTGAGTCAGCTCTTGCGACCCGACCGGCGCGACTACTTCGTGCTCAAGCCACAGTACTCCGGCTTCTACGGCACCACGCTCGAGATGCTGCTGCAGCACATCGGCGCGCGGACCCTCGTGCTCGCGGGCTTCGCGGCCAACTTGTGCGTGCAGCTCACGGCTGGCGATGCTTACATCCGAGGCTATCAGCTGATCGTGCCGTCCGATTGCACGGCTTCCAACACACCGGCGCTGACCCGCGCGGCGCTCGCGCACGTGCGTGTCGCGCTCGGCGGACGCACCCCCGCAGCGAGTTCCATCAAGTTCGCTCACGAACGCGGCACGTGAAAGCGAGCGAGCAAGGCGTCGATCTCGGCCCGCCGCGAGCGCAGCACGCGATCGAGCTCGGCGCGGAGTGGGCGGTCATCCTTGCGCACTGCCAGCGAGATCTCGAACGCAAACGCAGGATCGCGCAGCGGCGTGAGCGGGATGTCGGCGCGCGCGGCGTAGTAGCCCGCCGGCGGACCCCAGGCGACGGCCACGTCGACCTCGCGATTGGAGATGGCGCGGATCAGCGCGTCTGGAGGGCCATAGACCGGATAGCCGCGGAGGTTCTGGGTGAGCCCGCGTTCAACGAGGGCAGCTACTGGCGGCGGGTTGGCGCCGTCGTCGCCGACCAGCGGCACGCCGATGCGCGACGTGCGAAGGGCCTCGTCGTCGAGCGACGACGCACGTGTCCCGACCAGCACGTACGTCGAGCGGTACACGGGTTCGGTCGTCAGCACCTGTTCTGCGCCTCGCGGCATACCCATCACCAGCTCGCAGCGATGCGCCAGCAGCGTGTGGCGCAAGAAGCCGCGTCGCGCCGGCCAGAACACGTAGTGCAGCTCGGCGCCGAGCTCGCGCGCCAACAACTCCGCCAGCGCATTCTCGAGCGGTAACGACTGCGGGTCCGCGCACACGCGCAGCGACCGCGGGTTGAGCTCCGGAGCCGCGACAGGGCCACCCGGCGGGCCGAACACCAGGCTGCCGAGCGGTACGCTGAGCCGCTCAGCGCCGACGAGCAACTCCGCGCGCTCGCCGCTCTCGGCTGCGAGGGTACCGATGCGCGCTCCAGTCGCGTCGATCAGGCTGGCGCCGATGTAGCCGCGTGCAGCACCGTTCGTGGCGGAGCCTAGCGGCGCGATCCAGCTCGCCAGCGTGCGCTCGTCCGCACCGCCGAGCAACGCCAGCGCAGCGGGAGGGCCCTCGCGCGTGAGCGCCGCGCGGATGGCATCGATCCAGTCGCGGCGCTGGACCGGCCGCGGGATCGGCGCCGCGTGATCGAGCACGCGCGAAAGGCGCGCCGCAGCATCCAGCGCGCTGCGTGCACCGGCGCCATCCTGACTGTTCAACGCGTCGCGTGCGACTTGCACCGCGTGCGCGAAACCCAGGCTCAAGCGCTCGCCGGGAGTCTTCGCGGGAGCTGCAGCCTCCAGTCGCACCGGCCGCGCCGCGCTACACGCCACCGCAGCCAAGAGCAGCAGCGGCAGGAGCCGCCTCACCGCTTGTGCCCGATCGGATCGCTGTCCGGCAGTCCCTTGATCACCTCTTCCGAAGGCTTGCCACCGACGCAGTGCGGATGGCCGTACCCGCTCGGACTGGCGCCGTTTTGAATGTCGAAGATCAAGTTGTCGGTCGCGTTGGGTGCGACGCCGGCCGGCACGCCGTCCAAATTCAATGCGTGCCGCATCTTCCACGCCACCACGTGATCGGAGCACGCGGTGTCGCCACTCACCCCAAGCCCGCCGAGCAACTGGCCGGTGTTGTCGTAGAGTGCGAGGCCGCCGCCGAACACCACGATGCCGCCGATCATCTTGCCCACCAGCGGATCGTCGGCTTGTCCGAAGCGGCTGGGATCGCCGCTGTAGGCCGCATCGCCGTTCGGCGGCGCGGTCGCGACCAGGCCGTACAGGCTCTGCCCCGGCTGCGTCGCCGCGAACAAGTTCCCGGTGGCGAGCGCAAACGCCGGCGCGCTGAGTGCGTTCGCGGTGTTGGCCTTCTCGGCGGCGATCGCACGGCTGCCGGGCCACTGATCGCCTCGGTTCTCGCCGCTGAACGCGACGCTGCAAACCAGGCCGTCGCGGTTCACCACGGCAGCCCAGCGCGCATTGCCGAGACCCGTAGTCTTGTCTTTGCCCAGCTTCATCACCGCCTGCACGGCGGCGCGCAGCCGCGCGTGATCGGGCAACCCCGCGCAGCCGGACTTGGGCTTGACCGCCTGCGACCAAGCTACCGCCGCCAGCAGCAACATACCGGCGGCGAACATCACGGCCGCTGCGAGTGAGATCCTACGAGACATGGCTGCACGTCCTTTCACGGGCCAAAAGGCGGTGGTGGAACGATCTGACTGGGTGCCTCGGGCTCGACCAGGCTGCCGAGCGTGCGGATGTAGGTCACGAGCTGCCAGATCTGCCGCTCCGGGATGCGCGAGCCCCAGGCGGGCATGCCGTGCGCGCGGCCGTCGGCGATCGCGCCGAACAGCGCGGCATCGCTGCTGCCGTACAGCCACTCGCCGTCGCGCAAGCTCGGCCCCATGCCGCCTCCGCCGCGGCCGCCGTGGCAGCTGCAGTTGAACTGCTCGAACAAGATGCGGCCCTGCTGCGCCGCGGTCACGTCTCCGTCGAATGGGTTCTTCAGCTCCGGGCCGGGCTCGGCGGGCCCCGGTGGAGCGCCGACCGGCGTGTCGACCTGCGGCGGCGCGCCGTTGATCGCCAGATCCTGCGCCGGCGCGCGGCTACACGCGAGAGCGCCCAGCAGCAACGAGCTACAGGCCCAGGATGAACACGACATCGCCGGCCTCCGTGTAGCGCTTCAAGTCTTTCATCGCGCCGACCACGCCCAGCGCCGCGTAAGGGTCGTCGGCCGAGACATCCTGGAACGCCGGCGTGCCCATCCAACCGCCCACGCCCGAGTAGATCGCCACGTACTGCTTGCCGTCGGGGCCGAGGTACGTCATCGGATTGCCGACGATGCCCGACGGCAGCTTGAGCTTCCAGAGCTCCTTGCCGCTGCGAGCGTCAGTCGCGTAGAAGTAGCCGTCGAGCGCGCCCCAGAACACGACGTCGCCCGCGGTGGCGAGCACGCCGCTGTAGAGCGGAAACCGGTGCTTGACCGACCAAACCTTCTTCGCACGCGCCACGTCCCACGCGACCAACTCGCCCTGCTGCTCCGCGCCCGGATACATCTTCACGTCTGCACCGACGTACGGCGTGCCGGCGATGTAATTCGCCTGCACTGGCTCGAATTCCATGCAGGTGTTGTGCGCCGGGATGTAGAGCAAGCCCGTGCGGGGCGACAGCGCGCTCGGCGAGAAGTCCTTGGCGCCAGTGGAGGAGGGACAGATGTCGCGCACGACCTTGCCCTGCCGCGGCACCTTGTCGGGATCGATCTCGGGCCGGCCGCTCTTCAAGTCGTAGCGCTTCGCCCAGTTGATGGGCATGAACGGCTCGGCGGAGAGCATCTCGCCGGTCTCGCGATCGATCACGAACATGAAGCCGACGCGTCCCGGATGCAGCAGCAGCTTGCGCGGCTTGCCGTGCCAGTCCATGTCGACCAGCACGTTCTCCATGATCTCGTCGTAGTCCCAGGCGTCGTGCGGCACGAGTTGATCGGCCCAGCGGACGCGGCCAGTATCGGCGTCGCGCGCGATGATCGAGCACGACCACTTGTTGTCGCCGGGTCGCGCCTCGGCGTTCCAGGTACCCGGGTTTGCGGTGCCGTAGTAGATCAGGTTCAGCTGAGGGTCGTAGGAGATCCAGCCCCAGACGGTCGATCCGCCGAGCTTCCATTGCTCGGGAGGCCAGCTGCGGACTCCGAGATTCTGACCGCGATCGTCCGGGTAGAACGGCGCGAAGTCCGGGCCGATCAACACATCGCGGTCGGGCCCGGTGCTGTAGCCGCGCCAGATCTCCTTGCCGCTCTCGAGATCGAGTGCGACCAGCTTGCCGCGCACGCCCATCTCGCCGCCGCTGTTGCCGACGATCACGCGATCTTTCACGACCAGCGGCGCCATCGTGGTGGTCTCGCCCAGGTTCACGTCACCGACCTTCGTCCGCCAGACTTCCTTGCCGCTGGCGGCGTCGACCGCGACCGTGTGAGCATCGAGCAGGTTGTAGATGATCTTGCCGGCGGCGTAGCTCGCGCCGCGGTTGACCACGTCGCAGCACGCCTTGCCGATCGCGGTCTGATCGGGATGTGGGTGGTAGCGCCACTTGATCGCGCCGTGCAGGTCCCTGAGATCGATGGCCATCAGGTCGTTCGGAAACGGCGTGACCACGTAGAGCGTGTCATCGACGACGAGCGGCTGGCCTTCGTGGCCGCGCGCCACACCGGTCGAGAACATGCGGTGCACGCGCAGGTTCCTCACATTCTCGGTGTTGATCTGGGACAGGCTGCTGTAGCGCGTGTTGGCGTTGTCGCCGGCAGGGAGCGTCCAGCGGGGCCCGGGGGGCGGCTCGATCAAGCGAATCGCTCCGCCGCGTTCAGCTGCAGGAGATGCGGCCTTTGCCACGGGCGGGCGCGCTTGCTCGCAGCCGCCACTCGTGAGCACGATCAGGTAGAGCCACCAGAACCTCATGCTTCAATCCAACGTGTAGAGGTAGGCCGCGACGTCCTGGGCCTGTGCGTCGTTCAAGCCCAAGGCCGGCATGGCGGTGCCGGGCGCGACGGCGGGCGGATCCATCACCCAGCGCACCAGGTTGCGCGGCGTATTCGGCACGACGCCGGCGATGAACGCGCGTGAGGCAAATCCGCTCAACGAGGGCCCCACGACGCCGCGAGGCTTGCGAATACCCGGCACGCTGTGGCACGCCGCGCAGCCGCTGCCGCGTATCAGGCGCTCACCGCGCTCGGGATCGCCGCCTGTATGCGCGCTCACCGCGCTGGAGCGCCCACAACCCAACAGGGCGAGTAGCAGACAGGCCGCGAGCTTGAAACCGGGGCTGGTCATGGTTACGCGCAATGGGCACGTAAGCTCGGACGCCGCCGACGCAAGGCGAGTGAGCTGGCGTATAGAAGTGCGTCTCTGCCTGGCGTAGACAGGCGTGTGGCGATTTTTCGATCCGGACTGCGGTGGGCGGCCGTGGGGCTGCTTTGCACAGGCTGCTTGCGTACCAGCGTGCTGGTCGAGAAGTTCAACAGCGGGGCGATCGAGACCAGCAGCGGGGACCCCAAACACCCACCGGACGCCGTGCGGCGGGAGATCGCGCTCCGCCGCATCAAGCAGGAGCTGATCGACGGGTACTTCGGTCAGTCGGCGAACGACCCGCGAGTTCCTGGCTGGCTGGAGCGCGACGCTGCGCGGATGGATCAGGCCGGGGCCGAGCAGCACTGGTTCTACCGGCGCGTCGTGGAATGGCTGTGCTATCGAGGCAAGACCGCGCACGTCGCGTGCGAGTCGCAGCCGGCCCCGACCGAGGCGCGAGCAGCGAGCTCGCAACAGGAGGCGCAGCAGAAGCTCACGCAGGACCTGGCGCAGCTCGTGAAGCTCCCAGCGGATGCCGCTACCCAGTTGTGTCCCGGAGCGAAGCTCGAGCCGAGCGTGGTCGCGAACTTCGCGGATACCATCCGCTATCGGCTCGCGCTGCGGCGCGCGGTCGAGGGCGCGGCGCTGCTGGTCGACGAGGGGCGCGTCTCCAAGGACGAGCTCGAGCTGTCCGCGAAGCTCGCCTTCGAACAAGCCGCGAAGTATCTGCGCAATCGCCGCTGGCAGCGGCAGCTCGAACGGCCGACGGTCGGGTTGGTCGTCAAGGGCGGCGCCACCACCGGGATCTTCAGCGCCGGCGCGGTCTGGGTCGCGCTCAACATCGACTACGCCTGCTCGCGCGACCCGAAGTGCAAAGAGCGCCGCTTTCCTCCGCGCTTCGAGATCATGTCCGGGACGAGCACCGGAGCCCTGGTGTCGACCGCGGTCGACATCTACAACGTCTCGCGCTGCGATGACCAGCGCCGGGAGCGCCTCGAGCTCTTCCAGCGTTGGTTCGTCTGTTCGACCTCGAAGGATCTGTTCTGCACGACCACCGGAACCTTCGGCGACTTGCTGGCGGGTGACCAGCTGTCGCTGCTCGAGTTCGATGGCATCCAGCGCCTGCTGCGCTCCGGCGTGGAGCCGCAGACGCTCAGCAACGAGTCCGAGCTGCTGTTGAACGTGGTCGACTTCCGGACCGGACGCCTGGACGCCTTCAGCGATCAAGATCCATCGGAGCTCACCCTGCCCGAGCAAGTCACGAGCGCCGCGATGGCGTCGGCCGCGCTGCCGCTGATCGTCAAGCCCGAGCCGCACCTGCCCGGAGAGCCGGCCCTCCCCGGCAAGTTCAGCTATCTCGACGGCGGAATACGCTCCGAGCTGCCGATCGCCGCGGCCGTGCGGCGCGGCGCGGAGCGCTTGCTGATCGTCTCGAGCGCACCCTCGGTGGTCGGGGAGTCGTCCGGGCAAGACAATGGTCTGGACGTCGCGGTGCGCTTCATCGACGTCGTGATCGGAGGCGTGCTCGAGAGCGAGATCGACTGGGCCCCGCGGCTGGCAGAGGGCCGGCGCTTTGCCGAGTTCATCGAGTGCAGCAGCGAGTACGCGCAGCAGGCCCAGACACTGTGCCCGGACGACAAGTGCGATCCGGTGGCCCTGTGCAGCGGGGATTGGAGCAAGGTCTGCATCGACCAGCCGCGATCCTCCGCTGCGGCGTTCGAAGCCATGCGCAACGCGTCGGATCTACTCGCGCCCGTCTGGCGCACCACGTCGATCTATCGCGACGAGGCCCGCGTGCCGGGACTACCCGGGTACCTGTTGCAGCGCTCGGAGCAGCGCAAGCTGTTTTTGGCCGGAGCCGAGGAGGCGCGCCAGCGTTGCTTCGAGATCGCGGCCCTGCTCGGCCTGCCTGCCGAAGTCGAAGGTGATCCGGACTGGCGGCGCAAGTTGCTGCGCTGGTGTTCGCCGACTCCGATGTCCCTGGACGCCTGCGAGCAACCCGAGGATCAAAACCCCCGGTTTTGTAGCGACAGGCTCGAGCCGCTCGGGCACGTGCTCAAGGCGCAATGCAAGGAAGGCACGCCGTGATCGCGCGCCGCATCGCCCTCTCCGCCGCGCTCGTCATCGGCTCGTTCGCCTCCGGCGCGGCTGCCCAGGTACGCGAGGCACCCGCGTCCGAAGTCGACGTGCTGCAAGGCA
This sequence comes from Polyangiales bacterium, assembly GCA_035274465.1. GTDB lineage: Bacteria > Myxococcota_A > Polyangia > Polyangiales > JAFGIB01 > JADGRF01. Next base: position 20,785 of record DATEOF010000409.1, read on the forward strand.
TCCAGCCGATCGCCGAGCCGGTGCGCACGTTCCTCCCGAAGTACAAGTTCGAGCTCTTCCTGGTGGCGGGCTACAGCGGAACGTTCACGAGCGCACGCAGGCAGTGGCCGACGCTGGTGCTCGGACTGGACGAGCTGTTCTTTCGCCCGGGCTGCTTCGACTTCGGCGTCTACGTCGACTGGCAGGTCGGGCGCGCCGACGATTCGCTCGGACGCTTCTCGAGCGCATTCGGGCTCGAGATCATGTGGCGAGCCCTGGAGCTGTCCTTCATGGATCTGGCGCCGCTGATCCGAGGCGCCTACGTGCTCGACTGGGAGACACCCAGTCATCCGCTGCTGCGCCCGGGCGCCGGTGTACAGGTCAGCCTGCTACGTTTCGTGGCGTTGCAAGCCACGGTCGACGGACTGTTCGCGCTCTCGCACGACTTCTCGAACGACACCCACGCGCTGATCGGCTTCTCGATCATGCTCAAGCTCGGCATCCCTCCGTTCGTGGACGCGTGGCCGCGCTACGCGGAGCCGCCCATGCCGACGATCGACCGCTCACGCGCGGTGTGCGACGACGCGGCTCGCATGTGCCAGGCCGCAGATACATCGCATGCGCGCGCTCAACTATGCGTTGCCGCGCTCAGCGCGCTCGATCCCGCCAAACATTCGGCCGGCTGGGGAGATCCCACCGGTGCCTACCTCGACGCGCTGCAGCAAGAGCTCGAGCCGAACGTGCGGCAAACACTCGAGGCCGAGCTTCTCGCGCTCCGGGAAGCGCATCGCTCTTCGGTCCAGGGACTCGACCGCTACGCCGACAAGCAACGCGCGCTCGCGGAAGGACAGATCCTCAGCAAGAAGTACAGCTATCTGGTCACTCCAGTGATGATCCGCGACTGGCTCGGCTGCGATGCCGACGGCGACGGGTTGGTTCCGTGCGCGACGAGTCAGACCTGTGCGCGTGATACCGGAGTCGCCAATCCCTGAGCACTATCACATCCAGAGCAGCGCGCAGCGTCTCGGCACTTCGCGCCGTCCTTTGACGGATAACTAAGGATCGCTCGAAGACGAGGTGACGCCCAAGGTAGCTTTGCCCATCGGCAGCGTGTGCATGGTGATCGCCATGCGCGCTTGAGCCGCGGTGGGGTTCGCTCCGAGATCCGGCAATGTGGCCACGTCGAGCGCGTAGACCGCGAACTCGTACATGTTGCGGCCGCTGCCACCGCACGGGCCGAAGTAACCGGGGCCGGTCATGCCCGCGAGCTGGTTGGGAGTCTGCTTCGCGCCCATGGGTGTCGCCGGCATCGCCCCGACGGGGACGCCTTCGGGCAGCGAGGTGGTCGCCGCCGGGATGTCGTAGAGCGTCCAGTGCATGAGGTTGGCGGTCAGATCGTGCAGCGTGACGGCATAGCTCTTGGCCGCAGGGCCGCCGCTCCAGCTCAGCGGCGGCGAGGCGCCTCCGGGGCCCATGAACATCTCGCAACGATGCTTCTTCGGGAGCATCTCGCCGTTCTTCACGGCCGTGCTGGTCAATGTCAGCGGGCCCATGGTCGCGCCTGCACCCGCCATGCTGCCGGCTGAGCCCATGCCCGCGCCGCCGCCGGCCGCTCCCGCCGCGCCGCTACCAGCGACAACGCTCCCTGCCGCGCCAGCCGCATTCATTCCGGCTGCAGCGCCCGACGCGCCGGCGCCACCCGAGCTGCTGCCGCTCGCACCTGCAGCC
>DATEOF010000410.1:0-5830 GCA_035274465.1 Polyangiales bacterium
AGTGTAGCGTCGATCCAGCTGCCGGCCGTATGCCGTGCCTGCTGCCGCATGCCGTGCGGCGCGCTGTATCGGTGCGCGCCGGTCTTATGCCGCACCTGCCGGCCGCATGCCGTAGTCACCGGCGCTTACGCGCGCCGGTCGTACGCCGCATCTGCCGGCCGCATGCCGTAGTCACCGGCGCTCGCGCGCGTCGGCCGCATGCCGCACGTGCCGGCCGCGTGCCGCACCACTGCCGGTACTATGCCGCACAAGCAGCGGTCAGATGCCGTGCCAGCTTCCCCCCACCCCCATGCCGCAGCGCCGGCCGCATGCCGTAGCGCCGGCCGTATGCCGTACCGTGACTCGTTGTGCTCTCAGATCGACCCAGGTGGCAGCGAGCCAGGTGTCGGAACCGAGATTGCACAGAGCCAGCTCCGCGCGAACGCGAACCCGACTTGCAATCAAACAACGGTGAGCTTCTGGCGAACGTCTACGGGGTCAGCAGGGCCAGCGCGGAGCGGGACTGACGGCACGGCATGCGGCCGGCATTCGGGTGTCGAGTTGCGCATTGACGCTCGACTACTGCTCAGCAGTCCACTTGCGAGCGAAGCCAAGAAACGCGATGTGGCGATTTCTCGCGAAGCGACTCTTCGGCCATGCATGCCAGGCAGCGACACAAGTCTCGACGTCGTGTTCAGGGTACATTTTTGTAAACTCGGCTCTGGTCGCCGCCGCGACTGGCGCCAGTCCCCTGGGCGAACTAGATGCGACGACTGTGTCGACCGCGACATTAGGTTCCTGAGTCGGCGGTTCGCTTCGAGTTCGCGATCCAGGCGCGCCCGCCGTCCTGACGACGTCTTCTTTGTCAATCCGCCAATTCTCGAGGATCCCGACACGAACCAGTTCTTCGAGCGCAAGGCGCAGCTGCTCCCGGAAGTGACGCAAGCTGCGCGCAGTACTGCCAGAATGTTTGTGGAGAAACTCGACGGTCACCGGCTTCGAGTCATCGGACAGGAAATGCTGAAGCCATAGTGCAAGCGGCTTCTTCAAGAGCTTCTTCCTCTGCCGAAAATCGATTGTGCCAATTCCTCGTGCAAACAACTGCACGATGTCCCGATTGAGCGAAACTAGGTATTGCGTGTCGCACTCAATTTCCTGGTCCCCACCCTTGGGCAGCAGCGAGCCCCAAAAGCGACGCTTGTTGCGCGTGTCGAGGATTTCGACACTAGTCGCCGTGAGCTCGGAGATCATCCTACGAAGCTGTTCATGCTGGCTCTTGCCAGTCGCGCGCCCGATCAGGCGCAGCAACTGTCCGGCGGTGAAAGCGACGTAGTCTCGCTCGGTTTTCTGGCCTTTGCCGGCCAAGTACATAATGCCTTCCCACACGTCAGCATGGACCTGTGTCAGGCGCCGACCGGTGAAGATGATGGTGTATCCGTTCGCGCTCGCGATCTGCTCGCGTTGCAGATAGGTGGCGTCCTTCGCTTGAATGGCTGCGAACAGCGCGGATCGAATGAAATCGACCGGCATCGCGCGCTTATGCTCTTCCTTCCAGAGAGCCAGCTGATAGACCGTGGCCGCTTCCTCGGCTTCGATCGCCGCCACTCGCTCTGCCGCGAGCCGCTGAACTCGCTCCTGTGGAGACTCCGTGGTCCGCTCTACCGCCGTTGCAACGGGCGTGGGAGAGTTTGTGCTTCTCTCTGTTGTTCCGCGTCTCATGCCCGTTGTCTCCGATCTGTCTGGGGCTGCGTAGCTGTGCGCAACGCCCGGCGAAGAGTCTGCGCCGAGACTCCGAACTCGCGCGCGATCCTCGAAACAGGTTCCCCGGCCAGCTCGCGCAAACGCGCATCATGCACCTGCTGATGCTCAAGCAGACGCGGGCGTCCAACATGCCGACCATCATGCTGAGCCGCCTGCATACCTAGCTGAATCCGCGATCCAGTATCGAACCTGTCGAGACTCGCGAGTGTTTCGATGAGCTCGCGCCCGGCCACGGTGTTTGTGTCGACCGCGCCGACGAGCGCCCGCAGACTGGCTCCACGGCTCTGAATCAACCGAACCCGGAGGAGCAGCTCGCTGAGTCTTGGACCGATCCGGTCCAGTGCAGTAACGACGAGGGTGTCACCGTCGCCAAGGCGCCCGATGGCACGTTCGAGCTCGGGCCACGAGCCGACGTGGAGCTTCGTCGTGTCGGCATAGATGCGCTCACAGCCGGCCGCGGAGAGTGCGCGGATCTGCTGACTCACCGCGCTGCAACTTGTGCTGGTCCTTGCGTAGCCCAGTAGCATTTCGGCGATTTTGGATCGACCTTTTGAACGCATCCAAAATTTTGACAAGAAATCCTTTCACAGGCCTGGCGACGTTCCTCCCGCCGCCCGCAGGGCCGCTTCTCCAACGCTGGCAGGCCGCGAACGAACGGCGGTCGCTAGTGTTACCGCGCAGCGTAGCCAAGGGCGTATCGCGCAGCCTACTCGATGGGCATCATCCGGGCGGAGCGCGGGTGGCAAAAGCATGATGGCCATCAAGTGCTCGGCGCGAGCGCCGGCTCCTGATGGCCATCGTCAGCTGACACTGGTCGCGCAGCCGCGTGATGTCGTTCAGTTGTCTCCAAGGGCGGGCTCGTCGCCGAGCACACGAGAGACGAGCTCCCGATCGACGGTCTTGATCTTCTTCCGAGCCCCGAGCTTCAGTGCGTCAGTTGCGATGCGATCGGTATCCCGGAGCCGACCTTGGGATTGCTCGTGAATGAGGGTCATCGCATCGGAGTTGAAGAGCTCGCGCTCGCAACCGGCGCGGCGGAGTCGGTGCGCGATATACTCGGCGGTGTCGCCCGCAGTGGCCTCCCCGAGCGCCAAGCGCGTATGGATCCTCGACCAGAGCGAGCGGTTCTTTGCGAGCGCAAGGCGATGCTTGGTCTCGGGCAGCCCGACCAAGATGATCGAGAGCAGCGCTCGAGAGTCCCATTCGTAGTTGGCCAGGATATGAAGGTGCTCGAGCACGTCCTGGTGGAGAAGATGCGCCTCGTCCACGAGCAGGACCGGGTGCACCTTGTCGTTGCCGAGTTCTCTGACGTGCGTGTTGATCGCGTAGAACACGGCCGCAGCCGTGGCCGACGGCGACAGCCCGAGGGCGAGGCACACGTGGCGATAGAAATCGCGCCGCCCAAGGGTCGCGTTGTAGCAGTACGTGAGGCGAAAGCCGTCTTGAGGAAGGCGATGTCTCAGTGCTCGCAGGACGCACGTTTTTCCGACACCAGGTTCACCGACGAGGAGCGCGTGGCCATGGTCGTGGCAGGTCTCTACAAGGCGGTCTACGGCTGCGATGCGCGAGCTCGGCACCCACAGGTCCGCGTCGCCGATCTCTTTGGTGAAGGGCGCTTCGCGAAGGCCCCATTGAATCAGCCAGCGGGTCATGCTGCACCCATTTCGGAACGACGCCCCACGAGCGCATCGACGAGCGCTCCTGCAGGATCGAAGGCGACATCGATCCCTCGACCGGCGCGCTTCGGCGACGGTCCGTGCTTCTTTCGTCGAGCGTTCTCCTCGGCGTTGACGGGACCCAGCAGGTAGCGCTGGGACTCGTGCTCGATCCACGGATCCGATGTGGGGTCCAGCAGTGTGCGGCCGACGACTACGACCCGGCCGGCAAGAAAACCGGCACGTGTTTCGAAGGTCATGCCGCCGATCTCAAGCGTTCCGTCGCGACGCACACGTCGGCGACCGTGGACGGTGAGCGCGGCCGCCAGCTCCGCCTCATCGACCTGGTCGTGGTAGCGAGGCGAGCTCTCGTAGACTTCGCTCGGGCATTTTCCCATGAGCGATGCATGAGGAGCGATGTGGTAGTGCTTGGCCAGAAACGCCAGAAGGCGCACCTGCACGTCGTGCAGGCTGCCGGGCGTGCCGATGTGATCGAGGCAGCCTTCTCGAAGGGTGCGCCAAAATCGCTCCATCTTGCCGCGCGCTTGCGGATCGTGCGGCGTGGCATGCAGCAGTCCAACGCCCAGACGCGAGCACGCCGTCGCCAGGACGTCGCCCGTGTACGTCGCACCGTTGTCAAGGTACAGCGCTTCGGGCACCCGCTCCGTGCTACGAAAAGCCTTCACCAAGAGCGAGAGCATCTCGACCTCGCGCTCAGTCGTGGTCGCGGCGATCGCGACGATGTAGCGACTGTGGTCGTCGAGGATGGCGTGGATGCGCAGGGGGTGCGTGCGGCCGGCAATCTTCAAGGCGGGGCCGTGGCATACGTCGGCGTGCCACAACGCATCGACGCGGTCGGCTTGCCAACGCAGACGCACGCGGCCGTCACTGACCTTCAGCGAGCTGCGGTCCAAGCCATGCTCGCGATATAGCCGCCGCAGCGTCGACAGGCTCACAGCGTTCTTCGCGAGTCGACCGTCGAGTTCGAGCGTTCGTAAGATCAAAGCCACGCTCGCCTTCGGATGCTCTCGGCGGATCGCGAGCAGCAGGTCACGCTGTGCATCGGTGAGCTCGCGAGCGTGTCCAGTGTCGGACCGCGGACGCGGTGTGACGCCGGCAAGTCCACCTTTCTTGAAGCGGTAGTACCAGCGCTCGATCGTGGCCTCGGAGTACGTCCGCGAGGCGGTGGACTTGGGGGGCCGATGATGCAGGCGAGATAGCGCGCGAATCGCAGTCGCGAGTTCCCCGTGGGACGTGAAGACGCGCGACAGCAGCGGCCCAATCACCTGCACGCGGAAGATGCCGATCGCTTCGGCTGTGTCCTTGGGCGCCAGCTGCACGCCCTGCTTGATGAGCAGATCCATCCATTCTCCTTGACGCCGCGAATGAGGCGCGACGCGGAGCGCATCGTGGGCACCGAGCACGCTTGGCGTGCAGGAGCCGGCTGTGGTGGATCAAGAAGGGGTGCAAGCCAGGGCGCGATCGACGGCAGTCAAGGTGGCTGGCAAAGCGCGGCTCCGTAGAACGCGTCGTGCGAAACGCGCCCGGTCGAGACCGCGGCGTGCGCGGCGACGAAGGTCGCGACGCGCGATGCCCGCTCGCGCTGCGTGCCTGCGGCAGACGGCACGATGCCGAAGAGCTGCCGAGCACAACGGGTCCAGCGCTGCAGCGACTTCCAGCGATTGGCCTCCGACACGCCGATCGTCCTGGCCGTGCTCGCCCGAGAACGCACCGTCGCCGCGGGCAGCCGCTCGTACGCCCAAAGCGCAAGTGCCCATGCGATCGTGCCAAGCGCGTACCGAACTCTGCGTCCGACACCACGCGGCACCACGACCAAAACAGCGGCACACGCTCGGCATCGGTATCGTCGCGTCCAGAAGGCCGTGCTGACCGGCGGCCGATCAGGCGTCAGAGGCCCTTCGACGGCGCGCTCTCGCAGCCCGTGCCCCACAATCACCACCGCCAGGCCCGGCTCCCGGCTCGCTGCGGCGCATCCAGGGCAACGCGCCGGACGAACAGCTGCACAGGAGGGCGGACCTGCGGACCAGTGCTTGACGTCGATCTCAGAATGAACGATTCGTTGAGTGCTTCGCGTCTCCAAAGGCGTGCGGAGCACGGCGGGGAACGGTGCTCCAACACTGTCCCCGCCACTTTCAATTTCGCTCGGCCCGATGCCGGTGCTCCGTCTCCGGGCGGCGCTCTACGACAGCATTGATCCCGCCGCGAGAAATCGGGCTACACGATGGGCCTCGGCCCCGGCCACATCCAGAACCCCCTCACGCAACCTGCTCGAAATTGGGCTGCAGACCGTCAGCTACGCCGCGCGGCAACACCGAGATGGAGAGAAAGACTCCCGACATCAGATAGCCGCCTACGCGTTCATCTTTAGTGTCTGCGGTCGCGGCGGTCAGCGCCAGCATCGCCCCGCCGCTGAT
>DATEOF010000411.1:0-31561 GCA_035274465.1 Polyangiales bacterium
CGGCGCGGGCACTGCGGGGAACGCGATCGCGGGCATCGGCGGCACAGGCACCGGTGGCGCAGGCACCGGCGGTGCAGGCAAGGGTGCGGCTGGTGCTGCTGCCGGTACCTCTGGCAGCAGCATCCCTGCGACGTTCGAGACCGTGAAGCTCGTGCTCGGCGGAGGCGGCGGAATCATGCCGTGCTCCGCCGCTCCCTGTCACGGCGTGGGGGGTGTGGCACCTCCGGCCAAACCCCTGGAGCTGCCGCCGATGGACGACAAACAGCTCTACGCGAACCTGACTTCGTACGTCTCCAAGGCTTGCAACAACCAGAAGCTCGTCATGCCCGGCAATCCCGCGCAGAGCGCGCTGATCACCATCCTGTCGGGCCCGTGCGGGATGACGCCGCGCATGCCCTACGGCTGCAGCGCGGATGATGGCAACTGCATCCCCGACGAGTACATCGCCGCGGTCTCGCGCTGGATCGCGAACGGCGCGCCGCAGAACTAGAGCGCGCCCGCGGGATACGGCGCGGAGTCTGCACCCGGCTCCTCCACCGTATCCGTCTCGAACGTCCAGCTGTCACCGGGTTCGATCACACGCTCGCTCTGGCCGATCGCGAGACCGAACGGCCGGCCGCTGCGAGTCAACGGAAAGACAGACACCGAAGGGCTACGGACTGCGACATCGAGCGCGTTCTCGAGCGTGCCGGTGTACGCCGTCCCGGAGCCGCGCGCCACGCCGTGTACCTGGCGGACGATCAAGCCTTCGATCGGCTCGACGTCCAACGCGAAGTAGGGACAGCGGTAGACCACGTAGCCCACGTCGTCGATCCGTAGCTCGGCGGGCAAGTCAGTCACCGCGGCCATGCTGACGTCTCCCGGTCCGATGCACGCCGCGATCGCGCGCGAGCCGTCCGTGAGGCGGTAGAAACGTCGAGTCAGCAGCCCGCCGATGCCGGACGCCAGCGACTGTTCGCTGCGATCGAAGAGCTCGAACGAAACTGCCGCGCTGCAGGCCGGAACGTCGCCGACGTTGCGCAGCGCGGCGTAGATCTCGGCGCCGGCCGAGCCCTCGCGCAGGGTGAGCGCGCTCAGCTCGAGCACGCCGTTGCCTCCCGCGAGCGCCATCACGCGCAAGCTTTCCGGAACGATGCGCGGATCGTCCGGAAGGCTCGCGCCTGATGGGCGCGACCCTTCCGATGACCACCGGTCGCCGGCGCTGCGCGACGGCTCCGGCTCGCTGCCACCGCAGGCCAACGGCAGCAACAAAACGAGACAGGAGATGTGTTTCAGCGTCAGGAGTTCGCTCTGAGTTCCTTGAACTCACCGGGACTGTGGATGGTCGCGCCCGCGACTGCACCTGCTCCACCGATGAAGTCCTCGGTCTTGTCCGAGTACCCGAACTTCGTGACCTCGGCCGAGCCGCCCTTCATGGCGACGCCATCCGGGCCCGCCTTGACGCCCATCGCGTTCATCAGGCCGACGAAGTACTTGTTGATCGGTGCGTTGGCCACCTTCGGATCGGTGCCGGTGGACTGCGTGGTGCCGTTGATCATCTGGCTCGACGTGCCGTCCATGCACGCCGACAGGCTCTTGCCGACCGTCAGGTTGGCCGCTCCGGGCGCCGCGGTGTCCAGGTTGATGATCTGACCGGTCTTGAAATAGCCGCCGGCGCTGCCAGCCTGGATGATCGGAGCGTTGTTGAGGTTGTGGGCGTTGCCGTCCGACATCTCGTTGAACCAGACGGCGGCCGTGTTGTCGAGCACGGTGCCGCTGCCCTCGGGGATGCTGTCGAGCATACGCACCAGGTTCGCGTACTTCTGCGCGTAGTACGCGTCGACCTTCAGCAGCATCATCACCGCGTTCGGCAGACAGCTGCCCTGCATGCCCGCGTTATCGAGGCGGTGAGAGAGCGAGTGCGATTCGGTGTTGATGCCGAGCCCCTTGAACACGTAGTTGCCGGGGTACTTCATGAAGATCACCGGGTTCGCGTTGCAGGACGCGGCCAGCGCTGCGATCGCGTTGTACACGTCCGCGCCATCCATCGTGTCGGTCACCTTGGTCGTGAGCGAGTCGGAGCCCAGGCCGCCCGCGGCCATGCCGCTCGCCGATGCCGCGCCGAGCATGGTGGCGAGCTGCATCGTGCATTGACCGGACGCGATGACGTTGCCGGTCTGATCGAGCAGCGCCTTCCAGGCCTCGAGCTTCATCTTGTCCGCTTTGCTCATGTCCACGCGCGCCAGCGTGGCGAGATCGTCGCGCACGACGTCGACGACGCTCTTACCGCGCACGACGGCGTAGCTGTCCGGCGACATCGGCATGCCCTGCTGGAACAGGCCGGTGAGCCCGCTGAAGGACTGCTTCGAGTTGAGGCCCCGGAACGCAGTCTCCGCGGCGGAGTACGAGATCGCCGACTGGGTGTTGTCGACCTGTCCCGCCGTGTTCATCAGCAGCGGCACGCCCTTGGGGCTGATCTGCTGCGCCATGACGTGATCCAGCGAAGGACCGACCGGCTTGGCGTTGAACTTCGTCGCCTGCTCGAAGCTGAACGGGTTGTTGCTGTTGGGCGTGACCGGCTGGCAGGTGAAGAACGAGCCCGCGATCTGCGTGTGCGAGTCGTTGCCTTGCCCGCGCACCATGTTCGCGGTCCACTCGTTCATCGAACGAATGCCACGCGGCATGAGCAGCTTCTTCGCATACGGTGCGAGGGGGGCGAGCGCCGTCGGCATGAGATCGTCGGCCGTCAGCTCGCCGTGGCTCTTCACCGGAAACCACTTGTTCGTGATGCAGCCGTAGTGCGTGAACATCACGACCAGGCGCTTCGGCGCGCCCGGCGCAGGCATCGATTGTGCCTTGGCCACGCGCTCGTACACGGAGCCGAGGAACGGCGCGGCCACGATCGCTCCGCCCAGGCCGCGCAGGAACATTCGTCGATTCAGAGGAAGTTTCAGGTGCTTACTCATGGCGATTTCCTCACGGAGTTTCACGGGCCCGCAAACGGAAGGAGTCCGCTTGGCTGAGATCGGCGAGTAGGTTGAGAATGCTGTAGCCGCCCTGTGAGAGCTTGGTGTCCAGCTGATCGACCACGCAGCGGTCATTGGCGTTGGGCGCGCGTCCGAACGCGTAGGCCACCCAGGCCTCCGCGTAGAGTTGCTTGGCCTTCGGCGTCGCCGCGATCTCCTGCATCAGCTGCGCCGGCGAGGAGATCTGCTTGGTGTTGCCGTTGCCGAACGTGACCATGGCGGTCGTGACGGATGCGTCGATGGCGCCGCCGCGCGGATCCATCGTCTGCCACTTGCCGATGCCGTCGTAGTTCTCGAGCGCGAAGCCCGGCGGGTTGACGATGGTGTGACAACCCGCGCAAGTCGCAGGCTTGGTGAGCGCTTCGACGTAGGCGCGCTGCGTCTTGAAGTCTCCCGACACCGTCATCATGGTCGCGCCGGGGATCGGTGCCCCTGGGTTGACGCCGAGCATGTAGACCGAGATGAACGCGCCGCGCAGGATCGGGCTCGTCGCGTTGAAGCCGGCGTACGAGCTCAAGAAGCCGACGCGCGTCATGAAGCCCGGACGCTGCATCGCGTCGAGCTCCACCTTGGCCAGATCCGCGGTGTACTTCGCAGGATCGAGCCCATAGATCGCCGCGTTGTCCTTGTTGACGAAGGCGACGTTGCTCAGCAACAGGTCCTTGAACGAGCCACCGTTGAAGGCGATCTCCTGGAAGAATGCGTCCAGCTCCGCTTGCCAGCTGGGCTTGGCGTCCGCGGAGAACAGTGGGTAGGTCTTCTTGTCGTGATCGATCTTCCACCAGTGCGCGTTGCCGTTGTTCATCTGCACCCAGTCGCGGTGGAACTCTGCGACCAGCGGCCCGGTCTTCTCACGCACGGCGATCATGCGCTGGGCCTGCGTCAGGATCTGGGCCTTGGTCTGCAGCTGGTTCGCGTCGGCGGCGGCGTTCAGCATGTCGTCGGGCACGGAACCCCAGAGCAGGAACGAGAGGCGGGCGGCCACCTCGTGGCTCGAGAGCTGGATGCCCTGGCCCATCGGCGCCGCAGTCGTCGTCAGCTCGGGCACCAACAGGAACGACGGAGACACGAGGAACGCCATCAGCGTCGTCTCCGCGACCTCGGCCGGAGTTCCGGCAGGCATCGTCTGACTCAGCTTCTGGAAGCGCGCGACCTCCGCATCCGTCAGCGGCCGCCGGAACGCCTTGCGACCGAAGCTGCGAATCGTCTGCTCAAGGCAACCTGCGGCCGCCGGATCACAACCGATGAACTTGGACTTGTTCGGTCCGCTGAACACCGCGCGGGCGATCTGCGCGCCGACGTCCTGGTAGATGCGCCAGGCGTCGGGTGTCATCGGGCCGTCGAAGTCCGCGACGAGCTGCGTGGAAGGCGGCTTGTTGCCGGTGCCCATGCTCGTGACCCCGAGCAGGTCCCGCACCACCGCGTCGTACTGCCGGTTCAAGAGCCGCGGGATCTGCGAGGTTCGGGGAATGCCTGGAATGCACATGCTGGGTGGACCGCTCGTCCCCGGCGGTGTGTTCGGTCCAGTACCCGGGCTGGCAGGAGCCGCGGAGCCGGCCATCCCGTCGGGCGACCCCGGTGCTCCGGGGCCTCCCGGCCCATCGCCGGTTTCGGGCGACTCTCCGTCGACGTCTGCGCTACAGGCAGCGAGCACCGCGGACAGCGCCCCCACCGCGACCAACATCCGCGTTCGTTTCATTGGCAACGACCTTTCGACCCGTGCGCCACCCTGTTCAATGCTGTACGGGGAGCGCACTGATCACGAAAACGCGCAGCACGTGTGCCTTGTCCAAAGATTGAGACGTGTGCCGACCCCGCCTACAGGGCCGCGCTCGCTAGGCGGTGTTAGAGTCGTCGGTCAGCCAGCGAGGTTCGGTGCGGAGCAGCGGAGATCGAAGACCCCGGGTCCACGTAGTAACCCTGTTACTCGCCGCCGCAGTCGGCTGCGGCAGCGGCAACCGCTCGCCAGGCAGTGACGCCGCCGTGGCCGGCGCGGGTGGGCGCGCGACGGCCGGCAACTCGGCCGATGCCGCCAGTGGAGGACGGGACGCGGCACCGCCAGCCGATGCAGGCAAGCCCAAAGACTCCGGGGTGCCGATGGACTCGGGTGCGCCGCGCGACGCGGGCATGGTTCAAGACTCGGGCTTGGACGACGCGGGCAGCACGACCGACGCGGCGACTGGCGATGCAGCCGTCAGCTGCGGTCACGTGTTCTGCGAGGACTTCGAGAGTGGCGGGCTCGGCAGCATGTGGACGACCAAGGCCAGCTCTGGCAGCAACAGCGTGAAGGTCCAGACCGCGCGCGTCGCGCACGGCAAGTACGCGGCGCAGGCACACGCCAAGGGCGGGTCGTCGTACGCGATGATCTTCCTCGAGAACCTGCCGGAAGCGCTGCAAAAGCACTACTTCGGTCGCATGTACTTCTACGCGACCGACTTCCCGACCGAGAGCGGCGGCCACACCGCGTTCGTCACGTCGTCGAACACGCTCAAGGGCTTCCCCGACTCGGACCACCACCTCGAGCTCGCGTCGTACACCGGCAGCAAGACCAGCTGGCAGATGACGTACTGGCAGGGCAACGGACCCGAGTACATCGGCTCCGGCGGACAGATCCCCAAGGCCAAGTGGTTCTGCCTGGAGTGGGAATTCAACGATGCGCCGGACGAGATCGCGGTCTGGGTCGACGGCCAGGGCAGCCCTGCCGGCGCGGAGTTCCGCAACATCAACAACCACGCCTCGAACCTGCTCGGCAAGATGACGACGCTCGGCGTGGGCTTCCGCACCTGGCACCCGATGGGCGCGCCGGACATCGACGTCTACATCGACGACATCGCGCTCGACACCAAGCGCGTGCCCTGCATCCAGTAGCTACTGCGCGGCGTGGACCGGCTGAGGCTGCGCCGACTTCACCGCCCACTCGATGCTCTCGACGATCGTGTCCGCGACGAGCCGTGGATCGTCGAACATCGGCACGTGTCCGACGCCTTCGAGCACGGTGTGCCGCGCGTTCGTCACCAGCTGCCTGCCGACGGGCGCAAACGCGCGCATCGGGAAGATGCGGTCGTGCTCACTCCAGGCGATGGTGACGGGGCAGCGCGGTGTGAACGCCGCGAAGTACTCCGGCGACGCGAACAGGTCGGCCGCTACGCTGCAGCCGATGACGTCGTCCGCCATCTCGATCAAGTCTTCGCGCGTGACGCGCTCGCCGTGCACCGCGTTGTCGCGCAGCGCGAAGCGGCGAAAGCCTGCCGAGTGTGCGAGCACTGGCAGGGCAGGCCGAGAGACGCGGGTGAGCGCGCTGAGTGCGGAGAGCACACGCACCGCGCGCGGCCGCTGGGTCCAAAAGCCCGCGGGCGACAATGCGCACACGCTGAGCGCGCGATCGCGGCGCGCGAGCTCGAGCGCCACCCAACCGCCCAGCGAGTTTCCTGCGAGGTGCACGCGCTCGAGCCGCATGCGATCGAGCAGGCGCTCGGCGTCGTCCACCACGTGCTCGATGCGCGCCGGTCGCAGCGTGGCGGAGGTTCCACCCCGGTGTCCGTACGCAGTCGGCGCGGTCACCTGATAGCGCGGGCGCAAGAGCGGCACGACTTGCTGCCACATCCTCGCGGACCCCGTGATGCCGTGGAGCAGCAGCAGCGGTGCGCCGCGCTCACCCGGCTCGGAAGAAGCTTCGAACGTCATGGGCGGGCAGCCTAGCCCATCCTGACCCGGCGACGAATCGCTTATGCAGCCAGTAGCGGCTGGCCGGAAAAGCATGCGCAGCGGTCGGTCGTTCAAGGGGGGATAGAACTGACCGACCGCCACGCCATGGCTCGAAGGCGGGGGGACACCTTCTGGGAGCCACGTTTCGAAGACCAGTATTGCTAGCTTCGTGCCAGGCCCGGGCGCTCGCAGGGAGCTTCTGAGGCCTTCGGACGGGCTCGGAGCATTGCAGCTCCGCAAGCCACGCTTTCAGCAGCGCAAAGTCACGGCTCCTGCACGTGTTCCGGTTCGGGCGGCCGTTGCCTCAAGAGTCGCGCGCGAATTCGCAGACGGTTGTTCGGCGGCGCGGGCTTGGTCGCGGCACTCGCGGGCTCGGTGCTCGCGACACTCAGCTCGCCTTCCGTGGGCGGCGACTCGACGGGAGCCGGTTCGTTGTCGAGTTCCGGCAGCGCCGGCTCGGGTGGAGGCAGGGTCTCGGGAGTGGCCGGTTGCACGAGATGCGACGGCGCCGAGGTCTCGGGTGGGTGCGATCCTGCGCTGCTCGAGTCGTGGAAGTACCAGAGCAACAAGGCCAACGCGGGCATCGCATAGAGCAGCTTCACGCCGTGCCTGGTGATCAGCTTGCTCGCCGTATCCAGCAAGAGGACGAACAGGTCGCCCCACGAGTCGATCCATTCTTCCCCAGCGACGGCCAGCTCGCGCTCGGCTGGCGTGTTGCCGAAGATCGGCTTGGCTCGGAACACCCACTCCACGAGCCACGTGACGATCCAGAACAGGCAGACGACTCCGAGCCAGGTCGCTCGGGCGCAGGTACGAACCAGCTCGCGGAGCATGGTTGCCGCCGCGCTCGGCGGCCGCGATGGCACGCGCGCCCGCCGGACTGGCGTGGGCCGCCGTGGGCGGAACGACGCCCGGTGGACGAAGGGCTCGAGTTGACTGATCAGCGCGTCGAGCGCCGGCGTGCGGTCCGCGCGCTCGATCGCCAGCGCGCCCATCACCGCTTCCTCCAGGCCGGCGGGTATGCCGCGCACCAGATCTCGCAATGGCGTCGGCCCCGAGCTGATCATTCGCGCCAGTAGCTCGTGGCCCGTCTCGACCTGGTACGGCAGCCGCCCTGCCAGTCCTTCGTACAGGATCACGCCGAACGCATACACGTCCGTGCGCAGGTCGACGTCCGCGCCCTGCAGTTGCTCCGGTGACGTGTAGAGGAGCGTACCCATGAACACGCCGCTGCGCGTGAGTGCCAGTCCTGCGCTCTCGCGTGGCCGGAAGTACCGCTCCGGATCGTCCTTGAGCTTGGAGAGACCGAAGTCGAGCACGATCGGCGTGCGACCGCGGCGATCCGCGAGCCGCGCCAGGAAGATGTTGTCGGGCTTGATGTCGCGGTGGATGACTCCCTGCTTGTGAGCAGCGGAAACTCCGCGCATGGCCTCGAGCAAGAGGCCGATGAAGCGCCGCGGCTCCAGCCGCCGGCGGGCGAGCAAGCTGCCGAGCGACTCGCCGTCGAGCAGCTCCATCACCATGAACGCGTTGTCGGGCTCTTCGACGACGTCGTACACGTCGACCACGTTCGGATGACGCACTCGCGCAGATGCGCGCGCCTCGAGCAAGAAGCGCTGGCGGGCTTCGGGGTCAGCTCCCAGGCCCCCGTACAGGCATTTGAGCGCGACGCGCTTGCCCGTGCGCGTGTGCTCGGCTTCGAGGACCAGCCCCATGCCTCCCGCGCCGATGTGCCGGATGATCCGGTACTTCTGCGCGATTACGTTCCCGATCTCGGGAATGCGGCTCGTCTGCGAACCTTCGCTCATCGCCCCTGAAACGCCCCTGCCTCAGCGTAGCGCACAAACGCAACTGCGCTCGTCCGGAAACAAACTGCAGCTGACAGCGGCTGCCGCGGCCACAGAGTTGCGATGGATCTCACAAATTCATCGGCGCTCGAACTCCGCCCGTGGCGGCAGTCCGCGCGTGCCACGCATCGTATAGTCTGGTGGACATGCTGGAGTTCCTGATCACGTGCGCGCTCGCGTCCGGTATCGCGCGGGCGCTGCGCCTGCGGCATGGCTGGGCACTCCTCGGGGGCTGCGCGGTCGCGTACTTGCTGCTCGGCGACACGCTCGCCGCCTTCGCAGCGCGCGGGCAGGGCTCGATCTTCGGACTCTTCGGCAGCGTGTTCATTGGGCCCGGGGCGTCGCCGCTCCGCGGCACAGGGCCGCTGCCATGGCCGAGGTTTCTGACGCAATATCCGTTGCTCGTGCGCGCGCTGCGCAGCAGCCTGTGCGGAATCGTGGCCTGGATCTGTCTGCGGCAATCCAACCGGCTGAATCCACTGTTGCCGCGCGCCTACGCACTCGATGCTGTCGGTATGCCGTTCGCCGGCGCAGCCGTGGTCGACGCGCTGATCGCGGTGATCCTGTTCTGGGCCTGGGTGATGATCGGCGAAGACGCGGTGCTCGTGCCGGGCCGGTAACAGGCCCAACATGGGCTGGTGGCCGCCCTGCGGTTGCGTCGATCAGAACGCGCCGACGTCGCGCAGGGCGAATGCACGGTACTCGGCCGCGTTCCATGGGCCGTGGACCACCTGCAGGCGTACGTCGAGGACGTCGCGCTCGCGGGTCAACTCCGCGGGGATCCAGAATTCATCTTCGCGCCAGCGGATCGCGTCGTTGCCGCCGGCGCTGTACCAGCGACCGGCGAGCGCGCCGTCGACGTAGACGTCGGCGAGCTGATCGCGGACCGACTGATCGAACTGCCGACGCAGCACGATGCCCGCGTTCGTGCGGTCGATCGCCAGCTGGAAGCGGGCGGATCCGCTCGTGCTGGCGAGGCTTCGAGTCTGGCTCTCGCTCAGGAAGCGGGCGGAGAGCATTTGCGTGCGTGCGTCTGCGTCGCTCAGGTATCCGTGCGCGGCAGCGCTCGCGGGCTCGGCGGGTTCCAGTTGGTCGACCTCGCGCATGCCGGGCGCGGGGTTCAAGTAGTAGTAGGCGACGCTGGCGTAGGGTAATTGATTACTGTTGATCCCGTCGTGTTCGATCGCCACGCGCAGGCCGGTGCGAAACGCGACGTAGTCGGTGATGTGAAAGCGATAGGCGGACAACGCGTGCGACGAGGTGGCGAGCTCCGGCAACCCGCTCATGGGCGCGCTGAAGGGTCCGCGGCTGAAGTACCAGGCGCCGTTGAAGTAGTCTTCGGTGCCCGTGCCGGCGATCGCCGGCGTGCGGCTGCCATCGACGAAGATGTGCTCATCGCCTTCCAGCGTCCAGCTCGCGATCGGCAGGATCAGGTTGGTGCCGACGTAGTGTCCCTGGCCACTGACTGTCAGGATCTCGTAGTCGAGTCCGACGCTGGTGCTCGCGACGGAGCGGCGCTCGGCATGGAACTGGCCGACGTGCTCGAAGTCCATGTCGTACGGTCGCCGGCGAACCGTGGCTTCGATGCCGGTCAACGCCGGCGTCCCGGCCGGGCTGACCATGGCGATGCGTGCCGACCTGGCGAACGGCAGAGGGAAGTAGCAGTAGAAGCGACCCTGGCGATGACCCACCGGCAGCGCTCGAACCTCGGCGAGGAACCCGGCACCCGTGCCGAAGAACTCGGCCACCGGAACATCGACGCTCGGTGTCGTCTCGTCGTCCCAGAACATCTGCAGTCGAACGTCGGCGAGGGCGCGCCCGTCGTTGCGGCCTTCGATCACCTTCGGTTCGATCGGCCGGAACGTCTGCGTGCCCGTCCAAACTGGATCGCTGATGGTGTAGGCGTGGGCGCGCTCGGAGGCCGGATCTCCGATGTCGAGCTCGTCGGATTGCGTCTCTAGCCCGCCGGTGCGCGTACGCGCCCAGTAGCGAAACTCATTCCACTCGTCGCCCTCGGCGGCGTCGATCCTCACCCGCACCCGCGTCTTGCCGGCGGTCAGCGCCGGTGGCAGCTCGAAGCTGGACTCCAGCCAGGCGAGGACTGCGCGCGTCGGTTGGTAAGGATCTCCGAGCTTCGACGTCGACCAGCGTCCGGCGGGCTGCCCATCGATGAAGACGTCGCCGCGTTGTGCGCGTCCCGCGTCCAGCCGGCGCACCAGTCGAACTGCGCTGTGCATCGCGGGGATCGCCAGATCGAACGCGACCGAGCCGCGGGTCGCGCGGCCGTGATCGCGGAGGGCGGGGTATTCCTCGCGGCGGAGCTCGGGGAACTGCAGCACCAACTCGGTGATCAGCGTCGGTCCGGTCCAGTGACCGAGGTTCCATGTGGCGCCGCCCGGTAGATCGCCGCGTAGTTGGTCGATCGAGTCTTCGGGGCTCGGCGCGATCGGATTCTCCCCCGCAGCCACGAGCCGCGCGCGCGCCGCGCTGCTGTCCTGTCCGGGTCGATAGCTCGCGGCCGAATGCCTGGGGTACAGGTGATAGTCGATGCCGTAGTAGTCGTGCGCCGGGAACTCGCGCGCACTCGCGACGATGCGCAGCCGCTTCGCAAACGAGATCGGCCGGTAGCTCACCACGCCACCGCCCGATGCCGTGGCGTCGAGCGCGAGCGGCGCTTCGAACGAAGCGAGCCGGCCGCTCCAGAGCTCCGGACCGTGCAAGCGTTGGCGCGGCGTCGGCTCGTCGTCGAAGTACAGGTCGTAGTCGATGTCGGAGCCGCTCGTTCGCGAACCGCCGGGCGCCCAGGCATCCATCGCGTCATCGGTGTGCCAGAAGCGATAGATCACGCCGCTGCCCATCACGTCGAACAATACGCGTTCACTTTCCGTCCGCGCCACGTAGTTCGAATAGTCGTCGTTGGGATCGAAGGCTTCGCTGACGACTGTCGCGTCACTCCACGCGGCGCTCGAGAAGTTCCCGCTACGCGCTCCGGTCTTCAGGATGGGTAACTCGTCGAAGTGTTCGAACGCTTCGAGTCCCATTCGTAAGTAAGGCGCAGACGGTGGCAGCGCGACCGCCTCTGCCGGCGGATCGGGCTCGCTCGGAGCGGTCGCGCAGCTGGTCGAAAGGCACAACAGACCCGGGATCGAGAACACCCAGAGCTTGTTCCGCACGTAGCCCCCGTTCTTCCAAGTATCGAACGCAGGGCTGCCAAAATTCACGGGGGATCGCTGGTTTCGCAGCCATCAGCTGCGAGCGGAATCCAGCCTCTCCGGAATCAGGAGTTATGTCTTTGTTAGTTCGATTTAGTCGGGATACCCCGACCGCTAGGGCGCGCGAGACAGAGCGGCCGGCAACCCGATCGTGTCGACGACCCAGGCGGTGTCCTCTGCCCGCCAGCGCACCCACACGTCCTTCCTTTCGAGCGTGCGCGGCGCGAACTCACGCGACGTGATCGCGAACCAGGGGAGCGCGTGCTTGCCGGACACGTACTGCGCGAGGCCGGTCGGATCGAGCAGCGTGCGGTACAGGCCGGTCTTGGCCTCGAGCTCCCGCTGCAGCTGCTCGAACTTGATGGTCCGTAGCTTGGGTGTCTTGGTCCTGGTGTCTGCGTGCTGAAAGCCGTGCGAGCGAGAGAAGCGCGCGAGCACCTGGGCCGCGTTGCCGGCGCGCAGCGCATCCGAGAGCTCTTCCATCGCGATGCGCAGCTCGGCGGGGACTGGCACGTCCTGCTGCTGTGACACCGGGATCTCTTCGCGCGCGTCCAGGATGGGATCGGAATCGATAGGTGCAGCTGGCGGCGGCGCAGCAGGCGCCGGTGTCGCTGGGGCCTGCGCCGGCTGTTCCGCGGGCTGGCTCGGGACGGGCGGCGGCGCGGGTTCTGGTTCCGGGGCTGCCCGGCTGCAGCTACCGCAAACCAAGACACAGCTGACCAACAAGAGCCTGGACTTCGGGAGCACGTACATGTCACTGGCTGACTACCGCCAGCCTGTCGAGAGTGCAACTTCTTACATGTCGCTACGTTGCCTGGAGCGCCGCTCGGAGCGACGCTTGCCACTGGTGTAATCGTTGGCGTCACCGCTCGACACGTACCGGGACGAAGAAGAGAAGCTCTCGAGCTCGGTGGAGCGCGGCCCGCGCACCGAGGCGGCGATCACCGTCCTGCGCGGCGACATCCCGGGTGCGCTGTTCCCGTTGCGCGGTGAGGAGATCATCATCGGCCGCGATCCCGATCTCGCGATCACGCTGCCCGAGCACAGCTTGTCGCGCAGACACGCCCGCGTGCGGCGGCTCGGCTCGGCCTACATGGTCGAGGACCTCGGGAGCACCAACGGCACCTTCGTCGATGGCGAGCGCATCTCGGGGCCGCGCGCGCTCGAGGACGGCAGTCGAGTGCACCTGGGCACGCGCACGGTGCTGCACTTTCGCCTGTACGATAAGGTCGAGCTGGAGGCCGCCTGTGCGACCTACGCGCTGACCGTGCGCGACTCGCTGACCGGGCTGTTCAATCGGCGCTACCTCCAGGACCGGCTCTGGTCCGAGGCCGCGTACTCCAAGCGGCACCACGCGCCGTTGTCGTTGATCCTGCTGGATGTCGACCACTTCAAACGCATCAACGATCAGCACGGGCACAGCGTCGGCGACGCAGCCCTGCGCATGCTCGCCAGTGCGTTGTCCGAGCTGACGCGCCAGGAGGATGTGCTGGCTCGCTACGGCGGCGAAGAGTTCGCGCTGATCGCACGCGGCATCGATCGCGAGAAGACGCTCGCGCTCGCCGAGCGCATTCGCCGCTCGATCGAGCGCCAGCGGCTCTCGATCGCGGGCGGCTCCCTGGGCCTCACCGTCAGCATCGGCATCGCACACACCGACACGGGTGATATCGCCCGCGCGGAAGAGCTGTTCGAGGCTGCCGACCGCGCGCTGTACAGCGCGAAGGACGCCGGCCGCAATCTGGTGTCGATCGCGCCGACGCGCGCGCTAGAGTAGTGACCTTCGCCACTGCTGCGCCGCAATCTGCGCGGGCGTGCGAAGCTTCGCCTTGCGCGACAGGTCTCTGTCGATTATCCCGCTCGACCCCCGATGAGGAGCAGGCTGCGAAAGTGGTTGTTCGTGGACGCTGGCGCAATAGTGCGCGCCGGGCGTACACGTCCGCTCACGGCTCCTGATGCGCCGCCGCTGGATGCGGAGCTCGCGCCGCGCCGCGCAGAGGGTTCGACCAGCCTCCCGCTCACGCCGTTCTGGCCGTTTCTGCTGCGTCTGTTCTTCTCCACGGGTGGGCCGGCGCGTTCGATCGTCACGCTGACGTTCGTGCGGCTGGCCATCGCCTGCAGCGCGCCGCTGTTGCTGCACGAGCTATTGGCGCAGCTGCCAGCGGCACGGCACGCCGCGAGCTTTCCGTTCGGGCTGCTCGGCCTGGCGCTGTTGCTCGGCAGCGCCGGCATGAGCACGGCGCTGCTGACACAGCACTGGTACCACTCGGCGCTGCGGATTCGGACGTGCATCACCAACACGCTGAATCACCGCGTGGTCGCGCACGCGTTGCGCCTGCGGCGCTCGGCGCGGGCGCGCATGGAGACCGGCGATCTGATCAACCACCTGGGCAGCGACACCGACGCACTCGCCGAGGCGGGCTTCTTCGTCTCGGAGGCGTTCAACGCGCTGCTGACGATGCTGGTCGCTTTCGCCGCTCTCAGCTTCTACTTGGGTTGGGCCGCGGTCGTGGCGGTGGCGGCGCTCGCCGTGCTGACGCCTTTCACGGCGCTGCTCGGAGCGCGCTTCCGGCGGCTGGACGAGCGCATCATGGGGATCCGCGACAAGCGCGCCACGCTCATGTCGCAGATCGTCCACGGGATCCGCGTCGTGAAGTATCACGCATGGGAGCCCAGCGTGCACGCGGAGGTGCAGTCGATCCGGCGGCCGGAGATCCGCACGCGCATCGGCGTGGTCTCGAGCGACGTGTTCGCGTCGGCCATCTGGGTGAGCACCGCGACCGTCGTGGCCTTCGCAGGCTTCGGCGCGTTCGTGCTGCTCGGCGGGACGCTCAGCGCGCCGCTGGTGTTCGCGTGCCTGGCGCTGTTCGCGATGCTCGAGGAGCCGTTCGGGCTCATCTCGCACATCCTGGCTCGGCTACAGCACGCGCGGGTCGCGAGTCAGCGGCTGCACGCGTACTTCGAGGCTCCGGAGCGCACGCAAGATCAGCGAGTGATTGCCACGACGGCCGAGGCGCAGCCGCTGCGCTGCAGCGACGTCGCCGTGCACTACGCGGGCGCGGCGGCGCCGGCCCTCGAGCTGCCGCAGCTGGAGGTCGGGGCAGGGGAGGCGGTCGCGATCGTGGGCCCCGTGGGCTCCGGCAAGTCCACGTTGCTGCGTGTGCTGGGCGGGATTCAACTGCCGAGTCGCGGCAGCGCCACGCAGCTCGGAGAGTCGCGCGCGCGGCTCGCTTACGTGCCGCAGGAAGCCTTCACGCTCAATGCCAGCTTGCGCGCCAACATCGAGTTTGGCGCGCCCGAGCACGAACTGCTGGATGAGCACGAGCTCGCGGCGATCGTCAGTGACTGCGCGCTGCTGCCGGACCTCGCCGCGTTGCCGTCGGGGCTCGACACCGAGATCGGCGAGCGCGGCGTAAACCTCTCCGGTGGACAGAAGCAGCGAGTCGCCCTGGCGCGCGCCGCATACCGCCGGCCAGGGATCGTGCTGCTGGACGATCCGCTGTCCGCAGTGGACGTGCACACCGAGGACGTGCTCGTGGAGCGCCTGCTGTTCCGCCGCTTGCGCTCGGCCACGCGCGTCGTCGTCACCCATCGGCTGACGCACCTGGCGCGCTTCGACCGCGTCGTGTTCGTGGTGGCAGGTCGCGTGCTCGGGGACGGTCGGTACGACGAGCTGCTCCGCGACAACCCGGACTTTCGCTCCTTCTGCACCAGCACCGCGCACCTCGAGAGCACGCCGGCGCACACGCCCGAGCCGCAGCCGGTCGTGGCGTCGAGCGGTGATCCGAACGAGGGCAGGGTGACCGAGGACGAAGACCGCGCGACGGGTGCGGTGCGCTGGCCCGTGTATCGCGACTACCTGCGCGCGCTGGTCGGCGATCGACCGCTGCTCGCGCCAGCGCTGCTGGCTGCGCTCCCGCTCACGGTCGCGGTGGTCGCCGTGCTGCCGTTGCTACAGCGCATCTGGTTCGCGCGCTTCACGGACCGCTCGCTCGAAGCCACCGCGCAGCAGGCGGTGCTGATCTACGGCGCGATCGGCCTGGCCGTGCTGGTGTGCTCGATCGGGCAGCGCTTCCTGTGGCTGTACCGTGCGGCCGCAGCCGGGCGCACGATCCACGATCGAGCGCTGGCCGGCGTGCTCGCCGCGCCCTTGCGCTTCTTCGACTCGACGCCGACGGGTCGTATCTTGAATCGCTTCGCCCGCGACCTCGAAGCGGTCGACGACGAGCTGTCCTGGAGCATCGAACAAGCCTGTCGCAGCGCTGCCAGCACGCTCGCGACGCTCGTGCTCATCCTGACTGCGGTCCCGATCCTGCTCTTCGTCGCGCTGCCCGTGATCGCGATCTACTACCTGGTGCAGCACGCCTTTCGGCGCGTCGCGCGCGAGGCGCGGCGGCTCGAGTCCATCGCGCGTTCGCCGCGCTACGCCCAGTTCAAGGAGGTCGTCACCGGCCTCGACGTGATCCACGCCTACGGGCGCGAACAGTTCTTCCTGGACCAGTTCTTCGCCATCCTCGAGCACTACCAGCGCATGCACTGGTGCAGCATCAAGCTCAATCGCTGGTTCGGTACCCGCATGGGTTTGATAGGCGGATTGCTGTCGCTCTGCACCTGCGTCGCGATCGTGGTGCTCTCGTACACAGGGAGCATGAGCGCCGGCACCGCGGGCCTGGTGTTGAGCTACGCGCTCGGCTTGTGGGGCGCGCTGAACTGGACGGTGCGTGCCCTGAGTGAAGTCGAGACCTTCATGACGCAGGCCGAACGCCTGCAACACTACGCGCGCCTCACACCCGAACCGCTCACCACCGCGCCCGCGCTGCCGGACAGCACGCCCTGGCCGACGCGCGGCACCGTCGAGTTTCGCGAGGTCGCGGCCCGCTACGCACCGCACCTGCCGCGCGTCCTCGATGGCGTGACCTTCCGCGTCGAAGGCGGCAGCAAGGCCGGCCTGATCGGCCGCACCGGAGCGGGCAAGAGCACGGTGTCTCAGGCGCTGTTCCGCTTCATCGCCCCGGAGCGCGGTGCGATCCTGGTCGACGGCGTCGACATCGCGACCATCCCGTTGCCGCGCTTGCGCCGCGCGTTTGCGATCATCCCGCAAGACCCGACGCTGTTCGCGGGCACCGTACGTTCCAACCTCGATCGCTTCGGCACCTGCAGCGACGACGATGTCTGGACCGCGCTGCGCCGCGTACAGCTCGAGCCCTCGATCCGCGCGCTGCCCGGGATGCTCGACGCGCGCGTCATCGAGCACGGTCACAACTTCTCCCAGGGCCAGCGCCAGCTGTTGTGCATGGCCCGGGCGATCTTGACGCGTGCGCGCGTGATCGTGCTCGATGAAGCCACCGCAAGCGTCGACGTGCGCACGGATCGCAGCATCCAGGAGACCGTGCGCAGCGAGTTCCGCGACGTGACCGTGCTGGTGATCGCCCATCGCCTGAACACGCTCGCGGACGCGGATCAGATCCTGGAGCTGGCGCACGGCCGAGTCGTGCGCTCGACCGATCGGAACTCGAGCATACCCGTGCGGCGCCGCGACGCGATCTCGCAGCCCGGTTGACGCGATTCCCCACATCGTGGAGAGCAATCGCTTCGCTCGTCAGGTCACCGGGCCGCGCCGATGAAGCCCGCCGCCCGGAGGCGATCCTGGCCGACCTGCGAGAGTACGAGGTCGAGCCAGGCGCCGGCGAGCTTGGGGTGTGCGGCGTCGCTGAGCTTTGCGATCGGATACTCGGCGATCGCGTTGAGCTCGGGCGGGATGTCGACGACTCCCAGCTGATCCTTCGCGGCCATCGCGTCGGTGCGGTAGACGATGCCGGCATCGGCTTCTCCAAGAGTCACCTTGGCCAGCACCTGTTTGACGTTGAGCTCGTGTGAGGCCACGTTCGCCTCGACCTTCTTGCGGAAGTCTTTGCCGAGCTTCTCGTCCGCCTTGTCGAGGATCTGCAGGGTGTAACGGCCGATCGGGACCTCGGGCGTACCGATCACGATGTGCTTGACCTTCGGGAGATCCGCGAAGTCCTTCAGCTTCGCAATCTGGCCCTTGGCGACCACCACCACCGGCTCGTTGCGCGCGAAGATCGCCGGGGCGGCGGCGCGACCAGCCTTTACCAGCTCGTCCATGTGTCGCTGATCGGCCGATGCGAACACGTCGGCCGCTGCGCCCTGCTCGAGCTGGGTGCGCAGCTCCTGGGTGCCGGCGAAGTTGAACGTGATCTCGACGCCGGAGTGCTCGCGTTTGAGCTCGTCAGCGAGCCCGCCAAAGACTTCGCGCAGCGAAGCCGCCGCGAACACCACGAGCTTCTCCTCTGCCGGAGGTGGAGGGGCAGGATCGGCCGCAGCTGCTGGCGGCGCTGGAGCCGGTTCGGGTGCGGTGC
Organism: Polyangiales bacterium; assembly: GCA_035274465.1. Classification (GTDB taxonomy): domain Bacteria; phylum Myxococcota_A; class Polyangia; order Polyangiales; family JAFGIB01; genus JADGRF01. Next base: position 18,144 of record DATEOF010000411.1, read on the forward strand.
GCGTGCAAGCGCTTGCGGCTACCAGCGGCAAGACAAGAGACAGCCAAAATGAAATTGCGGTACGGCGGGTCAGCTTCATCGATTGGACTCCACGGTCAGGCAGCGTCGATCTGCGCGACCCGATCGCCGGACGGTTCGACGTCGTAGCCCACGCTCGCGAGCTCGCGGCGGAACGAACGACTGGTCAGCAGATCGAACAAGCGCTGCAGGCGGGGATCTGCCAACTCGTCGGCGCGCACGGCGAGGTCGAAGCGTTCCTGCACGAGCGGAACGAAGTCGAGATCGTAGGCGATCGCGGCATCGCGCGTGGCCACCCCCGTGTCGGCTGCACCGAGCGAGACTGCGTGCGCAACCTCCAGGTGCCCGTACGCGCAGGCGCGAGCATTTCGCACCAGATCGAGAGAGAGCTCTGCGGCGCGGATCTGCTGCTCGAGCAGCCGGCGCGCGCCCGATCCGGGCTCGCGCACGACCAGTTGAACTCCACGCCGCCCGAGGTCTGCGATGCCTCGGATGCTCTTCGGGTTGCGTCTTGCCGCGACGAGCCCAACCTCCCAGCGCGCAAATGCGATCACCACACGCGCGCGCTCGCAACCGATGCGGCGGACGTCGGCAATGTTCGCCTCGCCCGTTCGCGGGTCGGTCAGGTGGACGCCTGCGACGTGGGTGAGCCCGCGCGCGAGCTCTTCGAGCGCGACGGTGCTCGAACGCGGCAACCACACGAAGCGGCCCGGCCCGCGGCGGGTGTTGAGGCGATCGGCGAGCAAGCCCAGGCCGGCGGCACAGCCCGAGATCAGCAGGTTATCGCGCGCCCGTTCGGGTGAACGCAGCGGTTCTACCTCAACCTGGTTGCCGCGTGCGCGTGTGGCCAGCCCGTCCGCGCACGCGCGAAACGTCGCCGCCGACTCGAGGCGATGCGAGACCCAGCGGCCGCCGATCTGCGCGAGCACGACGCGGCCGGCGCCCGATGTACCCGCCGCCGCGATGGCCGAGAGCGCGGCCGGCGCCCCCGCCTGATCAAACAGCTCTTCGATCGAGCACTCGAGCGCGCGCGCGATCCGCAGCGCCACGTCGACCGCCGGCATCGCACGGCCGGCTTCGATCGCATTCACACTCTGCCGGCTCAGACCGGCCGCCTGTGCGAGCGCGTGCTGCGTGAAGCCGCGGAGCTCGCGCAGCTCGCGGACACGGTTCGAGGTGGATGTGGGCATGACAGGTGGGCTTTACACGATGGAGCGTATGCTTGTCACCGGATGTTCACAAAACTAAAATATTATTGAATATTTGCGCATAACGCCGTGGCGGCTTGCACGAAGATAAAATATTGCTTACGTTTTGTGCATGCTGGCGGCTCGAGAACAGGTTCCCAACTGGGACCGGCTGTACGAGACAGCGGCTGGCCAGGAAGGTCTGTTCACCACGCAACAGGCCGCTCAGGCGGGCTACTCGCCGCAGCTCCTCGTCCACCACGTCCGAACAGGGAAGGTGCTACGCGTCCAGCGCGGCATCTACCGGCTCGTGCACTTCCCCGCCGGCGAGCACGAGGAGCTCGTCGCGAGCTGGCTGTGGTCGGAGCGGGCCGGCGTCGTGTCGCATCAGAGCGCGCTCGCACTGCACGGCCTGTCGGATGTTCTGCCAGCCCAGGTTCACCTGACGCTGCCAGCGGCATGGCGACGCCGACGCTTCCGCGTACCAGCAGATGTGGTGCTGCACCACGCCGACGTAGCCGCAGCGGATCGCTCCTGGTTCGGGTCGGTGCCGATCACCAGCCCGCGTCGAACGCTGAGCGACTGCGCCAGGGCTCCGCTCTCGCCGGAGCTGCTCAGCCAGGCTGCGCACCAAGCGCTGCGCCGCGGGCTCGTCGGCAGGGACGAGCTGGGTGATGTCGACGTCGCCCTCAAACCCTTCGGCGGCCTGGCACCGTGACCACCAGCCGCACGTACGCCTCGCCGGCGGCCTTCAAGCAGGCGCTCGAGCAACGCATCCGCGGTTCCGCCGAGACGGGCGCAGCCTTCGCGCGGCGTCGGCAACTGCTGGTGTTCGATCGCTTCTTGGCGCGCATCGTCGCGCTGCTGGGGGAGGCGGTCACGCTCAAGGGTGGCCTGGTGCTCGAGCTGCGCCTCAAACGAGCGCGCACGACCAAGGACGTCGATCTGCGAATGGTGGGTTCGCCTGACGACGTGCTCGCGAGGTTGCAGGAGGCCAGCCGGCGCGACCTCGGCGACTTCATGACGTTCGAGGTCACACGGGATGCAGAGCACCCCGAGTTGCTCGACGACGTGCGGTACGACGGGCTGCGTTTTCGTGCCGAATGCAGGCTCGCGGGCAAGCTCTATGGGCAGGCGTTCGGCGTGGACGTGGTGTTCGGCGAACCCATGCTCGGTGGACCCGATGTCGTGGTGGCCGACGACGTCCTCGCCTTCGCCGGCATCGCACCGCCGACGCTCCGTATCTATCCGGTCGAGACTCACATCGCCGAGAAGCTCCACGCCTACACGTTGCCGCGTGAACGGCCGAACTCGCGCGTCAAGGACCTGCCCGACCTCGCGCTGCTTGCGACCGCGCGGAGCCTGGAGTCGAGGCGCGTCCGAGCGGCGCTCGAACAGACCTTCGGTTTTCGCAAGACCCATCCTCTGCCGCGGCTGTTGCCTGCGCCGCTCGCTGCGTGGAAGCCCGTGTACGCCGCGATGGCACGCGACAACGAGCTGCCTTGGCCGACGCTCGAGGAGCTCACCGAGGCGGTCCAGGCGTTTCTCGATCCAGTCCTCGCGGGCGAGCTCGAGGCTAGCTGGGTCCCCGCGCGGTGGTCTTGGCGATGATCTTCAGGAAGTTTTGTAGCGCCTTGCTCGGGGTTCGATCTCGCCGCCGCAACAACGTGGTGTTGCGGCGCAACGTCGGGAGCCCTATGACGCCGAGGCGACGTAGCTGCCTGGCTTTGACTTCGCGCCGCACGGCCGCTGCAGGCAAGAACGCCGCGCCGAGACCCACGCTGACGAGACTCTTCGTGGCTTCCACGCTGTCGATCTCCATCTTCACGTGCGGCTCGAGTCCGGCCGCGGCGAGGCTGCGCTCGAGATAGCGTCGGAAGCCCGTGTGCGACGGGAACATGATCAGTGGCACGCGCTCGATCCGGACGCGCGCAGGATGACGGCCCGCGGCCGCCGCGACCAGCCAGATCTCTTCGCTGAAGAGTCGCTCGGCGATCAGCTCTGCGTCCTTGGTCTCCGAGGTCACGAGTCCGCAGTCGACTTCCCGCGAGCGAACGAGGTCCGCGACGGCCTGGCTCGTACCGGTGTGGACGTGAATGTCCACCGCAGGCCACTGCCGTCGATAGCTGCGAAGCCACCGCGGCAGCTGAAACATGCTGGTCGTGACACCGGCGCCGATCGTCAAGCTTCCCGCAGCGCCGCTCGAGAGATCCGTCAGGGCGATCTGACACTCGTCGAGCAGGGCGGCGCTGCGTCGAGCGTAGTCGCGTAACAGCTCTCCAGCTTCGGTGAGTCGAACGCCGCGCGCGGTGCGTCGCAGGAGCTTGACGCCGAGCGACTATTCCAGCGTGCGCATCTGCTTCGTGACTGCCGGTTGCGAGACGTGCACGCGCTTCGCGGCTGCGCTGATGCTGCTGGAAGAAGCGACCGCGAGGAAGCTCTCGAGAGGGGACGCGAGCAGTGACATGCCTCTGAGTTATATCAGATGGCATCGGATATTCATGGGTGCGCTGCGGCGTCGCATGTCAAGAACACCCCGTTTGCCCGGAGGTGACAACATGGTGATCGCGGCAGTCGTGGGGGCCAACTGGGGTGACGAAGGGAAGGGGCGTATCGTCGACGCACTCGCGAGTGAGTTCGACTACGTCGTGCGCTATCAAGGTGGAGGCAACGCAGGTCATACCGTGATCAACGACCACGGACGCTTCGTCCTGCACCTGGTGCCCTCGGGCGTATTTCATTCGCGAGTGACGAACGTGCTCGGGCCTGGGGTCGCGCTGGATCTCGAGCGGCTCGCGGAGGAGCTGGCGCTGCTGCGCGAACGCGGCGTGCCGAAGCCAAAGCTCGTGGTGTCGAATCGCGCCGGGCTGCTCTTGCCGCTGCATCGGCACGCGGATGCGCTCGAGGAACGGCGGCTGGGTGCGGCGGCGTTCGGCTCGACCCAGTCGGGGATCGCGCCGCACTACGCGGATCGCCACGGAAAGCGCGGCGTTCAGCTCGACGACCTGTTCGACGCGGCACGCTTCGAGCAGCGAATCGCGCGCATGTTGGAGCTGACGAACGTTCGTTTCGAGCATGCGTATCGCGAGCCGAGCCTGGACGCGGGTGTCGTCGCGGCGGAGCAGCTCGGGCATCGCGCCTGGGTCGAGCCGCTGGTGTGCGACACGACGAGGTTGCTGCACGATGCGTGGCGAGGCGGGCGCGACGTGTTGTTCGAAGGTCAACTGGGGGCGTTGCGCGATCCAGACCTGGGCACGTATCCGTACACGACGTCGTCTTCGCCGCTCGCGAGTTTCGCGCTGGTCGGCGCCGGGGTGCCTGCGCGCGCGCTCACGCGCGTGATCGCGGTCTCGAAGGCCTATGCCTCGTGCGTCGGCCAGGGTCCATTCGTCACCGAGCTGGAGGGGCCCGAGTCCGACGACTTGCGCGCGCGCGGCGGCGACAGCGGCGAGTATGGCGCGACGACGGGTCGGCCGCGTCGCGTCGGCTGGTTCGACGCCGTCGCGACGCGCTACGGCTGTCGCGTGCAGGGCGCGACCGAGCTGGCGCTGACGTGTCTCGATGTGCTCGGCTACCTGGAGCGCATCCCGATCTGTGTCGCATACGACGCCGCGGGGACGCGCATCGACGAGTTTCCGACCACGCGCCTGCTCGAGCGAAGTCGCCCGGTATACGAGTGGATGCCCGGCTGGCGCTGCGACGTGTCGGGCGCTCGCAGCTTCGCCGACTTGCCTGCAGCGGCACAGCGCTACGTCGAGCGCATCGAGTCACTCGTGGAGATCCCAGTACGCTCGATCTCGGTGAGCCCGCGGCGTGAAGGGCTCATCGCGTGTACCAGTTGACATTTGGGTGGCAATCAAGTCGGAAATCGAAAAGCATACAAAGGCCGGTCCCGACCCGTTGACGTGCGCTCGGCGTCACGCGCATCATCGCGCTGATCCATCCCGACAACCAGGCCTCGGCGAGAGTCGCGCGCAGGTTGCAGATACGGTACGAACGCGACGTCGTGACCGCGAGCGGCAACCTACGACCGCTGCTCGTGTGGAGACCGGGCTAGGCGGGGCGTGTGGTGAGAGTCCGCGCACAAGACGGCGCATCGGCTGTCCGTCGATCAGCTCAACGTGTGATGCAGATCGAGGATGCTCGCGATCCGATGCTCATCCGGAATCGGGTGGCGGTGCTGCGGATCGATCAGCAGCGGGCGCAGGCCGGCGGCCAGTGCGCCGTGATAGTCGGCTGCATAGGAGTCGCCGACATAGACCGCGGCCTCTGCGCGACCGCTCGTGAGCTCGAGGGCGTGGTGGAAGATGCACGGCGACGGTTTGCGCCGGCCGTGCTCGACCGAGGTGACGACGGCATGGAAGTGTTGCGCGACAGCCATGCGGCGCAGGTGTCCGTGCACGAGCGGTGCGTGGTTGGTGTTGCTGACGAGCACGAGCGTAAAGCGTTCGCGCAGCGCCGAGAGTAGTGCGGGGACTCCGGGCAGGTCGCATACGCCCTCGTTCCACTCTGCCAGGAAGGTGTCGCGAAAGCGTGCGACGAGGTCGGACTCGAACGCACGAGGCAGCGCGTTGCGCAGCAGCTCACTGCAAGCAGTCTCGAGCGCGAACTCGTCGAACGAGGCGTGCGCTTGCTGTTCGTAACGCTCGAACGTGGCAGTCCAGAGCGCCTCGAAGTGCTCACGGCTCAAGCTCGACCCTGAGTCCACCAGGAGCCGATGCGAGTGCTCGAGCCCGGGGCCGGTGACGCGCTTGTCGTACGCCACGAGCGTTCCGAAGAAGTCGAACAGGACGTGGGTGACGGCCGTCATGGCCAAGCATGCTACGAGAGCGGCCGCGGCGCACGCTTGCCCACGTGAGAATCACAACACGAACGGGAACTGGACTTGAACGACCGGCCCAGAGAAGGGCGCGACCGTCGCGGCGCGTAGTGCGCGTGCCATGCACGAGCCTTGCTGCGTACCCGCGAAGTCACCTTGGATCAATGCGCGCGTGACGCGACCGGTGCCCGCGATTCCCACGCGCGCGTCGACCATTCCGCTGCGTCCGGCAGCACACGCCTCGATTCGTGCGCGCATCGCGAGCAGCGCCTGCTGAACGTCTTGCCGACTCGGCTGCACGCGGCCTGGGGCGGCGGCCTCGGGCTTCGGCAGGGATCGGATCCTCGACGCCGGTGCCGCCTGTCCGTAGAGCTCACGCTCGAGCTCGGCGGTCGCAAGCGCCGCCGCCCTCACATCGACGTGGTGAACGTTGGGCCGACGCGCGGGCGCCACGACGCGAACCGGATCGCGGATCACCGTGGATGGCGCAGGAACGCGCACGCTTGTCGACATCGCCCTCGTCTCGGTTTCAGGCTGCGGCAGCGATGTCGCTGGCTGCTGAAACGCTCTGGGAGCTTGCAGCTGAGGGGCGCCGAGCTGGACGAGCGCGCCGAGGTAGCCGGCTGCGACCAACGCAATGGAGCCGACTGCCGCCAAGATCCAGAGTGGCCATTCGTCGTTGCGACGCGGCTGCGCCGCTGCGACTGGCCGCGCTACGGGAGCTGGAACCGGCGCGGGCGGAAGGGCTACCCGCGGCCGGGCGACAGCACGTCCGCGCGGTTGCGCAAGGCGGGCATCGTATACCGCTCGCTGCGGGCGTTTCGCGCCACGGTCTATAACTGAAGCTGTCTCGTTCCATGTCCGCGCATTCCAAGCCGGACGAGTTACCTCGTCGTGCTGACTCACAGTCTTGACCATCCAACCTGCTTTCGCCGCGCCTGGTGGCGTGGTGTGACCTTTTCTGTTCGTCGGTTGGGCCCGCGTACATTTTCGGTCGTGGAGCTAGCGGGGGCGGCTGGCCTGCCCGTAAATGAAGAACTCTCCCGTCGCGTGCACTCGGGCATTCCAACCGAGAGCGTGCAGCTTGGATTCGAGCTCGGCGGGCTCGTAGAACACCTTGACGATGCGGAAACGCCGCTGATCCTCGAGGACGCGCTCCACGACGTAGGACTCGGCACCGGGAATGAAGTGCTGGTGTTGGAGCGGTTTCGATTCCAGCTTGTTGTCGAGCAAGAACACGCGACCTTCGGGCTTCAGGCTCGACTCGACGAGCGACCAGAACGCATCGAAGAGCGAGGGCGGTACGTGTGACAGCCAGGACGCGAAGAAGATCAGATCGTAGCGTTTGCTGGGCTTCCACTCGAACAGATCCGCTTGCACGAACTGCACGGCATCCGCGTCCAGGCGCGCTCGACTGATGGCCAGCACTTCAGCGGAGGCGTCGACCGCCGTGACGCTCGAGGCCGTCTCGACCAGGCGCTGAGTCCAGAGTCCGGTGCCGCATGCCAGCTCGAGCACGTCGCCATAGGGCTGGAGCGCGCGCAATGCACTCTCGACGCGGGTCAGCTCGCTGGACCAACGGGCGCGGAACTCCTCCTCGTGGTCGTAGCTGCCACGCCGAAAGAACCACGCGTCGTACTGCTCTGCGCGAGCCGAGTAGTAGGCAATCTGTTCCTCGATCAAGGCACGGTCCATGCGGTGATCCTCCCGCGTGGATTCTAGCCGGTCACTTCAGCTGGCACACGTGCCCGTACACGGTACGTCCAACCGGGTTGCCAGCACCACGGCGCCGTCACCGCATCGACGATCGCAACCCCGTGGAGCGCATGCTCCAAGCCGTACTGAGTCGCTCTGTGACCGATGACTAGATAGCGCCCTGGCTCTGCGTGTCGCATGACGGAGTCGATGAAGTCGCGGACGCGATGGATCGCCTGCGTATAGCTCTCGCCGCCCGGATACGGCTCCGCGATGTAGCGGTGCTTGTGTTGTTCGATCGACTGCTTGGCAGAACGCGTGAGAGATCCGTAGTCAATTTCGTTGAGCCGTGCGTCGCGCATCACGGTTACGTCCGGGAAGGCCAAAGCAGCGGTCTCGAACGATCGCCGCAGCTGCGAGCAGAACACGCGGTTGAAGGGCAGGTTGTGCCGCGCGCCCAACTGCCTGGCTTGACGTCTGCCTTCGGCCGACAGCGGCGCGTCGAACACCCCGGAGGCAAGCCCTGCCTCGTTGTCGGTCGTCGTCGCGTGAGATTCGAAGATCAGCTCCAACACGCTGCCTCTCCAGTCGCCGCGTTGTGCCAACGTGAGTCAGATGCGGGCGGTTGCCGCGCGCAGCGGCATTGTAACGGAAAGTGACCTGGGCGGAGCCGGGTGCTGCGTGTGACGCGACGACGTACTGTCGGATCGGCAGCTGCCCGCGCTTGTCCAGTCCCCTGGGGGCCGGCATATGTCCCGAGATCTCCGCGGACGGCGAAAAGTGCCTGGGGCAGCTCGACTGCGACGCGTTCTCGGACTGTCTCGACGGCGTGTGCGTGCTCCGCGACAGCGTCGTGTGCCGGTAACGTTCAGGTCCGATAGTAGCGTCGCAAGACGCCAGCGAAGCTCAGGCAAGCCCTGCGGATGCGCCGCGTCCCGCGGCCCTCGAGCGCGGGGGCGTGGGTTTCGTACGCTCGTACGATCGTGATTGCGCAGCTCTTCAGCTCTTCGAGCAGGCCCGCGTCTCGTGCATCGAGGTCGTCGCATGCCGTCTCGCGCCCGGGGTGGAACGCGGCGAGCGCGCGACGGGCTTGCTCGCGCACGTCGAGCGCGGAGGGGTGCGTCCGAATGCCTTGCAGCAGAGTCTTGAGCTCGTTCGCGCGCGCGTCCGGGAATAATCGAGACCATAGCTCGGGCAGCATCCTCTCGAGGACCGCGACGTACTCGCCCAGAAAGCGCTGGTGACGCTCGAGCGCGCGCAGTCGCTCGTACGGCGTGTGCGAACGCGTGAAGGCGCAGTCGAGCGCGAAGGCGTTTTGCATCTCGACCAGCAGCTGCAGCACGACCGTCGACGCTCGGTAGGCCGCTCGCAGCTCGGGGCCCGTTCCGAGGTCCAGCTGCCGAACCTCACCGATCCGCAAGGCTTCGCGTACTCGCTGTGCGGGCGAGTTGGACGCATGCGCGCGGGCGAAGCCTGCCGAGGCGTCGAGGCCGGCGTACGCGCGCAGGACGGAGTGTCCGCCGGGGTGGTTCGCGACGAAGCGCGACACGTCGTAGACCACACCCTCCACGATCAACCAGTAGCCGCGGGCGGCAGAGTTGCGCGTGGCAACCTCCGAGACGTCGATCGGTCGCGGACTGCCTGCAGCTGCCGGCAGCGGGTCTACCGTGCGCGCTGGTGCGCTGGGGCGTTCGGAGTGGGCGCTGCCGAGCGCGCCGTCCACTTCATCCCAGGTTCGATCGACGAACGCCCCGCCGAACCCGCCGATGGTCAGCGAGCGACCGACCTTGAACGCGATCTCGAGGTAGCCGTAGACCTTCCTCCGATGTCGTGCGAGGAACCCGTCAGGTCCCGTGTACAGCGAGAGGGCATGCTGCCACGCGTCGTGGACCGCCGAGCTCGGAGAGCGCGCGACGAGCTCGCTCAGCGGCGCGTGGTCGAGCGCACGCAGGAAGAGCTGCCACGCCGTGGGGTACGTGCGTCGCAGCGCGCGGATCTCCTGGCCGAGCTGAGATTGCCACTGCGAGCGTCCGAAGAACGCATCGAGCGTGTTGAACAGCGGCGACGATGTGCCGCTGGGACCGAGTTGACCGCGTCGGAACGGGACCGCGAGCGGTGCGACCTGCTTGGCCCAGCGTACGGGATCCACGTGCGTGGGGGCGTGTGCGCGCGGATCGATGCGAGCCAGCGCGCTCGCGCTGTGCGAGAACACGCGAGCGATGCGTGAAAGCAGCGTCTCGAGGGCGGCGTGGTCTTCGCGCAAGGCGGCGGACTGTGCAGAGGCCAGGAGTGCGGGGAGCGGCGCGGCGCGGGCCAGGATCTCGAGCTGCGTCAGGTAGAAGACCCGCTCTTCCTGGTCACCGGCGATCGGCAGCAGTAGCTCGAGCTCCTCGAGCGAGAGCGTCGAGCACGGGTTCGAGGTGCGCCAGTTGTAGACGATCAGATCGACGTACGAGAGTGCTTCCTGCGTGCGTCGCAGCCGCGCGCGGAGCTGGGCCCAGGGCACGCTCAGCGCGTCCGGCAGGCTCGGGGGCGGCTCGCACTCGCAGTGCCAGTAGGCGTGCGAGACGATCGCGAGCAGTGCACAAGCGCGCAGCAGCTCGCGATCGGGCAGCGAAGCGGGCGAGGCGTCCAGCAGCGGCAACTGGCTGACGCGCCGGCGTAGCGCCACGTTGCGCCACAGCTCGGGCAGCTCCGCGGCGAGCTCATCCCACGCAGCGAACGGCGCCGACAGCTGCAACAGCGGCGCGTGCAGCGGGACGAAGCCGCGAGCAGCCGAGAGAAAGCCGAGGTTTTCGTGCCCGACGCGTCGATTGTGAGCTTCGACGAGCCGAATGACGCGTTCGGCAGGTCCAGCAAAGTCGTTCTTCATGTGCAGCTAAGGCAAGCGAATCGCAAGCGCCATACCACGACGCGCGCCGAGTCGAAGCGACATTCCGCGAACACAGCAGCCACGATTCGCGATCAGCGCCGCCAATCGCTGCGGGCCGGAGCAGCCTGACCGACCGCTGGTGTCGCGGGCCGAACCGGCCGCGCGCTCGATGACCACATGATCCATGCGCTGTGGCTCGGCCAGCCGCTCGCGATCCGCAGCGAAGTGTTGTCGAACGACCCGGACGCGGATGTGATCTCGCCGAACGGACCCAATACGTCGCCGCACCTCTCCGCGGAGGCTGATTGACTGCCGCGCGAGCCTAGCGGAGGAGGCTGGACCGGAAGCGCTCGAGCTGCTCGAGATCGAGCTGTGGCAAGTCGTCGCGGATCTCGAACCAGTTTGCTTTTAGGTGTGTCATGATGTGCCGCTCGGGATGCACGCCGAGCTCACCTTCGAGCGCTCCAGCCGGTACCTCGAACCACTCGCAGTCGAGCGCCGGGTCAGGCGTCGCCGAGCCGCAACGCCTGCAGAACGCGGTCCGGTAGGCCGGAGGCTCTCGCAAGATCGGCGCATCGTACGTCTGAATGTTCTGCCGGCCGCTCGTGAAGCGAAAATGTTCGCGTTTGACCCCGACGGCGGCCAAGAACGCCGAGCCGCTGAACCGGCGGCAGCGACTGCAATGGCACAACTCGAACGGACCGGAGAGTCGATCGATCTCGAACTGCACGTCCCCGCATACGCAGCTGCCTCGGATCATGGCCACCTCCGAGAGCTGAAACGCTCGTCGGCCTGTCGGCCATTCCATGGAATGCGCCTCTTGTCGGGCGTCCCGTGAGACGTCAAAGTAGCGCGCATGCCGAAGCTTTATGTCATCGCTGTGAGCACGCGTCCCAACCGTGCCGGCTTTCCACTGGTGCAATGGACCTTCGAGCGGGCCAAGGCCCATGGCGGTTTCGATGTCGAGCTCGTCGATCTGCGAGACGCGGGTCTCCCGCTGTTCGACGAGCCGAACCATCCGCGCTTGCGGCAGTACGAGCACGAGCACACCAAGCGATGGAGCGCGAAGATCCAGGCGGCGGATGCGTTCGTCTTCGTCACGCCCGAGTACAACCACGGCTCGCCGCCGTCGCTCATCAATGCGCTCGACTACCTGGTCCACGAGTGGGCTCACAAGCCGGTGAGCTTCGTGAGCTACGGCGGGCCGGCCGGCGGCACGCGCGCCGTGCAAATGGTGAAGCCGATGTTGGTCGCGCTGAAGATGGTGCCGCTCATCGAGTCGGTGATGGTGCCGTTCTTCGCGAAGAGCGTCGATGCGCATCAAGTCTTCAGCGCGAACGAGCTCCAAGAAAATCACGCGAAGGCGATGTTCGACGCGCTGGCGAAGTGGACCTCGGCGCTGGCCGCTCTCCGCGGGTGACAGCGTCAACTGTTGCGCTGCGCAGCCGTCAGCGGCGTAGCTGCCGACTTGCACCGTGCATCCCAGTACAGCTAGGCTCTGCCCATGGCGGCGCCTGAAACGATGGTCGAGGGCAGCGTCCCGCTCGCGGGCTGGGGCTTGAATTTGCGCTCGAATTGTCTGCTGCGCGAGCCTGAGAATCCCGAGCAAGTGGTGGCCTGGTTGGATCGCCGCGGGTCGGTTCCACGCGGGGTAGGGCGTAGCTATGGTGATGCCGCCCTGAACGGCGGCGGTCAGGTCATGGGCATGCGCCGGCTCGATCGCTACCTGTCGTTCCAGCGGGCGACCGGCACGCTGCACTGCGAGTCGGGCGTGACGCTGGCCCAGATCATCCACGACTTCGCCCCGCGCGGCTGGTTTCCGATGATCACGCCGGGCACGAAGTTCGTGACCGTGGGCGGGTGCATCGCCAACGACGTTCATGGCAAGGCGCACCACGCGCAAGGCTGCTTCAGCAACTGCGTCGATCACATGCACGTGCTGCTCGCGAGCGGCGAGGTGGTGCGCGCGAGTCGCGAGGAAAACTCGGATCTGTTCTGGGGCACGTTCGGCGGCATGGGTCTGCTCGGCATCGTGCTCGACGCGCAGATTCGCTTGAAGCCGATCGAGACGAGTTACTTTCGCCAGAAGGCGATCCGGGTAAACGACCTGGAGGGATTGCTGGCCGCGCTCGAGGAGAATGACCGCGAGTATCCGTACTCGATGGCGACACTCGACGTGATGGCCACGGGCGCGCGCCTCGGACGCGGCGTATTGACCGTCGGAGACAACGCCACGCGTGCAGAGCTTCCACCGCAGCTCGCGGCCGATCCCTTGCGCATCGCGGGGCCAGCCAAGCTCAGCGTGCCGTTCGAGTTGCCGGAGATCACGCTGAACCCGTTGTCGATCCGAGTGCTGAACGCGGCGATCCAGTGGTTTCAGGCTCGGCCGCAAACCTTCAAGCACTACGACGCGTTCGTCTACCCGCTCGACATCCTCAACTACTGGAACCGCGGCTACGGTTCGCGCGGCTTCACGCAATACCAGTTCGTCATCCCGTTCGCCGACGGCTTGAACCGCATGCGCGCGATCCTGGACACGATCATGACCTCGGGCGAGCTTCCGTTCTTGAACGTGTTCAAGCGCTTCGGCAAGGAGAGCGGCGGCGTGCTGTCGTTCCCGTGTGAAGGCTACACGCTCGCGATCGACTTCCCGATCCGCCAGAACACCGTCGCGCTCGTGCGCCGTCTCGACGCGATGGTGCTCGAGGCCGGTGGCCGCGTGTACCTGGGCAAGGATTCGTACGTCGAGGCGAGCATGTTCCGCGCGATGTACCCGGCGATCGATCGCTGGCTCGAGATCAAGGCCAAGTACGATCCGAACGGCGTG
>DATEOF010000412.1:0-29555 GCA_035274465.1 Polyangiales bacterium
CTGCGCGCCGACGGCGACGCCCGGCTGATCGCTCGGCGCGGGTACGCCGCGCTCGCGCGGGCGCTCCACGCTGATCTGCGCGCGCGCAGTCGTCGGCTGCGTGGGCGCAGCGGGCGGCGGCGGGCTGGCGCACGCGAACAGCCACAGGCAAGTGAAGAATACGCGGGCTACGGGGGCGAGCTTCGGCATCTCGAGACCTCCAGCAACGCCTGAGGCTCGCCCCGTGTCAGCGCAAGTGCAAGCAGATCAGCGCTGGCGCAGTCGCGTCAGATCCGCAGTCAGGGTATCGATCAGATACGGCCGGATGGTGTGGGCCGGGATGATCGCCTCGATCGAACCCACGCGCTTGGCGCGCTCGACGGAGTGAACTGCGTCATACTCGGCCGCCACCTCGGCGCGCTTCTCGATGGTCACGTCGCGGCGCAGCTTGTCGAACGCCGCGCGCTCGTCGGCGGTGGGGTTGCCGCGCAGCGTGCCACGCAGCGCCTGAATGCGTGGATCGGCAGCCACGCGCGCGCGGACCTCGCGCGGGAACACGACCGCCGCGGCCGGGCCGCCGCCGATCACCGAGGCGTACGAGCCCTCGACTGCCAGCGCGCGCAGGTTGTCGTTCAGGCCACGCGAGAACACCACGTAGGCGCCGCCGTGATAGCGGCCGACGATGCAGAACAGGATCGGCCCCTGGAAGTTGACCACCGCACGGGCGATCTCCGCGCCGTACTCGAGCTGCAGCTTGCGCATCGACTCGGGCGAGCCGTCGAAGCCCGAAATGTTGGCGAGCAACACCACGGGCCGGACGCCGCTGGCCGCGTTGATCGCCCGCGCCACCTTCTTGCTCGACTGCGGGAACAGCGTGCCGCCGTTCCACTCCTCCGGGCCGTCCGAGGGACGGTAGCCGGTGCGCTGCAGGTTCTGGCTCTCGATGCCGAGCAGACACACCGGGTAGCCGCCCAGGTGCGCGTCCCAGACGATCGCCGTCTCGGCGCCGACGTGGTGTGCCCAGCGCTCGATGTGACCGCCGTCCTGATCGATCACTCCGCGCATCAACGCGCGCATGGCGAACATGCGCTTGCGGCCCGGGTTGGTCTTCGGATCGAGGATCTCGCCGACCGTCTTGAACGGCTGCGGGCCGGCCTTGCCGTCCTGATACGCGAACGTGGTGACGTCGCGCTGGGTCTGATCGCTGGTGACGAGCCGCCGGGGCCCTTGCTCGCCGGGCACCACGTACGTGTACTCGTAGTGGTCGTAGAGGATCTTGTAGGCCGACAGCAGGTCCGGCGCGAAGTACTGCGCCTCACCGTTCGGACCCATCACGCGCTCGTGGCCGCCGATCGACACCTCGTCCTCGGCCGAGACCGAGCCCGACGCCGCGAGCGCACTGCTGCCGGTGAGCACCATCGACGCAGTGGGCGTCATGATCAGGCAGCCGCGCGTGTGCATCAGCATGGTGGCGAGCGAGTCCCAGTAGCTCTGCGCGCCGACGTTGATGCCCATCACCACGCAGTGGATCACGCCACCGGTCTGCGTGAACGTCACGATGCGCCGCACAACGCGCGCGATCGCGTCCATGGTCTCGGTGCCGCTGTCCATCGCGATCTTCGCGCCGGCGCTGACCGGCACCCACTCGACCGGGATGCCGAGCTCTTCGGCCAGATCGATCGCGGCCACCAGACGGTCGCACTCGGGCGTGGCGATCGAGCCCATGCCCATGGTCGGATCGGAGAGCACCAGCACACGGCGCATGCCCTCGGGGATCTTCTTGGTGCGCGTGCTGATCAGGCCGAACACGATCGAGCTCTTGTTCTTGCCCGGCTCGCGGCCCGCCACGCTCACGGCCTTGCCGCCCTCCATCGCAAGGTCGAACTCCTCGAACGTACCGACCGGCAACACCGGCCGCGCGTCCTTGCTCTGCGTGGCCTCGACCGCGCGCTCCGCGGCTTCGTTGCCCTGCGTGAGCATGCGCACGATCTCGTAGGGGTACACGTTCTCGCGCCGGCGACACGCCGCCACCTTGCGCTCATACGGCGAGGCGGGCACCAGCGGCACGCGCCGCGGCTTGCGCCACGCCATGTCGAGCCGGCTGCTCGCCAGATCCGAGAACGCCAGCTCCACCTGGCGTGCATCGGCGTCCTTGCGATCGGGGTTGGCCAGGCGCAGGCGCACGATGGTCTTCTCGAGACCCAGGTAGCGCGCGGTCGGCAAGAGGCGCCGGGCCAGCCGCTGCGCGTGGGCCGCGTCGATCTCCATCTCGTGCTGCATGTGCATCACGAGCCGGTTCCACTGCAGCTCGCGCCGCGGATCGCGGATGCCCAGGTTCAGCCGCAGCGTGCGCGTGGCTTCCTGGAAGGCGCGCTCGAAGATCGGCACGAACAGCTCGGCGTTCTTGGCATCGCCATCGGGCCGGCCGCGTACGTCCGCCAACACGAAGATGCGCTGATCGTTCTCGTCCTGCTTGGCCTTGGCGAAGAAGCAGTAGACGTCGTCGCTGCCCCACAGCCGCTCGAGCTCGAAGTTCACGTAGCGGTTCAGGTCCAGGCGCTCGGCCGCCTCCGGGTGAACGCCGTGCAGCTCGAGCCGTTCCACACCGCCATCAGCTGCAGCGCGGAAGGTCTCGTGGTGCGCGGCGCCTTCGGGAGTCACCACGGTCAGCGTCAAGCGCCCTGCCCCGAGCGTGCCGCCCAGCGCCTGTTCGGCCTCGGCGATCGCCGCGTCGCGCGCGGCCTCGTCCTCGACCACCACCACCAACTCGAGCGCCTGCACCTTGCCGGCGCGCGTCAGGTCGGTCAGCACCGAAACGGCCTTCTCGACCTCGCCCGGCGCGGCGAACGTGCCTAGCACCAGGCCGCTGTCGAACACCAGGCGATCGACCGTGTAGCCGCCCGCCGGCTCGGAGACCTGCGAGATCGGCTGCTTCGGCGCGTACGCGCGCCGGAGCACTGCGGACGTGGCCGTGGCGCGGCGCTGGCGATCCTCACCGTGCAGCCAGTACGCCACGCGCGCGAACAGCGGCGCGGGCGCCGAGCTCAGCTCGGCCAGCACGGCCGCGGGCGTCGACATGGCCGCGCTCTGCGACTCGGCCGCGGTCAACCAGGCCTCGAGCCGCGCCGCGGTGTGCGCCGCCTGACGGGCCAGCGCGGGCCGCTGGAAGATCCGGTAGTGCGCCTCGAGCGCGTTGTCGGCGATGGCGTTGCTCACCATGTCGCGCAGGCTGGAGATGCGTACCAGCGCGTCGCGCAGGTCTTCGTCGGCCGAGACGTCGACGCCCTGCGTGACCAGGCCGATCACGCGCTGCAAGATCGCCATCACCAGACGCCGGCGCGGCTCCGGATCGCGCTGCGTCGCGAACATCCGGAACACCGACTTCTCGAGCTCTTCGCAGTGCTCGAGGCTGTTCAGGCCGTAGTACACGAGGCCGGCCTTGAGCGAGTCCAGGAAGTCTTGCGCGATGCCTGCACCCTGCGAGCGCATGCGCCGCAGGTAGGCGCGGAAGCGCGCATTGCTGGACGGCCCGAGCACGCCGGCTTCATTCAGCACACGCGCGCGCGAGAACAACTGCTCGACCGCGACGAACACCGACAGCTGCGAGCGCACCTGCGCCAGCTCGTCCATGAACGTCTTGCTCAAACCATCTTCGGGCAGCTCGGCCTCGAGGAAGCGCAGCAGCTTCTCGAAGCGCGACTCCGACACGTCGAAGCCGAGCAAGATGCGCCGGATTTCCTCGCCCACTGCCTGCATCGCCAGCTCGCGCTCGGCCGCCGACGCGGCCTCGGCCTTCTGCAGGTTGGGCTTGCCGAAGGCGTTGCCAGGCACTGCGTCGAACAGCGTGGCGAGCGGATCGTTCTCCTCGGGCAACGTCAGGCGCGTACCGGTGGCCTCCTCGGCGCCCTCCTCGCGGTGCGGCTCGATGACCAGGATCACGTCGCCCGCGGCGACCTGCTGGCCCTTGGACACGCGCACCTCGGTCACCACGCCTGCCACCGGCGCGGCGAAGCCGATCTCCATCTTCATGGCCTCGACCATGCCGAGCGTCTGACCGGCCTTGACCTTGTCGCCGGGCTTGACCTCGATCGACACGACCATCGAAGGCGCGCCCGCACGCACTTGGCCCGCGGTCTGGCGTCCGAAGCGATGCACACTGCCCTCGACCTCGACGCGGATGTACGCGTCGGTCACGTCGTGCACGGCGCGCAGGTAGCGCCCGGCGATCACGATGCGCGCGGTGTGCTGCTCCGGATCTCCGAAGCGTGCGCTGACTGTGCGCCCGTCGAGGTGCACGCGGTAGCGCGAGGAACCGACCGAGAACACGCGCAGGCGATAGCTCTCGCCTCGGTACTCGAGGTCGAGCTCGCGGCCGTCGAGCGCGGGGATCTTGTCGGGCGTGATGCTGCCGGTATCGGCGAAGAAGTTGCGGCGCTCGGCGCCCCACTGTGCGCGGTACGAGAGGATCGCCGCCAACACCAGGCCTTCGACGGCGTGCGGTGGCTGCTTGTCGCGCTCGTCGTTCCAGCGATCGAGCCAGCGCGTGTCGACGCCGCCCTGCCGGTACGGCGCGGACTCGAGCAGCTGGATCAGATAACTCTTGTTGGTCGCGCCGCGCTCGATCACCAGATCGAAGTCGCGCAGGGCACTCACCAGACGAGCGCGCGCTTCATCGCGCGTGTCGCCGAACGCCATCACCTTGGCGACCATCGAGTCGAACGCGGCCGGCACGGTGCTGCCCGCCGATACGCCGGTGTCGATGCGCACGCGCGGTCCGAGCGCGGGATCGAAGAGCGCGATGCGCCCCGGCGCCGGCAGGAAGCCCTGATCGGGATCCTCGGCGCAGACGCGCGCCTCGATGCACACGCCGTGGTCCTGCGGCTTGAGGCCGCCCAGCTTCTCGCCGCGCGCGATGCGGATCTGCAGCTCGACCAGATCTGTGCGCGTGATCTCCTCGGTGATACCGTGCTCGACCTGCAAGCGCGGGTTCATCTCCAGGAAGAAGCACTCCGGATCCTTGACCAGGAACTCGACCGTGCCGACGCCGGAGTAACCGACCTCGGCCGCCAGCATCTCGGCCGCGCGCTTCACGCGATCGATCACGCCCGGGGACAAGCCCGTGGGGGGCGCCTCTTCGATGACCTTCTGATGGCGCCGCTGCACCGAGCAGTCGCGCGTACCGAGCGCCTTCACGTAGCCGTGCTTGTCGGCCACGATCTGCACCTCGATGTGACGGCCGCCCTTGACCATCTTCTCGAGGAACAGGCGATCGTCGCCGAACGCGCTCTTGGCTTCGGAGCGCGCGGACTCGAAGGCCTGCGCGAGCGTGTCGAGGTTCTCGACCACGCGGATGCCGCGGCCGCCGCCGCCCGCCGACGCCTTGACCACCAGCGGCACGCCGACCTTCTCGGCTGCCTCGCGAGCGTGCGCCAGGTCGCGGAGTGCGCCACCACTCCACGCCGTGACCGGCACGCCGACGCGCTCGGCCAGCTCCTTCGAGGCGATCTTGTCACCGAGGCGGCGCATGGTGTCGCCGGTCGGGCCGAGGAAACGGATGCCCTCGTCGCGCAGGCGATCCACGAACTCCGCAGATTCCGCCACGAACCCCCAGCCCGGCCACACCGCGTCCGCGCCGGCCGCCTTGAGCGTCTTCAGGAGCAAGTCGTGATCCAAATAGGCCGCGACGGGCGTGGTCTTGATCGGCAAGCGGTACGCCATGTCCGCGTGGCGTACGAACGGCGCATCGCGATCCGGATCGGTGTACAGGGCGATGACCTGCATCCCCGAATCTTCCAGAGCTCGCAGCGACTTGACGGTGCGCACACAGCGCATCGCCGCCTCCCCGCGATTGACGATGGCAAGACGACGAATCGGTGTGATGTCCATGAGCAGAAAAACCCTGACCAAGAGGGCAGTAATACCCCGAAACCGTTACGAGAAATCCCCGCCCTCTGGCGACACCAAGGCAGCGGCCATACGGGGGGAAAGAACCCGTCGACAGGGGGGCGGCCAAGGCGTGCCGCGCACCCTAACCGACCGATCTAGCAGCGTCAACGCAGCAAAATCCACGGATCTTCGAGTCGAAACACTAGCGAGGCCTGCGGAAACGATGGTTCTGGGGTCAACGGAGCCCCAATACCAACCCGTCGGGCGTCGGCACACATACGCTGTCGAACGAGCGGGCCACGAACTCATGAAATTCGCGCATGCGGGTAGAGTTGGGGCTATCCGCCATCAGCTGCCCGAACAAATAGGAGTTGTCGGCCAGTAACAGGCCGCCCGGCCGAAGGTGCGTGTGCGCCCAGCGCGCGTAGTCGAGGTAGCCGCCCTTGTCGGCGTCGAGGAACACGGCGTCGAACGGCGCGTGCGGGCTGAGCGTGGCCAGCGAGTCCAGCGCAGGCCCCACCAGCACGTCGATGCGGTCCGAGACGCCGGCCGCGCTGAAGTTGGCACGCGCAACCTCCGCGTGGCGCGGATCCAGCTCCAGCGTCCACAGCTTGCCGCCGGGGGCCAGCCCACGCACGATGCGCAGCGCCGAGTAACCGGCGAGCGTGCCGATTTCGAC
Organism: Polyangiales bacterium; assembly: GCA_035274465.1. Classification (GTDB taxonomy): domain Bacteria; phylum Myxococcota_A; class Polyangia; order Polyangiales; family JAFGIB01; genus JADGRF01. The sequence goes on from DATEOF010000412.1 coordinate 6,545, forward strand.
GACCTTCCGCGCCTGAACCATGCGCGTCAGCAGCGTCAGCAGCTTGCCTTCGGAGGCTCCGACCTGGATCTCCGGCATCGCGTTCTTGCCCGGCGCGGCGAACGCACGCTCCAGCGCGGCGTCGTGGGCCGCGTGGACCCGGTCGACGAAGGCGCTGATGTCGGGCGCGTTGTAGCGCAGCCCGCTCCGGGAGTCCTTGTCAGCCATATACCTGCAGTAGCAAAACCCCGGGCCGGGGGAAAGCGGTTGCAGGGCCGGGGCCAGATGCTGTCTAAAAGGGTGTGCGCCGACAGCACCATCCGTACTGGGCAGAGAAGCTGGCCGAACGCTGGAATCGGATCTGGGCCCGCCAGTTGATCCATCCGCAGTTCGACGCGCTCGGCTGCGAGCCACGCTTCGTCGGCTTGCGTCACCTCGACATCCGTGGCGAGAACATTCGCGCGGGCGACCACTTCCACGTCTACGCCACGCGCTGGCAACCGGTGTCGCTGGCAGTCGATCCGTTCGACGGCGGCGATGGTTCGATCGACTTCGGCAACTATTGCATCCTCGCGCCGGGCGTGCGCATCCGCTCGGCGATCTCGGTGCGCATCGGCGACGACTGCATGCTGGCCGAGAACACCTTCGTCACCGACGCCGACTGGCACGACGTGAATCACCGCATCTACCCCGGTAAACGCGCGCCGGTGGTCATCGAAGATAACGTCTGGGTGTGCGATGGCGCGCGCATCTGCAAGGGCGTCCGCATCGGCGAGAACAGCATCATCGGCGCGGGCGCGATCGTCACGCGCGACGTGCCGAAGAACACGATTGCAGCCGGCAATCCTGCCACACCGATCGGTCAGATCGATCCCGAGGCGCACAGCACGCGCCGCCGCGCGCTGTTCGTGGGCGGATTGCCCTACCAGACGTTCAAGGACCAGTTCGACGCCCAGCGCCTGGCCGGAAACTCGCTCCTGGGCTACTTGCGCGCACGCTGGTTTCCCGACTCTCGCAGCTGATGGCGGCGGACGTGCGCAGCTCACCCACCGACCCCCAGTGCAAGCCCGTGGTACGATCGAGCGGTGAGCTCGCAGGACGCGCCAGGCGCGCAAACCGATTCGGCCAGCCGCTATGAGCTGCAGGCGGAGCTCGGCGGTGGCGGCATGGCTGTCGTGCACCTGGTGCTCGACCGCGAGACAGGACGGCGGCTGGCACTCAAACGGCCACAGCGCAGGGCCGATCTGGAACAGCGCCGCAAGTACGACGAGTTGTTTGCGCGCGAGTTCCACACGCTCGCCCAGCTGGCGCACCCACGCATCGTCGAGGTCTACGACTACGGCATCGACGATCAGGGTCCGTATTACACCATGGAGCTGCTCGATGGCGGTGACTTGCAGCAGCTCGTGCCGGCAGATTGGCGGCGGGTCTGTGCGATCGCGCGTGACGTGTGCTCGGCGCTGTCTCTGCTGCACTCGCGACGCATCGTCCACCGCGACATCAGCCCGCGTAACATCCGCTGCACCGAAGACGGCACGGCCAAGCTGATCGACTTCGGGGCCATGACGCCGATGGGCGCGACCAAGGAGCTGGTCGGCACGCCCGTGTACTGCGCGCCCGAGCTGCTCCACATGCAGCCGCTGGACGCGCGCACCGATCTGTACGCGCTGGGAGCGACGCTCTATTACGCGCTGACCGGTCACCACGCATATCCCGCGCGCGACTTCGCCAACCTGCCGAACGCCTGGCGCTTCGCGATCGCGCGGCCGTCCGAGCTCGCACCGGAGGTTCCGGAAGCGCTGGATGCGCTGGTGCTCGATCTGCTGCAGCTCGACCCGCAGAGCCGGCCGAGCCACGCGGCCGAGGTCATGCAGCGCCTGGCGGCGATCGAAGGCAAGCCCGTCGACGAGCAGCTGGTGGTGGCGCAGGCGTACCTGGCGACCCCCGCCTTCGTCGGCCGCGAGGCCGAGCTCGAACGCGTGCGCGAGCGGACGCTGCGCGCGATGCGCAAGCGAGGCGGTGCGCTGCTCGTGCGCGGCGTGACCGGCGTGGGCCGCACGCGCTTCCTGGACGCTTGCGTGCTGTCGGGCAAGCTGCTCGGTGCGACCGTGCTGCGCGCGGACGCCGACGACGCCGAGCAGGGCGAGTACGGCGCGATGCGCGCGCTGCTCTCGCAGCTCCTGGCTGCAGCATCCGCGGCCACCAAGCGCGCGGCGGCAGCCGAGCCTGGCATCCTGGCGCACGCGCTACCCGACCTGGCGGAGGGCAGCCAGCCGGAGGCCATCGATGCGATCGCGCTGCGCCCGCGCCTGCAGAGCGCGCTGCGCCAGCTGTTCGTGTCCGTGGCGGAGACCCACCCGCTCTTGATCGCCGTCGATGACCTGGATCGGCTGGACGAGCCGTCGAGCGCGGCGCTGGCGCTCCTGGCCAATGGCCTCAAGAAGTCGGGAATCCTGATCGTGGCGAGTTGCGAGACGGGCGGCCAGCCGCTCTCGGCTGCAGCGCTGCGCTTGTACTCCGAGGCCGCGCGCGAGCTCGAGCTCGAGCCGCTGTCGCTCGCCGAGGTGAAGGCGCTGCTGGCCTCGATCTTCGGCGCCAATGCCGAGCTGGACGCGCTGGTGCAGCGCGCGTTCGCGGTCTCGCACGGCAGCCCGCGCGACGTTCTGCGCCTGGCCCAGCACCTGGTCGACCGCGGCGTGGTGCGCTACCAGGGCGGCGCGTGGTCGCTGCCCAACCGCATCGACGCGGCGGATCTGCCCTCGAGCGTCGCGCAGCTGCTAGCTGCACGCGGCCAGGGCCTGCGCGACTCGGCGCGCCAGCTGGGCTGCGCGTTCGCGCTCTGCCCCGAGCACAGCTTCAGCTTCGATGAGTGCGTCGCGCTGGGCGTGGAGCCCGACCCCGCGCGCAACGCTCGGGACCTCGAGCAGCTGCTGAAGGTGGAGATCCTGCGCGCCGCTGGCGAGCGCTACATGCTGAGCGATCGCGCGTTCGCCGGCGTGCTGCTCGCCGACCTACCTGCGCAGCTACTGGCCGCGGCACACCTGCGCCTGGCACACGTGTTCGAGGCGCGCGGCCACGAGCAACACTTCCGCGTGGCGCAGCACTTACTGCGCGCGGGCGAACGCGACCGCGCGCTCGACCTGTTCGTGGTGCACGCGATGCACTCGCAGCAGCTGACGGACGCGAGCCCCGAAGAGTTCTACAAGCTGATCAGCTCGCTGCCCGAAGACTGGCTGCAGACCTACGAAGAGGCGCTCGCGCTGTGCGAGCAGCTGCGAAGGCCCGCGGCCCAGCAGTTCGTGCTCCGCAACCGCCTGGCGGGCCTGGTGGCGGTGATCGGCCTGCGCGACAGCCCACACATCCGCGAGCTGATCACGCAGTTGCGAGGGCCGTCGGGCCTCGACGACTGGGATCAGGCCGATGCCACGCTCGAGCACATGCCGCGCCTGGTCCAGGCGCTCGAGCGCACCCAGGCGCGCTACAACGCGGCCTCCGAGCAAGAACGCGTGCTCGAGCCCGTGCACGCGGTGCGCGCCATGTCGCGCGCCACCATGACCCAGGTCGCCTCGGCGACGCCGGTGTTCGACATCGCGAGCCTGCGCGCCCTCCCCTCGCTCGAGCCGCTGTTTCCGCTGTCACCCGCGCTCGGCGTGGTCCAGAACCTGGCGCAGGGCGTGCTGGCGCGGCTCACCGGCCGCACCGACAAGGCGCGCGAGATCTACCTCGCGCTGCTCGAGCGCACGGCACAGCCCGATCGCGCGGGCTTCGATGAATCGCACCACCGCTACATGCGCGTGCTGGTGATGAACGGCCTGGCGATGATCGCGGCCTCGATGGGTCTCGACTCGAGCCTCACCTGGGCGGACCAGATCCAGGCCGACCCGTTGTTCCACGTGAACGCGGTGCTGATCCGCATGCTCCACCAGCTGTGGCAGGGCAACGCACAAGAGGCCGAGCGGCTGCGCGACGAGCTCGAGCTGCTCCGCGTGCAGAGCAGCGCGCGCCAGGCGTTCGAGAACACGCACCTGTTGTGGCAAGTCACGGCCCACGCCGCGATGGAGGATCTGACGCGCTTGAAGCGCACGCTCGACGAGATCGAGCGCGTCGCGGCGGACTACGCGGGCTGGCAGCCGGTGCGTGAGTTCGCACGCGCCGAGTATCAGCGCGTGCGCGGCGACTTCGCGAGCGCGATCACCATCGCGAGCGAGGCGCTGGCGCGGACGCCCGCGGGCGAGCACCAGATCTGGCCGAACCTCGCGGGCACGCACGTGCGCGCGCTCGACGACGCGGGCGATCCGGCGCAGGCGGTCACGCGCGGCCTCGAATATTTGCAGCAGGCCGAGCGCGCGGAGCTCGGCTTCGGCTGCATCTACGTCCTGCTACCGCTGTGCGTCGCGCAGGCCAAGGCCGGCCACGCCGGCGCCGTGGCAAACGCCGAGCGCGTCCTCGAATCCTTGCGCCAGGTCGGCAGCAGCGGCCTCGTCCTCGGCCTCGCCTACGAAGCGCGCGCGCGTGTGGCGCTCACCCAGACCGATCACGCGACGTACGTGAGGTACGCGGACCTGTGCAAGGAAGTCTTTGCACCCGCGGCCAACCCCGCGTTGTTCGCCAAGGCGCAGCGCCTGCGGCGCGATGCGGAACGCAAGCATGTCTCGCGCCCAGCTGCACGCCTGCCGAAAGCCGCCCAGCGCCTGATCGGCAGCACGATCATGAAGGCGAAGATGCGCGCCTGCACGCGCCCCGAGCAGCGCGCACAGCTGGCGCTCGACCTGCTCGCCGAGCAAAGCTGCGCGAGCGACGGCCTGTTGTACCACGTGACCGCCGACGGCCCGCGCTGGGTGGCGTCGGTGGGCTCGCTGGCACCGAACGAAGCGCTGTTGGCGATGGCGCGCGACTACATCGCTGGCGAGACGCACGGCCAGAGCGCGACCACCGGAGCCGAAGGCCACACCGAGCACGAGACCGAGTGGACCGCGTTCGGCGAGGCTTCGTTCCGCCCGGTCTTGCTCAGCCACTACACGGGCGACGGCTACGCCATCACCGGCTTGGCCGTGTTCGCCGCCGTCCCCGGTCAACCCTTCATGTACCCGGGCGACACCGCCGCGCAGCTCAGCCGGCTGTGGGTCGAGATCGGCGACGTGACGGCAGTGACGGTGGTGGAGGACGAGTGACCCTGCCGCCGTCAGCGGCAATACATTCGTGCTCGTGCTCGTACTCGTGGCGGTGGAGTCGAGCCGCGAGCGAGGCACCTGATGCTCAGGGAGCGACCGCTGCAACGCCAGACGGAGATTCCGGATCGAGCACGAGCACGAGCATAAACTTCAGTCGCCGCGGCCCGGCCAGAACAGCGCCCGCAAGTACTTGCCCAGCGAGTTCCCGGCCAGCATGAAGCGGTCGTACTTCTCGATGAACTCCGCGTAGTCGGTGGTGCCCGCGAACAGGGCCTCGCGCGTGCGAAAGCCCTGGCTCGCATCCAGCTCCTTCACCACGCGCGCGGGGTTGCCGGCGACCACGCAGTTCGGCGGGACATCTCTGGTGACGACCGAACCGGCACCCACGATGCTGTTCTCGCCGACCCGGATGCCCTTGCAGACCAGCGCGCTGTCGCCGATCCACACGTTGTTCTCGAGGCGAATGCTCGCGGTCTTACCCGGCGCCGAGGTGCGGTCGTACATATCGTGCCAGTCCGCGTCGCTGAGCGAGCAGTTGGCCGCGAACATGCAGTTGTCGCCGACTTCGATCGACGTGGCCGCCGCCAGCCGCGTGCCGGGCAGCATGATGCAGTAGTCGCCCACGCGAATCTGCCCCGCACCCTCGGGCGATGGATAGACGGTGAGTGAGATCGGACGCTCGCGCGTGGCCATCGCGTGCAGGCGCTCGCCGATGCTGATGCGCGGCCCGTTCACGTAAAAGTAACGCGGATTGATGAACTTACAGCCCTGTCCCACGGCGTCGAGCTGCGGCACGACGTAGCGGTCGGCGTAGATACGGCTGACGGCCTCGTTGGCTCGCAGCAACCAGTACGGCCTGTGGTCGCGTCTCACGGCGCCGCTCTAATCCACGTTGGGCTGGGACGTAAAGCCACATCAGTGGGTCCCATGACTTGGCCGGGTAGGCTCGCCGGAATCGGTCGCCGACGCTGCGCGGCGGCTCCCGGTCAGCTGGATTGCAAAGCTACGTACAACCGTGTAGGTAAAAGTGCTTTACCGAGATCGCTATCGCTTCAATGCCAGCACGTGGCCCGCTTCGAGTTTGTCTTCTGTCGTATCGCGGCAATCCTCGTTCGGGAGGCCAGGGCGTCTACGTTCGACTGCTCAGCCAGGCGCTGCGCGACCTGGGTCACGAGGTCGAGGTCTGGAGCGGTCAGCCCTACCCCGAGCTGGTCGACGGCGTGACGCTCTGCAAGCTGCCCAGCCTCGACCTGTGGAACGAGCACGCGCTGCTCAAGATGCCACCAGTGCACTGGCTGCTCGATCCGATCAATCTGGCTGAATATGCTTCGAGCCGCACCGGTGCCTTCGCCGAGCCGCTCACCTTCTCGAACCGCGTGGCGCGCGCGTTTCGCCGCCATGGCCAGGCGCGGCGCTTCGACATCGTGCACGACAACCAGTGCCTCGGACCGGGCCTCTTGCAGCTCAAGAAGCAGCTGCCGGTGGTCGCGACCATCCACCACCCGATCACCGTCGACCGCCGCATCGCGTACGCCAACGCCAAGAGCAAGAGCCAGAAGTTCGGCCTGAACCGCTGGTACTCGTTCTTGGAACCGCAGCTGCGCGTGTCGCGCAAGCTCGACCGGATCATGACGGTCTCGCAAGCCTCGCGCCTGGATCTGCAGCGCGAGTACCAGCTTTCCGAGTCGCGCATGCGCGTGGTCGGTAACGGGATCAACCTGGACGTGTTCCGGCCCATGCCCGAGATCGCGCGCGTGCCCGAGCGCGTGATCACCACGCTCAGCGCGGACTCTCCGCTCAAGGGCTTCCGCTACCTGCTCGAGGCGCTGGCGCTGCTCCGGCACAAGCGCCCGAAGCTGCGCCTGCAGGTGATCGGTAGCCCCGGCCACGAGACCGGCACCGACGAGCGCGTGCGGCAGTTGGGTTTGGACGAGATCATCGAGTGGAAGGGGCGCGTGGCGACCGAAGACATCGCGCGCGCCTACGCCGAGGCCAGCCTGGCCGTCGTGCCCTCCGTCTACGAAGGCTTCGGCTTTCCTGCGGGCGAAGCCATGGCCAGCGAAGTGCCGGTGGTGTCGTCGCGCGGCGGAGCACTGCCGGAGGTCGTCGGCGAGGACGGCGCGTGCGGCGTGCTCGTGCCGCCCAAGAACGGCGCCGCGCTGGCGGAAGCGCTGGACGCATTGCTCGATCAACCCGCGCGCCGCCTGGCCATGGGCAAGGCAGGGCGCGAGCGCGTGCTCAAAGAGTTCACCTGGCAACGTGCCGCGCAACGCACGGTCGACGTGTATCGCGAGGCCATCGAAGAACACAGGCGCGCGTGCTGACCATGCGTTTCGAACACCTGGGCCTCAAGCCCGGTATGCGCGTGCTCGACGTCGGCTGCGGCGGCGGGCGGCACATCCGCCAGACGCGCCTGATCCCGGGCGTGATCGCGGTCGGCGTCGACCTCGGCAAGCAAGAGGTCCGCGACACGGCCAAGATGCTGCGCGAGCTCGACGAGATCCCCGCGGGCTACGGCGGCGCCGTGCCGGGCGCTGGGCCGTGGATGTCGCTGCGCGGCAGCGTCTACGAGCTGCCCTTCAAAGACGACGCGTTCGACTGCGTGATCATCTCGGAGGTGCTCGAGCACCTGGGTGAGGACGACCGCGCGCTGCGCGAGATCTCGCGCGTGCTGAAGCCCGGCGGTGTGCTCGCGGCGTCGGTGCCGAACACCTGGCCCGAGGCCGTGTGCTGGTGGCTCTCGAAGGACTACCGCACGTGGCCCGGCGGCCACATCCGCATCTACCAGCGCGGAGAGCTCCGCGAGAAGCTCACGCGCGCGGGCTACCACGTGTTCAAGAGCCACCGGGCGCACGCCCTGCACGCGCCGTACTGGTGGCTCAAGTGCTGGGTGGGTCTCGCGCGCGACAAGGATTATCGAGTCGCGCTCTATCACCGTTTCCTGGTTTGGGACATGATGCGCCGGCCCGCGCTTACGCGACTACTGGAAACCGTCCTGCAACCTTTCCTTGGCAAGAGCGTGGTGTGCTACGGAGTGAAGCAATGACGTCGACGACGGATGGGGAGCAAGTGCTGCTACGCGCGGCCGAACGACGTAAGACCGCAGAGTGGCTCGCCGCTCACCAGCAAACGTCCGGCGAAATTCTCTGGTCCAAGGACGGCAAGAGTGATCCGTGGGATCATGTGCACGCCGCGATGGGCCTGGCTGCGCTGGAACGCATCGATGCCGCGAAGGCTGCGTATCGTTGGCTGGCCAGCGTGCAGGAGCCGAGCGGCGCCTTCGCAGCCGAGCGCGTCGGCGGCCACGTGACGCGCGTCACGCAGGAGACCAACCACGCGGCCTATGTCGCCACGGGCCTGTGGCACCTGTACTGCGCGCAGCCGGACGTCGACTTCCTGGCCGAGCTCTGGCCATGCGTGGAGCGCGCCATCGACTGGGTCGTGTCGCTGCAGCTCCCGAGCGGCGCCATCGCCTGGGCGTCGAAGAACGGCAAGGTCTGGCACGCGCCGCTGGTGACCGGCTCGTCGTCGATCCACGGCAGCCTGGTGTGCGCGCTGCGCATCGCCGAGAGGCTGGACGAGAATCGCCCGAGCTGGCGCGCCGCACTGCGCAGGCTATCGCGCGTGCTGCGGCACGACCTCGCGGCGTTCGGCGATACCGATCTGCCCGAGCCGCCCGGTCGCTACTCGATGGACTGGTACTACCCCGTGCTCGGCGGCGCGCTGCGCGGCCACAGCGGGCGCGCGCGCCTGTGCGATCCGGAGTGGGTCGCGGCGTTCCTGGAACGCGGCGTCGGTTGCCGCTGCGTGCGCGATCAACCCTGGTATACCGTCGCCGAGAGCTGCGAGCTGGTGCTGGCGATGGACGCGCTCGGCCTGCGCGATCAGGCGCGTGAGATGTTCGGCTGGACGCGTGCGCAACGCACGCCGGACGGCGCGTACTGGACGGGTGCGACGCATCCCGAGGGCATCATCTTCCCCGAAGGCGAGCAGACCACCTGGACTGCGTCGGCGGTGATCCTCGCGCAGGACGCCATCAGCGGCAAGTCGGCCACCAGCGCGTTCTTCCGCGAGCTCGCGGGTGCGGAGTTCGAGGCCGTGCGCGAACGCCACCACCGCCACCCGTACGAAGAAGTACCGACTCAACCCGCGGAGTGAACCCGTTCTGAGAGCGCCGAACGGTTTGAAACGTCGCGCCTTCGCGGTTTTGCGGGGCCCTGGACGCCCGCGCGCCTCCTCAACGTAGGTTCAACTACGCCTCGTCGGCCCGCGTGCGCCCAGGACCCCACCAAACCGCGCATCCATCAACGTTTCAAACCGTTCGGCGCTCTAGCGCGCCGAGCGTCTTGGTCGTCTCGAGCGCGCGAAACGCACCGCTCGCGAGCGCCTTGCGGTAGATCTCGATCGGCGCCTGGCCACCTTCCGAGGGGTTCGGGAACAGGTCGTGGATGGCGAGCACACCGCCGGGCGCGACCTTTCCGTGCCAGCCCTCGTAGTCCGCGAACGCGGCTTCGAAGCTGTGGCCGCCGTCGATGAACACCATGCCGAGCGGCGTGCTCCAGAGCTTCGCCGCCGTGCCGCTGCGCGTAACCATCGGCACGCACACCTCTTCCAGTCGCGCCTCGTGCAGCGTGCGGCGGAGCTCGCGCAGCGTGTCCATGCGCCCGACCTCGGCGTCGAACAGCTCGGGGTCGTGGTACTCCTCGCCCGGTTGATGCTCCTCGGAGCCGCGGTGGTGATCGATGCAGACCAGCAGGCTGCCGGCGGCCTGCGCGCCGGCGCCGAGGTACACGCTGCTCTTTCCACAGTAACTACCGATTTCCACGATCGGGCCGAGGCGCCCGTACTTCTCCGCCAGCGCGTACAAGCGCAGGCCCTCGGCCTCGTCCATGTAGCCCTTACACGCGCGCGCGATCTCTCGTAGACGTGCGTCCATGGGCGCTACCTAGCAGGGTGCGGAATAATCCGCACCCTGCCAGATGATTGTCATACCAGGCTGCCGGAAAAAGCTGTTCTTTTGCTCGCGCAAGCGCGACCAAAAGGCTTTTCCCGCAGCCTGATGGCACAGCCTGTCGTCAGTTGATCGCGCGACCGTCGCCCAGCAAGTGCGAGTGACAGTCCACGGCGGGATTGACGCAGTTCTTCACGAACGCCTCGGAGACCTTCGGATCCCAGCCCTCGAACCAGTCTGCGTGAGCCGAGAAGCCGCCGGGCATCTTCTGGTCGTACATGTCCGACGCCAAGTGCCAGCCGCTCGAGTCGCGCACCGGGTAGAGCACGTTGAACGTGATCGCCGGGATCGGCACGGGGTGCGTGCTCGGGCACTTGCCGCCCGAGGGATATGCCATGTGGCTCATGTGATCGGCCGAGTCGAGGTTCTTGCCGTCCCAGCACTGCGGGAACTCGACCATCATCTTGATGGCTTCTGCACCCGGGCACTGCGGGATGCTGCCGGGGTGACCGTTGTACGCACCGTGGCACTCCCAGAACGCATGCTCCTGCGCCGAGCTCGCCTTGGCGCTGCCCGCGATCACGCGCAGGCCGCTGGGGAATGGCTTGATGGCGCTGGCTGCGATGCCGTTGTAGCCGCTCTTGTAATACACATCCATGCTGATCGGCTTGACCGGCTTGCCCTGCGCGTCGATCAGCGCCGGCACCCAGTACGAGCTGCGGTTGGCGATGCCACCGCGGCACGTGGAGTTGCCGCTGTTGCGGATCGAGTCCTGCGTGGAGTTGGCGTCGGTGCCGGTGTTGCCGAAGAACGCGTGCAGGTGCGACGCGCCGGGCTGACCGGGGAACACGAGCGGATCGTTCTTCGCCATGTGCGAGAAGTCGCAGCTCGTGCGGAACATCCCGGTGCCGTCGCCGGCCGCGGGCTTTTCGCTCGTGCTGCTGATGTCGACCGTCGACGAGCCCCGATCGCCCGTGGGGATCGCGCTCATATCGATGTACGGGCCCATCATCGCCGGCGCGCCGCCTGCAGCGCCACCGCTACCGCCCATGGCGTGACCGCTGTGCGGATCGGATGGCGTGCTGCCAGCCGCGCCGCTCGGCGCCATCGAGCCGCCCATCCCGCCGCTACCAGCTGCATCGCCCGGGCTGGTGTGACCCATGTGAGGGTCGCTGCCCGCAGCGCCCATCACCGGTGCACTACCTGCGGCACCCATCACGGGCGCGCCGCTGCCGGCCATGACGTGTCCATCGTGACCGCTCGCCGCGCTGCCCGCGGCTGCTGCAGGGCCGCCCGCAGCTGCTGCCGGACCACCGGCGGCGCCGCCATTGGCTGCAGGCTGATTGCGTGCATCGAAGGCACAGCTGGCGGAGCTGTAGCTCCGCGTACCGAATTGACTGCCGTCGCAGTGCACGCCGCCGCTGAAGTAATGCGTGACGAAGCGGCCCTGGAAGCCGTAGCGGACGTTGCGGCGGCCGTTGAACGCGCAGTGCTGACCCTGCGACGCACAAGGCACCCAGTTGGGGCGAGTTAGACTGGACTCGGCGGCATCGATCTCGGGGGACTCATCGAGATCCTGATTGCATCCCCAGACACTGATCGTTGCCAGCGTCATGAGGACAGGTGCGCCGAAGCTGCGGAGAGAAACGAACTTTCGAACCATCGGACTCCGTGCGAGCGAAACCGCTCGCGCTTGCTTGAGGGTGTTCAAGCGAGGAACAAGCGCAGTGGTCCCTGCGCCGCTCACGCGCGTACTTGGCGCATGACGACGTTCGGGTGGAGGTCTCGCGGTTACAGGGAGCGAGACCTAAGGGCGCTGTGTGCGTCGATGAACTTCGTTCACTTCGGACGCGTCACGGCGAAGCAAGCAACGTAGTTTGGAATCTATCGCACGAAATTCTCGGCCGCTAAAGTTGTGCCGACGGCTGTGGGCCAGCCTCCGATCCAACTAGGTCTGCCTACTGCCGCCATTGGCTGCAGAGCACGCTTTTCTGACCAAGCACGACCATGATTCGGCGTCGATCTTCGCGTGCGCCCACCGTTCCTCTGACGGTTGTTGACTAACAGCGAGGCTCGAGAGGACGACTCCTTCAACTGTCAGCGTTCCGTCATATCGCAGGTGCGGTGAAGTGGAGGCTGGCGGTGCCGAGGAGGTGGATGTCAGAGAGTGCACCACATGCGCCCTCAAGATTTGCCGTTTGTTTCTCCGGCGAGGCTGGGCCGGCTAGCATGCGGCGGCCGTACTTCCGCAGAAAATTTGGAGACGACTCATGGCTCATCCGCGTCGCACACCACTCTCTCTGCTGATCGGCCTCGCACTCGGTCTCGCCTGCGCAACGAACGGCCAGCAGGCGAGCGCGCAGGAGCTCACGACCGAAGGCAATTTGGTGTTCGGTGCGGAGCGGCTGTTTGGCTTCTATTTGGACAAACGCACCCGCGAGGCGAATAACAACGTCGACGTCGACTTCGACCAGGCTGTGGTCGGAGTCGGCTGGGGCCTGGTACCAGGCTTCGGCCTGCTCAACATGCCCCGGCTGGGGATCGACTACTTCCTGAATGAACACCTGTCACTGGGCGGCAGCTTCGGACTCGCATCGGTCGGCGGCGAGAATGAGAGCTCGCTCGGAATCTTGTTCGCGGCACGCGTCGGTTACGCGCTGCGCCTCACGCACGCGATCGCGTTCTGGCCGCGGGGTGGCATCAGCTTCGCCACGGTCAACGGCGGCCTGATCGACGCGAGCGTGTTCGCATTTTCACTCGAGGGCATGTTCAGCTTTGCGCCGAGCAGCGGTTGGTCGTTCTTGGCAGGACCATTGCTCGACATAGGTTTCACCGGCGAGTGGCAGGACCAGGATTACAGCGAGATTTTGTTCGGCCTGATGTTCGGCATCGAAGGCCACATCGATCTCTGAAGCCTGGAAATCTCGGCAGCCATCGGCTGCGCACTGCGACAAATCCGCCCGCGACAACTGCGTCAGGCTCAGTTCCGCGGCGTTTCGAGTTGAAACGAGACGGCGCTCCGAAGCCCGCGAAGACAAGACCGTCATAGCCCAGCGGATGGACGCGACACGATTGCCGCGGCGCGCTGAATTGAGCGTGTATCGCGCGTGCATACGGACCGCGCGAGCAGCGCATATTAGTGGTGAATTCCGTTCAAACTACGTAGAGTACGCGGGCTTGGTTCGGGGCCACGCCCCGCGGAAAGGTTTTGGGGATGAGATGAGAACGAATCAAACAAAGTGGAGCGTCGGGCTCGTGGCCGCGTGTTTCGTGGTGGGCCTTGCAGCCGTCGGCTGTGGCGATGACAGCGACGGGGGCGCGGCCGGTTCGGGTGGATCCGCTGGTTCGGCCGGCGCTTCGGGCTCGACTGGCGGCAGTGGTGGTGCCGCTGGCAAGAGCGGCAGCGGCGGCGGCGGCAGCGGCGGTGGTCCTTCGGTCATGGAGTGCGTTACGAAGACCAACGCTGCACAGGGACCGGCGGCGAACATGGCGTGCAACATGTGCCTGTGCCAGATGGGCACCAAGGACACGCTCGCCTGCTCGAACAACGCGGACTGCTGGAAGCTGATCGGCTGCATCAGGCAGAACTGCCCGGCGGACAACAGCTGCGCGACCATGCCAACCGGCGTCTGCTACCAGTTCGTAGCCGGTGGCGCTGCCACTGCGACGCCCGTCGGCCAGTTGATTCGCGGCGCTTGCATGTCCACTTGCGTCACGACGCCGACCGGTGACGGAGGCGCGGCCGACGCCGGCATCTGATCGATTGACGACGACCAGTCGGCGATCGACGGGGCATTCACCGAAGGCGGTAGCGTGCGCGCTAGTCATGGCGCTCGCTGCCGCCTGTTCCGGGAATGAATCGACGCCCACTGGTCCCGCGGCTGCCGGCACCGGCCTTCGCGCGGGTGCTGGCGGTAACCTCGGTGGCCGCGACGGAGCCAGCGAGGGGGGCGTGGGGGGTTCATCGGCAGCGCCGACTGTCGATGGATGTTTGACCGAGACGGTCGCGAAGCTCGGGGAGCCGCGACGCGCTTGCGCGCAGTGCGTCTGTGCCAGCTCGCCCTCGCTCGCAACCGCGTGCGCAAGCACGGACGAATGCTGGGCGCTGGTGGACTGCGCGGCGGCGAATCAGTGCATGCTGGGCGAGATGTTCGACTACCCGTGCATCGGCAAGAACTGTCGAATGTTCGCCGACGACATGCCCTCCACGCTCGCGGCCACGCCGTTCAGCGGCCCAATCGTGCGCGCCAAGTGCGACCAGGCCTGCCGCTGATGGCTGCATGACCGGCCGCGCCTGCGTCGAATCCAGCCGCGCGCTCGCGAGAGAAAATCAACAGGAAGCCTCATGAGCGGCGGACCGCTCACCGCTCATGAGGCTTCCTGTCAAATCCCTCTGCCTCTCACCCCACCACGCCTGAGTCGCGCTACCGAGGGAAAGGTGGGACGAGCAGCGCGGCGCGTGTTCGTGCCGGTGCCTGAGTGTTCCAGCTGGCCCAAGGCTCGTGGACCACACGGTGGTCCGCGAACTTGCACTGCCGCCATCAGCTGCTGGTCGCGCACAGCCTCGATCGGTCCGTCAAATCGTGTACTATTACGAGGTGGCAGTACCCAAGGCGCGCACGGTCATTCGCGAGCGCTATCGGCTCGAAACGATGATCGGCGAAGGCGGGATGGCCAGTGTTTGGCGCGCCCGCGACCTGACCCTCGCTCGCTCCGTCGCCTTGAAGCTGCTGTTCGCACGGGATGACCGCGACCAGAACGCGCTGACCGCTCGCTTCTTGCGCGAGGCGCGCATCGCGGCCTCGGTGCAGCACCGCAACGTGATTCAGATCGTCGACTTCGGCACGACCGAGGACGAGCTGCCGTTCATGGTGATGGAGCTCCTGGAGGGCGAGCCGCTGTCCGGACGCATGCACCGCGAGCGGCAGCTGCCGGTCGCGGATGTGGTCCAGATCGCAAACCTCACGCTGCGCGGCCTGTCGGCCGTGCACACCGCCGGCATCATCCACCGCGACCTCAAGCCCGACAACATCTACCTAAAGCGCGAGAACGACTCGGTCTATCCGAAGATCCTCGACTTCGGCATCTCGCGCAGCGTGGAGCCGCAGAGTGGACGGCGCTCGGCGCTGACCACGCGCGACGGCCTGATCATCGGCACGCCCGAGTACATGTCGCCCGAGCAGGCGCGCGGCGTCAAAGACATCGACCCGCGCACCGACCTCTACAGCATGGGCGTGATCATGTACGAGGCGCTGACCGGGCGCCTGCCGTTTCACAACGAGAACGTCGGCGACTTGATCATCCAGGTCGTGACGGGCACCGCGCCGACCGTGCACGAGCTGATGCCCGAGATCCCGCTCGAGATCTCCAAGGTCATCGAGCGCGCCATGGCGAGGCGCCGCGAGGAGCGCTTCAGCAATGCGGCGGAGATGCAGGCCGCGCTGCTCGACGCCGCCAGCCGCGCGGACCTGCGCAGCACGCGCGTGCTGTCGGACATGCCGCAGCTCGACGAGCAAGAAGGCTCGGGCGAGCGGCGCCTGGGCGCGCACGAGCGGGCCACGCTGGAGGATCCCGACTCGCTGCCCGCGCGCCCGCAGGTCGTTCCGCCCACGCGCGCCTCGACCAGCGACGGCACGCAACTGGTCCCACCGGTCACGCAGACGCTGAAGACTGCCGTCTACGGCAGCCACCGCCAGCCGCACCCGCGCAACAAGTACATCCTGCCGCTGGTAGCTGCAGGCGCAGTGATCTACTCGACCATCGTGCTGGTCCACGCCAGTCGCCGCGACGCCGTCCCGCCGAACGGGCCTGTGAGCGCAGCCGAGAGTAAAGCGGCTGCAGGCCAGCTGCCCGCGCCGCCCGTCGAGAGCCCGCCGCCGGCATCGGCAAGGGCCGCGGTCAAGCCACCGACCGCGAAGCCCGGGGCGATCGAGGTCGTCGTGGGCAACGAGATCGTCAAGCCGAAGCCGACGGAGCCGAGCGCTGCGAAGCGGCCGAGGCCCGCAGCCAAGCCCGCCACGCCGAAGCTACGCAAGGCCCAGGGCGCGCTGCGCAACCTGGACTTCTAGAACACTTCTAGAACTGTGCGGTGGCGGTCGCCGAGAGCGTGTAGGCGAGGTCCGAGCTCATGAAGAACCGCTGCCCCGGTAGATCGATCACCGGTCGATACAGCGCGTTGTGCGCATTGTCGCCGCAATCGTCCGAGGGCATCGAGGCGCTTTCGTCGGTGCACGCGGCAGCCCCGGTCAGCAGGTGGCGCGTCATGTGCGAGAGCGTGAAGTCCACGCGAAAGCGGACGTAGCGCGCGGCTTGCATGGCGAGGGCCAAGTCGAGCCCCAGGCGCGCGTACGCGTCGACCTGCGTGAGCCCATTGAACTCGATGGTTTCGCCCGCGTCGGTGGTCTGCGGCGCACTCAGGTATTGATTCTTCGATTTGCCCAGCGCGTCGAACAGCGGGGTGTAGTCGCGACCGGCCGTGACGTATTCGGCGCGAGCCCGGATGTCGATCGTGAACCGCTGGAAGCGGCCGCGGTGCTCCCAGGGCACGATCGCGCCGCCCAGGGTGATGCCGGCGACCGACGGCAGCCCGGTATCGACCAGGTGGGCACCGTCCCCCCCCGGTGCGAACGCTTCGCTGGCGCTTGTCGCCCACTCGTGCGCGTAGTCGAGGCCGAGGTACGGCTCGATGAAGCGGTAGCGGTACGACCAGCGGCTGCCGAACTTCAGGCGCGTCGTGCCCCGACTGAGCCCGGGCGCGCAGGGCTCGGTGGCTTCCTTGACCTTGATGCACGCGTTCATGGTTGCACCGATGCCGAAGCGCGCTTCGAGCAAGACGACCCAGGTCGGTAGGCCCGGCTCGCGGTACTGGTTCATGATGCCCCAGGCCACGCCGGCATCCACGGCTGGCACGCCGGAGCGCTCGCGCGACTCCAGCGGCGGATTGGGCGAGAACACCGGCGACGGGTCCTCGGCGCCAGGCGGGCGATCGTCCAGCACGCTCGTGATCTGCTGCGCGTGCAGCGCGCAAGCGTTCGAATCGCAGCGTGCGCTCTCGGGCAGGCGGAGCTCGCGCGTGTCGCTGAACACCAGCGGCAGCCGACCGAAGACCATGAGATCCTTGTACAGGCCGATCTCGGCGCCCAGCACGAGCGCGCTGCTGATCGCGCGGTACTCGGCGACATCGAGCGTATCCACCGCGAACGCCCCGACCGCATTGCGCTCGCGCTCGATCACCGCGTCTTCCTGGCTGCGCACGAAGCTGAGCCGCACGTTGAAGTCCAGCGGATCGTCATTGCCATCGAAGGCGTCGATCACGTCCGTGAACTCGGTCGGCTCGAGCAGCAGGTGGGGCGGCTTGTCCTCCTGCCCAGCAGCCATCTGCGGCGCGAGCGCCAACCAGGACCCCAACCACAAGCTACCGAGTCCGCAGACGGATTTCGAAGTGCGGCTGAGCATGGGGCTGCACGAGCGAGCAGGCTGAATAACATGGTTTGGGGCGGATCGCCCGGCTTTCACCCGGAAGATCCGGCCGGCATGATCGCGGCCGCCCGCTCGGCGTAGCTCGCACGAAAGCTCTCGAGTGCACTCGCGTCGGCAGCGTCGAGGACTCGTATGGCCGCGAGCTCGAACGCCAGGCGCAGTTGCTGGCGGAGATCGAGCTTGTGCTGCGCGAGCGTCACCAGCTCGTGCTGTGCCGCTTGCACTGCAGCCGTATCGCCCCGCTCCTTCGCCGCGCGCTGCGTGGCGGCGAGCGCACGCGCGCGCCCCTCCGCCTCGGCCCATGCCGCGAGCGCACGATCCAGGGCCGCACCCGCTTGGGACTCGTCCGGCCGTGCGAGCTTGTTCTGCACGCGCGCGTAGGCCTGCTGCGCCTGCTCGAGCGTACGCGGGCCCGCGCGCCGAGGCGGCGCGGCTCCCAACATGTCCTGGCCCGCGATCAGCGCGTGGCGCGCGATCGTCCCATCGGCCTCGAGCTGCTCGCGCTCGGCGCTACCGGCCAGCAGTGCCGCGTAGGTGCCCGCCGCCCTGCGCGGCCGACCGAGCCAGAGCTCCCCGGCCTCGGGGACGCCCAGCGTCAGCGACTCGATCACCACGCGCAGCGGCGCGCGGCCCGGGACCTGGCCCTGCGGCAAGAGCTGCGCGTAGAGCTGTCCCGACAGCAGCACCAGCGCCGCCGGCTCGGCGTCGAGCAGCAGCACGCGCGTGGCGGGCCCGAACACCAGGCGGCCGCCGTTCACCAGATCGACCGTCAGCTCCGCGCCCGCCGCGGTCTCGAGCAGCGTGCCGAGCGCGGCCGGCTCGGTCTTGACCGCGCCCGACTTCTTGGCCACCCGAAAGCGCGCGCGCGGGCTCGCAGCTGTTGGCGGCGAAGCCTGTGGCACGGGTGGCTCGGCCTGCACGGGGGCCTGCGGCGGCAACGGCGGGAGCTGCGGCTGCACGGGGGCCTCGCGCCCACACGCGGCGAGCAGCAAGATCCAGCAGCTCAGACTCGGGCGTCGCCATTTTTCGGCGGATGATCGCGCACGACCGCGTTTTCCAGGGCGTTCGGCGCGACGCAGGAAGGGTAGCCCCCCTTTCAAGGCGCGCGGGACGGCCTGGGAAACGCGGGACCAGCGAGGGCCGCCGAAAAAGGGCGACGCCCGAGTCAAACCTCTTCGAGATCCGCGTCGGATAGGATGTCCTCCGAGGTTCGGAGCGAGAGCTGTTCGCGCACTTCGCTCAAGTCGCGCGAGGTGGTGCGGAGGCGCTCGGTCAGCACGCCCAGGAACGACCAGAGCAGCTTGACCGCGACGTCGTGATCCTTGCGCACGATGTCGAAGAAGTCGCGGCGCTTCATCACCATCAACTTGCTCTGCGCGTCGCTCGAGACGCTGGCGCTGCGCGGCGACTTGTCGACCAGCGACATCTCGCCGAAGTGCTGGCCCGGCCCGAGCTTGGTCAGCGTCGAGTCGCCCGAGTGCACCGAGACGGCGCCGCTCAACACGATGAACATCTCGTCGGCCTCTTCGCCCTCCTCGATCACCTTGGCCGAGGGCGCGTAGCTGCGCACCTCCGTGATGTTCATCACGCGCACCAGCTCCTGGTACGTCAGGTGCCGGAACAGCGGCATCAGGTGCAAGGTCTCGAGCTTGAGGTTGACCTCGCTCGCCAGTCGATCGAGCCCGCGCGTATCCGGGACCTTGACCACGAGCGCGGTGATGTTGTCCTGGCCGCCGCGCTCGTTTGCCAGATCGACCAACGCCTGCGCGACCCCGTCGTCGGGCAGCTCGCGAAAGATCCGCAGCAAGTCGCTCGGCTGCGCGTACTCGGACAGGCCGTCCGAGCACAACAGGAAGCGATCGCCGGCCAGCACGTCGAAGTCCAGCGTGTCGACCTCGACGCTCTCGTACACGCCGACTGCGCGCGTGACCGCGTTCTTCATGTTGAGCTTGGCGATCTGCTCCGGCGTCAGCCGGCCGCGCTTCAAGAGCTCGTTGATCAGCGAATGATCCTCGGTCAGCTGGTGCACCGAGTCGGCGCGCACCAGGTAGATGCGCGAGTCGCCGACGTGGGCCAGGAAGCCGCGCGTGCCGATCACCAGCAGCACCACCAGCGTCGTGCCCATGCCGCGCTTGCTCGGATCCTTCTGCGCGTGCGCAAACACCGCAGCGCAGGCGTTTTGCACCGACAGCTCCAGCAGTCGCAGCACATCCTGGCGCGTCGCGCTGTCCACTCCGCGCTCGAACTTGTCGAGCAGCTCGCGCTCCTTCCAGATCGTGTCGCGACAGGTATGGACTGCTACGTTGCTGGCCACTTCACCCGCTGCGTGACCGCCCATGCCGTCCGCGACGATGAACAGGCTCAAGGTGTCGTCGACGAGAAAGCTGTCTTCGTTGCCGTCCCGCACGCGGCCCACATCGGTCTTGGGCCAAAAACGAATCGCCTGTTCTCGCTGCATCTGGTTCACCAATTACCGGGGGAACGTCGCCGTTCCCCCGCCCCGCCGAGCAAAGCTCGTCGGGGCCCCACCCCTTCACGAGGTTCGCTTCGCTCACGCGCGTCCATTCGTTAACGCACGTACCGGCCAATGCACGTACCGGTGCGAGCATCCAAGAGTATCAGAAAAGCCCAACCGGAAGCCCAGCTCGGCGTGCGCCTGCTTCAATCGGAAAAATCTGGTATGCGGAGTGGGATGTCCGTACCCCTCGCGCTCGCCGCCGGGTTCGCGCTGGCGGCCACGATCGGCCGCGACCCCGGCGCCAAGCTTGCCCACATCGGGCTGGCCCCCGATGTGCGCGACGCCTGGTGTGGGTTGGCCCGCGACCTCGAGCGCTGCTCCAAGGCCGAGCGCCGCGATCGCATCCGCAAGCTGACCCGGCTGCGCCGGCCTCGCGTCTTGCCACGGGGCCTGTCACCGCGCGCGCTCGAGCTGCTCTGTGCACCCCAGGCTCTGCGTGGCGTGCGTCCTGGCTACACGCCCGAGCCCGCGCTGATCGCGCTGTTGACCCGCATCGCGCAGCGAGCCGGCGAGCCATGACGCGCATCATCCGCGCCGAACGCCGCGGTCCGGCACTGATCCGTGGTGGCGCGCAGCCAAAAGCGGCAGCCGACGCGGCACGCATCCTGCTGGAGATCTCGGCAGCACGCCTGCGCACGTTGCGCGAGGACCAGGAGCACGTGCAGCGCGCCGCGCTGGCGATCGCCGGCAAGCTCGTTCAGCGCGAGCTCGCCGCCGATCCCGCGCTGCTGGCCGAGCTGATCGAGCCGCTCGTGACCCGCGTGCGCCGCGCTACCCGCATCGGCCTGCGCGTGCATCCAGACGACACGGCCGGGCTCGAGAGCCTGCTCGGCGATCTGCCCCAGCGCGCCGAGCTCTCGGGCGTACTCGAGCTGATCGCCGACCCTGCGCTCGAGCGCGGCGACTGCGTGGTGGAGTCCGAGCTGGGTGAGCTGGATGCGCGGCTGAACACGCGTCTGCGCGAGCTCGGCCGCGCGCTCGGCTGGGAGACCGCATGAACGACGTCGCGGATCCGGAAGTAGACACACGCATCAGCGCGAAGCACGTGCTGATCGCGGTGCTGCTGTTCGCGGCCACCTTCGTCGCCACCACCTACGTGGGCGCGTTGCAGTCGGGCGCCGACCCGGCGCGCGGCAGCGGCTGGACCACCGGCCTGCCCTACTCGATACCGCTGATGGCGATCCTGCTCGCGCACGAGCTCGGCCACTTCATCGCCGCGCGCATCCACCGCGTGCCCGCATCGCCGCCGTTCTTTCTCCCCGTGCCCTTCCCGCCGCTCGGCACGATGGGCGCGGTGATCCTCATGCGCGGGCGCATTCAGCGCCGCGACGCGTTGCTCGACATCGGCGCCGCGGGTCCGCTCGCCGGCATGGCCATCGCGTTGCCCGTGCTGATCTACGGCATCGTGCAATCCCCGATCGGACCCGAGCCGGTGGGCGTGGACTACTGGATGGAGGGCCGCTCGCTGCTCTACCTCGGGCTGCTGTACGTGCTGAAGGGCCCGATCCCGGATGGACAGGACATCCTGCTCTCGCCGACGGCGTTCGCCGGCTGGGCGGGCTTGCTGGTCACGATGATCAACCTGATCCCGGTCGCGCAGCTGGACGGCGGCCACGTGGCGTACGCGCTGTTCGGCAAGCTTCAGGATCGCTACTCGCGGCGCGTGCGCTCGCTGCTGCTGCCGCTCTCGATCGGCGTGGCGCTGGCGTACGGCCTCCCCGGTTGGTTCGCGGGCGCCAAGGGCGATGCGCTGTTCGCGGGCTTCGCACCCGGAGGCCAGTGGCTCACCTGGTGGATCTTGCTGCGCGTGATGACTCGGCCGGACAAGCCCGAGCACCCGCCGACCGACGACGGAACGCTGTCGCCGCGCCGGCGCGCGGTGGCCATCGGCACGCTGCTCCTGTTCGTGCTGCTGTTCATGCCGGCCTGGTTGCGGCAGGTCCCAGCTCACGGCTGAGTCGAGAATTTGCCGGCGCACATAGGCACCTTGGTACGATAGGTAGCATGCGTGCCCACATAACTTGGGCGTTGCTGCTGGGCCTGTGCTGGACCGCCCGAGCGCACGCCTGGACCGACGCCAAGCTGACCTCCGTCGCCGCCCAGCTCGACGTCAGCCGCCCCGAAGCCGCCCGCGTGGAGCTCCAGCTGGGCCTGGACGTGCGCCCGAGCTGGCTGTCGCGCCTGGAGCTGACCGGCCTCGACCCGGACTTCGAGCTGCTCGAGGCCTCGGTGAGCGACGCGGGGGCGCCCGAGGTCGAGCCCGGCGCGCCGGGGCAGGTCTGGCTGCGCTGGCAGGACCGAGGCAGCGCGCCGCGCCGCGGCCCCCACAGCCTGCGCGTGGTCTACCAGACCCGGCAGCTGTCCGCGGCGGACGGCCCGCGCCGGCAATGGGCGCTGCCGCGCTGGCCGGTGAGCTTGAGCGAGGTCCAGGTCAAGGTGATCGGGCCGAGCGGCCTCGAAGCCCTGCCGCCCGCTCGCGCCAACTCCGGCGAGAGCGTCGAACGAGCGCCGCATGCGCTCACCTTCACGCGCGCCCCGCTACCGCGCAGCGAGGCCTACCGCGTCGGCTTCGAGCTCCCGCAGCCAGAGGCGGCGAGGCCCGAATTGCTGGCGAGCCTGTGGTCCGCCTGGAGCCCGCGGAGCTTCGCGCAGCAGCTGGCCGCGGAGCTCCCGCAGCTGATGGCTGCAGGCGCCATCGGATTTCTGTTCGCGTGCCTGGTGCTGCTCAAGCGCCGGATGCTGCGCGAGCAGGCCGGAGCATTGATCCCGCAGCTCGAAGCGGCGCGGCACGATGCGCTGGTGTTCGGGCTGTGTCTGCTCTCGCCCTTGCTGCTCACGCGCTCGCCGACCCTCGCGCTGTGCTGTGCGCTGGTGGCGATGGCGAGCGGCCTGGGACGGCGCGCGGAGCCGGGC
>DATEOF010000413.1:0-7429 GCA_035274465.1 Polyangiales bacterium
CCGGCGTGCCTTCCAAGCCGGGCGAGGTGAAGTTCAGCAAGAACGTGAAGCTCAACGACGACACCGGCAAGGCGCGTCAGACCGAGGTCGCGATCGCGACCGGTCCCGACGGCCTGGTGCTCTCGGGCTGGATGGACGAGCGCGCCTCGCGCGTGTGCGCGTTCTCGTTCTCCACCGACGGCGGGCTGACGTGGAGCAAGAACGTCTCGATCTCCAACACCGCGAACTTCGTGGGCGACCCGGCCGTGGCGATCGACGGCGGCGGCACGATGTACGCGATCTGCCAGCAGTACACGAGCGGCAACGGCTCGTCCGGCAACATCAAGCTGCGGACCTCGACCGACAAGGGCGCGACCTGGTCCGAGGTCAGCCAGATTCAGAGCGCACCCGACAAGCCATGGGCCGCCGGCGGCATCAAGCAGGGCGAGCTCTTCGTCTCGTGGTTGGGCAACCCGGGCGGCATCAAGCGCTCGAAAGACGGTGGCAAGACGTGGGGTCCGATCCAGTCGACCGGCAACATCATCCACGGCACCGGCATCGTGACTTCGACCACCGGGCTGGTCCACGTCCCGTACAACCTGGACTCGAACCGCAATCAGCTGCGCTACCTGCGCAGCAAGGACAACGGCGAGACCTGGGAGCAGCCGCGCGACTTGCTCGCGAACATGGGCACCTTCTGCTTCAGCTGCAACCCGCGCCAGCACCCGATCGTCGGCGCTGCGGCCGATCCGACGGGCAAGTTCGTCGCGATCACCTGGGCGAGCAAGATGACCGGCGGCGAGGGCGACGACGACGTCTGGCTGCTGTACTCGAAGGACGGCGGCGACACGTGGAGCCAGCCGATCAAGGTGAACGACAACAAGACGGCCTCGCGTCAGTTCGAGTCCTGGGTGGCGGTCGACAGCGTGGGCCGCGTGCACGTGGCCTGGACCGACTATCGTGATGGCGGCAAGAACGAGACCTGGTATGCGCGTTCGGCCGATCCGACCAAGGGCTTCGAGCCCAACATCCAGGTGACCGACGGCAGCGGCAGCGGCAGCACAGACTTCCTGGGCGACTACAAGGGCATCGCGGTCCAGGGCAGCGACGTGTTGATCGTCTGGCAAGACACGCGCATGGACCAGGGCGACATCTTCTTCGCGCGCGCGGCGGGTGCTGCCGCGCCATGAGGCGTGCTGCCGTCTGGGCAGTGTGGGCGATCGGCGTGCTCGCGGCGTGTCGCGAGCAGGCGCCGGCCGCTCAACCTGCGCCTGCGCCCGCACCGGCAGCTCCGCAGCCATCAGCGGCAAGAACTCGCGCTGACTACGACGCGCCGCGGGCGCCAACCCCGCCCGGCGCGACCGAGCCCGAGACACTGCCGGAGGACCCCGTCGCCGGCAAGCTGGCCGAGCAGCAGTGGCGCGAGCACCTGGAGCACGAGGAAGAAGAACGCCAGGCGCTCTACGACCGGCGGAGGATGCGCGAGCATCGTGCCGTGGTGCGGCAGATCCGTGCCGTGCGCGCGCGCTACGATCGCGCCAAGAGCGAGGCCGCCTTGACCAAGGCGCGCGAGGCGGCGGAGAAGGAGCTCGGCGCGATCGAACAGCGCGTGCACGCGATCGATCCGGACGGCGTCAACTCGCGACTCCTCGGCGAGTACGGCGCCTTGCAGACCAGCCTGCGCGGTGACTACGCGACTGCGCGCGGTGCGGCCCTGAGCGGCGATTCAGCGCAGCTCGCAGCGGCGCGTGCAGCTTTCGACCACCGACTCGAGACCATCGACGAGTGGCTCGAGGAAGCGTCCGAAGCGGGCGAAGAAGAACACTGAGCAGCCTGTCGCCTGGCTCACAGCCGGCTCACATCGCGCGGCTCGGGTCTCTGCAAATACAGAGGCCCCGCCATGAACACTCTCTCCCGTGTCTGTATTCTGACTAGCTCCCTCTCGCTCGCGCTCTCCTGCTACGGAGAAGACCCCGGCCAGCTGAAAAGTGGAGTGTTGGCACCACCCGCAGGCAGCGGCGTGCAGCTGCGACTGGACGTCGACGTCCCGCCCGGCGCGGAGAGAGAATACTGTCAGTTCTTCCAGACGGGCGATGAGGAGCTACTGGTCAACCACGATCAGGTCCGCTTCACGGACGGGACGCAATACGTCGTGTTGTGGACCACTTCATACAGCCAGATCCCGGATGGCGTCCGCGAGCCGTTCGATTGCAGCACAGGCGTGCTGAACGCGTGGTCGATCACGGGTCTGCTGGCGGGTTCACAGCGCGCTTTCGGCCTCTCGGCCCTCTCGCTGCCCGAAGGTGTCGCTGTGCGTCTGCCCGCGCGATCGGTGCTCCTGGCCGAGGTGCGCCAGACCAATGCTTCCGCCGAGCGACTCCACGCGCGCGCAGACATCAACCTGTTCACGATCTCGGCCTCCGAGCTAAAGGAAGAAGGCGGCCTGCTTTTCTGGAACAACCCGTACTTGAAGTTGCCTGCGCGCGACGAGATCCGCATGACCGCCAGCTGCCCGGTGACGGATGACATCGTGGTCGTCAACAGCCAGTCGCACATGCACGCTCGCGGTGTCGGCTACGAAGCGGTCCTTCAAGATCCAGACGGCTCACGTCGACAGATCTACGCCAACGAGCACTGGAAAGACGTGCCCGTGCGTCAGTACGACCCGGAGCTCGCGATCGCGAAGGGCAGCCGGATCGCCTGGTCATGCGACTACGCGAATGGCGGAGACCACGTGATCTATCAAGGTCCACGCTCCGGCGACGAGATGTGCATGTTCATCGCCAGCTACTACCCGCGCAACGACCGCATCGGCTACTGCGAGAGCGACGACTCCTTTGCCGCCCGCTGGACTGGCGCAGAGTGGTCGATCGGCCGAGGTTCCGCGAGTTGCGCGCAGACGCTGGAGTGTGTGCGGGCCGGAATTGCTAAGACCGCGCCCGAGCGGCGCACACCGATGGTGACCGATTGCATGTCCGAGTCGAGTCCGGCCGTCGAGAGCGTGTTGTCGCGCGCGGTGGGTTGTATGGCTGCACACGGAGAGGACACGGCTTCGGCCTGTGCTGCTGAGCTCGAGGCGTGCCGGCAGCAGTAAATTCTCTCTCCGCTTGAGCCGGTTCGCGAATTGCGGGCGACCTACGGTCGTGGCTGTGAGCATGTTGAGGCGGGGAGTGCCGAGCGGGGAAGAGCCCGCACGCGCGGTGAGCGCTGCGCGGCCGACCGATGCCGTGTTGGTTGCTGCTGCGCGCGGCGGTGAACGCTGGGCGCAGGAGGCGTTGTTTCGCCGGCACGCCTCGATGGCCATGGGCCTGGCCTATCGGTTGCTGGGTAACGATTCGGACGTCGAGGATGTCGTGCAGGAAGCCTACTTCCTGGTGTTCACGCGCCTCGAACGCCTGCACGAGCCGCAGGCCTTCGCGGCCTGGTTGGCAGGCACGGTGGTGCGGCGAGTGCACCAGTTGCTGCGGCACCGGCGCATGCTCGCGCGCCTGGGTCTGCGCGCGCCGACGCACGCGGATCCGGATCTCGCGATCTCGCCGTCGACCCCGCCCGAGGTGGCCGCCGAGCTGAAGCGCATCTACGGGGTGGTCGACACGTTGTCGACGCAGGCGCGCCTGGCCTTGCTGTTGCGGCGCGTCGACGGCTATTCGCTGCCAGAGATCGCGTCGCTCCTGGGCTGTTCGCTGGCCACGGTCAAGCGCCGCCTGGTTCAGGCCGAGGGCGTGTTGACTGCGGCGATGGAGGCGGACGCATGACGCGCCTCGCCAGCCACTTCCGCCATCAGGCCGACGAGCCGCGCGTCGCGCGCGTCTGGTCGGCGTTGGATGCGCGTCTCGATCGCGCGCGACGCAAGCAACGCGCGCTCTGGGGCGCGGCCGCGGCATTCGCGATCGGCGCGGCCGCGGGGCTCGCCCTGTATCTACCGGATGCCGTGAAGCGAGATCGGAGCGTCGCGGCCCCTACGCCGCAAGTGTTGCAGCTCGCCGACGGCTCGCGGGTGGAGCACGCCGCGGGCACGCACGTCGCGATCGAGTCGGTCAGCGCACAGTTGGTGGAGCTGCACATGACGCGCGGACGCGCGCAGTTTCGCGTGACGCCGAACCGCCAGCGGACCTTCCTGACCCACGCCGGCGGCTACACGATCCGCGTGGTCGGCACCGAGTTCGCGGTCGAGCTCGAGTCGACTGCCGTGCGCGTCGCAGTGACGCGTGGCGAGGTCGAGGTGCGGCGCGATGGAAGCGCCGACGTGTGGCGCGTGCGGGCGGGCGAGAGCTGGGACTCGGGCAGCGCGCCTGCAGCGGCTGTGCTTCCACCGGCCCCACCGGCCGCTGTCCCGATGCAGCCAGGAGCGGCAGCGCGCCCTGTGCCAGCTCCGCTCGCGCAGAAGCCCAGGCGGCCCGATGCGGCGGCGCTGTTCCAGCTCGCGCAACAGGCGCGCGCCGACGCGCAGATCCTCGAGAGCGAACACTTGCTCGCGGAGTTCTTGCAGCGCTTCCCGAACGATCCGCGCGCCAGCCTGGCCGCGTTTCAGCTGGGGCGGACGCGGCTCGAGCTCGGCGACGCCAGGGGCGCGCTCGCGGCGCTGGATCGCGCGGCGGGCGATGGCAACGCGTTCGCGGAGCAGGTCGAGGCCCGGCGCGTGCAAGCGCTCGATCAACTGGGAGATCGCGAGGGTTGTCGCAGCGCTCGAGCGAAGTTCTTGCGCGAGTTCCCGAGCGGTTCATTCGCCGAGCTGGTACGGCAGCGTTGTCCGTGAGGCTCGCCGCCATGAGCTGCATGATCTTTCTGGCGCAGTTGGCGGCGGGGCGCGCGAATGCCGAGCCGCCCCGCTGCGGGAGCGGGCCGAACGTTTGGCTGCGTGTCGCAGCCGATAGCGGCGCGGCGATCGCGCGGCCGCTGGCTGCCGGCCTGGCCGGCTCCGGCATCGCCGTGTGCCTTCGCGACACCTCGAGCGGCTCGCGGGTCGCGAGCGTCGATCTGGAGCGCGCACCGGACGAGCCGAGTACCTGGCGGATCGTGGTGAGCGATGCGATGACCCGCAAGCTGCTCGAGCGTACAGTCGCACTGGGCGCGATGCCCGAGGACAGTCGGGCGGTCGCGCTCGCGCTCTACGTCGAGGAGCTGTTGCAGGCCAGCTGGGCGGAGCTCGCGCTGGAGGATCGCGTGTACCTGCAGGAGCATCCGGTCGCGGCGCCACCTGCCGTGCGCGCCGAAGTCGCGCGCGTGTTGCAAGAGCCCAGGGCAGCTCGCCGCGAGGCGACGTCGTGGTTTCGCGTGTCGCTCGCCGGCATGCTGGCTGTCTCGCAGGGAAGACTCGTGCAAGCGGCGGGACAGCTCGGCTTCGCGGTCCGCGCGCTGCGCTGGTTCGAGCCCGGTCTGCGCATCGGCTACGGCACCTGTCCCGCGGTGGACGCTCCGCACGGCTCGATCGGCGCCAGCTTCGCGTCGGCAGGCGTGAACCTGGAGCTTCTCGTGCCGCTGAGCCCGCTGTTCGACCTGCGGCTGCCGCAGGCGATCGACGTGCTCCACGTGACGTTCACCGGCCACGCCGATCCCGACTCGGACGGCTATCGCGAGGTCCGCGGCGCGGTGAGCGTGACGCACGGGCTGGGCGCGCGCGTGCTCCTCGGCGCGGGCATCGGTGTGTCCGCGCTCGCGGGTTTCAGCTGGATGTGGCTGCCCGCGGAAGCGACCGACGGGTCGCACACAGAGGCCGGGATCTCCGGGTTCGGAGGCAAGGCGGAGCTGGCGATCGATGCCGCGTTTTAGACGACTCTGGTTGTGCGCGCTGATCGCCGCGTGTGATGCCGACCCGGCGAAGGTGCTGATGGGGCCGCGCGAGAGTGTCCTGGCCGGGGCGTCCGCGCCGCAAACCGAACCGCTCGCTGTCCGCTTGAACGTCAGCAGCGCGGACAATCCGTGCGAGGATTGCGTCGAGATCAAGGCAGAGGCATCGGGAGGCTCCGCGCCGTACACGTTCGTCTGGAACGTGCCCGAGATCTCCGGTGCCGGCCCGCATCGCGTGTGCCCGCACAGCTCGACTCCGGTGGTCGCGCTGGTGATCGACAGCACGAAACACAGCGCGTTCGCGGCCACCACGCTCACCTGTCCGGCGCTCGACGAGCCGCCGCCTCCTGCCTCTGGTGGCTGCACCGCGCGCCCGCCGCTCGACGTGTCGGCCACGTGTGAGACGCTCTCTGGGCTTCCGACGGTGGTGTCGAACCAACTCGCGCAGCCGCTAGTGGCCGGGCGCACGTACCGAGCCACGCTCGATCTGCAGAGCATTCAGCTCTCGATCGGTATGGGCCTGGCTGCAGAAGTGTACGGCGGCCACTCGCCGTGCGCGCGCGAGCAGCTGCTCGGCAGGATCATCCTGGACCCAGCGCAATCGCACTACGAGTTCTGCTTCGTCGCCGATCGCCCTCACGCATTCTTCGTGGCAGCGCAGTTACCGGCTACCGTCTCGCTGGGTCTGGTGCTGGCACAGGGCACCGTGTTTTGCGAGAGCAGCTGCGGGGAGTGACGCGGAGCCGAATCGTTCGGCTCGTGCGACCTACTCGCATGCAGAGCTCACGCGAGGAAACATGGTTGCTCCTGGGTTTGATGGCATGCTGCGCCGCGTGCAGCGCGAATATGCGCGCGTCGCCTGGCGAGGCGGGCGAAACCGCCGTGGGCGCAGGTGCGCCGGCGCCTGCAGCTGAGGGCGGCAGGTCGGAAGTAGATCCCAAAGGGCCAGCGCCAGCGTCCGAACCGCCGCCGCGAGTGCCGATCACGCCCGCAGTCCGTGACGACAGCTGCGCGCCGGGTGCGTTTCATCCGGCGGGCTGTGCGTGTCAGGTCGGCGAGAAGACCGAGTGCTGGACAGGGCCTGCGAACCAACGACACACAGGCATGTGTCGCGACGGCACGCAGATCTGCGTGGGCAATGCCGACGCGGAATTCGGCGAGTGGAGCCCGTGCATGGGCGAGGTGCGGGAGTGCGGCATGGACGCGGGCATGCCGACCGACGAGTGCCTGTGTGTGCCGGGCAGCGTCGCCTACTGCGACGAGGATTGTACGGTCTCGATCTTCTGCTCGCTGACGGCGTCCAAGAGCTGTCAGCCCGACGGCACGTGGGGTCGCTGCACCGAAGCCCCAGGGGCGCCGAACCTCGGTCCGGCGCTGTTCGGCGACGGCGGGTTCGTTGGTCTGCTCGGGGACGCCGGGCTGGGCGGCTTGCTCGCCGACGCCGGCGTGGGCGGGCTGGCCGGCGATGCCGGAGCGAACTGGCTGAGCGACGCAGGTGCGTTCGTCTTGGACACCGGTCAGTGCCGCCACTGGTTCTTCGGCTGCCTGTCTCCGCTCGGAATTCCGGAGCGCTGGACAGGCGACTGCAGCCAGCAGTTCACCTGCAAGCGTGCGCCCCAATGAGCTTGCGAGAGGCAGTGCTCTTGCTGCTCGGCGCGGTGAC